>DASPQC010000029.1:0-36955 GCA_035625165.1 Thermoplasmata archaeon | reverse complement strand
AGTCGACCTCGGGGAGCGCACGGTGGACGAGGTGGATGTCCTCCCAGTAGCGGTACCGCCCCTCGACGTCCCGGCCCAAGACGACCTTCACGTGGTCGGCCTTGCGGTGGCTCAAGTCGAGGCCGGGGTCGGTCCCGGAGCTAGGCGGTTCCCGCGCGCGCCCAGCTCCCGTAGACCCGCTCCCCCCGGATGGCTCGTGAGAGAGCTCCATCCGTCAGTCCGCTAATAAGACCTGCGTCCACGCCGGCGCGTGCGATTGAGAGCATCGCCGAGACCTTGCCGCGGATGCCGCCGGTGACGTCCGGGGTATGGGCGGCCGGGCGGAGCTCTTCGAGGAGGCCCGGCGTGACATCGGCGAAGACGTCGGGGCGGGTCCGGACCGGTCGTCGTAGCACCCCCGGGACGTCGCTCACGAAGATGACCCGCGAGGGATGCAGCACGGGAACGAGCGCCACCGCGATGGTGTCGGCACTCAGGATCGAGGAGCCCCACGCGTCGTCCGGGACCACGTCCCCGAAGGAAACCGGCAGGAGTCCTCTCTCCAGTGCGTCCTCGAACGGACCGGCGTCCAACGAGACGAGGAGCCCCTCCCGGTTGCGGGCGTGGGTCGCGACCGGCACCGAGGCGGGCGCCGCGCCCGCGCGGCCGAGCTCCCGCAGGACGTGCAGATGCAGCCTCCGCACCTCGGCCATCACGAGAGCCGCCCCTCGGGCGCGCTCCGCCGTGTCGGCCTTCGCACCGGGCGGCTCCGCGAGATGGAACCGCCGGGCGCCCGGGTGGCCGAAGCTGCCCGCACCGTGAAGCACGACCCGAGGGACTTCAGGGGCAGCGGCGATTTCGGTCGCCAGGCGGGCGATGACCTTCGGGCGGAGCCGCTCGACCTCGCGCTTCCGCGTGATGACGCTGCCGCCGAGCTTCACGATCACGGGGGACCGCTCGGGGCGGGGAATCTCCGCCATCGCGGGTTCGCCCCGGTTACGCCCGGTCGGGCCCGGTACGGGGGGTGAAGAGAAGAAGTCCCCCGAGCGCGAGCGGGATCACGGAAGCGAGCAGGGCCCATTGGAACGTGATGAGCCAGTAGGCCATGCCGAGGAGCCCGAGGCCGACCAGGACAGCAGCGAGCACCAGGATCGGGATCGAGACCGATCCGTGTTCGGCGGCCGGATGAGCGCGGGTCGCGACGCCGGGGGTCGTCATGTTCGCTCGCGAGAGCCGCGCTCCTTCAAATCGGTTCGGTCGTGTCCCGGCGAGGGCCGAACGCGCACGAACGGCGCGTGCCGGACTCCGACGCGGCTCGCGCCGACGCAAGATAGATATGGCTCTCGCCCCTCGCGCGTCGCGCCCGAGGCCCGGGCAGGTCTAGACGGTGTCACCTGCTCCCGAGGACCGGCCGGCGGAAGCGTCGGCGCGGCCCCTAGCGAACGAAGCGACGAACCCGTCGGTCACGTCCGTCAGCGACCGGCGGGCGGGCGGGGAAGCGGCCGAGGCGCCCGCGACGGGCGCCCCTCCGCCCCCGCCCGGAACCCCGAGCTCGGCGGGCGAGTTCCTCGACTCGATCCTCCAGGCGAAGAGCGAGCTCTTCCGAGCGAGCCGCGAGGTGCTCCGAGACTCTTACGTGCCGAGCCGACTGCCGCACCGGGAGCACGAGATCCGCCAGGTCGCGGAGGTCCTCGGACCGGCGCTCCGCGGCGTCGTCCCCTCGAACCTCCTGATCTACGGGAAGATTGGGACGGGAAAGACGGCGGTGGTCGCCCAGGTGCGACAGGACATGCAACGGCGCACCGACCTCGCCCAGCACATCACGTTCATCTCGATCAACTGTGGGAACATCGACACGGCCTACAGCCTCCTCCAGACGATCGGCAACACCTTCGCTCGTACCGAGGCCGACCGCGTCCCGACGGGCTGGGCCCTCGACCGGGTCCAGGCGTCAATGCGCCGCATGATGGACGCGAAGGGCGGGACGATCCTGCTCATCCTGGACGAGATCGACCGGCTGGTCGCCCGGAGCGGCGACAACGTCCTCTACACGTTGAGCCAGCTCAACACCGAGCTCGAGGTCGCGCGGCTCGTCATCGTCGGGATCTCGAACGACCTCAAGTTCACGAACCACCTGGACGCGCGCGTCCGGAGCCGGCTCAACGAGGAGAAGATCCTGTTCCCCCCCTACGACGCGCTCCAGCTCCAGGACATCCTTCGGGACCGAGCCCGCGAGGCGTTCCACGAGGGGGTCGTCGACCCCGGCGTGGTGGAGCGGTGCGCGGCCTACGCGGCCCTCGAGAATGGGGACGCCCGCCGCGCCCTCGCCCTCCTCCGTCTCGCCGCCGAGATGGCTGAGCGCGACCACGCGAAGCGGATCACGCCTGATCACGTCGTGAAGGCGAAGAACCGACTGGAGCAGGACATCATCGTCGAGTGTGTCCGCACGCTGCCCCCGCACTGCAAGGTGCTCCTCTACGCGATCCTCCAGTCGTACGAGCGCCGCCGCAACGGCGTCCTGACCGGGGAGGTCTACGACAGCTACAAGCGCCTCGCCGAGCGCTTGGGGCTCCAGCCGCTCCACGCGCGGTCGATCTCGAACTACGTTTCCGAGCTCGAATCGCTCGGGCTCATCCGTGCGACCATCGTGTCGCGGGGCCGCGGCGGACGCACGCGGGAGATCATCGTGGATGTGCCGATCTCGGAGACGATGCCGGCCCTCGAGGAGGACCCGCTCATTGCCCCCGTCGGACGGCCGAAGTCCCGCGGCCAGATGCTGCTCACGAACTTTGACAACCCCGGGCGGACCGGCCCGTTCTGACGTCCCCGGGAGCTGGGCGCGACGAGGGCGCGCTCCGGATCCTGTCGTCCTCGGGTCGGCCCCTCAGGGAAGTGCCACCGGTGCCGTCGTTCCCGAGTAGCTGCCGTGACCGATGACAATGAAGGAGTACCCCAGGCCCACCGGGCTCGCGGTCCCCATATCGATGAGAATCGTGTAGAGGCTCGTGAGGGGCGTAGTCGGTCCGCAGGCTGCCCCGTTGCAGGTCGTTCCGGCTCCGTAGATGGAGAACGGGGCCAGCATCAGCATCTCGGTCGCCGCCGTCGACTGGGCAGCTACCGCACCGGCGATGCTCATCACGCTGAACCCCCCGGCGGGCGTCACGTTCAGGACCCTCCCGGCGGCGGTCCGCACTTCGAACAGGACGCTCGAGAAAGAGACGGTCGAAACCTCGATGGTCAGCGTGTAGGTGTAGTCACCGGCAGCGCAGCCGTTCGTCGCATACGTGTCTCCCGTGGGGCACGTGGAAGTGATCGGGTTGGCCGCCGAAAAGGCCGACCCGATCGGGGTGAGCCCGGAGCATGTTCCAGAATACGTCGTGTCGGCGAGGACCGTGCCGTTCGTCGCGAACACGGTCGCGTAGAACGTCTCGAGCACCGAGCTCGCGCAGCTGTCGTACTCGATCAGCCACTCCGAGGTATTCGTTGAGGTCCCGTTCTTCACGTACGACTGCGTCGTGAGCGCGTAGCTCGCGTTCGCGTGCGGGTGGGCTGCGATGAACGCCGACCCCGCCGTGGTCGCGTCAGCGGCCGAAGCGGCCGTCGTGCTGTCGATGAGTCCGGGGCCCAGGGGATGCGAGATGGCGCTGAAGTAGCATCCGGGACCCCCCATCTCTCCGACTTCCGCTGTCACGCCGTGGGCCACGAACAGGAGCAGCGCGGACCCGCCGCCCGCGCTCGAGTAGAAACCGAGGAGCCACGCCTCGGCCTGCCCGTTGTAGTAGGTGCCATTGAACCCGGGAGCGGTCAGCTTCGAGATCGCACTGTCCTTCAGCGGGCAGCTCGCATTCCCGTAGAGGTTCGACACGTTGGTGGAAATGCCGTCGACCGAAACCACCCCGGCCGCGAAGACGAGGGACCACGGGCCGCCCGACACCCCACTCGCGAACGAACTGGCGGAACTGGCCGCCGATTGCTCGGAAGCCGTGGAACCGGAGGTCTTGCTGCTGCTGGACGAGGACGAAAGGCCGGGGATGATCCCTGCGAAGAGGAGGATTACGACGATGACCACCACGACCACCACCGCCCCGACCGCTCCGAGCGCGGCTTTCGAAGACCCGCTCGAGGGCGCGGGAGGGATCGTCGGAGGAGCTCCTCCGCTGACGGGTGTCGTAGGACTCGGGTTCGGACCGGACGCACTGGTGGGAGTCGCGGTCATGGCGCTTCCCCGATTGGAGCGCGGCTATTACCGCATTTCGTCACGGGCCCCCATCGTCGCCGACGTCTCTCGGGGCGCCGATTCTGTCCGGTAGAGTCCGCCGAACCCTCCGGAGTAGCGAGGGGCTAACGGTCGCCCGGCTCAGACCGAGGTTACCTCGGCGGAGACCGGGTCGGTCGACATCCCCGGCACGGCCGCCCGCGCTCGCCGACGCGCCCGCTCGCGGCGCAGCTCTCGGAGTTCGTTCTCGAGCTGCCGGAGGTCGTCCGCCGCACGGCGAACGCGTAGTCTCGCGATCTTCTCGACCGTGGAGATCTCACGGTCCAGTTGCTCGTCCGTCCCGTGGAACCCGCTCATGGTGGAGACCGTGGGGTTGACCGTCCGTCCTACTTCATGGTCGGGGTGTCGATCTGCGCCTTCTGAAGTCGGGAGGAAAAGTCGATGAAGACGCTCTTGATCTCCGTGAACTCCTCCACCGCGACACTGCCGGCTTCCCGCCCTCCGGTCCCCGTGTTCTTGATGCCACCGAAGGGAAGCTGAACCTCCGCCCCAATGGTCGGGGCGTTCACGTAGGTGATGCCGGCCTCGAGGTCGTGGATGGCACGGAAGGCACGGTTCACGTCCCTCGTGTAGATGGACGAGGAGAGACCGTACTCCACATCGTTCGCTACGCGGACGGCCTCCTCGTAGCTGGGGACGCGGAGGACCGAAAGGACCGGCCCAAAGATCTCTTCCTTCGAGATCCGGCTCCCGTGCTGGGTCTCGAAGATCGTGGGCTCGATGAAGAACCCGCGGTCGAACGCGCCGCCCTGGAGCTTGTGGCCACCGTACCGGAGCTTCGAGTCCTTCCGCCCGACCTGGATGTACTCGAGGACCTTGCGTTCCTGGTCGGCAGAGGCCACCGGTCCCATCCCCGTCTTCGGGTCGAGGGGGTCGCCCACGGGGAAGTGGTCAAGACGGTCGGTGAGCAGGCCAAGGAACTCGTCATAGACCTCCTCGTGGAGAATGATCCGGCTGGTAGCGGTGCACCGTTGGCCGGCGGTACCGAAGGCGCCGAAGAGGACGCCGTCCAGAGCCAGCTTCAGGTCCGCGTCCTCCATCACGATGAGCGGGTTCTTGCCGCCGAGCTCCAGATGGACCATCTTGAGACCCTGCGCTCCGCGAACGTAGACGTCCCGGCCTGCCTCGACGCCGCCCGTGAACGAGACGGTCCGGACCCGCGGGTCCGCGACCATGGCGTTCCCGACCACGCCGCCCGAGCCGGTCACGAAGTTGAGGACGCCGGGCGGCACACCGGCGGCCTCGTAAACACGCACCACCTCCGCGCCGCAGCCCGCGGTCGCGGTCGCCGGTTTGAAGACGATCGTGTTGCCGCAGATGAGGGCGGCGGCGATCTTCCAGTTGGGGATGGCCGTCGGGAAGTTCCAGGGGGTGATGCACGCAACGACTCCCTTCGGCTGGCGGACGGTAAGGCAGAACTTCGACCGGAGTTCCGAAGGGACGGTCTCGCCGAAGAGTCGGCGTCCCTCACCCGCCATGTACTCGATGAAGTCGATCGACTCCTGCACGTCGCCGAGGCCTTCGCTGATCACCTTTCCCATCTCGGTCGTGACCAGTCGCCCGAGCTCGTCCTTCCGCCGTTTCATCTCCTGAGCCGCGGCGAGGAGGATTTCGCCCCGACGGGGGGCCGGCGTGTCCCTCCACGCAGGGAACGCCTTCGCGGCCGAGGCGACGGCCCGGTCGACGTCCTCGGTCGTCCCAGCCACGAAGGACGCAACGGACTCCCGCGTGGTGGGGTTGACCGTCTCGAAGCGCTTCGCCCGCGCGGGGACCGTCCACTTCCCACCGATGAAGAGTCCGTATTGCTGCATCTGCCCACCTCTCGGGGTCTTGCGGCCGCAATCCCCGCGGAGCGTACATAGGGGTTGCCGGCCGCCGTCCGACCGTTGCTCCGCGGGCCCGGAGCCCAGGGGACAAGAGTTTTCGGTCGCCTGCCCTCCGGCCTTTCGTGATCGACGTCGAGCTCCTGCGGAAGGAACCGGCCAAGGTGGAAGCCAACTTGGCCCGGCGCCAGAACCCGGAGTATCTCCGTTGGTTCGAGGAGGCTCGCACGAAGGATGCCGAGTGGCGGGCCGCTCTCCAGGAGGCGGACCAGCTCCGCCGGCGACGCAATGAGCTCGGTCGTGAGATTGCCGACGCGCGGACGCGCGGGAGCCCGGCCCCGACGCTCGAAAGCGAGGCGAAGACGCTCCCGGCCCAGCTCAAGGCGGTCGAGCAGCGCGAGCACGAGCTCTCCCACCTCCGCGACGCGCTCCTTCGACGGCTCCCGAACCTCATCGACGATTCCGTGCCGTACGGCAAGGATGACACCGAGAACCAGGTGCTGGCGACCTGGGGGAATCCCGCGCCGGGGGCGCCGTTCCTGAAACCTCACGGGGAGGCGCTCGAGGCGCTCGGCATGGCCGAGTTTGACCGCGCGCACCGAGTGAGCGGTGCGGGTTTCTACTACCTCCGCGGGTCGGTCGTGCTGCTCGACCTCGCGCTCCAGCGGTTCACCCTCGACCTCCTGATCGAGCGGGGGTTCACTCCGATGCAACCCCCGTACATGCTCCGACGGACCCCGTACGAGGGCGTGACGGACCTGGGAGACTTCGAGAAGGTGATGTACAAGGTCGACGGCGAGGACCTCTACTTGATCGCGACCAGTGAGCACCCGATCGCGGCGCTCTACCAGGGGGAGATCCTGGACGAGGACCACCTTCCGATCCGGCTTGCCGGGATGAGCCCGTGCTTCCGCAAGGAGATCGGCGGGCACGGGGTCGACCAGAAGGGAACGTTCCGGGTCCACCAGTTCCAGAAGGTCGAGCAGTTCGTCTTCTGCCGCCCCGAGGAGTCCCCGAAGCTCCACGAGGAGATCCGCGCGAACGCCGAGGAGGTGTTCCGTCGGCTCAAGGTCCCGTACCGGGTCGTGAACGTCTGCACGGGAGACTTGGGAAGCGTGGCGGCGAAGAAGTACGACATCGAGGCGTGGTTCCCCCGCCAGCAGGCCTACCGCGAGGTCGTGAGCTGTTCCAACTGCACCGACTACCAGGCCCGCCGCCTCGGGATCCGGACCGGGAAGGCCGGGAAGCCGGGGAAGGTCGTTCCCCATACGCTCAACTCGACCGCGATGGCCACCTCCCGGGGTCTCGCGGTCATCCTCGAACAGTACCAACGTCCCGACGGGACCGTGATGGTGCCGCCCGTCCTCCGACCGTACCTCGGGGGGATGGAAGCGCTGACCCCCGAGACGAAGAACCGGTAGGGGAGTTTCCCGGTTGGTTTCCGGCAGAAGTACCTATCCACTCTCCGGCACTGACGGGCTCCAGGCCGTGAGCGCTCAACGTCGGCTGGAGGAGTTCGGCGCGGCGGAAGCGGGGGCGCCCGCACTCCCGGCCCCCGCGGGACGCCCGCATCCCGAGGCGCTCCCGAACGTGTGGCGGGTCGCGGAGGGCTGGGTGGAGCACCCGTTCCTCCAGCCTCGCGTGGTTCGGGCACTCCCGTTCCAGATCGACCTCGCCCGGATTGGGCTCACGGAGGATCTCCTGGTGGTCCTCCCGACCGGGCTGGGAAAGACGATCATCGCGGCGCTCATCGCGGTCGAGTTGCTGCGGCGGTCGGATGGGAAGGTGCTGTTCCTTGCCCCGACCCGTCCTCTCGTCCAGCAGCACGCCCAATCGTTCCAGCGGTGGCTCACCCCCTTCCGGTCGGCGCGGTTCACCGGGACGTTGAAGCGCCCGTTGCGGGAGGGGAACTGGGAGAACGCGGACCTCGTCTTCGCGACCCCGGAGATCGTCGCGAACGACCTCGCGGCCGAGCGGTATGACCTCAAGGACGTCACGCTCATCGTCTTCGACGAGGCGCACCACGCCGTCGGCAAGTACGCGTACGTCCCCGTTGCGGCGACATACAAGCAGCAGCGGCCCCCGGGCGGCCGGGTCCTGGGGCTCACGGCGTCGCCGGGAGGGAAGGACGAGCGTATCGAGGAGGTCGTCGGGGCGCTCGGGGTCACGCGGATCGAGGCCCGTACCCGCGACGACGAAGGCGTCAAGGAGTACGTCCAGCCGATCGACGTAGAGTACGTCTGGGTCGACCTGTCGCCTACGGCGGAGCGGATCCGCACCCTGCTCGAGGCGGCGACCCGCACGACCGGCCACAAGCTCCAGAAGATGGGGTACCTGCGGAAGAAGCCGCTCGCTTCGCTCTCCGTCAAGGACCTGCTCGCCCTTCGCGCCGAGATCTTCGCGCGGCCGGGGCCGATGGCCCGGCGGTTCGGTCCGCTGTTCCACCAACTCGTCCTCCTCCACCTCCACCACGCGACCGAACGGCTCGAGACGCAGGGTCTCTCGCCGTTCCTCCAGTATCTCGGGCGGGTGGCGGCGAAGGAGAAGCTCGCCCGGGGGGACGCGGCCTTCCTCAAGCTCCCCGAGGTAATCGAGGCGCGGAGAATCGCCGAGGAGTTCCAGCGGACCTCGAAGGAGCCGTCCCATCCCAAGCTCGACCGACTCGTGGAGCTCGTCCGCGCGACCCTGGACGAACCGAGGGAGCACCCTCCGCGCATTCTCGTCTTCGCTCAGTACCGCGATACCATCCAAACGATCCAATCGATGCTGGAGGCTCAGGGGTGGACGGTGGGCCGGTTCGTCGGGCAAGCGACTCGGGACCCGGAGGACAAGGGCATGAACCAGAAGGAGCAGGCCCGAATCCTGTCGGCGTTCCGCGAAGGTCGGTTCCCGGTCCTGGTCGCGAGCAGCGTCGCGGAGGAGGGTCTCGACGTCCCGGATGTCGACCGGGTCGTCTTTTTCGAGTCCGTGCCGAGCGAGATCCGTGCGATTCAACGTCGGGGAAGGACCGGGCGCACCTCGCTGGGTCATGTCACGGTGCTTCTGACGCGGGCGACCCGGGACGTCCGCTACCAGGTCGCGGAGGCCCGACGCGAGAAAGCGATGAAGCGGATCGTGCGCCGGCTTTCCGCGGAAGCCCGCCGCGGTCGGTCGAACTCTCCCTCCGCGACCGGGGAGGCTCCGCCGCCCGCCGAGAGAGCCCTATAAACATTCGGGGCGCGTGCGACGCGGTACCGCTGGGTCGTTTACGCTAAATACCGACATCCGGGTCGAACGCCCCGACCGAGCGATGGGAGCGATCGACTGGATCACGGCCAACTTTGGGCTCACCGTGCTCACGCTCCTGGCGGTCGGGCTGACGGCGTACCTCGTCTACGTGATGGTGCACCCCGAGAGGTTCTGAGGCTTCTGTGACATTCGCGGTCCAATCGCTCTGGGACGTCATCGTCCTGATCGCGATCGTACTCGCGATTGCCCCCTGGTTCGGCGCCTACGTCGGGCGGGTCTACATGAACCGCCCGCTGTTCGGCGACGCGATCTTGAGCCCCATCGAGGCGGCGGTCTACCGCCTCCTCGGCACCTCGCCCCGCCGTTCGATGACGGCGCGCGAGTACATGGTCGCGCTGCTGTTCGTGAACGGCGGCCTGATGGCGTTCCTGTTCTTCTTCTTCTACCTTCAAGGAAGCCTTCCGGGGAACCCGAGCGGGGTCCCCAGCATGGGATGGGACCTCGCCTTCCACTCCTCGGCGAGCTTCACCACCAACACCGACTTCACCCACTTCACGAACGAGGTCCAGATCAGCTACGCCTCGCTCGACATCGCCTGGCAGCTCGCCCTGTTCCTTTCGCCGGCAACCGGGCTCGCGGTGGCCGCCGCGATGGTCCGCGGGTTCACGCGGAAGGACGGGACCCTCGGGAACTTCTACGTCGACGTCGTCCGCTCGCTCAGCCGCATCCTCCTCCCGATCGGGGTGCTCGGGGGGGTCGTCTTCGTCCTTCTGGGCGTTCCCGAGAACCTGAACTACGTCGTGGTGGCCCATCCGCTCACCGGCGGGACCCAGACGCTCCTCTTCGGTCCGGTCGCCTCCTGGCAGGCGATCTCGCTCATCGGTACCAACGGCGGCGGCTGGTACTCTGCGAACATGGTGAGTCCGATCGCGAATCCTACCGTCTTCTCCAACCTGTGGGGGACGTTCCTGATGATGCTCATCCCATTCTCGGCCCCGTTTGCCTTCGGCCAGATGGTCCGGCAGAAGGGGGAGGCGTGGCCCTACTTCGGCACGGTCCTGATCGTGTTCGCGGTCGCGCTCGGCTTATTCATCGCCTACCAGGCGGCCGCGAACCCCTTCCTCGGGGGGATTCACGGCCTCGACCTCGGCACGAACGGCTACCCGGTCGGTCAGGAGACGCGTTGGAGCGTTTCCGAAGGCTCGCTCTTCCAGGTCGTGAGCGTCTACTCGAACGTCGGGGCGAACAACATGCAGATCGGCGCGGTCTCGCCGGTCGCCCAGATGGTCCTCCTGTTCGGGATGTTCACCCAGGCGACCCCCGGGGGAGAAGGGACCGGCTTTGGGATGCTCCTCCTGTTCGCGATCCTCGCGATCTTCGTCGGCGGGCTGATGGTCGGGAGAACCCCGGAATACCTCGGGAAGAAGATCGGAACGACCCAGGTGAAGTGGGGTGCCCTCGCCATTCTCGTCCATCCCGCGACCATCCTGATTCCGTTCGCGGTCGCGATCTTAGGAGGGTTTGTCGACCTCACGGGCGCGTCGGTCGGGGCGACGGCCCACAACTTCACTTCGGTCCTCTACGAGTTCACTTCCGAGTCCGCGAACAACGGCAGCGCGCTGTCGACATCGCAGTTCAACGACGCGACTCTCTTCTTCAACGTGGCGGGCGCCGTGGTGATGCTGGTCGGACGGTTCGTGCCGATCTGGGCGATGCTCAAGGTCGGCGGATTGTTCGCGAAGCAGGATGTCCTGCCGCCCGGCCCAGGAACTCTCCGCACCGCCAGCGGGACGTTCACGATCTTCCTCACGCTGTTCCTCATCATCACGACCGCGCTGATCTTCCTCCCCGTCATGGCCTTGGGCCCGCTCGCGCAGATCGTCGGAGGGATGTAGGGTGCCCGACGCGGAGCCGTTCCTGATCGAGCCGGGCGCGCGGGTATCGGTGCGGCGGACGCCGCACACCTCCTGGCGGCGGGTCCTCGCGGACTCGTTCCGCCACTTCGACCCGCGGCGGCAGGTCCGCCACCCCCTGATGTTCTGCGTCTACGTGCTGTTCCTCTTCCTCGCGGTGCTGACCGTCTACCCTCGCGCCTTCCCGGATATCGCGCGGAGCTACAACCCGAGCTTCTACCTCGCGGTCACGATCATCCTCTTCCTCACGCTCTGGTTCGCGAACCTCTCGGACTCGATCGCCGAGGCCCAGGGACGGGCCCAGGCCGACAGTCTCCGAGAGATCCGCAGCGGCATCCGGGCTCGCCAGGTCCTCCCGGACGGGACTCTCCGCTGGGTCGCCTCCGACGTGCTCCACGTCGGCGACACGGTCGAAATCCACCCGGGCGAATCGGTCCCGCTGGACGGCGACGTCGTGCACGGCGTGGCCCTGATCGACGAGTCGATGATGACCGGGGAGTCCGAACCGGTCACGCGCGAGAGCGGCGGCGACAAGACGAGCGTCCTCGGCGGGACGCTGGTCCTCCAGGGGACCGTACGGGTCCGGGTGAGCGCCGCTCGGGGCGAATCGTTCCTCGACCGCCTGATCAAGTTGGTCGAGGGCGTCGGGCGCGAGCCGACCCCGAACGAGATCGCGCTCTCGGTCCTCCTCGCGGCGTTCACGATCACCCTGTTCATCGTCTGCGTCTCGTTCGTCTACCTCGCGAATTTCTCGGGCATCGTCCAGATCGACCTCGCGACCATCGTCGCGCTGTTCGTCTGCTTGATGCCGACCACGATCGGGGCCCTCCTGCCGGCGATCGGCATCTCGGGCGTCAACCGGGTCGCGCGGGCGAACGTCATCGCGAAGTCGGGGAAGGCGGTCGAGGCGTCGGGCGACCTGGACGTCCTCATCCTCGACAAGACCGGCACGATCACGGTCGGTAGCCGGCTCGCGGTCCAGCTGGTCGCGGCCCCCGGCGCGTCGATCGCCGAGGTGACCGAGGCGGCAATGCTCGCCTCGACCCTGGACGATACCCCGGAGGGTCGGTCGGTCGTCCGCCTCGCGGCCCGCCGGAACGTGCCGGCGCGGCGCCTCGAGCCCGGGACGTTCAAGGTGCTGCCGTTCACGGCCGAGCGGCGGATGAGCGGCCTCGTCCTCCAGGATGGGACGGAGATCTTCAAGGGCTCCGTGTCGGCGATGGAGAGCTACGGTGCCTACCTCGCGCCCGAGACCCGACGTGCGGCAGTGGACGCCGCTCGCCAGGGCATGACCCCGCTCGTCATCACCGTCAACAAGCGGGCGATCGGCGTCGTCCTCCTCAAGGACGTGGTGAAGCCGGGGATCCGCGACCGACTGCGCGAGCTCAAGACGATGGGGATCCGCACAATCATGTGCACGGGCGACAACCGCATCACCGCCGCGGCGATCGCGAAGGAAAGCGGGGTCGACGAGTTCGTGGCCGAGGCGAAACCGGAGTCGAAGCTGCAGCTCATCCAGCGCGAGAAGGCCGAGGGCCGGCTGGTGGCGATGACGGGCGACGGCACCAACGACGCCCCGGCACTCGCCCGAGCGGACGTCGGCCTCGCGATGAACAGCGGGACGAGCGCGGCGAAGGAGGCCGGGAACATGGTCGACCTCGACAACGACCCGACCAAGCTGATTCAGGTCGTCTCGATCGGAAAGCAGCTCCTGATCACTCGCGGCGCGCTCACGACCTTCTCCATCACGAACGACGTGGCGAAGTACTTCGCCATCATCCCGGCGATCTTCGTCACCGCCGGAGCGATCTCCCTTCCTGGGATCGCCTTCCTCAATGTCCTCGACCTCACGAACCCCTACCTCGCGATCCTCGCGGCCCTGTTCTTCAACGCGCTCATCATCCCGGTGCTGATTCCTCTCGCGATCGCCGGGGTACCCTTCCGCCCCCGCACGGCGATCGACCTCCTCCGTCGGAACATGATCGCCTACGGGCTCGGGGGTCTCGTCAGTGCTTTCCTCGGGATCTGGCTCTGTTACCAGCTGTTCGCGTTCATCACCCCGCTCCCGTTCTTCCAGGAGATGGCCCGCGCTGTGGCGCATGCGCTCCCGCTGGGAGGCCTGTGACGACCCCTGCGGCGGGAGGCCGCCCGGGAGCCCCCGTGCCCGCCGAGCCTCGGGCGGCCCCCAGCCACACGGTCGGTGAGCACATCCGCGCGACGGTCGTGCTGCTCATCCTCTCGATCCTTCTCACGGGGTTCGCCTACCCGCTCCTCGTGACCGGGATCGCCCAGTTCGTCGCGCCGGGGTCGGCGAACGGCTCGCTCATCCGCTACCCGAACGGGACGATCGAGGGCTCGCAGCTGGTCGCCCAGAACCTCAGCCAGCCGTACCTCTTCTGGGAGCGTCCGTCGTTGACCGACTACTCGATCCTGAACGGCACGGGCACGCCGCCCGGTCCGACCGACCCGGCGCTCCAACAGCTCATCAATGAAACCCTCAACTATTCGCGGGCGTACGGGACCTTCACGGTCAATGCCACGATCCCGCTGTGGTACCTCGCGCCCTCGGGCTCCGGCGTCGACCCCGACCTCGTGCCCGAAGCCGTCCTGATCCAGGTCCCGCGGGTCGCGAACGCGACCCATCTCTCCATCCTCAACGTGACCAACCTCGTGAATGCCCATATCCGCCAGCCGGTCCTCCCGGGGCTCGGGGTACCGTACGTGAACGTCCTCAACCTCGACGTTGCGCTCGCCCAGCTCACGGGACGGTGGTGAGGCCGTGTACCGCGAGATCCTGATCCCCGTCCAGGAGCCTCCCGAGGTGGAGCCGCTCATCCGTTTCGCCGCCCAGTTCCTGGAGGCGGACGGCACAATCCGGGTCCTCCACGTCATCCCGTCGACGACCCTTCCCGAGGTGACGAGGGCGTGGCGGGCCTCCGTCAACCTGGTCGTCCCCGCGCACGAGGCGGGGGCGTCGCTCGACATCCGGGTCGACCCCGAGGTGCGCGCCGCGACGGACGTCCCCGGCGAGATTCTCGAGAGCGCCGAATCGCACAACGTGGACGCGATCCTGCTCACGCTCCGCGGCTCGCGGCGGGGACGGAACCCGCTGGTCGGCCACACGGCCACCGGCGTCCTCCAGCACGCCCAGCGGGACGTGATGGTCGCGAATCGGCTCGCACTCACCGCCGACCGGATCCCGCGGGTGCTGGTCGCCACGTTCCAGCCGATGCCCCCTCCGCGGGCGATGCGGGTCGCCGAGGAGGTCTCGGTGCACAACGGCGGGGCGCCCGTGGTCGCCCTGACGCTCGGAGGACCCGGGGCCGTGGACGAGGGTTCGTGGGTCGGCGAGGGGAAGAGCGCCCGCGGCATCCCGTTCATCCGAAAGGCGCCGTTCTTCTCGGAGACAATCCTCGGTCGAGGACGCCGCCTTCCCGGGCTCATCCTCCAGGCCGCGGCGAAGGAACGTTTCGGTCTCCTCGTGGTCGGGGAGGAGGAGGACCGCGCCGGTGGGCGTCTCCTCACCCGCCGGTTCCTCGAGGAGCTGTTCCGGGCAGCCCCCTGCCCGGTGCTCGCGCTCCGGAGCTAGGGGCCCGATGGCGGAGCTCGCCTTCGTCGGCCTCGGCCTCGGGGACGAGCGGGGCCTCGGCGACCGGGCGATGGAGGCGCTCCGCTCCGCGGGCGAGCTTTATGCGGAGGAGTATACCGCGGTCGCCTCGGCCGGCACGCTCGACCGGCTCTCCGCGGCCCTCGGCCGACCGATCCACCGGCTCTCCCGGGCCGAGCTCGAGTCCGAGCGGCCGCTCCTGGAGGCCCTCGGCCGCTCCTCGAAGGTCGCCCTGCTCGTGGTGGGCGACCCGTTCGCGGCGACCACCCACGTGAGCCTCCGGCTCGCCGCCGAGCGGGCCGGCCACCGGTGGCGGTACCTGCCGAACGCGAGCATCCTCACGGCGGCGGCGGGGTTCCTCGGCCTCCAGCACTACCGCTTCGGGCGGACGGTGTCGCTGCCGTTCCCGTCCCCGGGGTTCCGCCCCCGGTCCCCGATCGAGCGGCTCTCCGAGAACCGCGCGCGGGGTCTCCACACGCTCGTCCTCCTCGACCTAGTCCCCGAGGGCCCGAGGTTCCTGACGGCGACCGAGGGGCTCGCCCTCCTGCGGGAGCTCGACCCGACGGGCGAGCTCCTTCCCGAAACGGTGGACGTGGCGGTCGCGGCCCGTGTCGGGCGCGACGACGCGGCCGGATTCGTTGGACCGTTCGGCCGTCTTCGGTCGGTCGACTTCGGCCCCCCGATGCACGCGGTGGTCGTGCCGGCGCCCGAACTTCACTTCGAAGAGGCAGCGGCGCTCGAGCGGTACCGGGTCCACTAGCCGACGGCGCCGTGCGCCGGGACGCCCACGCGGTCGTCCGTCGGGGGACTGGGAGCCGCAACGGCCTCGGCGAACTGTTGAATGCGGAACGGGCGGAGCAGGACGACGTCCGGGGCGCCGGCTCCGCCCGGTCCGTGCGGCGGTGGGCGGGAGGCCGGTGCGACCAGGATGATGCGGAGGTGGGGGACGATCCGACGGGCTTCGGGGATCAGCGTCCCGATGCCGCCCTCGGCTAGGTTCACGTCCGCGACCATCAGCCCGGGCTGATGCGCGCGAAGGAGCTCGAGGGCCTGCGTGGTCCCCTCCGCTTCCCCGTCCACCCGGAAGTGGTGGAGTCTCAGGAGCCCGCGGAGGAGCACCCGGGTGTCCTCGTCACCGGCCACTACGATGGCGGAAGGCGGAGGTCCAGCGGACGCGCTCAGGATTTTTTCCTCCCTACGGCACGGTCTCGTCCCTAAGAGTTGGACCTGTTGGTAAGTAAATCAGTCGACCTATTTCGTTCTACCTTTGGGGAGGGTCGCTGGAGGAAGACCCCGCCATGGCCTCCCCCCAGTCGACGACCCCCGCGCTCGTGAGCAACCGGTCGAGGGCCGCATGGTACCCTTCCGGGGGGGTGGTGAACAGGTCGCGGGCCCGGGCGGCCAGGGCCTGCCCGAACTCCTGTTCCGTGGGAGTGAACTGCCAGGCGTGCGCTGCCCCTCTTCCGAGGGCCAACAGGAACCCGAAACCGATCCCTCGTTCTTTCCCTTCCCGCGGGAGCGTCTGGAGGATCGTCCGCTCGGCTCCCGACTCGCGCTGGGTCCGGAACGCCCGGGCGATGCGATCGGCCCAGGCCGCTTCGGGGACTAGGTGGGCGTAGCGCGGGAGCGCGTCCAGGAGCTCCTGCTCGTCGCTGCGTTTCTGGACCCGCTTCAAGATCTCGGCGACTCGTCCGGGAGCGCCGCGGGCCTCATCGACCAGCCGGCGGGCCTCGGCCGGGTCCCGGACGATTGCCTGGATGATCTCCTCGGCGTGCTGGCCCCAAAGGCGTTCCAGGGCCCGGCTCGCAGACGGCTCGTCCACCTCAAAGTAGTCGGTCCAGTCGTGGAAGACGCGCTCGAGCGCCCGTCGCTCGACCGGCGTCGGGTTGAGGGCGTCGAGGAAGGCGTCGCGCCGGTGGCCGTAGCAGGTCCCGCCGGCGACGAACGTCGGGCCGTCCGACCGCTCGATGCGGGGGCGGAGCTCCGAGAGGTAGGCGTCCAGGAGTTCTGAGTCGCCGAGCTTCCCCGCCTCGTAGCTCCGTATGAGGTTCCGCGGGAGCGGCGGGAGGCGGTGGTGAACGCACTCGTCCCCCTCTCCACACTTCACGTTGAGCTGAGCGGTGATCGGGAACGAGCCGTTGGGGTCGGGCACCGCCGCGCCGTCCGAGAGGCTCTCGAGGAGGTGGCGGTCGGATTTTGCGCAGCGGCGGCAGACCCTGAAGAGCGCCCCCGACCCCGGCCATCCGACCTCGAGGTAGGGCCGGGGCTCCCCGGCCCCCAGGTGCGGACACAGATACTGGCCGGAGCCTCCGCTCACGGCGAGCCGGTACGGGAGTTCGGCGACCTTCTCCTGGAGGAACTCCTCGGGCGGCCGGTCCGACCGACCGGTGCAGTAGAGCGCCTTCCGCGTCGCGAAGAAGTGATACCCCTTCCGCGCCCAGTCGACGTAGCCGAGGAGCAACCGCCCGGGGTCGTCCGACTGCTGCACGGCGACCTCCGCCTCCCGGTCCGTGCGGGCGAGGTTCGCGAACGACGCCTCGCCCCCGGGGAGCGGGAACGAGACGACCGTGGGAGTGTCGCGTTTCAAGTAGAATCGGAGGAGGCCCGCGAGGGCCCGGGAGATCGGCTCCCCGTGGCGGGCCCGCCGGGCGAGCCGGTCCTCGTCGTCCCGGTCGGCCCGGACCTCCTCGAGCTCTTCGCGGAGGCGGTCGAAGCGGTCCCGGGGACACTCCGGGGAGAGCCGGGGCAGGAGAGGTTCGACGCTCTCACGGAGGACCCTCGCCCGAGCGAGGAGGTCCTGCTCGCGGATGCCCGACCCTCGACGAACGCGTGGCATCGTGTCGTTCGACCGCCGCGAACGGGCGCTGGTACATATTCCGGCGGGGCCGGCTACTGGTGCGCGAGCCCGAGGAACCGCCGGAAGATCTCGCGCCCGTTCTCGGTGTGTTCGACCTCGGGGTGGAACTGGACCCCCCAGAGGGGGCGGGTCGGGTGCGCCATCGCCTCCACGGGGCAGGACGGCGAGTGCGCGAGGACGTTCCAGCCGGGCGGTGGCGTGACGACCTGGTCGTTGTGGCTCGCCCAGACGCGGAGGTGGGCCGGGAGTCCAGAGAACATCGGATGGTCCGGCCGGTCGACCGTGAGCTCGACCGACCCGAATTCGGCGCCGCCCCGCGCGACCCGACCCCCGAACTGCCGGCCGAGGAACTGGTGGCCCACGCAGATGGCGAGGACGGGGAACGGTGCCCGGTCGATCCACTCGCCCACGCGGCCGAGGGGTGTGTCCGTCCCCTCGAGGCTGAGCGCTCCGCCGGAGAGGACGACCGCGTCCGCGTCCAGCTCCTCGAACGGGAGGGTGTTGGGGACGATGCGGGTCTCGACCCCGAGGTCGCGCAGGACCCTCCACTCGCGGTGGGTCCACTGACCCCCGTTGTCGACCACCGGGACCTTCATGGGGCCCGATCCTTCGGGGGCTCCGCGGGCGGCGACTCGGGAGGGCGTCGCATCTCCTCGACCATCTTCTTCACCTCGCGGAGGTCGGCGCGCATGCGAAGCATCTCCTCCTCGAACGGGGAGAATCCGGCCGGGCTTAGGAGGCGGTGGGAGATGTAGATCCCGACGAAGATCGCCCCGACCAGCGCGAGGAGGGTGGTGAAGACCAAGGCGAAGACGAAGGCGAGCGGGTCGCCGAGGGCAGTGGAGATCGGGAGCGTGAACAGGTGGGTGATCTCGGCCACCTCGATCACGAGCAGCACGGTGATGACGATCGACCAGACGATGATGCCGATCCATCGCGTCTTCATGGGAGGCCTCCCCCGGTGAAGACCGGCAGTAGGATGGTGACCGGCAGGTTCGAAATGAGGACGGTCGATGGCACCGAGACCCCCGAGGTGGTCGACGAGACCGCCGTGTCCAGGGTCTCGCTCGGAAGACCGAGGGAGGTGATCGTGAACGCCAGGAGGCCCGCGTACGTGGTCGTGGAGGAGCTCCCCGAGTAGGTGGCCTCCACGAAGAGGGCGACCGGAAGGTCGATGGTGAACAGCGAGAGCTCGACCACGTCGGTCCCGTTCTGCCAGCCGGCCCAGAGGAGGGCCCCGGACGGATACCCTCCCGTCCAGTTGAAATCGGTCGCGACCGCCATCGAGATCCGCTGGTAGCGGACCGTGGCGCCGATCGCGTGGACATAGAAGTTCGTGGTGTTCCCCCCCGCGGTCCGGTCGACCACGAGCTCGGCCCGGGTGAGGAACGGGGTCGTTCCGCTCGAGAGAAGGACCGGGGTAAAGACGACCAGGGCGAGCAGGAGCACAGCCACCCCGACCAGCTGCCAGGGGAAGAGCGCGCCGAGCGGCCTCACAGGGCCTCCGTCTTCCACCCGCGGTAGAGCGAGTGGCGGACGCCGAGGTGGTCGAGGACCTTCCCGGCGAGGTAGTTGTTGACGTCCTCGATGGTGGTCGGGTGCAGGTAGTACGCGGGGGATGCTACCAGCACCACCGCGCCGAGGTCACTCAGGGTCGCGAGGTGGCGGAGGAGCACCGACGTGAGGGGCGTCTCCCGCGGCACGACGACCAGCGGGCGCCGTTCCTTGAGATGGACCTGGGCCGCCCGCGTCAGCAGCGTGTCCCCGAAGCCGAGGGCGACCTTCGCGGCGGTGTTGGCCGAGCAGGGAACGATCACCATCGCGCGGGTCGGATGGGAGCCGCTCGCGATTGGCGCCCCGAGGTCGTCGTCCGAGTACGACTGCGCAGCGAACCGAGCGAGCTCCTCCGCTCCGAGCCCGCACTCCTCGCGGAGGACCGCCTTCGCGCCGTTCGATACGACCAGTGCCACCGGTGCACCGCTGCCGTGGAGTGCCTCGAGGACGCGGAGGGCGATCGGGGCGCCGCTGGCCCCCGAGACGCCGACGACGATCGGTGGTTCATTCGCCACGAGGAGACCCCGGAGTTAAGTGCCTCAACGATTCCGTCATTAAGACGGTTCGCGGGGCGGGAAAGGTGGGGCATCGGGCGGCGATCGTCGGGGCGGGGCACACCCGGTTCGGCGCGCTCGCGGAGGGTCCCCGGGCCCTTCTCCGGTCGGCCGTGGATGGTGCCTTCGCGAGCGTCGACCGCGGAGTCGACCGAGCGCGCGTGACGGAGGCGTTCCTCGCGACCCTCGGCTTCGGGGGCTGGCAGATCGGAAACGCCGCGGCGCTCCTGTGCGAGGAGGCCGGGCTTCCCGGTCTACCCACGACCCGGGTCGAGAACGCGTGTGCCTCCGGAGGCTTCGCCCTCCGGGCCGGCGTGCGAGCGGTCGAGTCGGGGGCGAACTCCCTCGTCCTGGTCGCGGGACTCGAGAAAATGACCGACCAGCCCCAGGCCCGGCGGCGCTACTGGCTCGGGGTCTCGGGTGACACCGAATGGGAGCGGCAGGCCGGTCTCACGTTCGCCGGTGTCTACGGTCTCATCGCGGCCGCCTACCTCTCCGAGCACGAGGTCGGCCCCGAGGCCCTCGCCGAGGTCGCGCGGAAGAACCACGAGAACGGGGTCCTCAACCCGAACGCCCACTTCCAGAAACGGATCGCACGGGACGACGTGCTCCGGGCGCCCCGGGTCGCGGCGCCGCTCGGGCTTTACGACTGCTGCCCCGTGAGCGACGGAGCCGCCGCGGTCCTCCTCGCTCCGGCCGACGTAGCCCGGAGCTTCACAGACACCCCGGTCTTCATCGATGCCGTCGGCGCGGGTTCGGACTATCTCGCGGTCCAGGAGCGTCCTCGGCTTACCCAGTTCGCGGCCACCCGCTGGGCCGCGGAGGAGGCGTTCCGCCACGCGCGAGTCGATCGGTCCGCAATCTCCTTCCTCGAGGTGCATGACTGCTTCACGATCGCCGAGCTCCTCGCGCTCGAGGACCTGGGGTTCGCCGATGAGGGCGGGGCCGGCCCGCTCACCCTCTCGGGTGCGACCGCGCGCACGGGCCGGCTCCCTGTGAACCCGGACGGGGGTCTCAAAGCGAAAGGCCACCCGATCGGTGCCACCGGGGTCTCCCAGGCGTACGAGGTGTTCCAGCAGCTCCGCGGAGCGGCCGGCCCGCGTCAGGTTCCCCACGCCGAGCGGGCGCTCACCCACAACGTCGGCGGGGCGGGCGCGACCGCGGCCGTCACGATCTATTCGGTGGGATGACCGCGATGAAGACCCTCGTCCGTGCCGAGGCCTATCTTCCCCGACGGAGTCACGACGGACGTCGGGTCGTCTCCTTCGACGAGGACGAGTTCACGATGGCCGTGACCGTCCTAGAGCGGCTGCTGGGGTCCCTTCCCGCCCCGTCCGGGCCGGTGGACCTTGCGCTGGTCGGGGCTAGCAGTGCCGTCCCCGACGAGCTCTGGTCGGTCTGGGTCGGCCGACCGCTCCGTGTCCAGCGAGGCGGCTCCGGGGCGGCGAGCTTGAAGAAAGCCCTCGAATCGGCGGCGGCTGACACCGGGCCGAACCCCGCCTTCGTCGTCGCCTCGGAGGTCGGCGAGCCCTCCGGGCCGGGGCACTCTATCGGAGACGGCGCCGTCCTCTTCCTGCTCGCACCCGCCGGTCCAGCGCCCGAGGTTCCCGTCCTCCCCTGGAACGAGCTCGACCCCGAGGATCTTCGCGGGCCGGCCCTGGATGCGGCGTTCGCTCTGAGCCGGCGAGCCCATGGACAGGATCCGGCCATATGGGCAGGGGATTGGACGCTCGACCCCGGAGCCGGGGCAGCGGTCGACGCTGCGCTTCTCGCCCGCAGGAACGCATTGGGCGTCGGAGCGGTTTCCGAAGGAGCGTACGTCCCGCGAAGCCGCTACCTCGACAGTCTTACGAGCCGCTGGCGGTTCGTGGCCGACCGTTGTGCGGCATGCGGAGCGACCACCTTCCCGCTCCGCGGCTCCTGCCGCGGATGCGGCGCCCGCTCCGGCGTATCGCCCGTTCACTTGCCGCTAGATGGGGGGACTGTGGTCGCCGCTACGGAGATCGGCCGCGGCGGTCAACCGACCGAGTTCGACTTCCTCGTGGACTCAGCCGGGCCGTACAGCGTGGTACTGGTCGACCTTGCCCCCGGCGCACGGGCGACGTTCCAGGCCAGCGAGTCACCAACGGGAGGCTGGAAGGTCGGTGACCGCGTGGCCACTCGTCTTCGCAGGCTCTACCCGATGGAAGGGGAGTGGAGGTACGGCCGCAAGGCCCTCCCGCTCCCGGCGGAGGGGGCCTCTCGTTAGCTGGTCGCCTTCTTCGCGGGCTCCCAGGGCGCGCCGACCCATCCCTCGTAAACGCGCCGCGCTAGGTCGTCCGGGGCGTCGACCGGAGTGAAGGCGTACTTCTCCGGCGGCGGCTTCCCTGTCGTCAGGGCTACGTGGCGGAGGAACCCCCGCTGGAAGACGGCGAGGTCCACCGGAGTCCCAGGAGGGCACGCGCGGAGCGCCTTGTCGAACCCGGCGAACGTGACCTTCGCACCGTTGACCGCCACGATCTCGTCCCCGGGGGAGAGACCCGCCCGCCGGCCCGGGGTGTCCGTGAGGACGTGCCGGATTCGAACGAACCCTCCGGAGTCCTCTAGATGCAGTCCTAGGTACCCGGGTTCCTCCTCGTCCGCGTCGGCCGCTCGCGGCTTAGGGCCGAAGGCCAGGCCGGCTAGGTGGGCGAACGCGTCCAGGTCGAGTTCGTCCGTTCCGCGCACGTACTTGTCGAAGAAGCGGCCGAGGTCAAGGCCCACAGCCCGTTCGGCGACGGGCTCGAGCTCCCCCTCCTCGAGGCCACGGCCGACCTTCCCGTACCCTTCCCAAAGAGTCCGAAGAACCGTTTCGAGCGAGGCCTTGTTCTCCGTGCGGTGGCGGATCTCGAGGTCGAGGGCCAGCGAGACCAGCGCTCCCTTGAGGTAATAACTCACGGACTGGTTCGGGGTCTCCTCGAACGGCTGGTAGTAGTCGACCCACGCGAGGAACGAACCCTCCTCCAAGCTCAGCTGTCGCCGACCCGGGGTCGACAGGTACTCCTTGCCTTGTTTCGCCAGCCCCTCGAGATACTGGGAGACGGTCAGGAGGCCGGCCCGCCTCAGGAGGAGGTCGGAGAAGTAGTCGGTCGTCCCCTCCATCCACCAGAGGAGACGGGTGTAGGTCTCCTTCGTGTAGTCGAACGGCCCGAGGACCTTGGGCCGGATCCGCTTGACGTTGTAGAGATGGAAGTACTCGTGGCTCATCAGCGAGAGGAAGTGACGGTACGACTCCGCCGGCTGGAAGGTCGAGCGGCGAACGACGGCCGAGTGAGAGGTCGCGTGCTCGAGTCCGCCGTCCGGGAGGTCGGCCAAGTGGAGGAAGAAGGTGTAGCTGCGGAGCGGGGACTCGCCGACCATCTTCACGGTCGCCTCGACCAGCTTCCCCAGGTCCTCCTCGAGCCGGTGGGTCTCGTAGTTCCCCCCCTCCCCGCAGATCGAGATTCGGTGCGGAATCCCGCACGGACGGATGGTGAGCAGAAGCGGCCGGCCCACGTCGATCGGGCTGTCGACCAGTTCGTCGTAGTTCGCCGCGCGGAATCGCGGAGGGTGGGTTCCGACCTCGGCGAGCTCCGTCACCACCTTCCAATCGGGAGGGGCCTGGATCGTGACTTCAACCGGGTCAGTGAGGTGGCCGTCCACGAACGGAAGGCAGAGCGCCGAATTGACGAACAGATGGTTGGTGGTCAGGTCGAACCCTTCCGTTACGAGGTCGTGGCCGTAGACGGAGTACTCGACGTGGATCGCGGAGGCTCCGTCCGTGCGTACTCGCCAACGGGCCTTGTCGACCCGCTCGACCGTGAGAGGGCGTCCGTCGGATGGGTCGCGGGCCTGGAACCCCCGGAACCCCCGAACGTAGTTCACGATGTGATACGAGCCGGGCACCCAGGAGGGGAGCACGAAGTCGAGCGTCGGCTCGGTGATCGCGTCCACGTCGATCGCGAACCGACCCCGATGCTCTTCGGGCTCCGCCGCCCGAACGGTGTAATGGATCGCCATCGGAAGGTCCCTACGCGAACCCGGAATGGTCGCTCCGGCGGTCCCCGGTGCCCCGTCGCTGATACGGCTCGGAAGCGATCCCGAGCTGAGTCGCGAGCGACCGGAAGGTCGTGACGAGCTGATTGATCGCCAGTGCCATCTCCTGTTGCTCGGCCCTCAGCTGTTTCAGCTCCTCACGCAGCGCCCGAAGCTCCGCTTCCCAGCGGGCCTCTCCGGTACCGACCGACACCGTTCTGCACCTGCGGCGGCAAGGATGTTCCCAAGATTAGGTTCTCCCGCACTCAGCTCCGCGAATGCGAACGGATCGGTTGGACAGGACGGTTTCTCAATGTCCCCCAGGGGAACCCATTGCGTTCACCCGTGGTGCGCCAAGCTCAAGTAGGAGTATCGATATTTCGATATCGGTAATCCGATGCGGGGCGATTGGGGAGCACCTTGGATGTCAAGGAAGAAACGGGGCCTCCGAGCATGGGTCTTGATCATTCTCGGACGCGCCCCGAGAACGGGGGCCGAGATTATGGACGAGATGGAGCGGATGAGTGGGGGATGGTGGCGCCCGTCACCGGGCTCGGTCTATCCCCTCTTGGAGCAGCTCACGCAGGAGGGCGTCGTCCGTCGCCGGGACGACGGACGCTACGAGCTCGCGCAGTCGGCTGGGTGGGAGGCGACCTGGAAGTTCCCCGGGGCCGGCCCCCGGACGGCGCTGGACGCTGTCCGTGACCTGAGCGCCCTCGTCTCCTTCCTCGAGGACCTGTCGCGCTCCGACCCCCACGCCCTTTCCGAGGCCGCTCCCGCCCTCTCCGGCGTGGTCGAACGCCTTACTAAGCTCGCGAAGTGAGGAGGATGACCATGCAGTCCGAGGCGATTCACGTAGAGGGCCTCTCAAAGACGTTCAACCACACCCTGAAGGCCGTCGACCGGGTCTCGTTCGATGTCCACCCCGGCGAGGCGTTCGGCTTCCTGGGGCCCAACGGCGCCGGCAAGACCACGACGGTCTCGATGCTGACGGCGCTCCTCGCCCCGACCGCCGGTAAGGCGATCGTGGACGGTGTGGACGTCTTCGCCGACCCCGTACACATCAAGAAGCGGATCGGCCTCGTGTTCCAGGAATCGACGGCCGACTCCGACCTCACCGGCCGCGAGAATCTGGAGCTCGCGGCCTCGCTGTTCGACGTCCCGCGCCGAGAGACGGCGCAGCGGGTCGACTCCCTCCTCCAGCGCATGGAGATCGGGGACGCAGCGGACCGTCTCGCGAGGACCTACTCGGGTGGGATGCGCCGGCGGCTCGAGCTCGCCGTCGGAATCATCCACGCTCCCCGCGTGCTGTTCCTGGACGAGCCGACGCTCGGCCTCGACCCCCAGGGCCGGGCCGGGTTTTGGAAGTACGTTCAGGAGCTGCGAAAGGACCACGGAATGACCGTCTTCGTGACCACCCATTACCTCGACGAGGCAGACACGATCTGTGACCGGCTCGCGATCATCGACCATGGCCACATCGTCGCGACCGGGAGCCCCTCCGAGCTCAAGGACCGGCTGGGCGGGGACGTCATCACCCTCCGCCCGGCCCACGGCGACGGGAGGCTGGAACCGGTGCTGCGAGCGGTGCCCGGTGTGGTCTCGGTCACGGCCCAGGACGGGACCTTCCGGGTGAAGTGCCCGAAGGGAGAGGAACTCGTCCCCGCGCTGGTCGAAGCGTGCTACCACGCCGGCATCGGCCTCGCTGGGGTTTCCCTCAAGCGGCCGAGCCTGGACGAGGTGTTCCTCGAGTTCACCGGCCGGGAGTACCGTGAGGATGAGGGGTTGACGGCGACCGACCGAGCGGTACGGGTGGGGCAGGTCCAGCAGGCCTTCGGGAGGGCTCGTCGATGATGCGCCAGCTGACGGCGCTCACGCGGCGGGAGCTTCTTCGCATCGCTCGCAACCCGCAGGCGATTGGCGCCTCGCTGTTGCTCCCCGTCCTCTACCTCATCCTCTTCGGCCAGGGATTCAACCTCCCCTACCCCTCGTACTACATCGCCGGCGCCCCGGACTACTTCTCCTACTTCTCCGCCGGGATGGCGGGGTTCGTCGCCGTGACCGCGACCCTCTTCCTCGGGGCGAACGTCATCTTCGACCGTCTCTTCGGGGTGCTGAAGCGGACGTCGGCGACCCCCGCGACCCCGGCCTCCATCTTCGGCTCTCGTCTCCTCGCCGGGTCGGTACAGCCGATCGGGCTCGCGTTCCTCGTGCTCGGGCTCGCCGCCCTCCTCGGCCACGTCGGCCTCGCGGGGTTGAGCGTGACCCAATCGGTCTCCCCCCTCGGGGCCTTGGAGATCGTAGCGGCGATCGTGATCTTGTCGCTGATGTTCGCGTCCCTGTTCCTGGCGATCGGCTTCTCGCTCCAGCAGCCCCAGACCTACTTCGCCGTAGTGAACGCGATCAACCTGCCGGTGCTGCTGACCTCGGCCGCGCTGTATCCCGTCGGTCGGCTCCCCGACTGGCTCAAGACGATCGCCTCGTACAACCCCGTGACCCTCGCGGTCGAGGTGATCCGCCAGAACCTCTTCTCGGGGTCCGTGGGCTACTACACCTACTCGCCGGGAATCTACCTGCTCGGCCTCGCCGGCTGGGCAGTCGGGATGTTCCTGTTCGCCGTCGTCCTAGCGGCGAGGGCCCTCGCGCCGGCGCGGTAGCGGGGAGAGACCGGAGCGCCTACGGCGGGGCGACGCCGGGGGCGCCCTTCTCCGTGAACGGGACCCAGGCGCCCTTCTCGGCCGAGTAGTCGACCCGTTGCAGCTCGAGGACGACCTCCTTGAGCAGCTCCGCCGGCGCCGGACGGACCGAGATGGCGTAGACGTAGATGCCGAACCCCATGAACTCGGCCACCCGCTGCAACACGGCGAGGAGGTCCGAGGTGGGGACCGTAACACGGATGGAGGTCTGCCCCAGGAGGCTCGAGAACTCGTCCAGGTCGAAGCCCCGGTCCAGCGTGATGAGGGGGACCGGGGCGGCCGCCGGGCCAGCGGGGGGAGGGGGCGGAGTGGCGCTGGGGCCGGAGGCAGAGGCCGGGACCACGATCGGGCGGGGAGGCGCCGCAATCCCGGAATCCTTCGGGGGGTACCGGTCTAGGACGGGAGAGCCGTCCCGCCCGACGAACCGACGGGCTTCCGCGCGGGAGCGGGCCGAGGTGCTTCTCTTTCGGGAAGGGGCAGCGCGTCGGCGCGTGGAGCGGGGTCGGGTGGGCATGAGCGGGGGCCGGAACGTCTCTCGCCCATAAGCCTTGGTCGTGCTCGAGCCGACGGTGGGAATCTACCTGGTTGGACGTGGCCGACTGCGGAGTGTCGACCGACCTCTTTTCCCACGTCAAGCAAGAGGGGGTCGATGCTCCGAGGAGACGATATACCTCATTCTGTCGCGATTCGGACCGTGCCACTCTACGTCACGGGAGCGCCAGCTTGTCGCAACGAGGACGACAGATGGGTTATGTAGGACGGCATGGGTGGCCCGAGTAGAGTTTGGCCCCCCAGGGGGCCGGACGAAGAACGAGGTTCGAAGATGCCGGCGCGAGTGATGAAGGAGTTCCAGGCCCCGAGGGGCCTTCCGCGGAAGACGGCGTCCGTCTGCCCCGAATGCATCAAGGTCATCCCGGCGGTCGTTCGCGAGAAGGACGGGCGGGTCATCATGGAAAAGACCTGCCGTTCCCACGGCTACTTCTGGGACATCATCTCGAACGACGTTGACTTCTACCTCCGGATGGAGGTCTACGCCCACGACGGGGTCGGCTACGAGAACCCCTACTACGACAAGTTCATCGGCTGCCCGACGACCTGCGGGATGTGCAGCCACCACAAGTCCCATACGGGGCTCGCGCTGGTGGACCTGACCAACCGCTGCAACCTGAAGTGCCCCGTCTGCTTTGCGAACGCGAACGCGGCCGGTTACGTCTTCGAGCCGACCCGTGAGCAGATCCACTTCATGCTCCGCAGCCTGAGGGAGCAGAAGCCGGTGGGCACGGTGGCCGTCCAGTTCTCGGGCGGCGAACCGACCCTGAGCCCGCTGTTCCTCGATGCGGTGGGAATGGCCCGCGACCTCGGGTTCAAGCAGATCCAGGTGGCGACCAACGGGATTCGCTTCGCGAACGAGCCCGGCTTCGCCCAGGCGGCGCGGGACGTGGGGCTCCACACGCTCTACCTCCAGTTCGACGGGCTCGACGAGGAGATCTACCGAAAGGTGCGGGGAGTCCCGCTCCTCAAGGTGAAGCAGAAGGCGATCCAGGCCGCCCGCGAGACGCACACCCCGGCCGCGGAGCTGGCCCAGGGGAAGGCCGACAAGCCGATTTCGGTCGTCCTGGTTCCCACGCTGGTCGGCGGTTTCAACGAGAAGGAGATCTGGCCGACCGTCAAGTTCGGGATCGAGAACATCGACGTGGTCCGCGGAGTCAACTTCCAGCCCGTCGCGCTCACCGCGCGGATACCGGACAAGGACCGCTTCCAGATGCGGTTCACCCAGTCGGACCTCGTGCGCATCCTCTGCACCGAGGGACCGTTCGAGAAGTCGGACTTCTTCCCGGTGCCGTCGGTCGCGCCCATCTCGGAGCTCGTTTCGATCATCCACGGTGAGGAGAAGATGACCCTCACGACCCACCCCGGGTGCGGGTGCGCCACCTTCGCCTTCGTGTCGAAGGACGGGCAGAAGATCACCCCGCTCCCGCGGTTCATGGACGTCGACGGGTTCTTCGAGAACGTCGAGTCGATGATCGAGCGGTACCGGGACGCCCGCTTCGCCCGCGTCCGCACCGCGGTCGCCGGGGCCCGCCTCCTCCACGACGTGGCGAAGTACTTCGACTTCTCGAAGGCGCCGGAGGGACTCAACGAGAAGAACAGCGTCCGCGTCATCGCAGCGATCTTCACCGAGGGCAACAAGGAGGCGCTCGCGAAGTTCACGTGGCGCACGCTCTACATCGGGAACATGCACTTCCAGGACGCCTACGACTATGACATCCAGCGGCTGATGCGCTGCGACATCCACTACGCGGTCCCGGACGGACGGATCATCCCGTTCTGCTCGTACAACTCGGGCCCGATCTACCGGACGGAGGTCGAGCAGAAGTTCTCGATCCCGATCGCCGACTGGCAGTCCGCGAAGCGCCAGCTGGGGGCCCCGCTCAAGACGATCGAGACGATGGGTGTCAACGGCGAGGTCATCGTCGACCCCGAGTACTACAAGATCCGGGCCCTGAAGAACGCCCCCGGGATGACGAGCTAGACGCTTCGGCTCGCTCCGTGTCGAACCCTTTCCGCGCTTCGTTGTTCCCGCGGAGCTATTCGGTCTCGTAGAGCGCTGCCCCCACCCGACGGAGCTGGCGGAGGAGGGACCCTTCTCTCTCGCTCGACCGGGCCCGCAGGTCGACCTCGGCCCAGATCTTCGCGGGGTCGGTCCTCGGACGGGTCAGAAGCGGGCGCGCGTCCGCGTGGTCCGAGTACCACCGCGTCGCCGCCTCGATGTGCTTGCAGGTGCCGAGGCCCCGACGGGCAAAGTCGGTGCAGGTGCAGAGCGCGACCCCGGAGCGTGGGAACCCGGGCAACATCACCAGGTAGGAGGTCCCGTGGAGCGGGTTGCGGACCTCGAGGAGGGCGTACGGGTGGACGGAGCGGAGCCGAACGTCGAGCGACTCCTCGAGCGCCCGCGTACGTCGCTCGAGCATGGCGGCCCCGTCGGGGGGTGGGCGGAGCTCCCGGGCATTCGTCTCGCGTCGCCGGCGCACGAGCGCGAGAAGGTCCCACCCGCTCTTTACCGCATGTTCTTCCGTCGAGAGCAAAGATAGTTATTGTCGGCGAGCCGTCGAACGCTCGGCAACCCTCCTCGCCGAGTCGAAAGGACCGCCGCACGGCCGAGGGCGGCGGGGTCCTGACGTCGCCGGGGGAGGAACACCGGGACGGACTGTGGACCCAACGACCCTGTTCCTCGTGGGGATGTTCCTCCTGGTCGCCTCAGCGGTCATCGTCGGGGAGCTGTTCATCCGAATCGGGCAGGCCGCGCTGGTCGGGCAGATCCTGGTCGGGATCATCCTCGGTCCGACCGTCCTCGGGGACCCGCTCGGGCTGACCGCGCTTTCCAGTTCCTTCCAGACGCTCGACTTCCTGGCCACCTTCCTCATCCTGATGCTCGCCGGGCTCAGCGTCACCCCCGAACAGATCCGGGCCACAGGGCTCTCGGCGGGTCTCCTCGGGATCGCGATCTTCCTCGTCCCGTTCCTCACGGGGGCGGGACTGGTCCACCTCCTGTTCCCTTCGTTGTCGTGGCTCACCGGGATGTTCGTCGCCCTCACGATCTCGATCACCGCGCTCCCCGTGCTCGCGATCATGCTGCGGGAGTTCGACCTCATCGAGAGCCGGTTCGGCTCCTTCCTCCTGAACACGTCCGTCGTGAACGAGCTCGCCGCGGTGTCGACCTTCGCCGTCCTGCTCCGGATCCAGGCGAAGTCGGGGAGCACGGTGCTGGACGGCATCACCGCGGTCATGACCGTCGGGGTGTTCCTTTCCACGATCCTCGCCGTGCATTTCGGTCTCCGCACCCTCCGCCAGCTCAAGGTCTGGGACCGACTGGTGAACTGGTTCCGGACCAGTTGGAGGTCGCGCGAGTCCTGGTTCGCCCTCCTGATCGTGGTCGGTCTCGCAGCAGCGCTCTACTCGCAGTTCCTCGGGCTCACGTTCCTGGTCGGCGCCTTCTACGCCGGCCTGCTCATCACCCCCGAGAGCGCCGGGCGGAGGCAGCACCGTCAGATCACGCAGACGTTCAACATCATCACCTGGGGGTTCTTCATCCCGTTCTTCTTCGCCTACATCGGTTTCCAGATGGACTTCACGCAGCTCGGGGTGAACGTCGCTCTCTGGTTCGGGTTCGTGGCGCTCGCGATCTTCGCGTTCTTCTCGAAGGTGTTCGTCGGCGCCGGGGTCGCGAGGAGCCTCGGCTGGTCGGGGAACGAGTCGCTCTGCGCCGGCTTCCTCGTGTCGAGCCGGGGCGCGGTCGAGCTGGCGATGGCGGTCATCCTCCTCGGCCTCGGGGTCTTCTCGACCCAGCTGTTCACGATCGTGGCGGGGGTGGGCGTCATCACCACCGTCCTCTCCCCCATCGGCGCCCGCTCCTTCGTGCGGTCGATCACGGCAGACCGGCGGGCCCGGGAGGAGGAGGCCCGGCGTGCGAAGGTCGAAGTCGAGATGCCGCACCCGATCTTGATCGGCCGAGAGGAGAGCCCGAACCCCTAGGGTTGCGGGCCGGCACGGTTAAGACACCCCTCCCGCCTCGAGGCGCCGTGTCCGCCGCAGCGGGTCCGCCTCCGGGGCCACGTGCCCGTCGCCCCCGCCTGTCTCGGAAGGGTCGGGTCGCCCTGGGGCTCCTCCTCACCCTGGTCGGCCTCTTCCTCCTGGCGGTGCTGTTTCCGACGGCCCCCGGAATCGAAGCGCGCGTCCTCCCGGTCGCGGCGGTCGGCATCGTCGCGCTCTGGGTCGGCGGGATCCTGATGGGATCGGGCAGCCGGTCGTGAGGCCGCCGTGACGGAGTTCCCCTGGCGCCTCGTCACTGTCGACATCGACGGGACCCTCACGGTCGGCCACGGCTGGCGGCCGATCGCGGTCGCCTTCGGGCGCCTCGCGGAGTTCGACTCGACACATCGTCGGTTTCACGCCCATGAGATCGGCGAGGACGAGCATCTCGCGAACCTTCTCGCCCTCGCCGAAGGGCACACGGTTCGCGAGGTCGAGGCCATTCTCGAAGGGACCCCCCGACTTTCCGGGATTCGCGAGGGGGTCGCCGAGCTCGTACGTCTCCGCGCCGTCCCTGCCCTCCTCTCCCATAACCCTGGCTATGTGGTCGATTGGTACCGCCGGACGTTCGGGTTCCGTGACGCCGAAGGGGTCCCCCTCCCGCCGCCAGAGGACGGTCGGATTCCCGCCCCGGGGCCCGTTCGAGCCAACAAGGAGGGCGGTCTCCGCGCGCTCCTCCAGCGTTCGGGGGCCTCCCCCCGCCAGACCGTCCACGTTGGCGACGGCTGGGCCGATGCCGAGCTGTTCCGCCGGGTCGGGGGCGGCGTCTCCGTTAACACGACCCGTCCCGAGGTGGCGGAAGCGGCGGACGTGGCGCTGACCACCCGGGACTTCCGGGACGTGGTGGACGCGCTTCGGCGGCTCTCCCCTCGGGCGTGAACGGTGGGGGTCGGCGTACAGGAATCTTATACCGCGCTCGGCCCTCGGTCGAGCGATGGAGTACGTCATCGTGCGCGCCATGCACCCGACCTGGCTCACGATGCAGCTCCCGGCCGAGGTCGCCGACCTCATCCGGTTCCGTCCGGAGGAGGGCCTCCACCGAGAGACGAGCCGTTCGGTCTCCTTCCTCGCACGTGGCGCCGGGGTCGCCCGGGTCATCGCGACCCACCCCGCGCGGGAGGCGCTCGCGGTCGAGACGGTGCGCAACCGGCTGCTCGCGACGGCCCGTCCGGGAGAGCGGCTGCTCTTCACGCTCCCGGCGCCGGTCGTCCAGCATCTCGGTCTCAAGGTCTACTCGAAGGGGCCGCATCTCCGCGGGACGGACGACTCTCTGGTCTGGTTCGTCCCGGCCCCAGAGTACTACGAGTACCGCTCGGTGGTCGCCGCGGGTCGCGCCTGGGTCGCGCCGTCCAGCGGGCCGTTCGCCCATGTCTACGTCGCGAAGTCGCTCCTTCCCCTCCCGCGGGACGTGGCCCAGCTGGCCGAGGCCGAGGTCCGGATCGAGGAGGAGGAGTGGGCGCCCGCCGTCGAAGCGCTCCAGCGGGTCGGTCGACCCCGTCGTGCCGCGTCGTGAGGGAAGGAAGGCTCGGCTCCCGAAATGGGGCTCGTAAGGGCTCTAAAGTGGGGGACCCATACCCTCCGGGAATCATGACCTCCGAAGGGGAACACCGCACCGGGCGCAAGCCGAAGCGCCTCTACGCCCGGGTGGCGCACTTCGACCGCCCCGAGGCGTCCGAGTCTCCCGGCGCTTCCGCGGTACGCACGTTCGTGGCCGGGTTCGACCGCGCGGGGCGGCTGGTCGCCCATGGTTCCCTCACCCGTCCCCCCGGTGACCTCCTCGTCTTCCGGGCGGACGACCTGGAACACGCCGAGCGCCTGCTCCGCACCGACCCGCTGAAGGGCGTCCCGGGGAGCTCCTACGCCGTCCTCGAGTGGAAGGCGAGCGACCTCGGCGCCGGGGTCAACCTGGAACCGCCTCCGGCCCTGGGGTCGGGCCGCCTCACCCTTCTCCAGAGGGTCTCCGTGGTCGTCCGCGACCAGGCGAAGGCCCTCGCGTGGTACCGGGATGTCCTGGGCCTCACCGTGATCGTCGAGGACCGGGAGACTCACTTCGTCGAGCTCGCCCTGGGGGCCGGTACCGCGGCGATCTCCCTGATCGCCCCCCAGCCGGACTGGGGGGAACCGTACTACACGGACGCGATGGCCCGGCTGGGCACCCCGACCGGGATCTGCTTCGAGACCGACAGCGTGCGGGCGTTCGAGCTCCGGCTGAAACACGCGGGGGCGCGGATCACCGCTCCCCCGGAGCGACAGCCTTGGGGGGAGTGGAGCTTGAGGTTCGCCGACCCGGACGGGAACGAGTTCCTCGCCTTCGAACACCAGGGGGTAAAGGCCCCCCGTCCGCCCGGTCGGCCACGGCTGACCGGAGCTACTGAGGCCGACGGATAACTCCCGTATTTAGGGGCTCGGGAGGGGTCCTTCAGGACGACCGGGGACCCCCCCCACTTACGAGGCTCTATGCGCTTTACGAACCTATTTATAGTGACCCGAAGGATAGATTCGCGCATGCGAAACCGGGAGGCGCACGCCCCTAAGTCGGCGGGCGGTCAGCGTTACACTCTGCGTAACCCCGTCCCGCTCCGGACCGCCGAGGACCTGCGCACGACCCGTGCCGGGATCCCGTCCGACGAGACCCTTCCGGCCACCTCCGGCCCGGTCGATTTCGACTCCCTCGCGAAGGCGATCCGCCGCTCCGTCGGGCACGACGGGATGCGGCCCGAGGACGCCCGGGCGATCGCGGCCCACGTGCTCAACTTCTTCGGGTTCAACGAGCGGATCATCGACAACGTGCTCGAGCCGGATGACCGCGACACGTTCTACATGCTCGAGGACACCGGTATCCTCGAGACGGAGAGGGACGAGACGACCCTCTACGACGGCCGCGAGTGGCGGATCCACTACTGGATGTTCCGCAAGGACCGGATCTTCGAGCTCGCCCACGAAGAGAGCGCCGCGATGGCCGCCGCCGGCGAGGCGGACGTCGTCTACTCCTCGAACTCGCACCGCTCGGGGGGCTTCCGACTCCCGCACGGGGAGCACGGCACCGGCCTGCCCGCCCATGCAGTATATCATGAGCTCGGGGACGAAATCTGGCTCGAGCGCCGTCAGAATCCGGCACCCCCGGAGCCCCCGACCCCACCGCGCGGACACCGCCATCCCGGCTCCGACGAGTAGACCCCGAACCGTATTCTGACCGGACCCCCTTCGGGGGCGATGCGTCGTTTCCTCCTCCTCGCGCACCGCGTTCCGGTCCGGGGCGGGTTCACGCTCAACGACCTCGCCGGCGGCGCGGGTCGGATGGACGAGGTCGCGCGGGCGGTCTCGACGGCCTTCACGCTCTCGAACGACCTCCGGAGAGACACGGAGCTCACGGTGTTATTCGTCGCCGAACCCCCTCCGCTCGCCCGGCGGATCCACCTGGTCGGTGCCCGATTGCGATACCTCAACCCGGACGAGCGGTCGACCGCCGCCCTCCTCAAGAATGCCCTCGTGCGGTCGGCCGACCACCCTCGAGAATTCGAGTCCTCGCCCGGGGTGCGAGTGGGGCCGGTGGAACCCGCACACGACCTTCGGGAGTTCCTTAAGTCGCCCGCGGCGGTCTGGCTCACCGAGGGCGGCCGGCCGATCGAGGAGTGGACCGGGCCCGAGGGCGAGGTCGCCGCGGTGCTCTCCGACCCCTACGACCCCACCCCAGACGAAACGACCCTCCTCACCGAAGCCGGCGTCCCGAGGCTCTCGGTCGGGAGGCGGTCCCTGCGGACGAGCCAAGTGGTCGACGCCGTCCACCGGGAGCTCGACCGGCGGGAAACGCTCCGCCGGCCGGCCGAGGAGGGACCGGGGGCCCCTCCCTGAACGTCACGCCTCGAGGGCGTCCCGCACGGTCCGGGTCCGGAGGCCTCCCACGACGGCCGTCAGGTGGACGACCTCCCTCGGTTCGGGCCGGACCCGGGTGCCAAAGACGAGTCGTTCCGGTTCGCCCAAGCGGGCTCTCAGAGCGCGGAGCACCCGGTCGAGGGTCCGGAGGGTGAAGTTGGAACCTCCCTCGAGGTGGATGAGGGCGGTGGTCCGGTCGGAGAGGCGGTAGTCGATGAGCGATTCCGCGAGCGCCTGCTGGACGAGCTGCTCCGGTTCCGAGACGTGGTACTCCCCGCTGATGAGGGTCGAGAGTCCGGACTCGCGAAGGTGGGTCTTCAGGGTGGCGAGGTCGACGTTGAGCTGGGAGGGATTCTCGACCATGTCGACGAGACTCGCGACCAGCGAGTGGAGGTAGGCGTTCCGCACCTGGAAGACACGGTGGATCGGGAGCGACTCGAACCGTCGCAGCCGTTCGTTCGCGAGGGCCAGAAGGAGGCCTCCCATCTCCTCGAGCTCGTCCACGGTCGCGAGGACGTTCTCCCGCCGGGTCGGGTTCGTCTCGAGCTCGACCTGGAAGGGGAGGAAGACGACCGGGATCGGGAGCGCCTCGGTGCCGCGGAGCTCGCGGGCCAGGTAGGGGAGCAACGCGCTCCCGGTCCCTCCGCCGAGGCCGGCGAGCAGGAAGACGATCTCGAACGGTCGGAGTCGGTTCAGCATCTCGTCCCGGCTTTCCTCGGCGGCCCGAAGGACCACCGCGCGGTCCCCACCGCTCCCCCGGCCGCGGAGTTCGCGGTGCCCGAGGAGGATCCGCTCCTCGACCCCCACCCGCGAGAGGTGTTTCGCGTCCGTGTTGACGGCGATGGCGTGCGCTCCGGGAATCCCGAGGGTGACGAGGTCCTGGACCGCCTCGCTCCCCGCGCCGCCGAGGCCGACCACGGCGACCGAGGGGGTGGACGACAGGGAGGCGAAGGAGTCGTAGGGTTGGTCGTTCGTCCCCATGGGTCCCCTCGACCGCCCTAGGGCGGCGGGGAACCTTCAGCGACCACCGGCTCCCCTTCCCGTCGATGGGCCCGCGCGGGGGGTCCCATCTGTTCCAAGCGGCTACGGATGTACTCTCGGACGGCCGAACGGACGGCGTCGTCGAGACTCACCGAAGCGCCCTCGCGGACGAACTCCTCGAGTCGGGAGTTGTCCTGGCGGGAGAGCTCCACCACGACCTTGCGGATGTTCTGGGGAGGGAGGTTCAACTCGACGTACTGATCGAGACCCTCGCGGATCGTGTCGGAGATCGTGGGGGTCCCCTTCGTCTGCTGAATCTGCTTCAGCCGCTCGAGAAGGTCCTGGGGGATCCGAACCGTCACCCGCTCCGAAGTGTCGACCATGTCCGTCAGACAAGACCCCTTTCTTTGTCTGACGATTGACATATCAGATAGGGTATATATGAACCCGTCTGGCGAGCCGTTCCTTCGCTTCCCCGCAGGATGTGCCGGCCGGTCCGGGCCGGCAGGATGCCTCGGCGGCAGAACGGCTCGGCGCCGTCCGGCGTCGAGAGGTCTACCGGATCCCGGTTACGGTACCATCGGGCAGGACGTCGATCTCCTCGGCCGCCGGGGTCGCGGGAAGACCCGGCATCGTCTCGATCGTCCCGAGGTACGCCACGGTGAACCCCGCACCCGCCGACCGCACGAGGCGGACGACGCGCACGGAGAAGTCGCGGGGCCGTCCCGGCTTGTGCGGGTCGTCGGAGAGGGAGAGCGGGGTCTTCGCGATGCAGACCGGGCCGGTCGTCTCACCGAGGGGCTCCAGCCGTTTCTCCTCGGCCTCCGCCTCCGGCGCGGCGACGACCGATTTCGCCCCGTACAGCCGGGTCGCGATCGTCTCGACCTGGGTGAAGACGGGCGTGCCCGCCCGACAGAGCGGCTGGCTGTGGCGACCGAGCGAAGCGAGTCGCACGACCTCCCGGGCCAGGTCCGCGCAGCCGCTCCATCCTT
>DASPQC010000028.1:0-46433 GCA_035625165.1 Thermoplasmata archaeon | reverse complement strand
GTCTGCTCCGCGAGCTGGTCCAACGCGACCTCGACCGAGAAGCGGATGTTCGTCCCACCGTGCGCGCGCATCGCGCCGGAGGGGGGCTTGGTCGTGTAGACCCGTCGCCCGCGGTAGCGGAAGTTGGGGACCTGGTATGGTCCCATCGCGAGGACCCCGTTGTAGTAGGTGGTGACGGTGCCGAAGGAACTCCAGGCGCCCCCGTCGATCAGCGCCTCGATGTCGTAGGCGAGAATCTCGCCGTCCTTCCCGAGCGCGATGCGGACATCGTTCTGGGTGGGGTGGCGACCGTGGTTCGTGTAGAAGACCTCGTCGCGGTCGAAGAGCACCTTGACCGGCCGCCCGGTCTCGAGCGCGAGTGCGGCGCAGACGATCTCGTGCGGGAGAGGGTCCGACTTCCCGCCGAATCCGCCGCCCACCTCAGGCTTGATCACACGGATGCGGTGCATCGGAAGCCCGAGAACCTCCGAGAGCGCCCGGTGGAGGTAGTGGGGAACCTGGGTCGCGCTCCAGACCGTGAGTCGGCCGTCCGGGGTCGCCTCAGCGATCGTCACGAGCGGTTCCGTGAACGCGTGCGTCACCCCGGCGAACGTCCCCCGCACCCGGGTCGTGAACGCCGCCTCGGCGAAGGCGCGGTCGACGTCGCCGAAGTGCTGGACGACCTCCTTCTGAATGTTCGACCCATTGAGCCCTCGGGCGTGGATGGGCTCGGCGACCGGTCGTACTCCCATCCGCGGGTCGGCATGCTCGGGCAGCGGCTCCGCGTCCACCCGGACGAGCGCGAGGGCCCGCTCGGCCGTTCGCTCGTCCTTCGCCGCAACGGCCGCGATGATGTCGCCGATGTATCGTGACTTGCCGACCGCGATCGCGGTCTCGTCGTGCGTGATCGGGAGGACGCCGAACGGTGTGGGATACCGGTCGCCGGTGAGTACGGCATGGACTCCCGGGACGGCGCGGGCCGCGGAGACGTCGATCGACCTTAGTCGCGCGTGCGGCCAAGGCGACCTCAGGACCTTGCCGATGAGTAAGCCGGGACGCGTGATGTCGTCGGTGTACTCCGCTCGTCCCGTCACCTTGAGGGGGCCCTCGACGTACGGGATCCTTCCGCCCAGGAGTCGGTACGGATTCCCGGTGGAGGCGGTCATCGGGGCGACCCTCGGGATGCGGCCTCGATCGCGTCCAGGATCTTCGTGTAGCCCGTGCAGCGGCAGAGGTTCCCCGACACCGCCCGCTCGATCTCCGCTCGCGTTGGATGGGGGTTCTCGCGGAGCAGCGCGGTGGCGGTCATCACGAATCCGGGCGTACAGAAGCCGCACTGGGTCGCGCCGTTCTCCACGAACGCCCGCTGTACCGGAGAGAGGCCCTGAGGAGGCGACAGCCCCTCGATCGTAGTGACCTCGCGGCCCTCGATGAGACGGGCGAGCGTGAGGCAGCTCAAGGTCGGGCGACCGTCCACGAGGACCGTGCAACATCCGCACGTCCCGAGGTCGCAGCCCCGCTTCGTGCCGGTGAGCCGAAGGTCGTCCCGCAGGAGGTCGAGGAGCACCCGAGCCCCCTCGCACGGAGCCTCGGTCGGATGCCCGTTCAGTCGGAACCTAAGTGGACCGGCGTTCGACATCCTGCTCCGGCGCGGGTGCGCGCGCATCAGCGAGAGAAGTACGTAAGGAATCCGGGTGCATCCCACGGACGATCTCGCCCACGATGCTGACGGCGATCTCCGCCGGGCTCTCGGCGCCGATCGCGAGCCCGACCGGAGATCGGATCCGGCGAAGGGCCTCGCGCGTCACGCCGCGGTCACGGAGGCGAGCGAACAGATGCTCTCGCTTCGCGGCACTCGCGATGAGGCCGATCTCGTTCGGGAACCGGTCCAGCGCCCGGTGGAGGACCTCGAGGTCCTTCATCGCGTCGTAGCCGAGGAGGTAGAGGTGCGTGAACTGGACTGGGTCAAAGACGTCGAAGAGGCGTTCCGGGCTGACCACCTCTCGGCGGTCGGCCGAAGGAAAACGGTCGACCCCCACCCATTCCGCCCGGTCGTCGGCAACGCTGAAGTCGTACTCGAGCGTCGGGAGGATCGCGGCGAGTGCGTGGGCCACGTGTCCCCCGCCCCACAGCAGTAGGTTCGGACGCGCGGCGACGTACTCGACGGCGACCTCGACCGACCCTCCGCAGAGGCTCGGGAGGCCCGACGGCTTCCACGCCGCGAGGTCGAAATGGTGAAGCCCCCCCGTCCGGGTCTCGAAGGCGCGTCGCGCGAGCGTCTTTACCTCCTCTTCGAGCGCCGCACCCCCGACGGTTCCGAGGGTCGACCCGTCCGAACGGATGATCATGGACGCGCCCACCTTCCCCGGCACGGAGCCGGTGGCCTGGACGACCGACGCCCGCACGAACGGCTGGTGGGCCTCGAGGAGCCGCACCGCCTCCTTGAGCTCCTTGCGGTCCATCAGACGCCCCCACGCATCTCCCAATCTCGGAGCGCTTCCCGATACTCTTCGGGGGTGTCGACGTTCGCCACCACTCCGGGGTCGTCCACGGGGACCCGGAGCACCTGGGGCCCGAACTCGGGAAGGAGGGAGCGGAGCGGCGCGTCGGCACGAAGGTCGAAAATGTCCGGGCGTACGGCGGGGCGCCAGAGCACCGGATGACCTCCCCGGTCCTCAAAGGTCGGGACGAACCAGACCCCGATGAGGTCTCGGTCACGGGCTCTCAGCAGGGCGTCGATGGTCGAGCGAAGGACGAACGGATGGTCGACCGGCCAGAACAGCACGTCGTGGTCCGGAGGCATCGCCCACAAGCCGGACTGGATCGAGGCCGTGCGTCCCTCGAACCACCGGGGGGAGTCGACCGTCTCGGCGTTGAGGCCCCGCAGCTCATGGGAGATCGGGGCCGAGTGAGGGCCCACGACGACGAGCACGGGGTCGAGCTCGAGGGCATCACAGAGCGCCGCCATCCGCCGGACCGCCGACATCGGCCCGATCGAGAGGAGGGCCTTCGGCTGCCCGCCGAACCGGCTCGATTCTCCTGCGCTCAGGATCAACGCGCCCGTCCCCACGTGACGACTCCTTCGGCTCTCGCCCGACTCTGGAATGAGCGTAGCTTAGTTAAGACCGTGGGAACGGGCCTTGCAGCCGGGGACTCTCGGAGTCGCGCGCGCATGGCCGGCGCTCCGACCATCGCCCTATCGTTCGAACCTGCGGTCGATTTCGTGGCGGCTGTACCTTTCTCGGGGTTTGGCTTTAAATAGGCCAACCGGGTGGGCGCGCCACTCCATGACCCACCCGAGCGACGTACCGGCGGCCGCGCTGCTGCCGAGACTTGCGGCCGAACTCAAGAGTCGCCAGGCGGTCGCTCCGCCCCCCTGGGCATCGTTCGTGAAGACCGGTGTCCACAAGCAGCGGGCGCCCACTCAATCGGAATGGTGGTACCTCCGGTCGGCCTCCGTCCTCCGCAAGATCTACGTTCGAGGGGACGTGGGCATCGAACGCCTGAGCGCGGAGTACGGCGGAAAGAAGGACCGGGGGAGCGCTCCCTATCACGCCCGCCGCGGGTCCCGGGCCGTCCTCCGCGAAATCGTCCACCAGCTCGAGAAGGCCGGACTCGTACAACCGTACAAGACCCGGGGCCGCCGGGTGAGCCCCCAGGGCCAGAAGCTGCTCGATTCGATCTCCAAGGAGCTCCTGACGGCGCTCGCGAAGGAGCGACCCGAACTCGCCAAGTACCTGTAGCGACCGTTCGGGAGCAGGGAGGCGGAGGGAGCATGGCCTACTCGGAGGATGCCGAGCTCGCGGAGCTGCGCCGGCGCAGGCTCCGGCAACTCCAGGACATGCAAGCCTCGGAGGTCGTGAACGCCCAGGCCTATGCGCAGCAGGAGGCCGAGATGCAGCGCCGCGAGGCGGAGCGCTCGGAGATCCTGCGACGGATCCTGACCACCGAGGCGCGGGAGCGGCTCGGCCGGATCCGTCTTGCAAAGCCCGACGTCGCGGCCGCCGTCGAGCAGCAGTTGATCGCGCTCGCCGCGAGCGGTCGGCTCCAGCGCGCGGTGGACGACGCGACCCTGCGCGCTCTGCTCGAGCGGATCGCCCCCGACCGCCGCGATATCAAGATCACACGTCGGTAGGGAACGGAACGATGGCGAATCGCAGGAAGAGCCTGGCACGGAAGACCCGTCTCTTTCGGGTCGTGAAGGGGAACCGCCGAGTGCCCGCATGGGTGATGCAGCGGACGAGCCGGAGGGTGACCCGCCACCCGAAGCGCCACAGCTGGAAGCGGGGGCACCTGCACAAGTAGGGAGGGAACGGATCGATGCCGGCGAAACCGAGTACGACCCGACGCACCGAGGAGCTCGAGCGCGAGTACGTCATCCCCCTGCGGGCGAGTCAGCACCAGCCGTCCCGGCGTCGCCGGGCCGGCCATGCGCTCGAGACGGTCCGCCGCTTCGTCGTTCGTCACATGAAGGGTCGGCCCGAGGACGTCTGGATCGACCCGCGGCTCAACGAGCGAATCTGGGAGCGCGGGATCCAGAAGCTTCCGCGGCAGGTCCGCGTCAAAGCGATCCGGTTCGAGGACGGCCTCATCGAGGTCGACCTCCTCGAGGCCGAGTAGGCCCCGAGGGAGATGGCGTCGCGTGCCGGTCGGACGGACGCTGTTCGGGGGAAGCCCCTATCTCGGAGTGTACCTGCGCGTCGGCGAGCGGGCGGCACTCGCCCCACCGGATCTGCCGATCGCTCTGGAGCGCGAGCTGGTCCGGATCCTCGGGGTCCGCATCGTCCGCACGACGGTCTTCGACAGCGAGGTCGTCGGCGCGCTGGTCGCGGCCAACTCGAACGGGCTCGTGGTCGGGGATTCGCTGGACGACGAGGAGCTCGAACTGCTCCAATCGACCGGGCCGGTGACGGTCGTCCGCCATAAACAGAACGCGATGGGCAACAACATCCTCGCGAACGACGCGGGGGCCCTCGTCCACCCGGAGTTCTCGAACGAAGCCGTGGCTGCGATTTCGGAAGCGCTCGGGGTCCGGGCCGAGCGGGGCACGATCGCCGGCCTTGGTACCGTCGGGATGGCCGGGGTCGCGACCAACCGCGGAGTGGTCCTTCATCCCAAGGCGACCGAACGGGAAGCGACGTTCGTTCGCGACCTGTTCAAGGTGCCGGTCCACCGCTCGACCGCGAACTTCGGGGTACCGGTGGTCGGAGCTTGCCTAGTGGCGAACTCGAGAGGCGTGCTGGTCGGTCGGCCGACCACCCCGGTCGAGGTCGTGCACTTGCAAGAGGGTCTAAGCATCCTCGACTGAGACCGGCGCTCCGACCGGTTCAGCCCGAGGGGGGACGAGGGGCGGCTTCCCGAGAGAGCCCGGCTACGTCCCGCGCTTCCGCTTCATGTAGCGGGTGGCGTAGCCCGCGATACGGTTCGCGAGTTTCTTGTGGACGACCTGGAGCTTCCCGTCGACGGTGACTCCCAGGTCCGTCAGTTCGAGGACCTTCCTCTTGTTCTGGGCAAAATCGCCCGTGAAGTCGTTCGGGTAGTGGCGGATCAACTCGATCGCGACCCGCTTGATGTACGTCTGGCGAATGTTGCCCATGCGGGGCGGGCGGACAAGGGGTCCGTTTATAACCGTTCCCGGGCGCCCGACTCTTACGTCGGACCGCCGTGCGAGCGTGTCGAATAACTCCACAACCGCTCTCGGGAGTGACGATAGTCACAAATACCATCGCCGAGGTAAATCAGACCGTGCGTGACGGTGGGTCCGACCGGGAGGGCTCCCGGCGTTAACCGTCGGGAGGCCCCACTCGCTCGGAAGCGCGGTTCTCCATGCAGGACGCTTCTCAGGACGCGGCTCCCCGACCGAACCTGGTGGACCGCAACGTCCTCCTGCTCGACCTCTCGAAGAGCATGCTCGCGCCGCTCCCAGACCCGGGCGGCGCCGGGAAGGAACGCCAGAAGATCGAGGTGGCGCGGACCGCCGTGTTCCGCATCCTTCAGGACGCCGCAAACTCCGGGACGCCGTTCGGGCTCGTGACGTTCACCGAGGTCGTGCGGGTGCCCGTGCCCCTGGGCGAGATTCACCGGGAGAACCTTCCCTACATCGAGAACCTGATTTCGCTGCTCACCCCCAGCGGCCGTTCGGCCATCTGGGACGCTCTGGCCGTCGGCGCCGACCTCCTGCGCTCGGGGACCCACGGAGTGCAGGGCAACCTCGTCCTCGTGACCGACGGATGGGACAACGCCTCGACGCGCTTCGAGGTGCGCGTGGCCCCCGACAAGAAGATCCCGGAAGGCCACGTCGACCTCGTCCCCTACGTCCTTCCATCCAACTCCCACCTGACCCTGCGCATCATCGGGATCGGCAGCGGAGACGAGCGCGACAAGGGGGTCGACTCGGGCCGCATGAATCAGCTCCTCGACCAGCTCACGTCGCGCGCCCAGGAGCTCGGCCTCCCCGCGGCGTTCACCTTCCAGATGGTCTCGACGGGGACGCAACTGTTCGCCCAGATGGTCCAGGCGTTCCTGGACGTCGGGTACGAGGAGGACCGGCCGATCGAGGAACTCCATCCGGAGGAGCTGGCCCGCCACGCGGCCAATGCCGCCCGCGCCCTCAAGGAGCCCCAGCAGCACGCCACCGTCGCCCGGATCAAGAGCTCCCACGTGGCGGCCCGGGAGAACGGAGACGCCGCCTACACCGAAGCCCCCGAGCTCGAGGTTGGCGTCCTCGGGACCACCGGGGGAGCTCCCGCGTACCTCAAGGAACGGTACGGTCCGCTGGGAGAGGTCATCGAAGCGTATCTGGCGGGGGCGTACGACCGCGCCCTCCAGCTTCTTGTCCGTTCCGAGGCGGTCCTTCCGCCCGTCACTTTCCTCTACTGGGATGCCCGAATACAGTATGCCCGGAAGGCCGTGGTGGAGGCGGCCCGGGCGCTGCTCCAGGCGTGGGGAGAGGCCGAGAAGCTTCCCCCGGGGAACCAGGCTCAGGTGCTCCGACGTCTCGCCCTCCTGCAGGCGCGGATGCAGAGCGACAAGGAGACGGAGACGCTCGTGCGGTTCATCGACGACACCGAGCACCGGCTCAGCGCCGCCGAGCCCCACACCCGGGAGCGCCTGATGAACCTCTTCGCGAAGCTGATGGAACTGCGGGGCACCTATCAGCTGACGCGCCTCTCCGAGGGCAGCGACGTCCAGGACGCGGCGTTGAAGCACGAGGCTGCGGTCGAAGAGGTGTTCGGGGAGCTGCAGGACGCCCGTCTCGAGCTCGCGTCGAGCGGTCCGGTGGTCGAGGGGGCCCTGGAGTTCATTGAAATATGCCTCGCGGAGATGAGGTAAGGAAGAACCCATGCCCGATGTGAAGGTCACGACGCGTTCCCGACGGTCCCCGAGCGCCAAGCGGATGACGAAACCGTCGCCGGACACGGCGCGGATCGCCGTCGTCGGGATTCCGGCCTCGGGGAAGACGACCTACTTCCGGTTCCTCTCCGGTCACTTCGGCCTCAACCTTCCGATCCTGTACGTTCCCTCGCTCGCGGAGAACGGCACGTTGCCGCTCTACGGCGACCTCGAGAACGACGTCGCGCTCGAGGAGACGACCTACGAGACGACCGACCCCACGGACCCCGAGGGGAGCCTCGAGACGACCACCCGCTACTACGTGAACCGCCCGATGGAGGACCGGCGGAAGCTCTGGGTCGAGCTCTCGGCGGGCCGCGAGGACCAGGGGATCCTGACCAAGTACCCGCTCCCGACGAAGTTCAACCAGTTCGTCGAGATGAAGATGCGTTTCCGCTACGGCGCGCCGGACGGCACTTCGGGGTCGAGGCCGATGGAGCTCCAGACGATCGACGAGGCCGGCGGGATCATCGCCGACTACTTCACCTACGACCGGATGTGGCTCGACACCTCGGAGGGGGAGGTCACCGAGAAGATCTGCCGGGTCATCCCCCACTTCGACGCGTGGCGGCCCGACCGGCGCGACCTCTGGCGCCGGGGGCTCACGCTCCTCGGCCGGTTCGTAGTGGACGCCGACGCGATCATCCTCCTGCTCTCGCCGGCGCTCCCGTCCCTCCGGGACCAGGCACAGCAGGTGAACCTCGCGCGCGGGGTCTTCCGGTACGTCCAGAAGAAGAACCTCCCGCTCGTCATCGCGGTGTCGAAGGCGGACAAGCTCAAGGAGTTCTACGGCGAGGTCGAGCGGTGCGTCCGCGAGCGGACGTACAAGAGCGCCTTCGACTCGGTCGACTTCCTGCTGCGGCGGGACGGCGCCGGGATGGGCACGATCCTCGTCGCCCAGGAGGGCCGCGGGATCTCGACCAAGGAGGACGTCTTCCTGATCTCGAGCGCCGTCTCCACCGGAGAGGGCCACCCCCTCTTCATCGGGGAGAGCGGCGAGGAGGCCCCGAGCGCCGGCACCCCGACCATGGGGGTCCCCGTGATGGTCAACACGACCCTGCCGCTCGCCCGGGCCTGCGAGCGGATCCTCGTCCGTCGGTCGACCAAGGGGGAGTGATGGCGACCCCCGAGGTACGGCCGGTGGGGACCCTCGCCCCGGTGGCCTCGGTCTGGTGCCGTCAGGTCGACAACGAGGCGGAGAGCCCGGGGTACACGACCATTCCGGACGACTTCGCGGGCCGCCGCGAGACGCTCGAGGCGATCCGCATCGTCGGGAACCTCACGATCAACGTCGCCGACACCCACGACTACTGGGACCCCGACCCGGCGCAGCCGCTCTCGTTCTACCCGAACCTCTTCCTCTACCCCGCCGCGAACGGCCGGTACACCTGCATCGGCCGCATGTTCCTCTCGACCGAGGACCGGCCTCGGCTGGGGATGAAGACCCTGGTCTTCGAGAGCTCCGAGCTGCACGCGAGCGGCGACTTCGGCGGGGCGATCCTCCGGGCGCACTCGACCATGGGCGCGAAACCGACCGTCTCCCGGCCGGCCGCCGATGTCGACCCGAACGTCCTCCAGGCCGTCGGGGAGGGCTTCCTCTTCCATCGCGGGACGACCGAGCCGGTGGTGCTGGTCGCCTCCGACCAGTGGGATGCGGCGGCGAAGACTGTCCTCGACCTGGTCGCCTCGCTCCCGAGCTCCCTCGTCTCCCTCGGTGCCTTCCTGGTGTTTCCGTACTTCCTGCCGGCGGCGAAGGTGAACCTCCACGAGTTCACCGAGCAGATCCCGCTCGCCCTCGCGGTGATGCGGGTGCCGAAGGGAGAGGCCCAGGGGGAGCGCCACGCGAAGCGGATCCAGAGCTGGGAGGCGGCTCCGGTCGCCTTCCGTGACTTGACGAAGCCCTGGGTCCCGAAGGGCAAGGAGACGGTCCCACTCATCCTCCAGTACTCGCGCGACCACGCCGACGAGAAGCTCGCCGAGGTCGCCCGGCGGGTCGACCTCGTGGAAGGCAACCGCATCCGCCAGCACCTCCAGGACGCCGACCGTCAGGGTGGCCGCGACCGCCGAAAGGAAATGTGGCGAATCGCGACCGCGATGGAAACGGCCGCACTCCTCCAGAGCCGCCCGAAGGGTCGCAGCGTGCCGATGTCGGGCGAGGCGGCCAAACGAGCCTCGGAGTACCTGAAGGCCCGGCCCGCCGAAGCAACTCCCGTCCACGAGGTGCCGGCCGCTCCGGCGCCCAGCCCGGCCGTTCCCTCGGTCGCGACCCAGCTGCCCGCCTGGCTCCAACGCCCTCCCGATGTGGTCGAGCCCACCTCGCCCACCCCCGGCGTGCCGGTGTCGACCAGCGACGATCCTTCCCTCCGGCCGGCGGCGCCTCCGCCGCCCCCCTCCCCGGTCGCTGCTCCCGCGGCCGCCGGGCCCACGATCTCCGATGCCGATCTCGAGTCCCGCCTTCGTCCAGTGATCGACCGGCGGTTCGAGGAGCTCGCGAAGGCCTCTCCGATCCCGACCACCGACGCGGCCGTCATGGACGCTCGCCTGGGTGCGATAGCAAAGGAGCTCGAGGCGAAGTGGAGCCTCGCGATCGAGACGCGGGCGCGCGAGGCGAGCGACTCCGCCTCCCGGGCACTTCTCGCCCTGCGGGACGACCTCACCTCTCGCCTCGTGGCGGTCGAGGTCCGCCCGAGCTCATCGCCCGACGTCGTCGCGGACGAGGTCACGAAGCGCCTTCGGTCGTGGGTCGACCAGCGGCTCGGCGACCTCGAGACCCGGGCCTCGACCCTTCCGAAGACGGTGGCGGAGAGCGTCACCGCCCAGCTCAAGACCGAGCTCGAGCCGCGGATCGCCGCGGTCGAGGCGCGTCCCGTGCTCTCGGCCGAGGAGATGGTGGCCGAGGCGGCGCAGCAGGTCGAGGAAACCCTCGGGCCTCGGGTGACGGCCATCGAAAGCCGTCCCACCCCCTCGCCGGATGAGCTCGCGGCCTCGGCGGCGGACAAGATCCAAGGGGCGATCGAGCCGCGGCTCACCGCCATCGAACGTCGGCCGGTCTTCACCGCCGATTCGGTCGTCGAGGAGACGGTGAAGCGGGTCCGCGCCTCGGTCGACGCGCACCTCGCGGTGGTCGACGAGAAGGTCCGTTCCTCGGTGCAGACCGTCGCCGAGGCGTGGGCCGAACGCCTCCGCGAAGAGCTGAAGCGCTCGGCGGACGAGCTCGGCGCCCATTCCGCGAAGGCGGAGGAGGAGCTGCGCACCGCCCTGGTCGCTCAGATCGACCTAGAAGTCCGCGAGCTCAAGGAGCAGGGGACGGCGCTCCGGGAAGAGGTCGAGGAGCGAGTCCGGGAAATCCTTCAAGCGCGCAACCAAGAGACGGAGCAGCGCCGTTCGAAGGAGGTACGCGAGTTGGAGCAGCGGCTCAACCTCCTGGTCGAGGGCCGGTCGAAGGACCTCGAGCAGCGCTTGACCCAGGCCCTCACCGAGCAGCGCACCCAGGTCGGCACGATCGCCAACGAGCGACTCGCGGACGTCGAGCGCCGTCTCGGCGTCGAGCGGGAGGCCCGAGCCGCCGAGTTGACGGAGTCCCAGGCCCAGGCGATCGCCGGCCTCCAGGTCCGGCTGCAGTCGTACTTCGAGCAGAAGCTGCGCGAGAACCAGGAGCGGGAGCGGGAGAAGTACGTCGAGCTCCTCGCCCGCCTGAAGTCCGAGGTCGACCAGTCGCTCGCGCGGACGATCGATTCGACCCGTTTCGACTCCGCCGTGCGGGAGCGGGTACTCCAGGTGCTGGACGCGAGCCGTCCGGAGCAGGAGAAGGCCTACCAGACGGTCCTCGCGGACGCGGAGGTCCGGCTCCGCACCCAGGTCGACGAGGACGCCGCCCGGCTCGAGCGGACCGTGCGCGCCGAGGTCTCCGACCTCGACCGACGCGTCGAGGTGCTCACCGACCGGATGCTGCCGCTCCTTCGGCAGACGTGGCTCAAGGTCGCCGAGCTCGAGAAGAGCCGCGGCGAGGTCCCGGAGACCGAGGCGCGCGTCAAGGAGCTCCGTCGCGAGCTCGCGCGAGAGCTTCGACGGCTCGAGGGCGAGATGATCGAGCAGACGGCCGACCTTCGCGAACGGCTCGAGACCGCCATCGCGAGCCAGGGCCGTATCTGGCTCAACCTGCTCCGCCAGCTCTCCCAGGAAGGGGAGGCGGTCGTTCCCCATTCGCCCTCCCGTCTTCGGCGGCCGTCCGCGAAGCCGCTCCCCGAGGAGGAGCTCCTCGACTCCGACTTCCGGGCGGTGACGGGCGTCGGCGCCTTCACGGAGGACCCGCCGAACCCGATGGACCCGGAGCCGGCGCTCGCCCCCGAGGAGCGGGAACCCCGTCGCCGACCGCGGCGATCGTAGCCCCTTCCCTGCTCCTTAAGGGGCGTCGCGCGCTCACCGGGCCACCGTGACCCTCGAGAGCGACCATCGGCACTGCAAGGTCTGCGGGAAGGTCTGCGACCCGGACGAGGAGACCTGCAGTCGCGCCTGTCGCGAGGAGCGGGAGCGGCGAGTACAGACCCGCCGTACCTACACCTACCTTCTTTACGGGGCCATCGCCCTTCTCCTCATCGTGTTCGTATCGCGCCTGCTGGTCTAGGAGGGTCGATGCCACGGTTCGGGCACGCCGTGCTGGGAGGGACGTTCGACCACCTCCACGTCGGACACGTCGCCCTGCTGCGGGCCGCCTTCCGAGTCGGACGGAAGGTGTCAATCGGCGTCACCACCGACCAGTACCTCGCCGCGCACCCGAAGCCGGACGCGGCGCTCGTCCAGCCGTTCACGGTTCGGAGCCGCGCGCTGCGCCGGTTCCTCGCGAGCGAGTTCTCGCACCGGAAGTGGGAGCTCGGACCGCTCGACGACCCGTTCGGCCGCTCCGTCCACCCCGGGGTGGACGCCGTCATCGTTTCGGCCGAGACGGCGGCCCGCGGCGAACTCGTGAACCAGGAGCGACGTCGCCTGGGCAACCCCCCGATCCCGATCGTGGTCGTGCCGGTCGTGCTCGCGGACGACCTGGCCCCGGTGAGCTCGCGGCGGATCCGTGCCGGCGAGATCGACCGCGAGGGCCGCCGGAGGGCGCCGCTCCGTTTCGGCGTCGCGGCCGACGCGCCCGAGGTCCAGGCGACGCTGTTGCGCGCCGTGCGCCACGCCTTCCGCCTCGCACGGGTCTTCCCGCGGCCGGCGCCGCTCGGTCGCCCGAGAGGCGCGGCCGCGCCGAGGGCCGCGGTGCTGGCGGAGCGGGCGATCAGCGGGACGGACCTTGCGATCGGCGTTGCGGGGCACCCACCGGGTCCCTGGTCGATGGTGCTACGGTCGCCGACGGTGGCGCTGCCGGCCCGGCGAATCCGGGTGACGGGGACGGTCGCCCTCGAGCGCGAGGTCGCCCGCCTGCTGCGTCCGGGCATCAAGCGCAACGCCTTTGGCCCCCCACGACCGTCCTCGCACTGATGGAAACCTACCTCCGCGTAACCTTCGACAGTGAAGGGGCGAAGCCCTCGGAGGTCGCGGACCGCCTGCGCTCGTGCGGGTTCCTCCCCACCGCGGGGAACTACGACTTCGTCTACGATTGGCAGGGGCCGGCGACCCGGGAGCAGATCCTCGACCTCTCGGACGAGCTCGCTCGCCAGCTGCGCGGGTATCGCGTGCTCTACGAGGTGGAAACGGTCTAGCGATTTCCGCCAATTCCTAGAGGTTTTATCCCGCTCCCCGTTCGATAGCCCCGTGCAGAACTATCCCGTCCGCCCGACCCACCGGCCCAACCTCGCCCTCCCCGCGCTCGAGTCGCTCGCCCGGGCGGAGTTCGGCACCGCGCAGGTCGAGGGGGACCGCGTCGTCACCTCGTTCGGCGCGCTCCGTCAGCTCTCGGTGAGCGTCGCCGGGCGGGAGATCGCCGTAGAAACGACCATGGACCCGAAGGTCCCGAACGAAGTGGCCCGGGAGACGATCACGCGGTACAACCGATTCCTCGAGGCCGCCACCGGCTATTCGGCCAAGGAGCGGGCCAAGCGGCTCCGCAAGTCTGCCGGGGAGGCGTAGGGAGCGGTGGCCCGGTCGGGACCCCTTCCGAGCTCCGGTGGGACGGAGCTGGAGCGACTTCGGGCCACCGTCAGCTCGTACTTCCCCGTCTACGAGACCCGCATCGGTCCGCAGTCGCTGCTCCTGGCCGTCCACATCGACCGGGCGACGCTGGAGGAGAAGTTCGATGCGCTCCGACGCGAGCTCTGGGCGAGCGGCTACGTCCCGCTCCTGCGTCGCGAGTCCGGTGAGGATTTCGTCGAGGTGATCCGCCGGCCGAGGACGCGGACCACCCGCCAGTGGGTCAACCTCGCGCTCCTCGCGGCGACGGTCGCGACCACGGTGTTCGCCGGGTCGATGATCTGGGTCACCTATGTCGGCGGGACGGCCCTCGGGCTGTCGGACGTACTGAACGGAGCGCTCTACTTCGCCGCCCCCCTCCTCGCCATCCTCGGGGTCCACGAGTTCGCCCACTACTGGGTCGCGCGGCGCCGCCATCTGGACGCCTCGCTGCCGTTCTTCATCCCCATTCCCCCACCGTTCCTCTTCGGGACGTTCGGCGCGTTCGTGAGCATCCGGACGCCGTTCCCCGACCGCAAGGCGCTCTTCGACGTCGGGGCCGCCGGTCCCATCGCCGGGTTCCTCGTCTCGGTCCCCGTCGCCCTCGCCGGGCTCTACCTCACCGGGCATGCCCCGTCCGTCCCGGTGAACTACTGCGGGGTCTCGTTCCTGGGTCAGAGCTACGGGAACATCCTTCTCGGGCCGTCTCTCTTCTGGACATTCCTCTCGCTGTTCCTTCCTCCCGGCTTCCAGAGCCTCCACCCCCTGGCCCTCGCCGGTTGGGTGGGGATCTTCGTGACCGCGATCAACCTCCTACCCGCGGGCTCGCTGGACGGGGGCCACGTCTTCCGCGCGCTCCTCGGGGACCGGTCGCGGTTCGTGAGCTACTCGGTCGTCATCCTCCTCTTCGGTCTCGGGTTCTTCTACTACGGCTGGCTCCTCTTCGCCATCCTCGTCCTGTTCCTCGGGATGCGCCACCCGCCGCCGCTCAACGACCTGACCCACCTCGACCCGAAGCGGTACGCCGTCGGCGCGTTTGTCGCGGCGGTGCTCATCTCGGGGTTCGTGGTCGTCCCCCTCTCGGCCGCGCCGGGGACGGTCTCCCTCGGCACCCCGCAGTATGCGGTCCTGCCCGCACACCCGGGCGAGGTCTCGCTCAACCTTTCGGTCAACGTGACGAACGGAGACCCGGTCGACCACGGCTACGGGTTCACGGCCACCCTGACGGAGGTCACCCTCCATTCCGCCGGCACCAATACGACGCTCAATTCGTCCCAGGTCATGGCGTGGGCGGAAAACGCGACCTGGACGTACACGCTCGCGAACGGGAGCCGCGTGACGGTCACCGGGGTGGCCGGTGCGCTCCCCTCCAGCGACTATCTCACGATCGCGACCGGCGCCACCGTGCCGGTGCGCGTCACTTTCACGAACAGTTTCCCCGTCAGCGAAACGGTGCTGGTCGCCTACTTCGAGCTCTCCGCCAGCCAGGACTGTGCCGTCTCGGGCACGGGGGCGGCGAGCACCGCGCCCTTCGCGGTCGTCTTCTCCTAACGGGCGTAGACCCGGAACTCCCGGGTGAGGCTCCGGTGCACCCGGACGGGAACGGAGAGCTCCCGGTGCCAGGGCCTACCGACCGCATCCTCGCCTCCCGGGCTCACGACCACGAGGCGACCCCCCGGACGGACCCGTTCGGCCCACCGCGGGATCACCCGGCCGACCAGTGCGGAGGCGTCCTCACCCCCTGTGCCCGACGCCCGTCCGTAGGGCGGGTCGGTGAGGAGGGCGTCAAAGCGCAGCGACCGGTCGGCGAAGGAGACCGACCCGGCGTCCCCCTCGATGACCTCCTCGGCCGACAGGCCGAGGAAGGCGAGGTTCTGGAGAGCCCCCCGGACCATGGCGGGATCCCGATCGATTCCGTAGAGGCGTGCGCCGAGGAGACCCGCTTCGGCGAGGAGCGCCCCGGTGCCGAGGAACGGGTCGAGCACGCGGTCCCCGAGGCGTATGCGGGCGAGGTTGGCGGCGGCCCGGGCGAGACGCGGGTCGAGACCGATGGGTCGCTGGAACGGCAGGAGGGAGATCCGGCGGCGCATCAACGTCGGGCGGCTGGTCGTTGCGACCTCCTCGAGCAGCCGTTCGCGGCCGGCGGTGTCCTCCCCGATCCAGAGCCGGCGGGCCGGCTGGTCCAGGTCGATCGACCCTCCCCCTCGCACGTACGCATTCCCCACTTCGAGCACCGTCGCGTCGGTCCTTCCTCCCGACGGCCGGCCGAGCCGACGGACCGATGCGCCCGCGTGGTCGGCCCCGCGTCGTTCCGCCGCCTCGATCATCGAGGGGCCGTCCACTTCGACGAGGCACCGACGGCCGAGCGCGAGGCGTCGGGCGAGAAGTTCGGCGGCGGCGCGGTCTGGAAGGTCGACCGCGAGGAGCCCGGGGAGCGCTTCCGTGTCCACACCGTCCAGCGCTTCGGCGGCGGCGTGCAGCTCGGCGGCGGCGAGGGCACGGCTCTCTCCCGTGGGCTCGACGTAGACCCGGGTCACGGCCCCGAACCCGCCTCCCACTCGGCCAACTGCCCGCGGATACGAGCGGTGTGAGAGCCTTCCCAGTACAGGTGGCCGCACCGGCCGCATCGAAAGAGGCGGAGCCCGGCATCCACCCGGTCCCACGGGACTCCGTCGGGCCGCGCGTCGCCCGGCGCCGGCCGGTACTCGGCCAAGGTCCCGTTGCACTCCGTGCAACGCTCGAACCGGAGTTCACGTCCCACCCCCGGCACGGCGTCGCGCACCGCCCGGAACTGGTCGGCGAGATGAAGGCTCGTCAGGAGGACCGCTCGCGGGGCCGCCCGGGCGAGGGCCCGGTCGCGTGTGAGGAGGATTCGGTCCTCGGCTCGCAGGCGTCGAAGGATCGCCGGGTCATCCGTGTCCCGGGCATACTCGGTGTCGCATCCCACGAACCGAAGGTAGCGGGCCAGCCGGCCGACCATCTCGTCCGCGAGGAATCGGGGTTCTGACGCCGTCACGGCGAACCGACCGCGAGATAAACCACCACGCCGCTTATTATGGGGTAGGCCTCCGCCGGCCCCAAGGCGAACGTGACGCGTCTCTTCGGCACCAACGGCATCCGAGAGGTGGTCGGCGAGAAGTTCACGCCTTCGTTTGTCGGTCGCGTGGTCGGAGCGATCGGCGCACTTCTCCCGGTGGGTCGACCGATCGCCGTCGGTTGGGACGGACGCACGTCGAGCCCGGCCTTTGCGCATCTCGCCAGCTCCACCCTCGCCCTCGCGGGGCACCGGGTGGTTGAGTTGGGACTCCTCCCCACGCCAGCGATCCAGTACAACCTGCCCCGCGTGGGTGCTCAGCTCGGCCTCATCGTGACCGCCTCCCACAACCCCCCGGAGTTCAATGGGCTCAAGTGCATCGGTGAGGACGGCCTCGAGGTCCCTCGTGAGTTCGAGGAAAAGGTCGAGGCCGCGGTCGACCAAGGGTCGACCCGGGTCGTCCCGTTCGACCGCGTCGGGGAGGTCGAGACCGATTCTCTCGGAGCGGTCCACTACGTCGACGGGATCGTGGCCCAGGTCGACCCGGCCCGCATTGCGTCGCGCCACTTCTCGGTCGTGCTCGACTGCGGGAACGGCGCATCCGCGGTGACGAGCCCGCAGCTCCTCCGGCGGCTCGGCTGCCGCGTGGTGTCGCTGAACGCCCAAGTCGACGGCACGTTCCCGGGCCACCTTTCGGAACCGGTGGAGGCGAACGTCCGCGGTACCCTCAAGGTCGTCGCGGCGGTCGGCGCCGACCTGGGCATCATCCACGACGGCGATGCGGACCGGGCGATCTTCGTCGATTCCAGCGGGGGCTTCGTCCCCGGCGAGCAGGTGTTCACCCTCCTCGCCCGGGACGCGGTCGAACGCCACCGAGGCGGCATTGTCGTGACTCCCGTCTCGGGCTCCCAGGCGGTCGAGGACGCGGTCGCGCCACTCGGCGGCTCCGTAGTCTACACTCGCGTCGGCTCACCTACCGTGACCCGCGAGATGCGGGCCCGCGGGGCGGTCTTCGGGGGGGAGGAGAACGGCGGGTCGGTCTTCCCGAAATTCCAGTACGCAAGGGACGGGGCAATGTCAGCTGCCGCGGTCCTCGACCTCTTGGCCCGAAAGGGCGCGTCGCTCGCCGACCTCCTGAAGGACGTGCCGAAGTACGCTCTTGTCAAGGAGAAGATCGCCTGCCCCGTCGAGCGTCGCGAGGTGGTCCTGGCGCATATCGCTCAGGCGCTCGGGAAAGGAGGGTCGAGGGTCGTGACCATCGACGGCGTGAAGGCGTACCTTCCGGGCGGTTGGGTGCTCCTCCGGCCCTCGGGGACGGAGCCGCTCTTCCGGGTCTTTGCCGAGTCGAAGGACCCGGCCCGGGCGCGGGCCCTGGCCGACGAGGGGTTGGCCGCCGTGCGCGAGGCGCTCACGAGTGCCTGAGGGACAGGTCCGGGAGACGCCGCCTACCGGAACAACGGGCCGATTACGAGCAGGCCGAGGAAGATCAGGACCAGTACCGTGAACGTGATGGCGGCCAGCGGCCGGTCGCCTTCCTTCTCGAAGTAGTAGAACCCGGACGCCACCCGGAGGATCGGCGTCGCGAGCAGGACCAGAAGGCCCAGGGTGAGGTACGCCTCGAGCGACCCGTGGGCCAGACCGCTGGCGAGCCCGGGGACCGACAGGTAGTTCAGCACCGGGTTCGAGGCGATCGTCTGGGAAGAGGTCGATCCCGAGTGAACCGCGACGTAGAGGGAGAGCACCACGGCGAGGACCGCGAGCGAGAGGAGGAGACCTCCCCGGAGGATGACGGTCATCCGCCGGTACGCTTCGGGCGGTAGCTGGTGGTCCGAGATCGCCCGATTGGGGTCGGTGGGGGAGGACGTCACGGCAGGCCGAGCCCCCTCAAGATCGTCTCGATTGCGAGCGCGGCGATCACCGGCAGGAACAGCAGTCGCACTGTTCGGTTGGAAAGGCCGGGCAGGAGGCTGCTCCCGATGTACGCTCCGAGCGCCGTGCCGATCGCCGCCGGCGCGGCGATGACGGGGTTGATGAACCCCGCGGCGAGCATGACGCCGCCCCCCGCGGCGGCGGTCACGCCGATCATGAAGTTGCTGGTCGCGGTCGAGACCTTCATCGGGAGGCGGAGGTACCGCTCGAGCGCGAGGACCTTGAACACGCCCCCGCCGATGCCGAAGGCGCCCGATACCACGCCGGCCCCGAACATCACCCCGAGCGCCGGCGTGGTCTCCGCGGCGACGTAATCGAGTTCTCGGTGGTGGAAGGCGTCGTAGTAAGAGCCTCGGAGGCCGAGGCGACGCGACCGGGCGTCCGGCTGCACCTGCTCCGGCATCTCGATGTTTCGGCGGGCCAGGGACGCGGGGATGATCGCGAGGAGGACGACTCCGAGGGCGACCAATAACGCATCCTCGAGGCTCTGGTGGACGAGGAAGACGGTGAGGGTCGCTCCGACCAGGGCACCGGGCACGGTCGCGATCTCGAGGAACATCCCGATCCGTAGGTCGCTGAGTCGGTCGCGTACGTAGGCCGCCCCGGCGGTCGAAGAGGTCGCCAGGATGGTGATGAAACCCGCCCCCGCGGCCTCGGGGAACGGCACTCCGAAAACGACCGCCAGCACCGGGATAACGATGACGGCGCCGCCGAGACCGGAGAGGGAACCGACCAGCCCCCCCAGGATCCCCGCCAGGGCCACGAGGAGGACGAAGAGGGCCAGTTCCACGACGCCCCTAACCGCCCGGGAGGAAAACCCCTCGCCATTCCGCCCCCGCGGCAGGCCAGCGACGGGAGCCCCGCGAGCCGCGGTCGGGCTCCGAGGGGCGACTCTCGCGTTGGGGGCGCTTACGCCGGGCCCGTCACTCCACCTTGAGCCAGCGGGCCGAGACGAAGTAGCCGACGGTGACCATGACCACGGCGAAGATCGCCAGGTAGCCCAGGTCCAGCCAGTTGGTCCCGGTCCCGAGGACGAGGCCGCGGCCCAAGCTGGCCGAGAACGAGATGGGGTTGATGTCCGAGATCGCCTTCATCCAGGACGGGAACCCGCCCGAAGGGTAGAGCGCCGCGCTCGAGAACATCAGCGGCATCGTGATGAAGTTCGAGACGACCCCCGGGGTCTGCCAGTCGGTGGACGACGCTGTGATCGCGAGGAACATGCTGGCGAACCCGACCGCCGCGAACAGCAGGGCGAGTACCCAGACGAGCCAGTCGAGCGGAGAGAGCGAGAACGTCACCCCGAAGGCGATCGCCGCGACCACCATCACGGGGATCTGAACGAGCCCCCGCGTGGCGGCCCCGAACGCCTTCGAGAGGAAGATCACTTCCTTGCTGGTCGGAGTGATCAGGATCCGCTTCATGAAACCGAATCGCTTGTCCTGGATCGTACTCATCGACCCGAACATCCCCACCGAGAGCATCGAGGTGGAGAGGACGCCGGGCAACAGGAACTCGATGTAGTTCGAAGTGCCCAGGGCCTTCGCGAGCGCCTGGGCGTACTGGCCGAACCCGGACCCGAAGAAGGCGAGCCACATGAACGGCTGGACGATCGTCATCAGCAGGACGAACGGGTTGCGGAACGTCCGCAGGACCTCCCTAAGGTAGAGGCCCCAGAGCTGGCTCCTCATGCGCGGGCCCTCCGCATCTGGGCGTAGAACTTCCGGATGTCGCGCATCGGCTCGTCGGAGCCGATCTGGCGTCCGGTCAGGTCGAGGAAGACGGTCTCGAGACTCGGCTCGTCCACACTGATGCGTCGGACCTGGTCCGTCCGGATGGTGGCGAACAGCCGCGGCAGAAACTCCTCGGCGGAGGTCACCCGGATCTGCCAGTCGTTCCCCTGGGAGCGAACGTCCTGGACTCCCGGGATCGCCTTCAGCTGCGCGGCCTCGACCGGTTGGTGGGTCTCGAGCTGGACGATGTCGGCCTTGACGCGTGCCTTGAGCTCGGCCGGGGTCCCGGTCGCGATGATCCGGCCCCGGTCGATGATTCCCACTCGGTCGCAGAGGGCTTCCGCTTCCTCGATGTAGTGGGTGGTCAGCAGCACGGTGACCCCGAACTCGCGGTGGATGCCCGTGACGATGTCCCAGAGCATCCGACGTGTGCTGACGTCCAGTCCGATCGTCGGTTCGTCCATGAAGATCACCGACGGCTGGTGGAGGAGGGCAAGTGCGATCTCGAGCTTCTTCCGCATCCCGCTCGAGTAATGGCTGACCCGGTCGTCCTTTCGGTCCGCGAGTCCGAAGTACTGGAGGAGATGCTCGGCCCGCGGTTCCCACTCCTTGAGGTCTTGGAGCCGCGATTGCAGCCAGAGATTCTCCCAGGCCGAGAAGTCGTCGTCCAGGATCACCTCCGCCGCGACCCAGCCGATCCGACGGCGGACCTCGAGCGACTCCCGGCGCACATCGAACCCGGCGACCCGGGCCCCGCCCGAGGTGATGTCGCTGATTCCCGTGAGGACCTTGATCAGCGTGGTCTTGCCCGCCCCGTTCGGCCCGAGCAGGCCGAAAACCGTCGCCGAGGGGATGGTGAGGCTCACGTGGTCGAGGGCGAGGACTCCGCCGTTACTCGACCCGTAGCGTTTCGTGAGCTCCTGGGTGACGATCGCGGGTTCGCTCATGGGACCCCCGACCGGCCGCGATGCGCCGCTGTCAACGGTCCCCGGGCGGTTCGGAGACGTTGCTCGGCGAGCTGGAGTTCGGCGAGCACTTGCGCGCGAAGCGCCCGAACGTCGCCGGTCTCGGAGGATTCCCGGGTCAGGTAGGATTCGAGACCGTCCACCGTCCGTCGAAGTCGTCGAAGGAGGAGGGGCCCCGGGTCGCCGGTGCCCGAGATGTCGCCCCAGAGGACGCTCAGGTCCGGGACCTGCGGACTGTCGGACCTCTGCTCCGCGCGGATCCGGTGCAGGAGGGCCCGGCCCTTCCGAGTGATCCGGAATTCCCTCCGTCGCCCGTGGACCGAACGCTCCGCAAGACCCCGTTCCACGAGGGACGTGAGCGCGGGATAGACCGCCCCCGCGCCCGGCACCCAGCTCCCTCCCGTCCGGTCCGCAATCCGACGCGACACCAGGTAGCCGTACACCGGGCCCTCCCGGTCCATCATCGCAAGCGAGTACAGTCCGATAATCCTCGGCGGCATGGTTGGTCCCCGTTACATCGACCTATGTATCGATTTCGATATAACGCTGCCTCTCCCCACGGTCGCCGAGAGGTGCGGTCGTCCGGGGCAATCGACTTAGCAGGGCGCAGCCGTGGTACGGTCTGAGGGAGTGCGATGCGTCGGCGCCGGACACGCCTTTGGGTCGCGCTGGTCGGGGTCGTGGTCGCGGTCGCTGTGGTTCTTCTCGTCCTGGTCGGCACCGGCATCCTCGTGCTGTTCCCGGCCGCTCATCCCACCGTGACCGTCACGGGGGCGGAGTGGGAGATCCAGCAGGGGCTCAGCAAGCTCGGTCGCGGCTGGTTCGGTCCGAGCCCCGTCTACCAGAACGGGACCAACGGGTTCCCGGTCACGGTCGCTTCCGGGGGAAAGTTCCCGGGAGTCCTCGTGCTCTCGGACCTCGATGTCCGCAACCACACGATCAACGCCACAGTGGCCCAACTCCCGTTCTCGGTGGCCTGCACGTCGCCCGGCCTCCCCGCCATGGTGGTGAGCGGGCAGGACAACTGGGTCCTCGATGTCACGTTCACCGCTCCGACGGTGACGTCCAGCGAGACCCTGTACCTTGTCGTGACCGTGGACGCGTTGACCCCAGGCACCCCGGCCCCGCACTGCTGAGCTCAGGTCGCCGCACGTCCGAGTAGCTTCGCGTGAGGAGCCCTCACCAGCGACGGTAGACCCGGCGCCGAGTCCCGGACGGCGATTCTGCCGTCGGGCGCCCTCCCCCGTGACCGGCGTGACCGCGAGTGCCGGACCGGCCGGACGGCCTTCTCTCCTGGCGGAAATGCGAGCGGCCGCGAGGAGGTAGCTCCGCCCGTGAGGGGGTGGGGGCGTCGTAGGCGAATTCGGGGAGCCTCGCCCGGTGGATAGAGTATCCGAGGAGCTGTTCGATCCGGGCGAAATCGTCCTCTTCCTCCGGCGAAAGCAAGGTGAACGCGTCCCCACGACGCTGGGCCCGGGCGGTCCGTCCGACCCGGTGAATGTAGACCTCCGGCTCGTGCGGAACGTCGAAGTTGACCACGTGGCTCACTCCTTCGACGTCGATTCCCCGCGCGGCAATGTCGGTCGCCACCAGGACCCGATGGAGTCCTCCGCGGAACCCCTCGAGCGCCCGCTGCCGCTGGCTCTGGCTTCGGTTCCCGTGGATGACACCGGCCGATATCCCCCACTGGGAGAGCTGCCGCGCCAGGCGGTCGGCGCGGTGCTTCGTGCGGGTAAACACGAGGACGCTCGACATCGTCTCGTCCCGAAGGACCTCACGGAGCAGCGGGGCCTTGAGGTGGGACGGCACCGGGAGGACCAAGTGAGAGACGCCGACGGCGGCGACGGTCTGCGGACCGACGTGCACCATCCGCGGGTCGACCATGAAGTCGCGCGAGAGCTGGACGACCTCGGCGGGCATGGTCGCCGAGAACAGCATCGTCTGACGCTGCCTCGGGAGTCGGGCGAGAATCCTCCGCACATCCGGTAGGAAACCCATGTCCAGCATTCGGTCGGCCTCGTCCAGCACCAGGATCTTGAGGGCATCGAAACGGACGTAACCCCGCTCCATGTGGTCGAGGAGGCGTCCCGGGGTCGCGACGATCACCTCGGCCCCGCCCTGGAGCGCGCGCACCTGATCGCCCATGCCGACGCCGCCGTACACGGCCGCTCCCCGGCGGCGGGTGTACCGCCCCAGCTTCCGAAGGAACATCTCGGCCTGAACCGCGAGCTCGCGGGTCGGCGTCAGGATGAGCGCGTAAATCCGGCCGGGAGGAAGCTCGAGCGTGCGTTCGAGGATGGGAAGAAGGAACGCCGCCGTCTTCCCCGTGCCGGTCTGCGCGGTCGCGATCAGGTCCCGCCCTTGGACCGCCTCCGGGATGGCTCGGCTCTGGATGGGGGTCGCGGCCTCATACCCCATCTCGCGGATGCCCCGGCGCAGGTGGGGGTGGAGCGGCAGGTCCTCGAATCGTACGCCCGGCGCCGAGTCCCGGTGCGAATCGGCTTGGTTCTCGGACGCGGTCGTGCTCGGGACCGGAGCCGCGACCTCTTAACGTATGCCCGCAGGGTCCGGCCCCTCGATTCTACTCCCACCTCTGGCCGCGGGCGGGAAGTTGCACGGACCCTCGTGCGCCCGAGACGACGGTGGCTATCGAGTCTGGTCCGCGGGCAGCGGCGGCATGGGCCGTCCGCACGATTCGCACTGGGCGGCCGTCACGGGGTTCGGGTGTTCGCACGCGAGACATATCCGAGTGATCCCCGGGGACGTCGCGGAGCCGGTGGGCGGTGCCGAAGCATCGGTGGTTCCAGGGACCGGAGACGGGACCCACCCATCCGACTGGTCCTGTCGGGGACGCTCGCCTAAGACCTCGGAAGCCTCCGAAGGGCTGAGGAGAATCCAGAAGGAGCCGGCGAGTACCCCGAAGACCGACCCGATGAGGAGGCCTCCCCCCAGGAGGAGCGAGAATAGGGACATCACGATAGTGGCGGTCCCCACTCCCCGGTCCATCGTGGGATCCATGGCGTAGGCGACGATCAGGATGATCTCGACGATCCCCACAAAGATCAGACCCGCAGCCGGGCCTACCGCCCCCAGGCTCGACCCTTCCCAGCCAGCCACGGAGAAGTAGTAGCTAAGGTAGAGAAGTATGGCCGCGTTGGCGAACCAGAAGATGACGGCAAAGATCGCGAGGACGATCGGTTCGTATCGTGTCTCCTGACGCACCACGAGCATGGGAAACCCGGGCGAGGATGGGGCGGACCTCCATGAGACTTGCGACGGGGGCTGTAGGGAGCCGGATTCGTAAGGTATTTGGCAAGAACGTCGGTACGCCGCGCCACAGGATCCACGGACCCGTGGCAGGACGCACGATCCACCGAAGGCATCCGCCCAAAGGGGCCCACTCACGGTCCTTCGACCGCCCGCGCTCCACTCACCGGCACAAACGACCGAGAATCCGGTTGGATGGCCCTTCAGGGCCTCGATTCGAAGAGATCCTGACCCCGGAGGCGCTCGAGTTCCTGGCCGATCTCGACGCAAGATTCGAGAGCCGGCGGCGGGCGCTCCTCGCGCGCCGGGGTCGCTTTCGCTCGGTGCTGCGGTCGGGGAGGACCCCTCGCTTTCCTGCGGCAACTCGTCGGATACGTTCCGCCTCCTGGGAGGTAGCGCCCCCACCGGGCGACCTCCTCGATCGCCGGGTTGAGATCACCGGTCCCGTCGACCGGAAGATGATCATCAATGCTCTGAACTCGGGGGCTCAGGTCTACATGGCCGACTTCGAGGACGCCCACTCCCCCACCTGGACCGGCACCATCGGCGGGCAGGTGAACCTCGTGGACGCGGTCCGTCGCCGTATCGAGCACCGTTCTCCCGACGGCCGGGAGTATCGGCTGTCGGAACGGACCGCGACCCTCATGGTGCGACCGCGCGGCTGGCACCTCAACGAACGACATGCCCGGATCGGGGGTCGGCCGGTGTCGGCGAGCTTGTTCGACTTCGGTCTGTTCCTTTTTCACAACGCGCACGAGCTGATTCGACGGGGGACGGGACCCTACTTCTACCTGCCGAAGCTCGAACACTACCTCGAGGCCCGCCTGTGGAACGACGTCTTCCGTGCCTCCGAGGACCGCCTCGGCCTGCGCCGCGGGACCATCCGTGCGACCGTCCTCATCGAGACCCTGCCCGCCGCCTTCCAGATGGACGAGATCCTCTGGGAGCTACGGGAACGCTCCCTCGGGCTCAACTGTGGCCGGTGGGACTACCTGTTCAGCTTCATCAAGCAGTATCGGGACGACGGAGACCGGATCTTCCCGGACCGTTCGTTGCTGGTAATGACGGCGCCATTCCTCACGGCCTACTCCCACCTCCTCGTGCAAACCTGCCACCGCAGGGGAGCCCATGCGCTCGGAGGGATGGCCGCCCAGATCCCGATCAAGGAAGACCCGGCCGCGAACGCGGAGGCGATCGCAAGAGTGGTCGCCGACAAGGAACGCGAGGTCGAGGCCGGGCACGACGGCACCTGGGTCGCCCACCCCGGGCTCGTCTCTGTCGCTCGCGAGGTGTTCGACCGCAAGATGCCGGGCCCGAACCAGATCCGGCGGGCCGCGAACGCAGCATCCGTGGAACCGCGCGAACTGCTCCAAGTCCCCCCGGGACCCGTGACGGCCGAAGGAGTCCGGCGCAACGCGCGGGTGGCGCTCCGCTACCTCGAGGCTTGGCTGCGCGGCGTGGGCTGCGTCCCGATCGACCACCTGATGGAGGACGCGGCGACCGCCGAGATCGCCCGGACGCAGTTGTGGCAGTGGCTGCACCACCACGCCCGGTTGGAGGGCGGAGGAGCGGTGACCCCCGACGTCGTCCAGCGAATCCTCTCGAGCGAACTCGCGAGCCTCCGAAAGGAGCGGAGCGGCCCGACCCTCGACCGCGCCACTGCGATCCTGAGGGCGGTTCTTTCAAAACCGGCTTTCGAGGAGTTTATCACACAGTACGCGTACCCACAGTTGATGGACGGGCCGACGGAGGTCGGAGAATGACGGAGGCGCTGCGGGCCGAGTGGAAGGAGAACGAGCGGTGGAAGGGGATTGTGCGCCCGTACCATGCCGAGGACGTCGAGCGGCTGCGTGGCTCCCTTCACATCGAGTACACGCTCGCCACCCTCGGTGCCCAGCGGTTGTGGAGGCTGCTCCACAGCGAGCCGTACGTCCCGACCCTCGGGGCGATGACGGGGACCCAGGCAGTCCAGATGGTCGCGGGGGGTCTCCTCTCGATCTACGCGAGCGGCTGGCAGGTCGCGGCGGACGCGAACGACGCCCACCAGACCTACCCGGACCAGAGCCTCTACCCGGCCGACTCGATGCCGCAGCTCGTTCGCCGGATCAACAACGCCTTCCGCCGGGAGGATGAGAAGCAGCACGCCCACGGAAAGGGCGACGTCTACTGGTTCGCTCCGATCGTCGCCGACGGCGAGGCTGGCTTCGGAGGAAACCTCAACGTCTTCGAGCTCACGAAGGGATTGATCGAGGCGGGCGCCGCCGGTCTTCACCTCGAGGACCAGCTGGCCTCCGCGAAGAAGTGCGGCCACATGGGCGGGAAGGTCCTCGTCCCGGCGCGAGAGTTCAACCAGAAGCTCTGGGCGGCCCGGCTCGCAGCCGACATCCTGGGCGTGCCGACCGTCCTGGTCGCGAGGACCGATGCGCTCTCCGCGAAGCTCCTGACGAGCGACATCGACCCCCGCGACGAAGCCTTCCTGACGGGAAAGCGCACCGCCGAGGGGTTCTTCGAGGTCACGGGCGGACTCAACATGGCCATCGCCCGGGGGCTTTCCTACGCTCCGTACGCGGACCTCCTATGGTTCGAGACGGCCGGGCCCAACCTCGAGGAGGCCGAACGGTTCGCGCACGAGATCCACGCCCGCTACCCGGGCAAGCTCCTCGCGTACAACTGCTCCCCCTCCTTCAACTGGCGGAAGAAGCTCGAACCGTCCGTCATCGCGGAGTTCCAGTCGACCATCGCCGACATGGGCTACAAGTTCCAGTTCGTCACCCTCGCCGGTTTCCACGCGCTCAACATCTCGATGTTCAAACTCGCGAAAGCCTACGCCCAAACCGGGATGGCGGCCTACACCGAGCTCCAGGAGGAGGAGTTCCGGGCCGAGGAAGAGGGGTACGCCGCCGTGAAACACCAGTCGTTCGTCGGGACGGGCTACTTCGACGACGTGGCCCAGGTGCTCTCGGGCGGGCTCACGACCACCCTTGCGATGGAAGGGTCGACGGAGGCCGAACAGTTCACGGGGGCCGATGCCGCCTCCCGCAAGGACGGCGAACCTCCCCGGCCGAGCCGGCCGGCGAGCTCCCGGGTCAGCTGAGTCGGGTCGGTCCACACGGTGGACCCTCCGGGGAATCGACGGGAGTCGTTCCTCTGGCCCCGCCGCCGCTATCTCTTCGCCCCGGCTTCCGCCACAGGGAAGCCGTCCATGGAGTTTCTCGAGCTGGTGGAACGCCGCCGGTCCGTTCGGGCGTACTCGGATGCGCCCGTGGACCCCCGAGCGCTCGAACGCGTCCTCGCGGCAGCGACCCGGGCACCCTCCGCGGGCAACCTGCAGGCGTACCGAATCGTAGTCGTTCGGTCCCCCGTCCAACGCCGGGCACTCGCCGCCGCGGCCGAGGGTCAGGAGTTCCTTTCGGAAGCACCGGTCGACCTCGTGTTCTTCTCGGACCAGGAGCGGTCCGCGGATCGGTACGGCAAGAGAGGAACGAGCCTCTACGCGGTGCAGGACGCGACCATCGCGGCGGCGTTCGCCCTCCTGGCTGCCACCAACGAGGGATTAGCCTCGGTCTGGGTGGGAGCCTTTGACGAAACCCGGGTCCGCGAAATCTGCACGGAGCCCCGCCTTCGTCCGGTCGCCATCGTCGCCGTGGGCCACGGGGCAGAATCGCCTCCCGCACCCCACCATCGGGCGCGAACAGAGCTGGTCAAGGAAGCCTGAGAGTTCCCCCGCCTCGGGGCCGAAGAGGCCGGGGGGCCATCGAACACGCATTATAGGCCGGGTCGGTGGGCGCGACGTGGCGACCCCCGCGTCGAAGTCGTTTGACTTTCGTTTCACCTACCGTATCCCCGGAGACGATTGCGACTACGTCGAGGAGATCTCATTTGACGAGGACGAAGGGGTGACCACCCCGGTGCGGGCCCGGCAGGCGTTCGAGAGTCACTGGAAGAACAAGGGCGGAGTCAAAGTACTTCGAGTCGAGCTGGTCGAGGTCACGGAGTAGCGGGCGTTCCTGGGACGGCGAGATGGCCTCGCCCTCTCGAGCCCAGGAGCTTGGAACAATTCTAGTGCGAGACTTCTCGTTTATAGTCGACTTCGAGGAGGCCACACGCCTCACAACGGTACGCGGGGAAGCGGGGAGAGGCGCTGAACCTCCAGAACGGGAGTGGGGCGAGCTCCTCATCCTCCTGGTCCGAGGATCCGACCCAGAGGATGGTCGCCGGGACCGAGATCCCTCCCTCCCCTTCCACGAAACCCGATTCCATCACCTTGCCGCATCGACGGCACGTCGGAGGGCTCTCGGGTAATGGTCCTTCCGGATCGGTCATCGTTCCTCGGTAGGGAGGTCTCCCATATCAGTCGGACGACGGCCGTGACGCGCAGACGGGCTCGCTTGAGGAGCGCTACGTATGCGGCGGTGCCTCCAGCACTAGGTACAGCCGTTTGTTGCGAGCCCCCTTGTTCTCGATCCGCTCCAGGCGGGCCGTGCCGACCTCGGCGGTGTTCGCGACATGGGTCCCACCGTCGGCCTGGACGTCGAAACCTTCGATGTCGATGAGTCGCACGACCTCCACGTCGGGCATCAGCTCCTGGGCCACGCGCACGAGCGTTGGGTCCTTCGCGGCCTCGCTTCGACTGAGGAATCGGACCGTGACCGGACGACGTTCCCGGACCACCTCGTTCACTCCTTCGATCAGACTGTCGGCGAGGGCCCGGTCCAAGCCGGGAATCGAAAAGTCCATTCGAGCCCGGTCGGCCGAGATCTGGTTTCCGGTGATTCCGCTTCCGATCCGGCGGTAGACGACCCCGCTCAGGATGTGGAGGGCGGTGTGGTATCGCATGTGGGCGAACCGCCGGTCCCAATCCAGTTCGCCGGTCACGGGGTCCCCGCTCGAGAGACCCGGTGCCGGGCTCGTGACGTGAAGGATTCCTTCGGGGGTCTTCTGCACATCGGTCACTTGGGAAGTCCCGGACGCCGAGTTCAGGCGGCCGTTGTCGGCCGGTTGGCCGCCTCCCGACGGGTAGAACACCGTGCGGTCGAGGAGGAGCCCGTCGGAGCGTACCGACTCGACCCTGGCGTCGAAGCGCTTCAGATACGCATCGTGGAGGTAGAGCGCATCCGTCATTCGGTTCAACCGCCCGCGACCATCCTCACGGCTAGTCCGCTCAAGGTCCTTCCGGGGGGCGTGCTTGGGGGCAGAGGCGGACCCGCCGAAACTCGTTATCCGCCCTGAAGGAGGGCCCGGCGCCTCAGCTCTTGAGGTAGAAGTTGGCACCCTGGATCAGGAAACGGATATCCGAGGCCAGGGAGATGAAACGGAACCCGATCCCGACCGCCGCCTTCTTCTCTTCCGGACTGACCACTAGGGTTCCAGCGACCTTGCCGTGCCGCCGGCAGGCATCCACGACCGAGCGCATTGCGGCCCGCACTTTGGGATTCGTCCGGTCGTCGACCAGGCCGAGGTTCAAGGTGAGGTCCTGCGGCCCCACGAACAGGAGGTCCACGCCCTCGACCTGAGCGATCGCCTCGAGATTCTCGAGGGCTTCCCGGGTCTCGATCTGGACCCCGACCGTGGTCTCGGCGTTCGCGCGGCGGAGGTAGTTCGCGAGGTTCTTCCCGTACCGCGACGCGGCCGCCGCGGCGGCCCCTCGGACGCCCTCCGGCGGGTACTTCGCGAACGCGACGGCCGCCCGGGCTTGCGCCTCGGTGTTGACCAGGGGGACGAGGATCCCGTGGGCTCCCGAGTCCAGCGCCTGCTTGATGAGATATTGGTCCACGTTCCCGACCCGAACGAACGGCACGGCACCGCCATCTCCGAGCACGGCGACCATCGCGGCCATGGTCTCCGGGTTCACCTGAGCGTGCTCGTTGTCGATCATGAACCAGTCGAAACCCATCCCCTTGAGCGCATCCACGCAGACGAGAGAGGACGAGGAAATCCACGTGCCGAACGAGACGTCGCGGGACTCTCGAAGCCTGTCCCTGAAGGGAGCCGTCATGGACGGGACCACCGCCTCCGGCTGGTTTTGCGGGCGATAAGCTTTCCAGACGGACGCGGAAACGGTCGGCGACTTCGCGTGGCTCGTTCCTCCCCCGGAGACCGCCGAGGTGGGGGGCTCACCCGTACGGTTTATTCTGGGGATTGATGTCGAACCCACGTCGCTCGCCGACACTCGCGAACGAAGGGCCGTCGCCGCCGCTCTCGGCGAAGCGCCGCTCTTCTCCTCCTTGTCTCCGCGTCATACCCGACAGATGGCGCGCCGGACCACGGTCCGGAGCTTCCCCGGGGAGGCGTTCATCTTCCATCAGGGCGACAAAGGGCTCGGCTTCTACCTGATTCTGAGGGGACGCGTCCTCGTCCGCCGCTCAGGACGCACGCTCGCGCGCCTGGGGCCGGGGGAGTTCTTCGGAGAACTCGCCCTGTTTGACGAAGGAATCCGGTCGGCGGATGTGATCGTCGCAGAACCCGCGACGGTCGCCGTTCTCCCGCGCGAGGAGTTCTGGAGGTTCGCCTCCGACCACCGGGTGGTCCTGAAGGCGGTCCTCAAGGAAATGGCCCGACGACTTCAGGAGAACGACCCCGGCACGGTAGGGGGCTATCGTCCACGCCCTCTTCGAACGGCTCGGGGGCTCGCCCCGTAGTGCGACTCCGACCCAGCCGCTCCTCGCGTCCGATGGAGCCGGGCCGGATCGCACCGAGCGTGGCTACGGGTGGGAGAGACGAAACTCCTCGATTCGTTCGAGGTCGTTCTTATCGAGCCGGAACGATAGCGCTCCGGCGAAGCCGTCCACCTGTTCGGCCGAGCGCGCTCCCACGATAGCACCGGTCACTGCGGGGTTCGCGAGCGTCCAGGCGATCGCGACTTCCGCGGTGGTGCGCCCTCCACGGTCGCGGCCGATTTCGGACAAGAGGCGAGCGAGGGCGAGATGGCGGGAGAGTCGGGGTTCCTTGAACTCCGAATCGCGTCGGCGCCAGTCGTCCTCGGGCAGCTTCGCCACCCGATCGACGCTCATCGCCCCCGTGAGGAGTCCCGAGCCCATCGGCGAATAGACGATGACCCCGATCCGGTGGGCCCGCGCGTACGGCAGGATCTCTTGCTCCACCTCAGGGGAGACCAGCGAGTACGGAGGCTGCAGGGTCTCGACGGGCGCGATGCCCGCGGCCCGTTCCATCTGAGGAACGTCGAAGTTCGACACGCCGATATGCCGGACCAATCCGCGGTCCTTGAGGGAGACGAGGGCCCTCCACCCTTCCTCGATGTCCTCGTCGGGCGTCGGCCAGTGTACTTGGACCAGGTCGAGCACCTCGACCCCGAGCCGGCGTCGGCTCTCTTCCACCTCGGCCGCGATGGACCGGGCCTTGAGGTTGTGGACGATCTTGCGTTCGGGGGTCCAACGTAGGGAGACCTTCGTGAAGACGTGCGGCGGCCGCGGGATCTCCTTCAACTCCCGACCCACCAGCTCCTCGGAGTGACCAGTACCGTACGCCGGAGCGGTATCCAGCCAGTTCATCCCGAGCTCGACCGCGCGGTGGATCGCGGCGCGAGATCGATCGTCGTCCTGGGAGCCCCAGGCGAACTCCCACCCGCCGCCTCCCATCGCCCAGGTGCCCAGTCCCACGGGGGTGATGCGAATCCCGGTGTCGCCGAGCGGTTTCCCTTTCGGAGCTCCCCTGACCGTTCTTTCCGTCATGAATCCCCGTTCCTCTTCGCTTGGAGCCTCTCACTTTCCCTGTGGGAATCTCGACGAAACGACCTGAAGGCCCGCCGGTCGGTAGAGCTCATGGAGCTCGAGCAGGAGCCGGTGGTTCTTCAGGGCCGGGTCGGACTCGCTCAACCGACGGACCTCCTCCAGCGAATCACCTCGAAAGATCAGGACCCCCCGGAGGTCCCCGTCGTCCAGCATGGGCCCGGAGACCACCAAGAAGCCGGCTTCTCTCAGGTGACGAAGATGCGCGAGATGACCCTCCTGGATAGCCTCGGCTTCGGCGTCCGAGACCTTCGGCCGACCGGGCACCCGGCGCAGGAGTCCGCGTACGTAGTTCGCCATCGGAGGCCGACGGCCCACCTCCGCGGACTTCGACGGATCGGGGGCCGGGGTGCGCATCGCTTCTTCCTACGAACGCACGCCCCCACGTCCCAAAATCCTGCTGGGCCGAGGATTGGCCCACCCGTTTGAGGTTCCAGCTCCCCCGCCCGCGACACGCCCGGACCGAGATCACCGCCCTCACGAATGGTACGGCGATGCCCAGCGAGGCCGGCGCAACGTGATGGGCAGCCTCAACTCCCGAAGCAAAGCCACGAACCGGGGGTCGTCCCGGATCGAGTCGAACTGAACGAGCTGGTAGAGGTTCCAGAGCACCCGGTCGCCCTCTCGGCAGTCTCGCTCCAGAAGGGCGAGCGCGCGGTCCTTCTCCCCCCAAATCGAGTAGAGCATTGCGGCGTACAGTGGTGGGAAATACTCCTTCAATCGACCTCCCTCCCAGTCCGACAGCAAAGCTCGACCCTCGGCCGGCTGCCCGAGGACGGCGAGGACGCCGGCCCGCCAACTCCGGGTCGTCAGGTCCTGAGCCTGGGCTAGAGGTTCCAGGGCTCTCAGCGCGTCGTCGCGTCGACCGGCCACCGCATAGGCCCATGCGAGCGCGCCGAACACCCACGTGCTGTACGAGAAGCGTTCCGAAAGTTTTCGATACTCGGCGATGCAAGATTCTGGGTCGCCCACGTCCAGGGCCATCGCGGCCAAGTTGGCCCGGGGAAGAAGCCAGAGCGGGTCCATCTCGACCGACGCGAGGTACTGCTTCCGGGCCTCGTCGAACCGTTGGAGAACGCCGAGTAGGTAGGCGTACCAGAAGCGCGCTTGCGAGTCGCTCGGGTTGAGCGCAATCGCCTGCTGGAACTCGGACTCGGCCCGGGTCCAATCCAGGTCTCCCTGCATCAGCAGGTTGGCGAGGGCCAGGTGGGCCTCGGACGAATTCGCGTTGAGCTCGAGCGCCTTGGCCACAAGGGCTCGAACCTCCGGCAGGACCTCCTTCGCCGGCCGGGTAGTGCCGAGGACTCCGATGAGGTGGCTGGCCAGAGAGGAGTAGGCGGCCGAGAACTGCGGGTCTTCTCGAATGGCCATCCGGAAGTGCTGTTCGGCCTCTCGGTCGAGCGCCTCCGGGGAGGACGAAGAGTCGAGCAACGCTTGGTCGGCCCGAATCCCGCGGAGGTACGATTCGTACGCGGCGAGACTCGTGGTCGGTTTCTCCCGGATCGCCTCCCGTTCGGACCGAAGGAGCTCGACCTTGAGCGCGCCGGCCGTGCGCTCCGCGACTTCTGCCTGGATCGCGAACACGTTCTCGAGCTTCCGGTCATAGGTCTGGGCCCACCGGTGCTCATCGGACCGAGTGTCGATGAGCTGGACCGCGATCCGGAGCTGATCCCCCGCCTTCCTAACGCTCCCTTCGAGAACCGAGTCGGCCCCCAGCTCGTGGCCGATCTGAGCGACCGATTTGGTCGTGCCCTTGTACTGGTTCACCGAGGTCCGCGAGATGACCCGCAGCCCCTTGATCTGGGAGAGGACGGTCACCAACTCCTCGGTCAGCCCGTCGGCAAAGTACTCGTCCCTTGGGTCCGGGCTGATGTTCGCGAGGGGCAGCACCGCGATTCGTGGGAGGTTCGACGTGCTCGCCGGCGCTTCGCCCGCGGTCCACGGAAGGGTCACCCGATAGACGACCATCGGCTCGCGCACGCCTTTGAGCTCCTTCGGGCCGAGCGACTCGAGCGGGTACTCCACCTTGTTGCGGACCTGAACGTAGACGGGTTCGGAAAGGCAGATCCCGCCCGGTTCCGCGAGGGGCTCGACCCTCGACGCGATGTTGACCGCGTCCCCGAGAATGTCGCCTCCGAAGCCTTGGACGTCCCCCAGATGGATGCCCACCCTCAGCCGGAGTGGCCGCCGTCCTTCGCGGGCGTTGCGCTCATGGACGTGGCGTTGGAGGTCGACCGCGCACTCGACCGCGTCGAGCGCGTTCGAAAACTCGATCAGGAGGCCGTCGCCCATCGACTTGACCTGGCGCCCCCGGTGGAGCTCGAGGATCGGCCGGACCAGCGACTCCTGTTCCTCGAGCAGTCGCAACGCTCCGGGTTCGTCCGTCTGGGAAAGCGAGGTGTATCCTGCAATGTCGGTGAACATGATGGCGGCCAGCCGTCGTGCCGCAGCCACGACCCGAAATCGGGTTCGGTTAGATTAGCCCTTGGGAGGTGGTCGACCGCCACGGAGACTGGAAGGATTCGCCCGTCCCCGAGGGACCCCTCGTGGAGAAGGGATCCGGACGGATGCCGTCGACCCCAACCCGGTTCGAAAGACGCTAGGTAGGTCAGGCAGCAGAGCGCGGCGAAACCTTGTCGTAGCTCACTTTCAGCGAAAGAATCGTCAGGGAGAGCACCAGGGTCACGGCATTCGCGACGACCACGGGAAGGGAGTCGATCTCGAGACCGTAGACGAGCCAGACGGAGACCCCCACGGAAAAAAGAACGAAAGTGGCGAAGGAGATCTCATCCGCGGCCTTGAGCCGCCACACCCGGACCACCTGGGGCACGAACGCACCGGTGGTGCAAATCGCCGCGATCGATCCGATCAGCGTGGCCGACCAAGACGCAGGAATCATCGTTCCCGAGCGAACCTCCACCGCGGAAGAAACTGTCGGGCGGCGCGGGATGATGTTCGGCTTCGAAAAGAGGGGAGGGAAGGGGTTGGCTCAACGAGCCGGCCCGGCTCGTCGGAGTGGCGACCTAAGGTCTCGGGGCTGCCCCCGGGGCGGCCGCAGGAGCGGCTACGGGCACCGGCTCTGGCGGGTCGCGACGCCAGATGAAGAGCAGGAAGATTCCCACGAGCAGGATCACGAACGCGGCGATCGAGACATACCATCCCGAGCCCGCCCCCCACGTCTGACTGATGGTGATGGGAGGGGTGACCAGGGTGGTCGAGTTCGACCCCCAGAACGAGGACCAGGGCCCGCTAGAAGAAGGTCGGGCCGCGGCCGGAATGTCCTTCGAGATTGCGTTGGGGAGCGACGCGGCGAAGAGCACGGGGGCCACGATGGCCAGGATCAACGCGAGGACCGCGAAGGCCACGGCCGGGCCGACTCGCCGGGGGTTGCCCCGCGCCATGAACCCGAAGATCGCGCCGATCAACCCCAGAATGAACCCGACGATGAGCATGTAGAAGCCCGCCTCAGCGAGCGCCCCGGTGTTGTTCCAGTTCAACTTCGAGTAAGAAGTCTGCGAGGGGCAGGAAGGAATGCCGCTGCAGCTGTACTGGATGGTCCCGTTGGAGCCCGGCAGGCCAGGATAGGTGTTCGTGGTCTCGCTCGCGCCCGCCTCACTGATCTTGTAAGAATACCACGGCATGAACAGCGCGGCGATCAGTACTATCGCTCCGACCAGAATGATAATCGCCGCGATCAGTCGATGCGTCTTCTTACTCGCCATGAGAACCCCTGGCGTGGGGTATTCAATTCTTCCTTTAATCACCTCCGATGGCGGGTCCACATCGCCCCGGGGGGTTATTCGGCGGCCTGATGGCGGCACGAAGCTCCGCGACTCGAAGTACTGAATCGCAATCGGATCCGGAAGTTCGGGGAAACACGGATGTCTCACGCGCTGCCCGGGCGACCCGGACGTGGGGGCACCAGGACACGCAGCGCCGCGGGCACAACATCGTACCGTGCGGGAAGCCGTCCGACGATGTCTCCATCGGCCTCGACGAGCGGAGAGGGGTCATCGGTCCGGACCACCAAGCTTCGCACTTTCCAACCACGCACTTCCGGAAGCTCTAGGTGCGTGCCTTCGCGAAACCGCCGGAGGCCGGTGAGCAAACGAATCCTCCCGACCGGGGCCACCAGCAGGACGTCCAAGTTACCGTCCGTTGGGTCTGCCTTCGGGGAACTCAGCATCCCGCTCCCCGAGTAGCGACCGTTCGTGACCAGGAGGTTCATCGCCATCGCCTCCTCCGTGGGCCGCCCGTCGGCCTCCAACCAGTACCGATGCGGACGAGCCCGCCAGAGCTCGGCCAGTGCGGAGCGGGTGTACGCGCCGGTGTCGGCCGGTCGAGAGGCTCGGGCGACACGCGCGACGACCGCAGCTCCGAAGCCGAGGTAACACTGGTTGAGCCAAGAGATGACGCGGACCGGGTTCTCCCCCAGGAACGTCAAGCGTCCGACGTCGACCGACATCGGGCGAGACGACTCCAACGCGGTCATGCCCTCCAGCGGGTCAAGAGGAACCCCGAGTCCGCGGGCGAAGTCGTTCCCGCTCCCCAACGGAACGAAGCCGAGGGCCGGCCGCTGGGCCATCGGGCGGGGTGACGCCAGCAATGCATCGACCACCTGGTGCAACGTCCCGTCTCCACCGGCGACCACCAAGGTCTCGACCGCCAGGGCGAGTAGCTCGTCCACGGCTCGTCGCTCGTCCCCCGGACCTCGAGTGGTACAGAGATGCGCCGAGGGGAACCGGCCGCGAAGCTCGGAAAGGATCCGATTCCAGCGGCTCGGATCGCTCGACCGGCCGGCGGCCGGATTGGCGACAATTCCCATCCGAGCGCCGGGTGTCTCAGACATGAGGCCCACCTTCCAGAACGGAGTACTCTCGCTCGCGACGGGCTCGGTACGAACGGACCAGGCCGTCCCGTTCTCCCGCCGGCAACCCGCGCAGCTCCGCCACGTAACCGGCGACCGCCGCGAGCACCATCTCAAAGCCGGCTTCTCGGCGATTGAGGGCGTGGAGGCGACGGTCGACGAGGTCCTCCAGGGATTCCGCCTGGCCGAACCGTAGCGAGTCCATCACTCGTCGCCGCAGCTCATCCCAGTCTTCCGGCCGTCGATCACGAACGAGCCGCGCCATCAGCTCGGTGCCGCCGGAGAGCGGAACTGCTGCCTGTTCGATCTCGGGAAGTGACCCGCCGTTCGGAGTCCGGACCGCGGGTCGTGGGGCGGTCGGAGCCGACGGCAGGCGTCGAAGTGCTCGGGCCGCCATCGCGCGGTGAGTGGTCAGCTTGCCCCCCGCGACGGCGATGCCACCGGAAGGGTCGTACGCTTCAACGTCCTCCCGGGAGAGCTCCGACGTCGAAGAGGCCGTAGCGGCCAAGAGGGGCCGCACCCCGGAGTAGAGGTCCACCACCTCAGACGGATGAAACGCGACCTTCGGGAAAGCGGCTCGAAGCGTCCGGAACAGGTAGGCCACGTCCGCCGCCTCCGCTCGAGCATCCGCGGGGTCTCCCTGAAAGGCGGTGTCCGTGGTCCCGGCGATCAGGAGCGACCCGACCGGTAGGACGAACGTCGGTCGCTCGTCCGGGCCGGGGAGGACCACGGCGACGTCGATCGGGAGCTTCTCGCGTCGGAACACGAGATGGATTCCCTTCGAGGGCGAGAGTCGGGGGGTTGCTCGGGGGAGCAAGGGAATTCGGCCCATCCACGCGCCCGTGGCATCCACGACCCAGCGGCTTCGGATGGACGCGGGACGACCGGTGACCGTGTCCCGGGCTCGTACGCGAAAACCGCCGGCCGGTTCGGGGTCGGCTCCGACCGCCTCCATGTGATTCACGACCACGGCACCCGACCGAGCCGCCGAATCCACACGGTAGAGCGTCAGGGCCACATCGTCCACGACCGCCTCCCAGTAGAGGATGCCCCCGCGAAGGCCCTGCGGGTCGAGCGCGGGGACGAGGCCCAGCACCTCCGAAGGAGTGAGGATGGCCCGGGGGCCCAAGCGACGTCCCATCGCGAGCCGCTCGTACAACCAAGTGCCAAATCGGTCCCGTAGAGAGGACCAGACTCCTCCTCGTATCGGGAGCAGGAAGGGAAGAGGGTGGACCCACGCCGGGTCCAGCTCGGAGAGCAGCCGGGATCGTTCGCGCAGCGCCTCCCGAACGAGCCGCACCTTTCCTTGGGCCAGGTAGCGCAGGCCGCCGTGCAGCATCTTGGACGTGTGGCCGGAAGCTCCCACGGCGTAGTCGTCCCGCTCGATGAGAGCCACGGAGATTCCGCGAAGCGCCGCCTCTTCCGCGACCGCGGCCCCGCTGATGCCTCCTCCGACCACCAACAGGTCGAAGCGCGTCGCCTCGAGACGAGCGAGTCGCTCTAACCGTGAAAGGGGAACTTCTGAACCACCCAGCGAAGGGACTGGACCTGCGGGCGCACCGACCATGGTTCAGGCCTCCGGGAGCAGCTTTCCCGGGTTCATGATGTCATTCGGGTCCCACCGGGCTTTGAGCGCTTTCAGTCCTTCGAGCCGCCACGCCGGCCACGAACGCTGGACCCACGGTCGGTGATACCGCCCGATACCGTGGTGGTGCGTCACCGTCCCGCCGGCGCCCACAACCGCCTCGGCCGTCTCTCGCTTGAACTCCTGCCACGCGACTTCTTCCTCCCCGGTCTTCTGCGGCGCGATGACGGTGAAGTAGAGGCTCGTCCCCTCTGCGACCGAGTGGGAGAGGTGCGCCCCCACGTAGGCACGGATGGCGCGTCGGTCCGCCCAGGTTCGCACCGCCTCGCGACCGGCGCGGGCAACGACCGCGACGTGGCTCCACGGAACGTAGGTCTCGAACGTTTCCACGAACCATCCGGCCTCGACGAGATCGTCGCGCAGATACGGCGTACGAAAACGGGAGCGCTCCCACGCGCGACCGATCGACTGCGGCAGCTTGGCCGCGCCGTACTCCTTCCGCACCGAGTCGAGGAACCGGCTGCCCAGACGAACCTCACGAGGAGTGCCCTCGTACGATACCACGAGAAGACTCGCCATCCGCGCTCCGGCGCTCCGGAACCCGAGCAGCCCCGAGAGGATGCGACGAAGGAACTCGAACCGCCCTCCGGCTTCCCAGCCGCTTTCCGCCAGGGTCAGGTCGGTCTCGCTCCCGTCCGACAGCCGGACCACCGCCGGCAGAGGGGAGGTGGACACCAAGCGGCGGACCGCTGCTGTCCCGGCCTCCCATGTAGAGAACAGGGCCGCCCCCCATCGAGTGGCCTGAGGCAGCAACTCGACACGGAGCGTCGCGTCCACCAGGATGCCGAGGGTACCCTCGCTACCGGGCACGAGGGCGCCCGGGTCGGGGCCGTCGGGGGGTCGACCGCCGCGGTCCCAACGGACCATACCGCGAGGGGTCGCGATCGTGAACCCTACCAGTCGGTCCGCCGGAGTATGGTACCTGGTCGAGGCTTGGCCGAAGGAGAGGGCCGCGAGCCAACCTCCGACCGCCGACCGCTCGAACGATTGCGGATAGTGACCCAACGTCAAGCCATGGCGCCGGAGCTGGGCCTCGACCTCGGGTCCCAGGGTGCCAGCCTCGAACGTCGCGGTCCGTTGCTCGGGCCGGACGACCCCGGGATGGGAGAGCCGACGAACGGATGCGACAATCACGGCCCGGTGACCGTTCTCAAGAGGGTCGACGCCCCCTACCACCGAGGTCCCGCCGCTCCGGGGGACGACCGCGACCCGCTCGCGGTCGGCCCACTGGAGGAGGGACTCCACTTCACCGGAGGTTGACGGCTCGACCACCGCGTCCGCGAGCTCGGGAGCATCCCCCCTTCTTAGCCGCGCGAGGTCGATGTACGCGGCTCCCACGGAAGCCGACAGACGCGACCGGTCGTCTGTCCGAAGCCCGCCCGCCGCAACCAAGCCTTCCAGAGCGTGGAGGTCCTGTTCCGAGAGGCGAGTCGCCCGAAGTGCCAACACGGCGTGCCTCGCCGACCCCGGGACCCGTCTCCCTCCCAATCCCCGTGCAAGGTACCCCAACACTCGATCCCGCCCTTTCTCGGGGTACCGGATTTGGGGATTGCCCCATCTCCAGCGAACCGAATCCGCTGTCGGCGATCCGGCCACTTCTCGTCGAGCGGCCGAAGGCGTTTAAGCCTGCCCAGCGAGATGCGGCCCCGCACTAGGATTCGCACACCAGGCCACCGGTACCAAGGCGAGCTACGCACGTTCACCACCGCGAACGGTTAATCCGACCGCGACCGGTCGCCCGCTCATGGCTCGTTCACGGTCCGAGGCCCGCCCGCTTTACGTCGGTCTGCGGGTTCGAAGTCTCGATCGATCGGTTCGATTCTACCGGACGCTCGGCTTTCGCTCGACGATCCGCCGTCGCACTCCCTTGGGCGAGTTCGCACAACTCGAACATCCGGTCCACCGGTTCACTCTCGAGTTGAACCACCTTCGGCCCGGGAGCCGGTTCTACGAACCCTACGCAAAGGGGAGCGAAATGGACCACGTCGGGTTCTGGGTGGACGACGTCGACGCATGGGCCCGGCGATTATGCCGTGCCGGCGGGAAGGTCTGTCTGCCACCGTTCGATACTGGCATCGTGATCCCTCCTCGCCCGACGTTCGGTGGGCGAGCGTCGTACGTGGCCGATCCAGACGGCATCTGGATCGAGTTGATGGGACCGAGGAAGCGACGGACCAATCCCCAGCGGCCATCCCGCGCTGGCAGGGCTGGTGTTCGATGACGGGCCGTCGGCCTGAGGAGGACGCGCCCCGCCGATCCTCGGCTCGGGGGACCCGACCTTCGATGTACTCCGGTGGACGGGTCACGGCCTGCACCTTCGACTGCTACGGCACGTTGATCGATTGGCGAGCGGGAATCGACGAGAACCTCGGCCAGATGCTCCGGGACCGTGGGTACCACGGAGCGGAATCCGTCTACGAAGCATACACCACCGTCGAGCGTCAGGAAGAGACCCGCTACGCGTCCTACCGTACGATCCTGGCGACGTCGGCGATCCGGGTCGGCGAAAGGCTCAGGGTCCGGCTCCCGGCCGAGGACGCGAGGCGGTTTGCTGAAAGCCTCCCCAGTTGGCCCGCGTTCGAGGATACCGTCGAAGGGCTTCGTGCGCTGGGACGTCTTGGCATTCGTCGGATCATCCTGTCGAACGTCGACCGAGCCCTTCTGGAGGCCACTCTCCGGCGGAGCCATCTCGAGGTCGACGGCTTCGTTACGGCCGAGGACGTACGGTCCTACAAGCCAGAGGGGGCCCACTGGCTTCGATACTTCCAAGAGTATCCTGAGGATCGAGGGACTACCTGGCACGTCGCGCACAGTTGGTTCCACGACATCGTTCCGGCGCAACGGCTGGGACTGCCGACGGTCTGGGTCGATCGCTACTCGGAACCCCGGCCCCGTTCTGTTCGACCCGACTTCACTGTCCGGGACCTTCGCGGGCTCATTCGGCTGGTTCGGCGCAACCCTACGTCGGGGGCCGACTCCACAGCTTGAGCGGGGTGGGCCGGACTGGAGCTACGCTTTCGCTCCGCGTCCCAACGCGGAGTCGAGCGTGGAAGAAAACGCTCCCTTGTCGTCGGCTCAGCTGACCGCCTTCTTCACGAGGGCACCGATCCTCGTCTCTTCCGCGCCGGACACTTCCGTCAGCGCGAACGCGACCGGCCAGAGGTGGCCCTCGTCGAGGTTCGCCGTGTCGTTGAAACCGAGCGTCATGTACCTTTCCTTGAACTTGTCTCCCCCGCGGAAGTAACAGATGACGTCACCATCCTTGGCATACGCGGGCATTCCGTACCACGTCTTCGGTGTGAGGCCCGGCGCGCTCGCCTTGATGCATGCATGGAGTCGCTCGGCCATGCCGCGATACGGCTGCGGCATCGCTGCGATGGCAGCGAGGACCGCGCTTTCTCCGTCTACCTTCGCGGAGCGCGGCCGTGCCCTCAGCTCTTTGGCACGCGCCCTCATCGCCGCTCGTTCCTCGACCGTGAATCCCTTGGAGACGTTCTTGGCGGGCATAACCGGCTCTCGGGCCTCGCGGCGCTACTTAACGATGCGCATCCCAGCACCGTCTTTCGGAGGGAGGCGAGTCCAGCCTGTCTTCGACAATGAGTCATGGTCCGGGCGTCGCCCTGGGCACGGCGAGCGGCTCCGTCTCCCGTAACAAGGAGCGCTGGGCCGCCGATTGCTCATCCCGCCACTCTCACTGGGCGTGATGTTCGATGGTCCGAGGGTCGGGGAGGTTTTGCGACCACTCGTTACGACCGTGCGCTTGAATGAGCACCCACGCGATCACCGGCAGGCCGCGATGTGCGCGGGTGAGAAGGTACTGTGCCGCGAACATGGCCTCAGAGCCGGGGATCCATTTCGGTGCGCGCACTGCGGAGCGACGCTCTTCCGCCAGAAATTTCACTGGCCGTCCGCCGTCTGCAGTTCGACGTGCGGGCAGACGGTCACGGACTGCCACAGTGCCCCATCTCGTGCGTGAAGCACTTCGCACGGTCGATAACCGGCCCGCAACCATCGCATGACGAACCGGCCCAGCGCGTCCGGTCGCGTTACGCATGCGCTACTGGGCTCGCGTTCTAGGGCCGGTCCGCGCCGGCGCGGCAGGGGGAGCGATCCCGAGAAACTCCTGAGACCATTTCGCGACGAGATCGTCGCGTCGTGGCTTGTACACCTCAGAGTAGAACATGCTCCCAGAACGGAGGACCTCTTCGGGGAACCTACCGACCGCTTCCATCGCCTCGTCCCAGGCTCGCTGGAAGTTCCCCTCGCTGCCGAAACGGACGGCCACCTGTTTCCGGAACTTCTCCTCCGTTTGCGTCTCCCCGCCGATCGTGAACAACGGCTCCGAGGAGTTCGGGTCCCGGTACGCCTCGTCGTTCCCTAGCGAGTAGAGATTCTCCGGGCTGGGAGCTTTCGAGGAACCTCCGGGTTCGCCCTTGCTCATACCTCCGAAACCGCGCTTTGCGGCCGCGTAGAAGATCGCCCGGTTCAACCCCCACGAGTACGCCGATCGGGGGGAAAGTCCGAGTCGCCGGGCCCGGGCCGCCTGTAAGGTCGCCATTACCGTAAACCGGGTGATTCGGAGAGGTCGGGTCGGCGGCATACGCACGGGTCCTGTACGAGATCCACGGGATAAACCGTGATAGAGGGGCTGAAACGGTTCGCCGGGCTCGAGCGCGCGCTCGAAGTCTGACGCACGTGGCGGATGACGGGACCACCGTCAGCGGTCGAGCGGACTCACGAGGAGGCGGGCACACGCTATAGTTGAGGCGGGGCTGTCCCCCGGGGTGGACTCCGAGAGGCGGTTCCGCGCGCTCTCCCTCGACCTGTGGTTCACTTCCCTGTACTACGCTCCGGAAAGAGACGAACAGTGGAGGGTGGATCGCGCCCGGCTCCTTCGAGACACCCTGCGTCCCCGACAAACCCAGCGGCTCGAGTTAGAATCTGTCCAAGCCGCGATGGATTCGGTGCACTCTCGGCTCCGCGCCGAGGGACGGAGACCCATCACTCTCGACCCCGAGGTTCTCATCCCCCTGTACGCGAAAGCCCTGAACGCCGAATTGACGGTGGCTTTGCCGGCATTCGCCGCGACCTATTCCGCGGTAGGTCTCAGGGAACATCCACCGACCGCAAACCCTGAGGCCGTCGCGGTCGTCCGAACGTTATCCGACCGCGAGATACCCGTTGTTGCGATCACCAACACGGCGCGGCGTGGGTCGACCTGGCGGGATTACCTGCGGGACCAGGTTGGCCTCGAGTTTCGCCAAGTGATTTCCTCCTGTGACTGCGGTGCAGCCAAGCCGGACCCCGAGATATTCCAAGAGGCGGCACGGAGAACCGGGCTAACTCCGAGCGAGATTCTTCATGTCGGGGATCGTTGGGAGCTGGATGTAGAGGGTGCCCTGAGAGCTGGATGTGGAGCCATGCTCTACCGCGGACTCTGGAGTTTTTACCCCGAGGGTGAATCCGCTGAAATGGGCTCCCAAGACGCCCCCGCCCCGGGCGTTCCGTGCATCGATCGCCTCGAAGGACTCCTGGATGAGAACATTCTGGCAATACTTTGACTAAACCAGCGAATCCATTCCAGATGAGGGATAGCGAGGGCCGTGGCGCCTCCGTCATCGAGGGACCGCGCATTCGATGACACGACTGCGATGAGCGCGGACGTTTCACCTCACAATCGGTCCGGTCGTCCTAGACTGAAGGGCCCTCTCGAGGGCCAGTCGGTGGTCTCGAAGGATTCGGTCTTCCGGACCGCGGGGTTTCTGCGGACTCCCTTGAGGCGCCCGGTCCTTTGGGCATGCCTGCTTTTCGTTCCGCTCATGGCTGCAGTCTTGTCGTTCGGTCTTTGGGTTGGGTCGATCGATCACTACCTGACGCCGGTGGTGGAGATTGTTCTCATCGCGTTCGTTGCGCCCCTGATCGCAGGAGTGGTCTGGATGGTGGGCGTGGGTCTTACTTCCATCGGTGTGGCGGTCGAGGATGGCGGGCTCGTCGTGTTCGAAAGAGTGATTCCACGAGGGAAAGCACTCCGCCGGGTGTTGACGTGGGAAAGCATCCGCAATCTCCGAGTAAGTGGCAGCGGGGTGTGAATCGAGGCGAACGTGCCCGGAACGTATCTTACGCGAGAGCAGGCGAGGGCGGTTCTCACCGATTCACGGTGCTCGCTCCGAGACCGCCTCCCCCGTGAAGTCGCCGAGTGGATCCGATCGCTCGGTCGCCGGCGGGTTGCCGCAGAGAGGCACCCACGGAGCAATCGGTCCGGTGGCCGATCTATGACTTGCCGCTGGACTCGCCGAGAGACTCCAGGCAGAGGGAATCCTCCAAAGACTTGGCCACGCGGCATACTCTGCCAGAGCCTCAAGAAAAGGAAAAGGGAAGGGGTTGGTCAATCTCGACGGGGGCGAATCCCGACTTACAGCAAGGTTCAGTCAGGATCCACCGCTCCGGTGCTCGAGGAACTCGTTTTGGATTCTCCCCTTCAAGGCAGTGTCGCTGGGCTCGAAGTGGCGTAGATGTTCCCGTACCAGAGGTCGTTGGTGCCGGTCTGATCCCAGTAGAGGTCGTAGAGACCGCTGCCCTTCACGAGGTTGAACGCAACGGTGTTGTTGCTCGACCCACCCACGACCGCGATGCCGTAGTCCACGCTGTTCTTGATCACGTTGGCCGTGACGTGAATTCCATAGACGGGGCCAGTAAAGGCGGAACCTATCAGAGTCGAGGCGCCCAACAATACGCCCGCCATGGCTCCGAGAATGGTGTTCCCGCTGACCCATCCAACGTTACCCGGGAGGTTCGCAATCTCTACTCCAGCTCCTCCACTGAGAACCGTGTTCCCCGAAACGACGAAGGACGAGAGATCCCAGCCCCAAATCACCGGATAGCCAATGGTGTAGCATCCACAGCTCGTGTCGGTCACGACCGTGTTGCCGGCCGCCACCACGCTCAACGTACTCGGCAAACCCTCTCCCGGTCCGTAGTCGCTGAAGAACAGGCCGCTACCGCCCCAGTTGACCTCAACATAGTTGCCCATGACGTAGATCGTTGAGGGAAGAAGGTTGTACTGGAACAGCGACTGGAAGGGAATCACCCCCGCGCCGTACATCACGTTCGTCAGCTGGTTACCGTACACCCAGACCTGAGTGTTCGAGAGGTCGATGGGCGAGATCATGCTCGGAGAGCTCGTGATCAAGTTGAAGCCGATCGTGACCGACGCATCCAGCGTGTTCTCGACCCAAACCGCCGAATCGGTGCCGTACAGGTAGCAGTTCGTTACCGAGAACGTACCGCTGACCGGGATCTGGTCCGTATACGCAGTCGGGTAGCCCTGCGGCTGCCAACCCGCCGGCAGCAGCATTCCCTCGTACACGAGGCCTCCGGCGGAGTTGAAGCTGGAGGGGTTTCCAATCCCGATGTTGAACTCGCCCGGACCTGTGATCATGGCGAAGTGGTCGAAGGCCGCGTTAGCCTGTTCGCCCGTCACCATGATGTCGGCCCAAAGGTAGGTACTGGCTAAACCGAAGTAGTTCCAGCCGTTGGGGACTGGGTTGAAGTACGTATCGACGAGCGTCATCTGGGAGACCCGGAACGCTCCGTTCACGAACGTGAAGAGGTCCGGCCATGGGTTCGTGGGCCCGGGCAATGCGGCCCAGAACGGACTCATGGAGGTGTTGTAGGCCGCTCCCGGAGACGGCAAGTTCGGCAGTCCCTGGATGATGGTCGCTCCCTGTCCCGCGCCCACAAAGCTGCCCTGGAACCCGATCGCGTAGACCTGGTCCGTGTAG
>DASPQC010000027.1:0-7240 GCA_035625165.1 Thermoplasmata archaeon | reverse complement strand
CGGGGGAATCGGCCCGGCTCCTCAGGGCCTGCAGCAACAAGCGTTCGGGCCCCGAGAGAGCGACCGGGGCCGCCCCGACCGGGGCATCTCCCGATGCCTCGGGCACAAGGGGGCGAGATGGGGACCGGATTAAGTCTTTTGGGGAGACCGGCCGCCGAGGGATGGGACGCGGGTCGGGAGCCAAAACGGAGCCACTCTACGACGGCGGCGGGGCCGGGGGAGGGGAACCACCGCCCTCGGGAGGCGGAGGACTCGGCGGGGAGGGAGAAGGAGGGGGAGGGGGAGAGGCCGCCGGCGGAGCCGGGGGGCCGACATTGGGCCGGGGAGCGACCGCGCCGGGTGGCGGACCCGCGCGGGACGGGCGAGCCGGCTCGGTCGCCCGCGGTCGCCCGATCAGATAGCCGGCGGTGCTCGCGATTCCCATGATGAGGATGAACGCGACAACGTTCTCCGGATATGACTGAATGCCGGCGAGCGCCGGGAAGAACCCGAGGAGGTTCACGGCAATCGTGGTCGAGTTCGTCCCGTAGTACCCATCGCTCGTGACGGTGGCCGAGGCGGTCCCGTGTCCGCCGAGGTAGCAGGAGGGAACCCCGGCGGAATAGGTCACATCGCCCGAGGCGTTCGTGGAGAGATTCGCCGAGCCCCACGAACCCGCGCACGGTCCCTCGGCTAGGCTTGACGCAAGGCTCAGGACGATCGGGACCCTGGCAAGGGGAGCGCCGTTGGTCCGGTTCGCCAGATGCGCGACCAACGTCACCGTGCCGCCGGGGGCAACGGGGGAAGGGGTCGCCACGAGCGACAGGTTGACGAACGTCGCGGTCAGGTCCTCGAACAGAGCGAGCCCGCGGGGCGAGCCCCATCCGGTCTCGGGGTCCCAGCCGAGGGTCGCGGAACCGATGCAGGTCGACCCGCTCTTGATGTCGGCGAGGCCGGTAAGGTCGCGACCGGCCTCCTGGCGCGCGCCCACCGTGTACAGACGGGGGGTGATGAATCCCAGTCGGCCTCCGTACCGCGCGTCCATCTCGGCGACGAGCCCAGCCCAGAGCGGTGTCGCGAAGCTCGTCCCCGCCGCGACGGCATCTTGCCCTCGATAGTAGAGCGAGTTGTAGTCAGCGGCGGCGGACACGTCCGGTACTCCGCGATGCTCGCCGTGCGCCGCGATCGGGGCCGCGGCGCTGCCCTGGAACTGCCAGGACGGAGCGGCGATGTTCGCCGAGTAACCGCCTCCGCTTTCGGTCCACGCCGACTCGCTGGCGAGGCCGGTCACCTGGCCGAGGACCCCTCGGGCGAGCGTCGGGTCGGTGCCTCCGACCGCGAGGACGCCCGCGGAGATCGCAGGGAACTCGGTCGACGCTCCACCGTTACATCCGGAGTTGAGGTCACCGCCTTCGTCCCCGGTCGCCGCCAGCAGCGTGATCCCTTCCTGCGCCGCCGTGGCGATCGGGCTGGCCCAGAGAGCCTGCAATGATTGGCTCGCGTTCTCCGGGGTCCCGAACGACATCGACACGACCGAGACACCTGGAATCCCCGTCACCGCCTTCGTGAACGCGTCGGTGATGTCCGCGATGCTCGGAGAATACCCGTCGCTCGCGGGTCCGTCCGGCACGTAGACCGCGTTCAGGGTGGCGCCGGGCGCCATCGAACCCGACCATTCGATGTCGAGGGTCAACTCTTGGGGCGCCTTGCTCGGATCGTTCGTCGACGTGCTGGAGGGAGGTGGGGCGCCATCCAGGTTGTACGCTTGCACTGTCGGTGCAGGGAATCCCGAGTAGTACTCCGACGAGAAGAAGGTCGAGATGTCGCTCGGGTCGTAGCCGTCGCCCCACAGGACGAGAGCGATCCCCTCGCCGGTCGCGAATCGGGCCGGCTTCGTGACGTTGTAGAGCGAGTCGAGGTCGTAGATCAGTCGAGCGATACCGGGCGTGATCAGGTCCGGCGATTGAGCCGGGGAGAGCGTTCCGGGGGTGTCCGCGACAAGGGGATCCGCCGGAAGGGAGAACGTGTCGATACCACTCGACAGGCCCCCCACCGACGCGACCTCGGACTCAAGTGCGGGCGGAAGCGTGGGCGGTGACGTGGCGAACGTCTCGGTCCGTCCTCCCACGGAACCGGTCGCGAGGGTGGTGCCGAACGCGCGGCCCACCGCAGCCGCGTCGCCCGTCACGGTGAGGGACAGGCGGGTCGGATTGGTGTGGAGGATGAGAAGTCCCTCGGATTCGAAGTAGCTTTCCGCCGCCGCGTAGTCGGTTGGGGAGAGCCCGTAGCGGTCCGCGATCTCGGAGACGGTGAGGGGTCGGGTCCCCGCGCTCGGCGGAACGAAGAACGAGGGGGAGCTTGGGTAGAAGCTCACCACGACGTTCGTCGGACCCATGGCCGGCTGGATACTCTGCGCGGCCCTCGCGGTGCCGGCGTCATAGCCAGCGCGCGTCGCGAATGTCCCCGCGTACACGGCCCCGGCATCGGCTTGCATCGAGAGCTCACCGGACGGCGATGCGGGAGACGCGACCTTGACCGTCGCCCCCGCGGTTCCGCCACCGAAGCTCGGAACCGCCATCAGGGCGCCCAGCAGGAGGGCGAGCGCCGCGAGGTGGATCCGGTAGCGACGCCGGCTCGCGGAACGATGGGCCATCCCGTAGGAATGGGTCGGAGCCTCGGAAAAAGGTTCCCGACTCGGACCGACGAGCGTCGCCTACACCCGGATCGGTGCCGTGTAGCCTGCGGGCTTGTGGAAGCCTTCGGCGCCGCCGAACGGTTCCGGCCGAGGCGCCACCGGCTCGCCGCGCTTCGCCGAGAGGTACGCGTCGATGGCGTCCGCCGCCTCCATGGCGGCTCCCATCGCGTACACAACGGAGCGGCCACCCGCGGCGAAAATCCCAGGGACCGCCGTCTCGAACCCCTTGCCTTTCCCCTCCGGCCAGCCCTGCGAGGTGAGCTTGAGGTCGAGCTCCGGCCCAAAGCCGGTGAGGTCGGTCTTCTGCCCGACCGCGATGATGACCGTGTCGCACGGGAGGGTCTCCTCCGATCCCGGAATCGGGACCGGCGTGCGTCGGCCGCCCGCGTCGGGAGGGCCGAGCTCCATGCCCTGGACCGCCAGCCCCTCGACCTTGCCGTCGCCGACAATCCGGAGGGGCGCCTTGAGGAACAGGAACCGAATCCCCTCCTGCTCCGCTCCGTGGACTTCCTCCGCGTCGGCCGGCATCTCCTGCCGACTCCGGCGGTAGACCAGCGTCACGTGGCCCCCGTGGGACTCTCGGAGGGCGGTGCGTACCGAGTCCATGGCGACGTCCCCGCCACCGATCACCACGACCTCCTTGCCGACCTTCACCGGGATGCCTCGATTGACCTCCTTCAGGAAGTCGAGCGCGGGCAACACCCCCGGTAGGTTCTCCCCCGGCACGCCGAGGGAACGATGGCTCGGGGTCCCGATGGCGAGGAACACCGCTTGGTAACCGTCCTCCCGGACGAGCTTGTCCAAGGGAAACTCGCGGCCGACCTTGGTACCGTCCACGAAGGTGACGTCGAGGTTGCGGAAGCGCGCCCGGTCGGTCTCGACGTCGGCGTCCGTCATCCGGTAAGCGGGGATCGTCTGCATGAGTCCGCCGTACCGGTGCTCCTGCTCAAAGACGGTCACCGAATAGCCGCGCACGCCGAGCTCCCAGGCCATCATGAGGCCGGCCGGACCCGCGCCGACCACCGCCACTCGCTGGTGCTTCGGCTTCGAAGGAACGTAGGTGAGATCGCTGTTCCCGTATTCGAGCGACGCGCGCTTCAGGTGACGGATCGCGATCGGTACGCCCTTCTTCTTCACGACGCAGGCGTCCTCACAGTAGTGGTAGCAGACCTTGCAGAGCGACGTGGCGAGCGGGTTCTCCCGGAGGGTGACCCGGGCGGCGCCGTCGAAATCGGCGTCGGCGACGAGCCGGATGTACTCGCGGCAGTCCTGCGTGATCGGGCACGCCTCGACGCACCACGGCCTACGGCACTGGATGCATCGCTTCGCCTCCAGGATGGCATCCTCCTTCGAGTACGCGTGGAGCACTTCGCGGAAGTCGGTGGTCCGTTCGGCCACCGGTTCCTCGGCGATCGGTACGCGCACCGGGTTCAGTTTCGGGGGCGGAGACTTCGGGGGCGCGGCGGCCGCTTCGGCAGGCATAGTCACCCACCTTCCGAGTCTCGCGGGTTATTAAGAGAGTTCCGTGGCGAGTGAGAGACTCGCACGCAACCGGGCCGTCCGGCCCGCCCACGCGCTCGACTTATAGCTTAGCCATGTGGGGTTGGTAGGCCCGAACGGGCTGCCCGGACCATGGTGCTTGACTCCCTCGGGAAATCGCTGCGGGGCGTGCTGCAGAAGATCGCCCGCGGATCGGTGGTCGACGAGGCGCTGCTGTCGGAGGTCGTCCGGGACATACAGCGCGCGCTCCTTCAGGCAGATGTCAACGTCCAGCTCACGATCGAGCTCACCCAGCGTGTTCGGCGCCGCGCGATGGAAGAGAAGCCCCCGGCGGGGGTGAGTCTGCGGGACTTCCTCGTCCGGATCATCTACGAAGAGGTTCGGGGCATCCTGGGAAAAGACCGGGCGTTTGATCTCCGACCGAAGAAGATCCTCCTCGCGGGTCTGTTCGGCCAGGGGAAGACGACCACCGCCGGCAAGTTGGCCCGCTACTTCCAGAAGCGCGGAGTGCGGGTAGCGCTCGTCGCGGCCGATGTCCATCGGCCTGCCGCGGTCGACCAGCTCGAGCAGCTCGCGAAGAAGGTCGGCTGCGAGTTCTACGCGAACCGCTCCGAGAGCCGCGCCGAACAGATCGTTCGCGAAGCGCTCGCGAAGTTCCCCCCGCATCTTGCTCTCCTCGTGGACACCGCCGGTCGCAGCGGGATCGACGCCGACCTCATCGAGGAGCTGAAGCGAGTGAAGACCGTCCTGGCCCCGGACGAGGTGATCCTCGTTCTCGACGCGGCGATGGGCCAGACCGCGGGGCGGAGCGCGGAGGCGTTCCACAAGGCCGTGGGACTCACCGGAGTGATCCTCACGAAACTGGATGGCTCGGCCAAAGGAGGAGGGGCGCTCTCCGCGGTCGCGGTCAGCGGGGCACCGATCCTGTTCATCGGTACCGGCGAGCACCTGAACGAACTCGAGCGGTTCGAGCCGACCCGCTTCGTCTCCCGTCTTCTCGGGATGGGCGACATCCAGAGCCTCCTAGAGCGGATCGAGGAGCTCTCCAACAAGGAGGCCGCGGAGAAGGCCGCGAAGGCGCTCATGAGCGGGCGCTTCACGCTGCGCGACATGCGTTCTCAGTTGGATTCCCTCGGCGAGATGGGCCCGTTCTCGAAGCTCCTTGCGGCGTTCCCGGGGTTCGGCGGCATGAAGGTCGACGATCAGGAGCTCGAGCAGACCCAGAAGCGGCTGAAGGGGTACCGGGTGATCCTCGACTCGATGACCTCGGAGGAGCTCGACGATCCGCAGATCATCAAGGCCGACCGGATCCACCGTATCGCTCGGGGAAGCGGTCACCGGCCGCAGGAGGTCCGGGCCCTGCTCAAGCACTACGAGACCACCCGAAAGGCCGCCCACGGCCTCGTGTCCAACCGAAGGCTCCGACGCCAGATGGAGAAGCAGTTCGGCGTCGGCGGGGACGCCTCCCCGTGAACCGAACGCTCTTCCGATGACGATCCTCTCGGTCGTCGAGGGCGTGGCCGGAGCGCTCCTGCTGTTCTTCGTCCCGGGATATGCGCTCACGAAGGCGATCTTCCCCGACTGGCGGGTCCGGGGCCGGAACGCCGGGCGCCGACTCGTCGAGGTCGTCACCCTTTCGTTCGTGACGAGCATCGGCCTCACGGTCGTCGTCGGGTTCGGGCTGCTCGATCTGGCTCCCGGCGGGTTCTCGGCGGCGTGGTCGGACCCGCTGCTCGAAGCGGCGCTCGCGGCGGTGGCGGGGGTGGCGCTCCTCGCGTCGTTCGTTCGAGGAGCGTGGGCGCGAACTCCGCCCGCCGTCGCCGCGCCCTCGACGCCCGTGGGCGAGGAGGGAGCGTGGGAGCTTTCTCGCGAGCTCGAGCGTCTTGGGCGGGACGAACGACGGCTCGAGCACGCGCTCCGGGTGGCCGCGGGCACCCCGGCCGACAAGGCCCGGCTCTCGGCGGAGCTAGACTCGGTCAAGGCTGAACGGGAAGCACTGCGACGGGGTCGGGAGGAAGAGTATGTCTCGTAGACCGGGCGGGCGCATGGACCGGGAGACCAAGATGGTCTTCGTCCTCCGAGGCGAGCTGCGACTCACGGCCGGCAAGGCCGCGGTGCAGGCCGCGCACGCCGCGGTGATGCTCGTCCGCTTGGCTGAGAAGAGGGACCCGGAGGGACTCGAGATCTGGCTCGATCAAGGCCAGCGGAAGATCGCCCTGGTCGTCCCCACACTCGTGGAGCTGGAGGCGCTGGAGCGCGCGGCTCGGGCCCAAGGGATCGCGACGGCGTGGGTGGAAGACGCAGGGTTCACTGAGGTCCCCCCGGGGACGCGGACCTGCCTCGGTCTCGGACCGGCCCCCGACCTTCGGATCGACCCCCTGACGGGCCAGCTCGAATTGCTCTGACAGGCTGTCCCGCGGAACTCCGAGCACTCCCTTCGAATGGCAAGGGAGCTCCGATGAGACCGACCTCCGAACCGACTCGAGCGGCCTCATCCAGAGGGACCGACGTCCTCCGGGTACCCTTCTAGGAGCACGCGTCGAACTCCGATCCGGGATCGTCCGCACTGACGTGCGAAGACCGCCTATCCTGACTTTTGAGCGAAGGATAAATACCACCATCGGGATGGGTCGGGGGTATTCCATCGGTCTGAAATCAGGACGGAAGCACGTTATGCAGATGTGGGTGTACGTTGTACGCCGCGTCGTATTGGTCTTCCCGGTCGTGATCGGGGTCATGACCGTCCTTTTCGTCCTGATCAGTGCTCTACCGACCACAGCGCGCACGTGCTCGTTCTACCATCCCAGCGGCAAGGTCTCGCCTTGCACGACGACGATTGTCTGCCCAGGGCATCCCAACGAACTCTGTCCGAACCCTGTCTACCAGTCGGCCGTCAACGCCTTAGGGCTGAATAAACCGATTTATGTTCAATGGGCCATCTACATAGGAAGCGCGCTCGAATTCCAGTGGGGGTACGTCTCTCAAGGAAGTGCTTTAGGAACCGGTGAAACGAACTCGGGCCTTCCAACGTTAGCGGGGCAGTCGGTCGCCACGCTCCTCGCCCAG
>DASPQC010000026.1:0-15121 GCA_035625165.1 Thermoplasmata archaeon | reverse complement strand
CGCCTCCGACGTCGCCCTCTTCGCTCCCCGGGTGCCGGGGTTCGACCCGGGCGTCGTGCTCGCGCAGCGGGCCGGGGTCGCCTCGATCGTCCTTCCCGAAGTCGAGCTCCCTCTCGACCCTTCGGGCACCCTGCGCCGCGTGGAGTCGGACGACCCCGGGGACCTTGCCTCCGCGCTCGCCGAACTGGTCGCGGACCCGGAGTTACGCCGCAGCCTTGCAGAACGGGCCCGCACGTACGTGGCGCTGTACAGCCCGAACGCGGTCGCGGCCGAAGTCGAGAAGGTGGGGCGCCGGGGAACGGCGTGAATCAGTCCGACTCGGCGGCCGGCTCGTCGAGCCGCCATTCGGCGAACCCGCGCCCACCCGAAGCCCGGCGGATCTCCCCCGGGAGACCGTCCCACGGGATTCCGGCGGGCAGCTCCCCCCGGTCGACCTGGTCGAGCACGAGGAGGAAGCGCTCACGGAGAGCGCGGTAGGGGTCGTCGCCACCGGGAGCGACCCAGTCCCGGGCCGGGCGCACCACTTGGACCCGGTCCCCCTCGACCGTCCACACACCGAGCGGGGCGGCCCGGCCGCACGCCGTCGCGGCGGCGAGTCGCTCGGCCGAGATGCGGGAAGCGAGCACGACCGCGCTCCAGCTCCCCCACACTCGGCGCTTCAAGGCCTGGGCGAGGACGGACTTCCGGTCGCCGACCTTCGCTTCCACCAGCCCCACCTCGGTCCCCTTCCGTGCGACGAGGTCGAAATAATCGGTGCCGTCGACATCGACGTAGACCCGGTAGCCGGACGATTCCAGGTGGCGGGCCGCCACGGCCACGACCTCGGGCTCGCGGAGACGGGGTCGCGCCTTCGGAGGGCTCGGGTTCACGCTCCGCTCCTCAGAAACCATCGGTCGAGGCGGGCGCGGGAGAGGCGGACCAGAATCGGCCGCCCGTGCGGACAGGCGTAGGCGCTCTCGGGGAGCGCGTAGAGCGCCTCCATCAGCCGCACCATCTCGTCCCGTGCGACGGGGTCCCCCGCCCGGATCGCCGCGTGGCAAGCTATGGTCGCCGCCCGTCGCTCTTCGAGGCCGTCCGGCACGGTCGGACGGAGCCCGCCCGCCAGCTCCCCGAGCAGCGCGAGCAGCGCCTCGGCTGGAGCCCGGCGGCCCCGGTAGGACGGGACCGCGAGGACGCGGTGGGTCGCCGGACCGAACGCCTCGACCTCGAATCCGGCCGCCCGCACCTCTCGGTCGTGCTCGAGGAGGGTGGCGCGCTGGACCCCGGAGAGCTCGAGGACCACGGGGTCGACCAGCGCCTGTCGCCCGAGGACGCCCTCCCTCCGGAGCGCTTCGTAAAGAATTCGTTCGCTCGCGGCGTGCTGGTCGATGAGTACGATACCGTCGTCGGTGGCCGCCACCCAGTAGAGGGCATCGAGGCATCCCAAGAGGTCGAGGCGCGGGTGGGTGCCGGCCGTTGGGACCGAGGTGCGCGGCAAAGGGGCCCCCGGTTCGTCCAGCGTTCGTTGGAGGGGGCCGGCGAGGACCTCTTCGGGTGGGATCTCCCTGGAGACCGCGGGGGCCGCATCGAGGGGGACCGCGGGGACCAGCCTGGTCCCCGGAGCCTCTGCCACGGCGGGCGCCGAGAGGATCGCTTCCCGGACCCGAAGGCGAAGGGCGTCCGCGACCTCGCGCTCCCGGACGAATCGCACCTCTCGTTTGGTCGGGTGCACGTTCACGTCGACCCGGTCGTCCGCCACCTCTAGGTGAAGGACCGCGAGGGGGAACCGACTCTTCGGGAGGCGGTCCTCGAACGCGTTGCGGACCGCCTGGGCGAGCACCCGGGAGACGACCGGACGCCCGTTCACCGCGAGGAAGGTACCTCGGGTCGAGCTCGACGAGACGGACGGGAGTCCGACCACCCCGTAGACCCGGCCCCCCGGTAGCTCGCCGGTAACGGAGGCAAAAGCATGCAGGAGCTCCGGGCCCAGAACGCGAGCCGCCGCGTCTTTGAGGACGTGCGTAGCCGGGTAGTTCGCGACCTCGCGGCCCTCCGACTCAACGCGGTAGGTCGTGGCCGGGCGCGCGAGGTACGTCCGCTCGACCGCCTGGAGGAGCTCGACCAGCTCGGCGGCCGGACTCTTGAGGAACTTGAGGCGCGCCGGGGTGTTGAAGAAGAGGCTCTCGACCTCGACCGTCGTCCCGGGGGCGCGGGGCGCCTCGAACCGACCGACCACCGCTCCGCCCACGACCGACAGGCCCGACGCCGCGTCCTGGCCCGGTGCCCGGGAGAGGAGCCGCAGGCGAGATACCGTGCCGACCGAGGCGAGCGCCTCCCCGCGGAAGCCGAGCGAGGAGATCCGCTCGACCGGCCCCTCCGGGTCGAGCTTGTTGGTCGCGTGGCGCTCGACCGCCAGCTCGAGCTCCTCCGGGGGAATCCCGGAACCGTCATCCGCGAGCTCGATGCGGTCGAGGCCCCCGTTTTCGACACGAACCGTGACGTGGGCCGCCCCCGCGTCCAGCGAGTTCTCGAGGAGCTCCTTCACGACCGAGGCGGGTCGCTCGACCACCTCGCCGGCCGCGATCCGCTCGACCGTCGCCGGAGCCAACCGCCGGATCGGTCGCCGGGTGGGGACCCCTCCCGCGCTCACGGGCGCTCCTCCGTCTTCGACCCCGCGCGTCGTTGGAGCTCGGAGAGCTTCGCGTGGGCCTGCTCCGGGGTGAGGTGGCCCGGGTCGACCTGCCGCAACTCTTCGATCAAGCGGTCGGCGGAGCCGTCGGCGAGGAGCACCGCCTGGGTGTACCGCGGCGACCGTCGCGGCTTGCTCGAGGAGGTCGTGAGGCCGACCCCCTCCGCCTCGAGCCGGCGGAGCAGCCGCTCCGCTTCCTTGAGGACGGTGTCGGGGAGTCCCGCGAGCCGCGCGACGTGCACGCCGTAGCTCCGGTCGGTGCTCCCCGGGACGAGCCGGTGCAGGAATACGACCCCACCGGCGCCCTCCTTTACCGCGAAGTGCGCGTTGCGCGCGGCCGGGAGCCCGCTGACGAGGTCGGTCAGGTGGTGGTAGTGTGTCGCGAGCATCGTGCGCGCCCGCGTCACGTCGTGAAGGTACCGCAGGGTCGCCCACGCGATCGCGAGCCCGTCAAAGGTGCTCGTCCCACGGCCGACCTCGTCCAGGAGGACGAGCGAGCGCTCGTCCGCCGACCGGAGGATGTCGGCGACCTCGCTCATCTCGACCATGAAGCTCGACTTCCCCCGACCGATCTGGTCGGTGAAACCCATCCGCGTGAACAGCTTCGTCACGGTCCCCACCCGCGCGAACCGGGCGGGCACGAACGAGCCCGCCTGCGCGAGCACCACGAGGAGCCCCACCGACCGCATGTAGGTCGATTTCCCGGACATGTTGGGGCCGGTGAGCACCAGGAGGCGGTCGGTCGCGGCGTCCAGCTCCACGTCGTTGGGGACGTACGACTCGCCGAGCTCCTGGCCCAGGGTCGGATGGCGGAGGTCGCGGGCGACGAGCGCGGTACTTCCGTCGACCGTCGGCCGAACGTAACCTCGGGCCTGCGCGAGGTGGGCGAAGGTGGCGAGCGCGTCCAGCTCCCCGAGAGCCCGTGCGAGGCGGTGGACCTCGCCGACGTGAGCGTCGAGGTCCGACAGGAAGCCCTCCCAGCGGGCCCCCTCGGCGCTGCGGATCGCCTCGCGCGCCTCGAGCACCGTTTGCTCGACCTCCTCGAGAGCGTCGGACGTGAACCGCTCGGCCTGGGCGACCGTCTGGCGTCGTCGGAAGTGCGCGGGGACCCGCGACAGGTTCGGGCGGGTGACCTCGAAGTAGTATCCGAAGACCTGATTGTAGCCGACCTTGAGCGTGCGGATGCCGGTCGCCGCCTGCTCGCGCCGCTCGAGCTCTTCTAGGGCGGCGAGGGCGAGCCGTTCCTCGCTCCGCCAGCGGTCGACCTCGGGCGCGTGCCCCAGCCGGAAGACGTTGCCCTCCTCCTCGGTCGCCGGGAGCTCGTCCGCGAGCGACTTCTGTAGGAGTTCCCGAAGCGCGATGGGGGGCGCGAGCCGCTCCAGCACTTCGGCGAGCACGGCAGGGAACGACGCCCCGCGGAGCGGCTCGACCACCTCATGGAGCCGGTCGAGGCCCGTTCGGAGCGCCCCGAGCTCGGGAGGACGGACGCGACGACCGGCGACCCTCGATGCGATACGGGCCAGGTCCGCGACGCCGTGAAGGTGGCCCCGCAGCTCGTCCAGCGCGGCCCCTTGAGCGATGAGCGCGGCGACCGCGTCCAGGCGAGCGTTGATCGCTCCCGGGTCCGCGAGTGGGCCGGTGAGCCAGAAGGCGAGCGTCCGCCTCCCCGACGCGGTGACGGTCTCGTCCCAGATGTCCAGGAGGGTCGTTCCCTTCGGGTCGTCCGGGTTCATCGGGCGGCTGATCTCGAGGTGGCGGAGCGTCTTCGCGTCCAGCACGAGACGACGCCCCCCCGTTCCCCGCTCAGCGAACGAGAGGTGAGGCAAGAGACGGGGCTGAGTGACCTTGAGGTAGGCGGCGAGCCGTCGGTCCACCTCGCCCAACGACCCGGCGGCCGAGGCGACGAGACCCGGCGGGAGCTCGGCTTCGGCGAGCGGTGAAGGGGCCTCCTCGAGCCGCGCCCGGGGGAATTCCCGGCGCAGGGCGGCCGGGAGGAGCGCCTTCTCCTCGGGGGAGACCGCCGTCCAGAGGACCTCGCGCGGCTGGAATGGGGCGAGCACCGAGATCAGTCCGTCCACCCCGACCCCGTCCGACTCGCCGTGGAACCATTCGCCGGTCGTGACGTCGACGGCCGAGTAGGAACCGGCACCGTCCGAACGGAGGGCGGCCGCGACCAGGAAACTGTGGTCCGGTCCTCCCAGGATCCGATCCTCGACCACGGTGCCGGGGGTGACGACCCGGGTCACCTCCCGGCGCACGAGCCCCTTCGCGAACCGCGCGTCCTCGACCTGGTCGCAGAGCGCGACCTTGAACCCCCGCTGGACGAGGCGCCCCAGATAGGTGTCGACCGCATGGAACGGAACGCCGGCCATCGGCGTCCGCTCGCCCCGGGTGTCCGGGGCGCGGGCGGTCAGCACGACGTCGAGCTCGCGGGAGAGGAGCCGGGCATCGTCCCCGAACGTCTCGAAGAAGTCGCCCACGCGGAACAGGACGAGGTGGCCCGGGTACCGTGACTTGACCGCTTCGTACTGCTCCAGGAGGGGTGTGGTGGCGGACGCGTCGGGCATCGGACGCGCCTCGGAGCTTGACACGGCATATAATCGATGAGGGAGGTGCCGCGACACCCCCGTTCATCGGGGATGGCCGCAGCCCGCGCCGCAGGTCAGGTGCCGGGATGCCGTGTTCGCGGCGCGTGCTGCTCGTGTTCCTCAAGGAGCCCGGAGTGGCGGCGACCGTCGCTCGGTCGGACACCGAGGTTGGTCGTGCCCGACGGTCCGCCCGAATGCATCCCGACCTCGCGGCGGGTGCGAGCCACCGTCTCTGGCTCCACGCTTCGGTTGATCGTGATCTCGTTGACGATGACCATCATCTCCGTGGCCATGAGGAGGTTCGAGACGATCCGCTGGGCGGCGACCGCGACGTGCCGGTCGGTGATACGCCGCGCCAGGGAGTCTCCGAGCCCGCTCTCGGTGGGGAGCGCGGCGTCGATCTCGTTCAGCGCCGCGTTGGCGTCGACGACCGAGAGGTTCGCGAAGGCGGCCATCGACTGCTCGAGGAACCCGTCGAACCGGGTCAGCAGGGTGACGAGCTCGTCCAGCACCGGCTTCTTCAGCCGGGCGAACCCTCCCGGGCTCTCGCTGAGCTCACGCCCCACACCCGCGACCAGGTCCGCGGTCATCTCGAGGACCTTGACGAGCAGGCGGTAGCCGATCTGGTAGTGGTGGCTCTCGACCCCGATCTCGCGCGCCACGTGGAAATCGTCCGAGGAGAGGAGGAGCTGGCGCACCATCAGTAGGTAGAACCGATCGATCTCATCCTCCCAGACGGGAAGCTGCTGGAGCGTGGCCCGGTCCCCACCCCGCAGGACGCTGCGGCAGACCTCGAGCTCGGCGCGCAGGACGCGGACGACCTGGTTCAACAGTCGCGGCAGCGGGTAGCGACCGGGGTCGACGAAGTTCTGGATCTCGACGGTCGTCGCTTCCTGGGCCACGATCGACATCCCGAGCACGTGCTCGACCGTTCGCCGGATCTCCCGGTGCTGCGCCGGAGTGAGCGGACCGCGCGAGGTCAGCACGATCTGGTCCTGACCGGTGACGTAGCCTCCGATCAGCAGCCGGGCCAGAAGGTTCGGGGGGGTGTCGGAGGCGTCGATCCGAAGGAGCCGCTGCTGGCGCTCGGCCGGGACCTCGAGGTTCGCGGGGCTGATCTCGAGCCGTCCCTCCCCCACGTCCCGGAACTTGACGACGTCGCCGGTCTCGAGATGCATCGCATCGGTCCAGGACTTCGGCAGGGTGACCGATAGCGAGGAGGAGCCCGTCCGCTGGACCCGCCGGGTCAGGCCCGACGGTTTTTCCTCCCCGTCGGTCTTGGGCTTTCCGCCGGCCATCGACCGGGTATCTATTCACCCCCATTAATGGTCCGGGCCGGCCCGAGGGCGGTCTACGCCGACCTATCCTCCATCTCCATACTCTCCTTACGGCAGAGAGGGCGTCGGGATGACCTAGGCTCCCTATTCTCCCGCCAGAGGCAGCCGATGCGGATAGGACGAATGGGACAAGGATTCGAGCGAGCCGACTGGCGCCGAAAGGTGCGGACCCCGCTGAGACTCCGAAGGATGGAGCGGCGGGAACGCGGAGAGTCGTGGGTCAAGGAGACCCGGGAGGCCTGAACATGGCGTTCATCGATTTCCTTGCGCTCCAAGAGGGGCTCCTCCTGATGGCGGCGGCCCTGGTCGGGTACGTCGGCGCGATCGCCTACCTCGCGATGCGCCGCAACGATGCGGCTGCCTTCCGCAGCGCGCTGAAGGGTGCTGCGGCCCCGATCGGCATGCTGGGCGCCGTGACGACTATCCTCGCGGTATGGGGAGAACTGGTTTGGCAGTACCCCGGTCCCTACCTCCTCGCCTACAACATCTACTTCAACGACGTCTACACCCTCTTCGGCCTGACCCTCGTCGCGCTGGCCGTCTCGATGGGCTTCTCGCTGAAGCTCCAGTACGCGGGGCTGTTTGCGCTGGTCGCGGGCGGGATCACTATCGCCTACGGATGGAACGGCTGGCAGCTGGGATTGACCAAGGAACCGTTCGACACGTTCCTCCTGTTCGGGGCGTTCGGTCTGGCGGGCATCCTCGCCTTCCCGGTGACGGTGATGACGGACCACTTCGCGGCCCACCCGGACGGCACGGCGTTCGCGTTCGCCTGGAAGACGCAGGTCCGGCGCTCGCTCTCGATCCAGAGCTCGGCGCGAGCGGCCCAGCCGATCGTGCCGATGAGCACCGACGGAAAGCCGGACACCTCGAGGGCGATCCGCCTGCCGTTCCGCCTCCCGATCTGGGTGACCCTCTCGACGCTGGCGTTCATCGTGGTGATGGGGCTCGCGGCCTTCGCGGCGCTCTACTTCCTGGACACCACGCTGCCCGCGCACCTGGCGACCCCACCGTAGGGAAAACGACAGGAAACAGCCGCGACCAACCGTTTCGGCTGGAGGGGCCGCAAGGCCCCTCCGACCTTTCCGCGGCCGGTCGCGGAGCCTGGAGCAAACGAGGGACAAATCGACCCGCGGAAGGCGATCAATGACCGTAGTAAACGAAGTCTGGTACGGAGTGGTCACGAACTCGGAGCCCCTCGCGGCTCCCTCGAAGGAGTTCTCCGGCCATCCCCAGCTCAAGGGATTGGACCGCAGGTTCCTCGAGGCCCTGGGCCGCGCCTCCGTCGAAGTGACCTACGACCCGGGGAATCGGCTGTTCCGCCAGGGAGAGGCGGCCGACCGTTTCTTCCTCGTGACGAAGGGGCGCGTGGCCCTCGAGCTGACCGACCCTGGTGCTCACCCCACTCAGGTCGGGACGGTCGGACCGGGGGAGGCTCTCGGGCCCCCTTCGACGGTGGACGGTTCCCGTTGGCAGTACGACGGCCGTGCGCTCGAGACGACCGAAGTCACGGTCATCGACGCGCGGGCCCTGGATGCGGCGATGGAGACTTGGCCTACCGCGGGATTCCGGTTCCTGCGGCGAGTAGGCCCCAAGACCTCCGACGACCCCTCGGTTCGAGGGGACGGCGGACGGCAGGGGCCGTAGCCGGAAGGAGAAGATCATGAAGGTCCTAGTGGCCGAAGACGACCCAAAGACCCGGCATGCGCTTGCGAAGCGGCTGGCCCAGCTCGGGCATACCGCGGAAGTGGCGGACTCGACGGACTCCGCCGTTCACCGCCTGGAGATTGAGGAGTTCGACCTCGTCCTCTCCGAGCTCAAGACCGCCCGGACCGACGGGTTGAGGTTGCTGAGCCTGGTGCGAAGCCGGCACCCGGCCATCCCCTTCGTCGCCATCTTCGGACCTTCCTCCCTCGAGCCGTCCGTTCCCGTAGAGAAGGCCGGAGGGCTCGCCCAGATCCGCCCGCCGTTTCGTGCGGAGCGGTTGCGCCGGCTTCTCCGCCGGGTCGAATCCCAGCGCGCCGCCCACCCGCTGGCGGAGGGGAAGGCCGTTCCCGGGACCCCGCCCGCCCACGGTCAACCGCCCTCCACGGCCCGGCTCGTCCCTCCGAACGAGCCCGGGCTCGTCAATCTCGCGGGAAATGGCACGGAGGAGCGGGCCCAGAATGTCCTCCGGATCGATGCCGGCGGGGCGCCTCCCGAGCTCATCGGCCGCCTTCTCGTAGGAAGCTACATCACCGGTCAGGACCGCGTCCACTTGACGGCCCGGCGAGGCCTTTCGTCCGCCCAGCGGGCGGTCGTCCACCGGACGGCCGACCGGATCCTCGGGATGACCGTGGTCGAGGACACCGGAGCCGAGCTCGAGGTCCAGAACTTCGTCGACCCGGCCCGCTACGAGCTACCTCGTCTCCTCCACCGGGTCGTCCGAATCCTCGAGAACGAGCTCGAGGTCTGCCGCCAGGCGCTCACGGAGGTGGAACCGCCCTCGGCCGAGTTCCTCGAATCGATGGAAGAGGAGGTCGACCGACTCTACTTCCTGATGGCCCGTCAGCTGCTGCTCTCCTCCGACAGCCCCGCGCTGGCCCACCGGGTGAACCTCGACAGCCATCACTACCAGCTCGGCTATCGACTGGTGGCGAAGGTGATCGAGGTCATCGGGGACCTGATCTTTGGGGTAGGACAGGAGCTCAACAAAGGGTCGGGGGGACTTCATCAGCTCCCGGCCTCGGTGCGGAAGGAGCTCGCCGGCCGGGTCCTCGAGGTGGAGAACCTCCTCAATCGCACGATGCAGTCGTTCTCCGGGCTTTCCTCCCGCGGAGCGAACAACACGCTGGACGACCTCGGGAAAGCGATGGCGCTCGACCCGCGGCTCCTCGAACGGCTCGCCGGTCTTCGCGTTCCCCACCGGCGGCTCGCGATGTCGGCCCAGCGGATCGCGTGGAACCTCTCGATGATGATGGAGATGCTCGTCATCGTGAACGAGGTCACGATCAACCGCTGCGTCGAGCCGGAGACCGTCGCGCGGATGAGCCCGCCGCCGCCTCCGCCCAGGGCCGAGGTCGCCCGCCTCCATGGGCGCCCCCGCCGCTCCCTTCCGGTCGAGCCCCGATAGACACGCCCGGGCCTCGGATAGTTCCGGCCCGGCCGTTGCGACCCGGGTCGCCGGACCCGCCGGTGGAGGGAGAACGCTGAGGGGGAGATTTGAACTCCCGCGGCGAGACCGCCACCAGCTTTCAAGGCTGGCGCCTTACCGGACTAGGCTACCTCAGCGCGAGACTCTCAACCGGTCCGGACTCGAATAAGCTCTCCGGGCTCGCGGGCGCGCGATGCAGGTGCCGGGAGCTCCGCAGGGGGCGGGTCTCGTCCCCCGTTTCGAACCCGGGTAGTCAGCTTGGAGGGCTGACATCCTACCACTAGATTACACCTGCACAGGACGCCCACGAGCGGCGGCGCCGACCCTTCCCGGTGGTTAAGTTTTTGCGGTCGACCCCCGGCCGGCCGGCGCGGTGAGGTCGACCAGGGCCACCCGCTCGAGCACCAGCCCTTCCCAGCCGGAGCGGGGGACTGCGGACCGCTCCTCGACCGAGATCCCGAGGCGGTCGAGGACCTTCTCGTCCAGGGCCCGGGGGTAGGCCGCGGGGTCGAGTTCGAGGCCGAACCGGCCGAGGAGTTCGGTGGGGTCGAGAGGCTTCTCGGTGACCAGGACAAACTGCTCAGTGTCGGCGCGCACGCCCACCTTCTGGAGGGCCCGCGGGAGTTGGTCGTCCCCTGCGACGTAGAGCGCGAACTCCGCGCCGCGGTCCCGGAGTCGCGACTCGCCCCGCGACCTCGCTCGGCCGAGATGGGCCCAGGCGGAGAGGAGATGCCGTTCCCCCGCGACCGCTCCCGCGTCGAACACGGCGACCAGTGCCGGGGACTCCGCCCCCAGCTGGCGGAGGGCAGCCACCACTTCGGTGGGCGAAGGAACCCCCGGGGACCGGCGCCGGGCCCCCACGGCGCGGAGCGTCCGCTCCTCCGGCGGCGGCAAGGGCGACATCGACCGTCACTCCTTGAGGAATCGGACGAACTCCTCTCGCGTCCGGGGCTTCAGCGTGTAGTTCTCCTGCTTCTCCCGACCGATGGTCGAGGTCGGGGTCACACCGTAGTCGTGCCCGGGCAAGACCACGAGGCCGTCGTCCAACGCCACCACCCGACGCTGGAGGCTGTCGTACATCTCCGCCGGGTCGCCGCCGGGAAGGTCGGTCCGACCGCACTCTCCGATGAAGAGGGTGTCGCCCGTGGCCACGTGGCCCTCGAAGATGTAGAGCACGCTATCCTTCGTGTGCCCGGGCGTGTGGACGACCTCGAACTTGAGTCGACCCGCCGAGATCGCGTCGCCGTCCTCCACCGACACGTCCTGATGGAGCGGCGCGACCCGGTGCGCGACCACCTTCGCCCCGGTCCGCTCCCGCACTTCGCGGTTTCCGGCGATGTGGTCCTGGTGACTGTGCGTGTTGAGGATGTAGCGCACCTTCACCCCCCGGCCGTCGATCGCCTCGAGCACCGGCTCGATGCCGAAGGAGGGGTCGATGACGACCGCGTCACCTCCGTCCGCCTCGGCCACGAGGTAGGTGAAGTTGAGGTAGGGACCGACGCGGAACTGGTCGAGGATCACGGCCCCACCGACCGGGTAGGCGTATTTGAGACTGCGGCGCTCCTCCGAGCTCAGTCGGTCGGACCGGCGATCCGCCGGCCGGTGACGGCGTCCAGCACGACCCGCCCCTCGGTACCCTCGACGTACCAGTAAGGAACGTAGAGGAGCGAGAACGGCCCGAGTCGGATGTCGTCGGCGGAGGGCGAGATCCGTCGGGTCTCGATGACGAGGGCCCCGCCGTGCTGTTCGGTGTGGTCGACGTGCACCGTGTGACGGGCACGAATCGCCTCAAGGGCGATGGGCACGGCCTGCGACACCGTCAGCTGAGAGGGCAGTTCCTGGCACGGCTCGTCGAGCGCCGCCACCAGCTCCCGCTCGCCGTCGTCCCACACCTCGGCCCGGTGGCTGACCGCGTTGACCGCGACCAGCTGACGGACGACGGGGCCCACTCCGCCGTGGGCGGAGGCGGGCCGGACCCGGTAGGCAGCGACCAAGAACGGCACGAGCCGCAGGTGGTAACGGGGCCCCTCCACGCCGGCGAGCGCTTCGGCCTCGGCGCGTCCGATCCTGGGACGGACGGTCCGTTGACCCTCGGGGGCGATCGCGAGCGGCCGCTCGAGGGGTGGAAGCGGCTCGGCCCCCGGGGTCGGCGATTCCGCCGGGGCCGGCAGCAGGATCTCGCCCAGCGCCGAGCCCAGTGTGGACGGGTCCAGGACCTCCATCCCGCGGTCCGCCGCCAGGGCCCGGGCGACCGGTCCGGGGTCATCGTCGTAGACGAGCGTGCGATGGACCGCGTCGACCGGGAACAGCGGCTCGAGCGATGCCGGGGACCGGCTCGAGCTGACGATCAGCACCGCCCGGTGGTCGCGGTGGCGTACCGCGACCGTCGCCTCGGGGCGCGTCTCGACATGATAGCCGGCCGCCTCCAGCAGGCGGCCGAGAACGGAGGAGGGCGGGCCTATCCGGGACACATGCCTCCCACCGCGAGGCCACGATATCTCGGTTCCGTTCCTCTCGCGTGTCCGCCTCCATAGCCGCCGGAAGCTCCATAGTCCGGGCGGGCTGGGGGAGGATGATGTCCCGCTACTGGCTCGGTTGCTCGGGATGGGCCTACGACGACTGGGTAGGCCCGTTCTACCCGCCCGGGACACCCCCCGGTGATTTCCTCTCGCTCTACGCCCAGGTGTTCCGGACGGTCGAGGTCGACTCGACCTTCTACCGCGCCCCGTCGCCGTTCCTCGTCCGCCGGTGGGCCGACCGCACCCCGCCGGAATTCCGTTTCGCGCTGAAGGTCCCGCGGGAGGTGACGCACGAACGCGATTCCGCGCGGGGTTCGGAGGTCTTGGAGGGCTTCCTTGCGAGCCTCCGGCCGCTTGTCGACCGAGGAAAGCTCGCCGCGCTCGTGCTCCAGTTCCCTCCCTCGTTTCGTGCCCCACGGGACGAGACTCGCCTCGCGGGGCTCCTTCAAGGCGTCCCTCGCTCGCTACCGCTCGCGGTCGAGCTCCGCGACAGTTCGTGGTGGACGGCAGACACTCGACGGCTCCTCGAGGACCGTTCGGCGGCGCTCGTCTGGTCGGTGGTACCGGAGACCCGTCCCCCTCCGTGGGTGACTTCGGACTTCCTCTACGCGCGGTTCGTCGGCGATCGCCAGCTCACCAAGTTCGACCGAATTCAGCGAGACCCGGGTCCCGAGTTCACGGACATGCGACGGCGTTTCGAGGAGGAGGGGAGGGACTCGGGGTTGGTGTTCGCCTACGCCAACAACCACTTCCTCGGGTTCGGGCCTGGGACGGTACGCGCGTTCGCCGAAACCCTGGGCCTCGCGCCCCCGGACCTCGCCCGGGCGGCCCTCGCGCCAGGCCAGCGACAACTTCCCTCCGACCATCACCCGGGAGCGGGGCCTGACGTCCGGTAGGACCCTCGCGGAACGGGGCCGCGTCGTCCGCTTGCGGACCGGCCGGGAGGTGGGCCGGAGGCCCTCAGTAGGACAATCCTTTTACGGCGCTCCGGGGTCCAAATGCCGCGGATGGTCGAGGCGGTCCCGCTCCGGGTCGCGGAGGCATTCCAGCAGGACATCGGCCTTGGAACGGCACGTCTGGACGTCCAGACGCGTCAGCGCCTCAAGGTCGGGCTCGGCGACATCGTCGAGATCCGCGGCCGCAAGGCGACCCCCGCCATCGTGAGCCGCGCCCAGCCGGACGATGAGGGCAAGTCGCTCGTCCGGATCGAGGCCGTGGTCCGCCGCAACGCCGGCGTGAGCATCGGCGACCGGGTCTCGGTCCAGCGGGTCGACTGTCCCAACGCGGACGCGATCACGATCGCGCCGATCTACGCGGGGTCCGCGCGGATGGACCTCGGGCCGGGGCTCGAGAGCTTCGTCGCGAAGGCGCTCACCCGCCGCCCGTTCGTCCGCGGGGACGTCTTCGTCATCCCCGGGGTGTTCCTCATGGGCGGCTCGCTCCCGTTCATGGTCGTTTCGACCCAGCCGAAGGGGATCGTACAGGTCGCCCCGTCCACCCTGATCACGATCAAAGAGGAGACGGTCAGCGAGACCGAGGTGGCCGCCCCTCGAGTCTCCTACGAGGACATCGGGGGGCTCAAGGAGAAGCTCGGACGGGTCCGCGAGATGATCGAGCTGCCGCTCAAGCACCCGGAGCTGTTCGACCGCCTCGCCATCTCTCCGCCGAAGGGGGTGCTGCTCTACGGGCCGCCCGGCACGGGGAAGACGCTGATTGCCAAGGCGGTGGCGAACGAGGCGGGCGCCCACTTCATCGGGATCCAGGGCCCCGAGATCATCTCGAAGTACTACGGCGAGAGCGAGAAGGAGCTCCGCGAGAAGTTCGAGGAGGCGGAGAAGAACGCCCCGAGCGTGATCTTCATCGACGAGCTCGATTCGATCGCGCCGCGTCGGGACGAGGTCGTCGGCGAGGTGGAGCGTCGGGTCGTGGCCCAGCTGCTCACGCTGATGGACGGCCTCTCGGGCCGCGGCAACGTCATCGTGATCGCCGCGACGAACCGCGAGGAGGCGATCGACCCCGCGCTCCGCCGCCCGGGCCGCTTCGACCGGGAGATCGAGATCGGGGTCCCGACCCTAGACGGGCGGCTCGAGATCCTGCAGATCCACACCCGCGGCATGCCCATCGAGGGTTCTGAGAAGGACCGCGACCGGATCCTCCGGGTCCTCGCCGCCCAGAGCCATGGGTTCGTCGGCGCCGACCTCTCTTCGCTCGCGCGCGAGGCGGCGATGCGGGCGCTGCGCCGTTACCTTCCCGAGATCGACTTCGACCAGCCGATCCCGATCTCGCTGCTCGAGCGGATGAAGGTCACCGAGCACGACTTCCGCGAGGCGCTGAAGCAGATCGAGCCGTCCAGCCTGCGGGACGTAGCGGTCGAGGTCCCGACCACTCACTGGGAGGAGGTCGGCGGGGTCGAGCGGGTGCGCCGTATCCTCGAGGAGTCGGTCGAGCTGCCGTTCAAGAACCCTCAGGTCTACCGGCACATCGGCATCGAGCCGCCGCGCGGGATCCTGCTCTACGGGCCCCCGGGGGTCGGGAAGACGCTGCTCGCGAAGGCCGCCGCGACCGAGAGCCAGGCGAACTTCATCTCGGTGAAGGGACCCGAGGTGATGAGCAAGTGGGTCGGGGAGAGCGAGAAGGCGATCCGGATGATCTTCAAGAAGGCCCGCCAGGCCTCCCCCTCGATCGTCTTCATCGACGAGATCGACTCCATCGCGCCGCGGCGCGGGCTCCAGACCTCGAGCGGGGTGACCGAGCGGATCGTCAACCAGCTCCTCACATCGATCGATGGTCTTGAGTCGCTCGAGCGGGTCCTCGTCATCGCGGCGACAAACCGCCCGGACATCGTCGACGAGGCGCTCTTGCGGACCGGACGGTTC
>DASPQC010000025.1:0-11797 GCA_035625165.1 Thermoplasmata archaeon | reverse complement strand
GTGGGACCTTCCGGAAAGCACGAAGAGGTGGAGAAGGACGGATGAGTGCGCAGAATACGGGCGGGGCGGCAACGCCCCCAGCCGGGGGAATGTCCTCGACGGACCAGACGGCGTCGCCGATGCGAAAGCGCGGACGCCAGTTCAGTACCGGGGTGACGATCGGGATCGCGGTCGTGTTGCTCGCGGTCGGGTTGGGCGGGGGGTACGTCCTCGGGGCGTACCTGACGAAGACGAGTGCCACGACGATCGACATCACTGAGGCGGGATCGACCCTCCTCGAGCCGATGATGGACATCTGGGGACCCGCGTACACGAGCCATGTAAACTCGCACGTCACGCTCAGCCCGGCCGGTGGCGGCAGCGGAACGGGCCAGAGCGAATCCGAAGCCGGGACCATCGACATCGGCGCCTCGGACGCTTACACCGCGAACAACCTCGGGGTCGTGGACGTCCCGGTGGCGATCTCCTCCCAGTTGGTCATGTACAACCTGGGGTCGAGCTTCGTCGGCCACCACCTCAACCTCAACGGAACGATGCTCGCGGAGATCTACGACGGGACCATCACGAGCTGGAACGCCCCGCTCATCCAGGAGGCCAACCCGGGCGTCACCCTGCCGGCCACGACCATCGTACCCGTGGTACGGTCGGACTCCAGCGGAGACACGTACATCTTCTCCGCCTACTGCGACATCGCCTACAAGGGCTGGCTGTACGGCAACTCCACCAAGGCGTTCCAGACCATCGCCCCGGCGAACGGCTTCCAGTCCGGTAACGGCAACGTCGGGATCATCAACAAGCTCAACAACCTGACCGGCGGCATCGGGTACGTCGGGGTCAGCTACAAGACCTCCGCCCTCTCGGCCGGCAAGCTCGCCTACGCCGCGTTGGGCGACAACCTCGCCAACTCGGCGGCGGGCGGCAACGTCACCGCGACGCCCTCGGACGCCAAGAACTTCATCAACTGGTCGGCGCAGAACGTGAGCTACGACGCGAGCCTCGGGCTCAACGAGCTGAACTACGCGGCGGACGGCCTGGCCGTCAGCCTGATCCTCGGGGGCAGCCCCGCGGGTCCGACGACCTGGAGCACCGGCGGGGGCGGGACCAACCCGACGTCGGGCGACCCGAGCCCCTACCCGATCACCAACCTCGAGTACACGCTCGTGAAGACGGCCCCGAAGGACGCCACGCACCAGACCTACGTCGTGGAGTTCCTGCAATGGGCGATCTCCTACGGGAACAACGCCACGACCTACCTCGACCAGGTGAACTTCATTGCACTGACGCCGCAGCTGCAAGGCCTGGACCAGCTGGCCCTCTCCGCGGTCCAGATCGCCCCCTAAGGTCCGGCGGTTCACTTGAGGCCGCGGCCGGTCCTTCACGACACGGAGGGCCGGCAACCCCTTCCCGCGCCGTCTCGACTTGGGCACGGCCTTGCCCACTGGTGGCCGTACGTCCCCGCCCTGATCCCGCTCGCGCTCACCCTCGCGATCGTCGGGGCCTTGGTCGGTGCGAGCCATCTGGAGAACTTCGGCTCGGGCTTCTTCAGCTTCGACTTCGCGAAGAACGGCATCCTGATCTTCGTCCTGGGATCGTTCCTCACCTCGGTACCTGCGCTCATCGTGGCGATGCTGGTGGGGCTCGGTATCGCCATCGCCTCCGCCACGTACCTTCCTCGGTTGGTCTCGGCGTGGCTCGACCCGTTCGTGGACCTGCTGGCGGGCATCCCGAGCATCGTCTACGGGATCTGGGGGTACTTCGTGGTCGCCCCGTTCTTCGGCCAGGCCATCTTTCCGTGGAGCGCCGGCCACCTGGCGTGGATCCCCGGGTTCGGTCCGACCCAGTTCTCCCCCTCCCCGACGGGCGATGGCCTCGCCCTCGCGATCATCATCCTCGTGCTGATGATCCTCCCGATCACGACCGTCCTGATGCGGGACGCCCTGAGGTCCGTGCCGCGGGACCTCTGGGAGAGCGGCCTCGCGCTCGGGGCGACCCGATGGGAGGTCAACCGGCGGGTGGCCATCCCCTACGCCAAGCGGGGGATCTGGGGAGCGGCGTTCCTCGGGTTCGGCCGAGCGATCGGCGAGACCGTCGCGGTCTTCATGGTGATCGACCAGGCCCAGAAGATCCCGACCAACGTCTACGACGGCACCTCGACGATGTCGTCGCTGATCATCGGCACGATCGACTCCGCGTTCCTCACCAATGCCCAGGGTAGGACCTACCTGCACTTCCTCGCCGAGCTCGCCCTCGTCCTCCTGGCCGTGACCCTCGCGGTGAACGTCGCGGGCCGGTGGATGATCCGCCGGACCTACACCGAGGTGGCGGGCCTGTAGGACCTCCTCATGGCGACCCCCTTCCTCCGCAAGGACGTCCCGCTCGTGGACGACCTCCGACGCGATCGCTCCGGTCACGTTTGGCGCCGGACGATGTGGGACCGGTGCATCGGCTGGCTCCTTCCCCTCCTCTTCCTCGTCGCCATCATCCCGATCCTCGACCTCGTCTATTGGGTCGCCCTGCGGGCGCTGCCGACGTTCAGCGTGCAGGTCCTGACGACCAACCCCTCCGGAGCCGGCGGTGGGCTCTACGCCCCGTTGGTGGGCTCAGTGGTGATCCTGGCCCTGGCTACCGGCGTAGCGCTGCTCTTCGGGTTCCTCGGCGGGCTGGCGACGGCCGAGTACCTCAGCGAACAGGCCGCGGGGATGGTCCGCGTGACCGCCAACGTCATGGCCGGCACGCCCGCCATCGTGGTCGGCCTGTTCGGCTACGTCGCCTTCGTCACGTACTTCGGGTGGAACCTCTCGCTCGCCGCGGCGTCGGTGACGCTGGGGATCTTCATGACGCCGTACGTCTTCCGAGCCACGGACCTCGCTTACGCCTCGGTCCCGTCGCATATCCGGGAGGCTGCCGTCGGCTCCGGGGCTCGGCCGCTCCAGTACCTCCTCCGCGTCGCCACCCCCATCGCGTTCCCCCAGGTCCTGAGCGGGGTCTTCCTCGCCATGGCGATCGGCGTCGGAGAGACCGCCCCGATCTACCTGACAACGACCGCCGTCGAGCTCCCGCCGTTGGGGCTGCTGCAACCGGCGAGCGCGCTCCCGCTGTACATCTGGACCGGCTTCCAGACGGGCTACATCCTGCCGTCCGCCATCCATCTCGCGTTCCAGGCGGCGTTCCTCCTGCTCGTCATCGTCGTAGGACTCAACATCCTCGTCCGCCTCATCGCCGCCCGTTCCCGCCGCCGTTTGGAGGGATTGTTCCAATGAACGCGCTCCCGCCGGCCCCTTCCGACGTGATCCTCTCGGTCGACGACCTGAGCGTCCGCACCAAGGACCGCAACCTGCTCGACCACGTGTCGATCGACTTCTCGGGGAAGAGCCTCACCGCAGTCGTCGGGCCTTCTGGCTGCGGCAAGACGACCTTCATCCGGGCCCTGAACCGGATGACCGAGCTCACCCCGGGACTCCGGGTCTCCGGCGCGGTACGGTACGTCGGGCAGAACATCTACGACGCGGACGTCAACCCGGTCGTGGTGCGCCGGCGCATGGGGATGGTCTTCCAGCGGCCGACCGTCTTTCCGATGTCCGTGTTCGAGAACGCCGCCTTCGGCCTCCGCATCGTGCATGCCGAAGAGGACCAGGTCGACGCGGCGGTCACCGAGGCGCTCCAGCGGGCCGGGCTCTGGGACGAGGTCAAGGACGACCTCGACCGTCCGGCCCTCGCGCTCTCCGGTGGCCAGCAGCAACGGCTGTGCATCGCCCGGGCGCTTGCCGTCCGCCCCCGTGTCCTCCTGCTCGATGAGCCGACCTCCGCTCTCGACCCTGGCGCGACGCAGCGGGTCGAGACGACCCTCCAGCGGCTCAAGGAAGACATCGTCCTGGTTCTCGTGACCCACAACGTCGGGCAGGCGGCACGGATTTCCGACCGCATCGCCTTCCTGCACTCGGGGCGTCTGGTCGAGGTCGGGGCCACACCGGATATCCTGGAGCGGCCGCGGGAGAAGCTCACGGAGCAGTTCATCACAGGGAGGTTCGGATGATGCCAGGGGACGAGGACAGGAGGAGGTTTTCTACCGAGGACCACCACCACGCCATGGCCGAGCTGAAGCAGCACGTGGCCGAGATGACCGCCCTCGCGGTCGGCATGGTCGCGGACGGAACGCGCGCGCTGCTGAAGAACGACCCGGAGCTGGCCCGTTCGGTCAACTCCCGCGACGCGGCGCTCGACCGCTACGACCTCAACATCGAGCTCGAGACGATCCGCCTCGTCGCGGTGATGCAGCCCGAGGGCCCCGACCTCAGGACGACCGAGGCGATCCTGAAGATCGCCAACTGCGTCGATCGCGTCGGACGGCTCGGCTACGACCTCTCCCGCTTCCTCGCCGGAGGCGCCAGCGACGCCGACGTCGACGACCTGCTACGCCGCATGGACGAGCGGGCGAGAGCGATGGTCAACGAGGCGATGGTAGGGTTCCTGACGGAGGACCCCGGGCGCGCGAAGGCGGTCTTCCCGATGGACGAGGAGGTGGACGTCCTCCACCGGACCGCCCAGGCCCGCCTGATCGAGCTCCTTCGGAAGGGCGGCCCGGAGAGCGACCGACGTGCGTACGCGCTCCTCGCAGCTCGGCACCTGGAGCGCGTCGCCGACAACGCTTGCAAGATCGCGGAGAAAGCCGTCTACGCGATCACCGGAGAACGGAGGACGGAGTACCTTCCTCGGCGCGTCCTGCCCGGCACCCCCGGCTGACGCTCGTCGACCCGCCCGCCAAGGACACGAAACGGCCTTAGGAGGGCGGCAATCTGCCGGCGGAACGCCGGCCGCTCCCGTAGTCTAGCCCGGTCAAGGATTCGGGGCCTTCGACCCCGTAACGCGGGTTCGAATCCCGCCGGGAGCATCCGGCCCGACTCGCGTGATGCTTCGTAGTTTCTGGTGGTATCGACTTACTCTATAGTCTATAGCTCGAACCCTTAAGCCTCCGTAATCGCTGGCCCCGTGTCCCGAGGGGGAACCCACGTGGAGGGGCGAAAGCTACAGCTCGCCGGCAAGTCCACGTTCCTCGTTTCGCTGCCGAAGCGTTGGGTCACGAACGCAGGACTGAAGGCCGGTGACACGCTGTTCGTCGATACCGAGACGGACGGGTCGGTCTCGGTCCGCATGCGAAGCGAGACCCGGCCCGTGGTCAAGCGCAAGTCGTTCGTCGAGCGGGGGGAGGAGACCCGCGAGCACCTGCTCAGGAAGCTGATCGGCGCCTACATCTCGGGCTTCGGGCTGATCGAGGTCCGGTTTGCCTCCGCGCGGGGCCCGTTCGTCCGCAAGGTCGCCCGGGAGTTCTGCCGCCTCGTGATCGGCCCCGAGGTCATCGAGGAGACGCAAGGCTCGATCCTGATCCAGGACCTCTCCGACCCGTCGGAGCTGAGCTCGGAGAAGTGCCTACGCAGGATGCACCTCACCGTCCGGGCGATGCTCGAGGACGCCATCGGCGCGATGAAGCCCCAGAACGAGACGCTCGCGCACGACGTGGGGCTGCGCAGCCAGGACGTGAGCCGGCTCTACTGGATGGTTGCCAAGCAGTACCATCTCGCCCATACCGGGTCCTCCGACGGCAACGGAACCGCCTGGATTCACGGGCACCGGCTTATCGCCAAGGTCCTCGAGCGGATCGGCGAGCACGCCCAGCGAATCGCTACCAACGGCGCGGCGCTCGCTGCGGAGCGGGGCATCGACCCGAAGCTCCTCGAGATGCTCGCGGCCGCCCGCACATCCGCGGTCACGATCCTCGACAAAGCGTTCAACGCCCTCGTGACCCGGAACATCGACGCGGCGAACGAGGCGATCGACGCGCGTGTCGAGCACCAGAAGCTGATCGATACGCTCGCGCGTCGGGTCGCGGCGCGGCGTGGCCCATCGCTCCTCACGCTAGGGTCGATCGTTGACAGCCTCGGACGCGTCGTGGTCTACGCCTCCGAGATCGCGGAGGAGGCGATCGACCTCGCCGTCTCGACGAACGCCGAGGCGGCCTAGCGACCTCTCAGCGGGGCTTGCCCCAGAGAGAGCGACGGGCCGTCGTGGGCGTACGGACACCCGCGTCCGCAGGTGCGGACTCGGGGGTCGTTTCCGGGGTTTCCTGCCAAGGTGGTGCCACGACGGGGACTGGGGCCGTCCGCGACGCGAGCGCGGCGCGGACCAGCTCTCCGTCGATCTGGTAGGCCCGCGTCGCGACCGCCCTTTCGAGGACAACATCCGCGAGTTCGGTGAGCCGCCGCGGATTCCCGTGGGCCGCACGATTGAGCTCCTGGACCGCTTCGCGGTCGAACGGGTACGTCGGCTCGAGATCCTCGACGATCCGTTTGGCCAGGAGCTTCTTCGCAAGGACCAACCGCGCCTCGTCCTCGGACAGCGTGGCCAGCGGGATCGACCGGTTGATGCGGGAGGCGAAGGCGGGCTGGTTGGCGGTGAGCCACCCGAGGTAACTCGCGTAGCATACGAACATCACGAGGACTCCGGGTCGGATCACCCCGGAGACCTCCTCCAGGGTCTTCGCGAACAGTTCCGCGTCGCTGGCCTCGGCCAGGTTGTGCAGGTCGTTGAGGAGAAGGAAGGCGGGTGCCGCAGCGTTGAGGGCTTCCCCGATCCGCCGTCCCGCATCCTTCGGGTCGTAGGCCTCCCCCTTCGCCTTCCCGAGCGACGAGATGGACCTCAACCAGGCGGGGGCACCCAGCATCTTGACCAGGCCGGCATCCTTTGCCCCCTTCTCGAACGCCGCGGCGAGGAAGCGCAGCGCCAGCGGACCTTTCGCGGGGACGTCGACGTAGACCGTGAAGGCGTGATGCTCCCGGGCTTCCGCGGCGGTCACCAGGAGGCGCTGCGTCTTGCCCGACCCCTGAGGTCCGGTAATCGCGACCACCGCCCGGTTCTCCTTCTCGAGGACCTCATCGCGGATCGACCGCAGCAGCTCGTCGGCCTCCTGGTTGACGTGGTAGATCGTCACGTCGGCGAGGCTCTCGCTCGCGAGCTCCCGGAACGGGTTGCCCGTCAGTCCGAACCGCTCGTAGCTCCCCGACGGCGTCGCTCTCCCCCCTACAGCACCCGGCTCCGCAGGTCGATGGCGATCCGCTTGCCGTCGAACTCATAGTAGATGTTGCGGTCGACGAACTTTCCGTCCATCCACTTCGGGATCCGGAGGAACCGCTGCACGCCCTCGGGCGCCTCGCGGGTGTGGAACTGCAGCAGGCCGTCGGCGAGATGGTTCACGATCGCCTCCGAGCGCCCCTCGAACATCCCGCGGTCGGTCGCGAGCACCGCCGTGGTACCCCGCTGACGGCACAGCGTGCGGAGGCCCCGCAGGCACTGGGCAAGGGCATCCGGGGAGAGGTCGAGGGCAAGAAAGGAGAACGAGTCGACGGCCAGCAAGCCCCCGGTCTCTCCGAACTCTTCGAGGCTCTGAATCGCGTCCTTCTCGTGGATCTCGATCCAGCGGTCGGCGACGGCGGTGGCGCCTCGCTCGACGGCGAAGTGCGACTGCAGCTCGTCCCGGTCCCGACTCGTGACGAACGTCACGGGCCAGCCCACGCGCCCCGCCGTAAGGCTCAGGCGACGGACGAAGAAGCTCTTCGCCGCGTCCGCGCCGCTCTCGACAACCATGACCTTGCCCTCCCCCAGCTCGGGGATGATCGTGTCCAGGCCGGGAATCTCGATGGGGATGCTCATGGGGGTCCCGCGATGTAACCTCCCCGCTTAACAGCGTCACGGTGGGGAAATAGCAGCCTCTATGGAGCTTCGGGCAGACTTCGTAATCTCCGTGGGCCACCCCTATCCTCAAGGAGGCCGTGGGCCGGTCGATGCGTCCGTTCCGGGCGGTCCACCGCGGCCTTGCCGAGATCGTCGGCACCCTGATGCTGGTCGTCATCGTCGTCGCCGCGGCGACGGCGTTCTCCTTCTTCGTGCAGTCCTACCAAAAGCAGCTTCAGTCCGAGGAGAACCGCGCGCACGACAAGAGCCTCGAGGATCTCCGGATCCTGGACCTGATCCCCACGGTGAACAATTCGTCCGTGACCACCCCGCCAGCGCTCGCTGACCTGCGATTGGAGGTGGCGAGCCTCGATGTCAACTCGATCGGCGTCAACGGGATGAGCGCGAACGGGCAGCCGGTCGTCAATTACACGGTGACCAACTCAGCAGGGGGTGCGCTGGGACCGACGGAGTGCCTGAACGGCGATCCGCTGGCGCCGGCCAACTCGAGCTGCTACCTCACAATCCCTGCTGAGTCCCAGGTGTTCTTGGACCTTAACCTCCAGGTTGGAGCCAAGGCCTATGCTTTCGGAGGATCGGACGTCATCCTGACGGAGAGCGGCCTGCTCAAGGTCGACACCTACACCTCCCTCGGCAACGTCTTCGTTCAGGCGTTCGTCCCCCCGGTCGCCATCGCTGGCGTCACGTTCGTGGACTCCTATCCCATTCTCGACGGGACGGCCTCGTATCAGCCGGGAACTAACTCGAGCGTAGCGGTCAGCGTCGACCAGTGGAGCTGGGCCGTGACGGCGAACGCCACCGCGAACGACACAGGACCTAAGTCGGGTCAGGAAGTGGAGTTGGGATTGCCGTTCACTCGCGGGGTCAGCTACACCATCCAGTTGACCGTCACGAACAGTGAATCGCTCATCGGATCGACCCAGATCAGCTATACGGTGGCGTAGACCCCAGGAAGAGCGAACCGCCCTCGCCCGTCCCGCCGCGCTCGTGGCTAGGGAAAGAGGACCAGGAAGGCGACGGCCGTCCCGGCGACGAGCCCTAGGGAGTGGAGGATCCCATAGCGGGCCCGGCCCTCCGTAAAGGCGCCGATGATCGCGCCCGTCCCGAGGGCGTTGATGATCATCAGTTCGAAGAACCGCTCCTTGAGCGTCGGGATGCTTAGTTTGGGCACCGCCGCAGCGGCCGACGACCCGCCCCCGCCACTCAAGGGGGTGCCGAGACCGAGGAACGAGACGTTGAGGGTCCCGAGCGTGGGCGCGATGTAGAGCAGCGCGAACAGGACGGCCATGAGTACGGCGAAGGCGATGTAGATGACCGCGACGGGGAGCATCAACTGCTTCTCTCGCTCCTCCTCGATCTTCACGAAGTCGTCCATGTCCTTGGCGGCCCGGTAGACGACCGTGGCCGTCTCTCCACCAATCGTGGACGCGTCGGCGATCAGCCCGGCATACCGCGTGATGAGCCGGCTCTTCATCGACGCGACCATCTCACGCAGGATCGATTCGAACGGGCGACCGAGCCGGACCGAGTCGGCGGCGACCCGTAGGTTCTTGGCGAGGATGTTCGTGTGGGTCTTGGCGAGTTCCACGAGCGCCTTCGCAGGATCGATGCCCCCTCGCATCGCGTCCGCCATCTCGAACAGGAACTGGGCGAACGCTCGTTCGAACGCCCGGATGCGGATCATCTCGCGCCGCGAGTCGACACCGAACGCGGTGAGGGCGACGAAGATCGCCCCGATGAACACGTAGTCGACGGCGTTCGACGGGAGACCGGGCGTGCTGAAGACATAGGACAGTCCCACCAAGGTGACGACGAAAGCCGCCCCGAGCGGGAGGTAGAGCACGAGGTACGTTCGCTCGACCGAGTGGGTCGCGAAGTACCGCCGGAACGTGAATCGCGTCGTCATCTTGAGGAAGAGGACGTACCCTCCGACGATGCCCCCGGCAACCGCCGCTGCGACGCCGACGTAGAGCAGAACGGTGGCCGGCTTGAGGGTCGCGAACGGGCTGTTCGGAGACGGGGACTTCGGGCTCACCGTGAAGCTCCACGCGACCGCCGCCTTGTTCCTGTCGAGGTCCTGCGCCGCGACGGAGGCGTTGTTCGGACCGGTCGGGAGCTTCAGGATCGAGGGGACGGCGTAGGAGATCGTGCTGGCCCCGACGACCAAGAGACCGCTTGCGGTCACGTTGACCCCGTCGACGAACATCACCACCGACGACGGATCGATCGCCGCAACGGAGTCGGTGAACGAGACCGTGATGTTCGGCGTGACCGTGGTCGAGGTCCCATTGGGCGACGGGCTTACCACGGTCAAGGTGAGCGGGCTGGGGGCCGCGTGCGCCGTTCCGAGCACACCGTGGTAGCACCCCAGCAGGGCGAGCGCGACGAAGGCGTAGGTGAGGAGGGAGGCGCCCCGCTTCACTCGGCCCTCGCGTACGCCATGGAGACCATGATGATCGTCATCGCCACCGCCACCGGGACGAGACCAAAGGTGAGGAGCAGCAGGAGCTCGTTCGCGTTCAGGCCAGCCGCGGTGCTCCCCAGGGCGTTCAGCAGGAAGGCCCCAACAGCGATCATCAACACCCCGACGAGGACCAGGCTCACGTACATGTCCAGGAACGTCGAGAGCCTCTCGATGAACTCCTTCTGGACCAGGCGCTTCAGGGCCATGATCGCGTCGGACTTCCCCCGAAGGTACTCGTCCAGGTTGCCGCCCTGATGGATCATGTTCGCGAGGTCCCAGAGCGTATCGCGGACCGGGGTCGACGGGCTCCCCTTGGCGGTCTCCGCAAGGGCGGTGATCAGGTCCTTCCCTTGGACGTCGGTCCGGTAGACGATCTCGCGAAACATGCCGGTCATCGCCGGGTCGTGGTCGCGCTGCGCCATCCGGCGGACCAGGCGGATCGGGGAGGTGCCCGTGCTCGCGAGGACGGAAAGCTCGCTCAGGGTGAACGGCAGCTCCCGCTCGAGCTCGCCCTTCCGGTTCGCGATCTTCGTGTCGATGAGGAACCGGAACCCCGCGACGACCGATACCGCCCCGACCGCGGCGAGAGCGAGGACGTAAACGTACCAGTTCGCCGTGTGCAGGACGCCGTAGAAGAGGAGGAAGGCGATCGCGGCCATCGCCCCGATCGCGATCAACGTGGTGATCAGGGTCAGGGCCGTGTGTACCGCCGCCGGGACGGTAATCCCCGCCCGCTTGAGGCGCTCTTGGAGGACCGAGCCCTCCGCGTCGCTCTCGAACCGGTGACCGACCAGGCGGTAGCAGAGCGACCGGTACCTTGAGGCAAAGTCGCGACCGGGCGGCTTGACCTCCGAGGGAGGTGTGGCGTGCCCTGGACTCGCTACCGGCTCAGCTGCGGTCGACATCTAGAGCCATCAGGAAACACGCGACTCGAGCTTGCGCACCGCCTCGGCCGGGTCCACGTAGTACGCGGCGATCGCCCGGCTGGCGTCCTTGTAGTAGTTCATCTGGAGGCGCTCCATCAACTTCAGGTAGGCCTCCTTCCGCCGAACCTCGGCCGTGACGGTATCGAGGTCTTTCCCCGAGCGCTGGGCGATCTCCTCCAGCACGAAGCTCCGCCCCAGGAACGTGAACGCGTCGGTCGTCGGCTCCCATCGGAAGGTATCGTTCGTGAGCAGCTCGTTGGTGGTCGCGTCGACCTCCAGGATCTCGGTCACGCCGGTAACCCTCCGGACGCGATTCTGGTTGACTGCCACTTGAGCGGGGAAGGCCACCGCGTCGAGGGCTTGGAACAGCACCCGGGGGATGTTCATCGGCTCGTTCTCGACGCGGTGCAACAGTTCGGCGATCGAGCCGGCGTGGATCGTGGAGAGCGAGGCATGGCCCACGGAGATGGCCTGGAAGAGCGTGAACGATTCGACCCCCCGGACCTCACCGACGATCACATACTCCGGTCGTTGGCGCAGGGCCGCCACGAGAAGGTCGAAGAGGGTCACGCTCCCGGACGGCTTGGCGTGGACCGCGGAAAGGCCGGAGACCCCGGACGGACTGACCCCGCTCGCCCCCATGCCGTAGCCCATCCTCGCGATC
>DASPQC010000024.1:0-30754 GCA_035625165.1 Thermoplasmata archaeon | reverse complement strand
GGCCGCGGGGAAGCTCGCCACGTCGCCCGATTCCGAGGCGAGCCGGACGGCGACCGCCGGCCGCGCCAGGTAGAGCTGCTCGAGCGTGCGCAGGACCTCGATCTGCTCCCGGGCCGGGGAACGGAGGAACTTCCGCCGCGCCGGGGTGTTGAAGAACAGCTGGTCGACGTCCACGGTCGTCCCGGGGGCCCGCGGCTCGGCGAACCGGTCGATCACCTTGCCGCCCAGGACCTCGATCCCCTCGGCGACCTCGGTCCCCCGGGGCCGCGAGGTCAGGCGCAAGCGCGAGACGGCGGCGATCGAGGCGAGGGCCTCCCCCCGGAAACCGAGGGAGGCGATCGACTCCACCGGTCCCAGCGGAGGGAGCTTGCTGGTCGCGTGGCGCTCGACGGCGAGCTCGAGCTGCCCGGGGAGGATCCCTTCCCCATCGTCCGCGACCTCGATCGTCTCCAGCCCGCCCCCGCGGAGATGCACCGAGACGCTGGTCGCCCCGGCGTCCAGGGCGTTCTCGACGAGCTCCTTGACGGCGGACGACGGGCGCTCGACGACCTCCCCGGCCGCGATCCGCTCGACCGTTTCGGCGGTCAGGCGGCGGATCGGTGCGGGGGAAGGCGGCGAGGGGGCGCTCATCGGCCACCTCCGTCCGGCCCGCACGCACGCCGTCGCAGCTCCGTGAGCTTCCTCCGGGCCTCGTCCCCGGACAGGCCCTCCACGTCGAGCCGCCGAAGCTCCTCGACGAGAGGACCTTCCGCGCCGGAGGGGGCGTCGACGAGGACGGCCTGGGTGTATCGGGGACCCCGAGCGGAGCGGGCCCGCGGCCTTCCCGGACCGGCCGGGGCGGACGGAAGGTCGGCCTCGAGCTCGCCCAAGAGACGGGTCGCCTCTTGGAGGACCGGCTCGGGAACCCCGGCGAGCCGAGCGACGTGCACGCCGTAGCTCCGGTCGGTCGCTCCGGGGACCAGCCGGTGCAGGAAGACGACCCCTTCGGGCCGGTCCTGGACCGCGAAGTGACCGTTGCGCGCGCCGGGAAGGGTGCCGACGAGGTTCGTCAGCTGGTGATAGTGGGTCGCGAGGACGGCGCGGGTGCGGCGCACGTCGTAGAGGTACCGTAACGTGGCCCAAGCGAGCGCGAGGCCGTCGAACGTGCTCGTGCCCCGGCCGACCTCGTCCAGAAGGACGAGCGACCGGGGACCGGCGGCCCGGAGGATCGCGGCGACCTCGCTCATCTCGACCATGAAGCTCGACTTCGCCCGGCCGATCTCGTCCGTGAACCCCATCCGGGTGAACAGGTCGTGGACCACCCCCACCTGGGCGAAGCGCGCCGGCACGAACGAACCGGCCTGGGCGAGGACGACGAGGAGGCCGACCTGCCGCATGTACGTCGACTTACCGGACATGTTCGGTCCCGTCAGCACGAGCAGCCGGTCGGTCGCGTCGAGCTCGACGTCGTTCGGCACGAACCTCTCGGCGAGGAGGCGGTCGAGCACGGGGTGGCGCCCGTCCCGCACGACGATCGACGACGAGTCGTCGACCTGCGGGCGCGCGTACCCCCGGTGGATGGCGAGATGGGCGAACGTCCCGAGCGCGTCGAACGCACCGAGGGACCGGGCGACCTGGTGGATCCGGCCCACGTGGCGGTCGATCCCGGAGAGCAACGACTCCCACGCCGTGTCGGCCGCCTTGCGAGCCCCGTCCCGCGCGAGGGCGATGCGGTCAGAGACCGCGAGCAGCTCGTCGCTCACGAACCTCTCGGCCTGGGCGACCGTCTGGCGACGGCGGAAATGCGGCGGGACGCGGGCGAGGTTCGGTCGGGTGACCTCGAAGTAGTGACCGAAGACCTGGTTGTAGCCGACCTTCAGCGTCCGGATGCCGCTACCCTCCTGCTCGCGCCGCTCGAGGGCGGTGAGCGCGGTGAGCGCTTCCGCCTCCTCCGCCCGGAGCCGGTCGAGCTCGGCGGAGCAACCGGGCCGAAGGAGCTCGGCGGCGCTCAAGGGGACCGCGACCGTCGAGGGGACGCTGGCATCCAGCAGCTCCACGAGGCCGGCCGGGGGGGCTAGGTCCAGGGCCAGTCCCTGCAGGAGCGGGGTGGAGAGCGCTCCTCGCATCTCCCGCCCCAGCGCGCCGCACTCCCTCAGTCCGTCCCGGAGGCGAGCCAGCTCGTCCGCGCGAACCCGTCGGCCGGCGGCTCGGGAGGCGATCCTCCCGAGGTCAGCGACCTCCCGCATCCGGATCCGCCATCGTTCCAGGTCGCTCGAGCGAGCGACCAGCTCGCCGACCGCCTCGAGGCGGGACTCGATCCGCGCTACGTCCGCCAGGGGGTTCGTCAGCCAGAAGGCGAGGGTCCTCCGGCCCGCCGGGGTGACGGTCGCATCCCAGACCGACAGGAGCGTCGCTCCGCGCGGGTCGTCCGGGTTCATCGGGCGCGTGATCTCCAGATGGCGCAGGGTCTTCGCGTCGAGGACGAGGCGTCGACCGTCCGTACCCCGGTCCGCGAGCGCCACATGGGGGAGCAACCGCGGCTGGGTCGCGCGGAGGAACGCGACCAGGCTCCGCTCGGCCCGGTCGACGTCCGGTGCCGTGGGCCTCGTCGCGGCGAGCGACGCCGGGAGCTCCGCCGGGCCGACCGGGGCGGGCGCCTCCTCGAGCCGGGCCGCGGGGAACTCCCGACGGAGCGACGAGACGAGCGAGGATACGACCTCCGCGGGCGCCGACCAGAGGAGCTCGCGGGGCTCGAGGGCGGCGAGGGTGGACACGACCCCCTCCGGGCCCGCGCCGTCCGCGAGGCCGCGGACCCACTCCCCCGTCGTGACGTCGACCGCCGCGTACCCCCCGGGCGCCCCCGACGGGACGACCACGCACGCGAGGAAGCTGTGGTCGGGACCGCCGAGGATACCGTCCTCCACGACGGTGCCGGGGGTCACGACGCGGGTGACCTCCCGCCGGACGAGCCCTTGGGCGTGCTCGGCGTCCTCCACCTGGTCGCAGAGCGCGACCTTGAACCCCTTCCGGACGAGCCGGCCCAGGTACGTCTCGATCGCGTGGTGCGGGACCCCGGCCATCGGGACCCTTTCCCCCCGCGCGTCCGGCCCCCGGGCCGTGAGGACCACATCGAGCTCGCGCGAGAGTAGGCGGGCGTCGTCCCCGAACGTCTCGTAGAAGTCGCCGACCCGGAAGAGGACGAGGTGCCCCGGGTACCGCCCCTTGACCCCTTCGTACTGCTCGAGGAGGGGGGTGGAGGGGAGCGCCTGGGACATCGCGTCATGCAAGCGCGAACGGGCTTAAGGTCGGAGAGCGAGAGGGCGAGGAACGGGCCGGCGGGGCGCGGGGGAACGATCGAAAGCGTCGGGCACCCCTTGCAGCGCTGAGGGGGAGATTCGAACTCCCGAGGCGTCGCCGCCACCAGCTTTCAAGGCTGGCGCCTTGCCGGGCTAGGCTACCTCAGCGCGTACCGCCAGCGGCGCGCGGACGATTAAGGGCTGTGGGAGCGGCGTCCGCGGACGTCCGATGCAGGTGCCGGGAGTTCCGCGGCGGGACAGGACGTCCCGACGGTTCGAACCCGGGTAGTCAGCTTGGAGGGCTGACATCCTACCACTAGATTACACCTGCAAGAACCCCGCGGACGGCGGCCGACCGGCCGCCGGGGTTAAGGCTTTGGCGTCGAGCCCCGGCCCGACCCGGGGATGAGGTCGACCATCGCCACCCGTTCGAGCACGAGACCCTCCCACGACGACGGAGGGACCGCGGCCCGCTCGGCGGCCGAGATCCCCAGCCGCTCGAGCGTCCCGGCGGTGACGGGCCGAGGATAGGCGGTCGGGTCGGGGGCGAGCCCGAACCGGTCGAACAAGGCCTCCGGCTCGAGGGGGCGCTCGGCGACGACGACGAAGCGGCTCGTCGTCTCCCCGACCCCGACCTTCGCGAGCGCTCTCGGCAACTGGTCGTCCCCGGCGACGTAGAGGACGAACTCGGCGGAACGGTCGCGCAAACGTGAGGCGCCCCGGGCGCGAGATCGACCGAGGTGGGCCCACGCCGAGAGGAGATGGCGCTCCCCGGCGACCGCGTCCGCGTCCAGCACGGCCACGAGCCCGGACGACCCCTTCGCGAGGTCGCGCAGGATGGCCACGACCTCGGTGGACGTCGGGGCAGGAGGGACCTTCCGTTGCGCCCCGACCGCGTGGAGCGAGCGCTCCTCCGCGGGAGGGAGGGGAGGCATCGGGCTCACTCCGCAAGGAATCGGAGGAACTCCTCGCGCGTGCGAGGCTGGAGCGTGTAGTTCTCCCGCTTCTCTCGGCCGATCGTCGACGTGGGGGTCACGCCGTAGTCGTGGCCGGGGAGGACGACAAGGGCGTCGTCCAGGCGGACGACCCTCCCGAGGAGCGTGTCGTACATCTGGGACGGACTCCCTCCCTCTAGGTCGGTGCGCCCGCACTCGCCCACGAACAGGGTGTCACCCGTCGCCACATGACCGGGGAACAGGTACAGCACGCTGTCCTGCGTGTGGCCCGGCGTGAAGAGGACCTCGATCCGGAGACCGCCGGCCTCGATGATGTCCCCTTCATCGACCGCCCGGTCCGGGCGGAATGGGACGTTGCGGTGGGCGACGACCTTCGCTCCCGTCCGTGCGACGACATCGGCGTTCCCGGCGGTGTGGTCCGGGTGGCTGTGCGTGTTGAGGACGAAGCGGACCTTCGCCGACCGGCGGTCGATCGCTTCGAGCAGGGGGTCCACGCCGTAGGAGGGGTCGACCACGACCGCTTCGCCCCCTTTCCGGTCCACGACCAGGTACGTGAAGTTGAGGAGCGGCCCGAGCCGGATCTGGTCGACGATCACGGCCGGTCCGACCCGGCCCGGGTATTTTACGGCGGAGGAGCGGCGCCCGCGGTCCTCGCATCAGCCGGGGTGCGTCTCGGCGTCCGTGGCGCCGCGGCCGCTCACCGCATCCAGGATCGCCCGGCCCCCGGCCGTCTCCGCGTACCAGAACGGGACGAAGATCAGGGAGAACGGTCCGAGCCGTACGTTCGCGACGGGAGGGGGCACCCGCCGGCTCTCCACGACGATCGCCCCGGCGTGCTGCTCGGTGTGGTCGACCCGGACGGTGTGGTGCCGGCGGATCGCCTCCACGGCGAGCGGCTCGGCCCCGGCCTCGGAAAGTTGGGGGTTCAGGCGCTCGGCCGGCCCTTCCACGTCCGTGACGAGCTCCCGGGCCCCCTCGGTCCAGATCTCCGCTCGTCGCGTGGTGGCATTCACGGCGACCAGCCCGTGACGGACCGCTCCCGGACCGCCGTCCGGCGCGACCGATCGCACCCGGTAGGCGGCCGCATAGAAGGGCACCAACCGCAACGTGTACCGCGCATCGGCTAGCCCGGCGATCGCCTGGGCCTCCCGCCGTCCGATCCTCGGCCGGACCGTTCGGGCCCCGGCCGCGACGGGCGGGAAGGGGCTCTCCAGGGGATCGTCCTCTCCCTCGAGGGGGCCGACGGTCCCCGGCACGAGCACGGACGGGAGCAGGATCTCGCCGAGGGCGGGTCCCAGTGTCGACGGGCCCAGGAGCTCGATCCCCCGCGCGGCCGCGGCCTCGCGGGCCGGGTCCCCGGGTTCCTCGTCGTACACGATCGTCCGGTGGACGACGCTCGACGGGAACAGGGGCTCGACCGTGGCAGGAGATTGCCCCCGGGGGGCGATCACGACCGCCCGATGGTCGGCGGCCCGGACGGCGACGATGACCGGGCCGGAGTCCTCCAGGCGGTAGCCCGCGGCGACCAGAAGTCGGCGGAGGATCGAGGGGGGAGGAGCCGTCGCGGAGGTCATCGACCCGCGAGCCCGCGAACGGGAATATCCCCCTATCGTTCCTGAGGCGGCACGTCGGTGGGGTCGAGCCTCCCGCGGACCGGGGGCTGCGTTCCGTGCGACTCGCGAAACGCTATTACCGCCCGTCCGGGTCCGACCGACGACGATGGCGGAAGCTGTCACGCTTCGCGTGGCCGAAGCGTTCCAGCAGGACATCGGCCTCGGGACGGCTCGGCTGGACGCGCAGACACGCCAGCGGTTGAAGGTCGGCCTCGGGGACGCTGTCGAGGTGCGAGGTCGGAAGGCGACCCCGGCGATCGTGAGCCGGGCCCAGCCGGAGGACGAGGGCAAAGGTCTCGTCCGGATCGAGGCCGTCGTACGCCGGAACGCCGGGGTGAGCATCGGCGACCGGGTCACGGTCCAGAGGGTCGACTGCCCGAACGCGGACTCGATCACGATCGCCCCGATCTACGCGGGCTCGGCCCGGATGGACCTCGGGCCCGGCCTCGAGAGCTTCGTTTCCAAGGCGCTCCAGCGGCGCCCGTTCGTCCGCGGCGACGTGTTCGTCATCCCGGGGGTCTTCCTGATGGGCGGCTCCCTCCCGTTCATGGTCGTCTCGACCCAACCGAAGGGGATCGTCCAGGTCGCCCCGTCCTCGTTGATCACGATCCGCGAGGACACCGTCAGCGAGGCGGAGGTCGCGGCCCCGCGGGTCTCCTACGAGGATATCGGAGGGCTGCAGGAGAAGCTCGGGCGGGTCCGGGAGATGATCGAGCTCCCGCTCAAGCACCCTGAGCTGTTCGACCGCCTGGCGATCACGCCGCCCAAGGGGGTCCTCCTCTACGGACCCCCGGGGACCGGAAAGACGCTCATCGCCAAGGCCGTCGCGAACGAGGCGGGGGCGCACTTCATCGGGATCCAGGGCCCCGAGATCATCTCGAAGTACTACGGGGAGAGCGAGAAGGAGCTCCGCGAGAAGTTCGAGGAGGCGGAGAAGAACGCCCCGAGCGTGATCTTCATCGACGAGCTCGACTCGATCGCCCCCCGGCGGGACGAGGTGGTCGGCGAGGTCGAGCGGCGCGTGGTCGCGCAGTTGTTGACCCTCATGGACGGGCTCTCGGGCCGCGGCAACGTGATCGTCATCGCCGCGACCAACCGCGAGGAGGCGATTGACCCCGCGCTGCGCCGGCCGGGTCGATTCGACCGGGAGATCGAGATCGGCGTGCCGACCCAAGAGGGACGCCTCGAGATCCTCCAGATCCACACGCGCGGGATGCCGATCGACGGCACCGACCGCGACCGCGAGAAGCTACTGAAGGAGCTCGCGGGCCTGAGCCACGGGTTCGTCGGCGCCGACCTCTCGTCGCTCGCGCGCGAGGCCGCGATGCGTGCGCTCCGGCGGTACCTTCCCGAAATCGACTTCGACCAGCCAATCCCGATCTCCCTCCTCGAGCGGATGAAGGTCACGGAGCACGACTTCCGTGAGGCGCTGAAGCAGATCGAGCCCTCGAGCCTCCGGGACGTCGCGGTCGAGGTGCCGACCACGCGATGGGAGGAGGTCGGCGGGGTCGAGCGCGTGCGGAGGATCCTCGAGGAGTCGGTCGAGTTGCCGTTCAAGAACCCTCAGGTCTATCGCCACATCGGCATCGAGCCGCCCCGGGGCATCCTCCTCTACGGACCCCCCGGGGTCGGAAAGACGCTCCTCGCGAAGGCCGCTGCGACCGAGAGCCAGGCGAACTTCATCTCGGTGAAGGGCCCCGAGGTGATGAGCAAGTGGGTCGGGGAAAGCGAGAAGGCCGTGCGGATGATCTTCAAGAAGGCCCGCCAGGCCTCCCCCTCGATCGTGTTCATCGATGAGATCGACTCTATCGCGCCGCGCCGCGGTCTTCAGACGTCCAGCGGGGTCACCGAGCGGATCGTGAACCAGCTGCTCACCTCCATCGACGGTCTCGAGAGCCTGGAGCGCGTGCTCGTGATCGCCGCGACCAACCGGCCCGACATCGTGGACGAGGCCCTCTTGCGGACCGGCCGGTTCGACCGGCTCCTCTACGTCGAGCCGCCGACCGTCGCCGGCCGCCTCGAGATCTTGAAGGTCCACACCCGGAAGATGCCCCTCGCCGACGACGTCGACCTCGCGGACCTAGCCGCCCGGACGGAGGGCTACGTCGGGAGCGACATCGCCGCCCTCTGCCGTGAGGCGGGATTGACGGCGATCCGCGAGAACCTCCGGGCGAACAAGGTCACGCGCGCGCACTTCGACGCCGCGATGAAGACCGTCCACGGCTCGATTGACGCGGACGGTCTCCGGTTCTACGAGGAGTTCGAGAAGCGGCTCGCCCGCGAGCACGCGGCCCGGCGGCGCGACGTGCCGGTCGACGCGATTTACCGATAGACGGCGAGCGCACGACGAACTTCGTGCAAGCAATCTATAAGTAGAGGGGCTAGGTTCGGCGCGCCGCTCTCGAGAGAGGGCAGACCGAACGGGAGACGTGAAGCAGTTGGTCCGGCCGCTTTATCGCGCCGCCTTGTGGGCCTTAGTGCTCGCGATCGTGGGGAGCTCGCTCTTCACGTTCACGGGCACGGTCGCCGCCGCATCGCCGAACTATGCCTTGACCGGGTTCGCCCTCCAGCCGGCGAGCTTCGGTGGATACGTTCCGGCGGGTGTGACGGTCGACCTGGTCTCTCAGGCGACCGGTGTCGTCTACACGACCACGGTCGGCAGCGGCGGGCGGTTCACGTTCACGTCGGGAGGCACCGGGCAGGCGCTCCAGCCGGGCACGTGGGGTCTCTGGGTTCCTCCCCAGAAGAATCTCACGCTCTCGGGCTCGACCCTACCCTACGCCGTCCTGCCCCAGACCCAGAACCCGGCCTACCGGTACCTCAACGCGACGCAGCTCTCGCCGACCGGCACGTTCAGCTGGGTGCTGTTGAACGTCCTCGCGATCCCCTACAACTCGACCCTCAAGGGGACCGTCACCTCGAACGGAGTCCCCGAGGCCGGGGCTCAGGTACGGCTGCTCGCGCCGACGTATAACGGTCTCGTGCTCGTCGCGAACACGACCGCCACCAACGGGAGCTTCTCGCTCCTCGCCCCCTTCGGCACGTGGGTCCTCCAGACGACGTTCACGCAGGGTCAGACGCTCGTCAACACGAGCGTCCTCAAGGTCGCCTCGCGTACCCCGGCCCCGCTCGCCATCTCTCTCCGCAATTACCTCGTCACCGGGTTCTCCTACCTCGCCTCGTCTCCGGGCTCCCCGGTGCCGAACGTCGGGAACGCGACCCTGTTCGACACGACGAGCCACGCGGTCTTCTCGACCGCGACTCCGCCGGGTGGCTACTACGCCCTCGGGACGTACAACGGTTCCTTCGACGTCGTGCTGTCGACGGTCGGGTACCAGACGACCTGGTTCCCCCTCAGCGTGACGGGACCCGGTCGCTCCCTCCAGGACGTCAACGTGACCCCGGTCGCGCCGGCCCAGCTCGGGAACTACGCAACCACGCTCAACTTCAGCGGCATCAACGTCGCGAAGGGCACGGGCAACCTCAGCGTGGCGACCCAGGTCGTCCTCGGCAACAACTCGGTCTTCCCGTTGCTGCCGAACGCGACGGTCGGCCAGCTATGGGCCCAGCTCGGTCTCGACTTCAACCGCACCCTCTCGTTCTCGGCGGCGACCGAGCTCTCCGCCGTCCAGGGCTGGGTCAGCTCCCTCGGACCGTTCTTCCCCGCGGTCCAGGCCGGCACGGCGGTCAACTCGACCACCTTCCTCAACCCGAACGCGACCCCGGTCCTCACCGGCTGGACTTCCTCGTGCATGACATTCTGCGGACTCGGGACCGGAGGGAACATCTCCTACGCGTGGGCTCAGACGTTCGCGCTGAACGGGACGCTCTTCAAGAACAGCTCGACCTACACGATCTCGTTCAACTTCGCCCACCCGTCGAGCTCGAACGTCTACAACTACACGGTCGTGCTTCCGACCGGTTACGTCCTCGCGGCCGACTCCCAGGCCCCGACCAACACGAAGCTGGTCGCCGCAGGCCCCAACGGGACCTGGACCCGGTTCACCCTCGTCTCCCAGCCGTCCCCGTCGGCGGGAGGGACGGCGAAATTCTCGATCGTGAAGTCGGCGGCCCTCGTCGCCAACGTCAACGTTTCGGTCTCGAACTTCGCCTTCTCCACCGGGAACATCCTCAACTCGACCCACGGGAACTACACGGTCGTGGTGGGCGTCGGCCAGAACGTGACGTTCAGCGCCCTCAACTCGACCTTCCCGGCCGGCACGAACGGGACGCTCTACAAGTGGAAGTTCGGGGATGGCGGGACGGCGACCACGACCAAGGCGACCACGAACCACACCTACACGATCCCGACCACGACCACGAACTACACGGGAAACCTGACGGTCACGAGTTCGGGCGGGTTGACCAACTGGACGACGTTCCACGTCTGGGTCGTCTCGAGCACTCCCACGGCGGGGATCGTCACGAACGCCACCAAGGGTCAGACGAAGACGGTCGGCACCTCGACCTACCTCTACGTCAACTGGGGGACCGTCCTCCAGATCAACGCGACGGGGAGCTCGGTCGCCACGCCGAACGTCCTATCGATCGCCTCCTACGGAATCTCCGGCCGGGGGTTCAAGCTCTCGGGAGCGAACTTCACCGGCGCGAGCGGCAAGGGCTACTGGGCGCACAACTACTCGTTCCAGTTCCTCGGGAACGGCGCCTACCTCTCGAACGGCTCGGTCGGCGGTCATCTGGTGCCGTTCCTGGGATGGCAGTACAACATCACCCTCACCGTCTGGACGGGCACCGGCCAGTCGGCGAAGACGAGCCTCGTCGTCCTCGTGAACGACACCCAGAAGCCCGTCCCGGTGATCACCCTGCTCAACAGCGCGGGCAAGACGATCACGGCGACCGGCGGTGTGGTCGAGGGAACGAACGGCACCGCGTGGGTCCGGTTCAGCGCCGCCAACTCGACCGACCCGAACAACGGCTCGATCGTCCGGTACTACTGGCACGTCTCGGCGTCCAACAACAGCTCGTTCAACATCTTCTTCAACGAGACCAAGGTGAAGCCGAACGGGACCTACCCGGGCCGCTGGTTCCTTCCGCTGGTCGCCGCGGGGAAGTACACGGTGAACCTGACCGTCTTTGACCGCAACAAGAACTGGGCCTACACGACTCAGGCGCTGATCGTCTCCGTCAACTCGACCACGCGCCCGATCCTGAGCGCCTCCGCCATCAACGGGCCGACCTCCCTCACGGCGGGTTCGTCCTACACGTTCTGGACGAACGTCACCGTCTCGGCCGGTGCGAAGGCGGTGGCCCAGAACATCACGGTCGCCTGGTACACGACCGGTCCGGACGGGACCGGCGCCCATTCGTCCATCGGGGGAGCCCCGGGTTCGGTGGTCTTCTACAACTACACGTCGCCCGGCGTCGTGAACAACAAGTCCTTCGCGACCGGGTTGGTCGTGAACCTCTCCTTCAACAAGACCATCCGCGCGGTCCTCACCTGGAGCCCGAGCTCGAGCGGCAACTACATGCTCTGGGCCAACGCGACCGCCACCAACGAATGGACGGGAGTCGTCAACTCCTCGAAGAACCCGGGGGCGACCTCGCTCTCGATCTCCGTGAAGCCGAACCCGACCACGCAGCTCCTCGAGTACGTCGCGGTCGCGGCCGTCGTGGTCGTGGTGATCTTCCTCCTGGTCTGGTGGTACCGGCGCCCGTCCCGGCGGGCTCGCGCCGGTCGTCCGGGCGGCAAGTCGACCCCCGAGCGGGGCGGCAAGAAGCCGGCGGACGAGGACGAAGAGGAAGAGGACGAGACGTAGGCCGGCGGGAGCCGCCGCTCGAACCCTTTCCTTCTTGGATTTTTCGTCCGTCCTTCTCGGACGGACGCACGGCTCGTGCCGGGCTCAACCGTAGGGCCCGACCTCGTCCAGGAGGTCGACGTGCGTGAGCAGCATGCGGCGGCAGCAGTACCGGTGGAGTCCCAGACCGTCCAGCACCTTCCCCGCCGGTTCCCCGCGCGCGGTCCGTTCGCGGAACTCGTCCCAGTGCTGTCCGATCACCGCGCCGCAGGTGAAGCAGCGGACGGGCACCATCATCGTCATCGGTCGACGGAACCTCCTCAGCGGTACGACTTCTGGCGGCGCTTGCGGGCGCCACGTCCGCCGGGCCGCTTCGGGAGCTTGCGGCGCGGGTCGTTCACGATGAGCGACCGGTCGTAGCGCTTGAAGGTCTCCTTCAATTCCGGGTCCTTGAGCCACTCGAGCAGTCCCCGCGCCACCGCGGTGCGGGCGGCAGAGGCCTGGCCGATCACCCCGCCTCCGCGGGCGTAGATGGAAATGTCCAGGTTCCGCGCTCGCTCACCGACCATCAGGAGGGGCTCCTGGACCTTCTGGCGGACGATCTCGGGCTCGACCAGTTCGAGGGGACGGTCGTTGAAGCGGACGAGGCCCTGGCCCTTACGGACCGTGGCGCGGGCGACCGCCGCCTTGCGCTTCCCCGTCGTGAGCAGGACGACCGGTGCCTTCACAAGCGGGCCCCCAGGAGGCGAGTGACCTCGGCGAGCGTCATCGGAGGGCGGAGGCTGGGTCGCGCCTTCGCGCCGTCCAGGGAGACGGCCGTGACGCCCTTCAGCTCCTCTGGGACGCCGATGTGGACGTTGAGGCGGCGGAAGGCGACCTTGCCCCGCGTCTTCAAGTGGGGGAGCATCCCGCGCACCGTCCGGCGGAAGATCCGGTCTGGATAGCGCGGAAAGTGAGGACCCGTCCGTTTCGAGCCCCGCGCCCGGGCCGCGGTGTAGTGGGCGAGGACCTCGGCGCGACTTCCCGTCACGACGCTCTTCTCCGCATTCACCACCACGACCGACTCGCCGGCGAGGAGCCGCTGGGCGATCAGGCTCGCCGCTCGGCCCAGCACGAGTCCGCTCGCGTCCACGACGGTCGGTGGCGTTGGAGTCGCTTCAGGCAAGGAGACGCACCCCCGTTCCGTCGGGCTTCGACTTCAACAGCTCGGAAAGGGTGAGCGCCGCACCGCCCGCCGCGTGGATCTTGGATTTGGCCTCGGCGGAGTAGGCGAAGGCGGCGACCGTGAGCCGCTTCGAGAGCCGGCCGTCGGCGAGCAGCTTTCCGGGCACGACCACGGTCTCGTCGGCGGCCGCGAGCCGGTTGAGGTGCCCGACATTCACTGGGGTCGTCTGATGGCGGGCTCGCTCGAGGCGGTCGGCGACCGCTCCCCAGACGGGGGCGTCGTGCGCGCGGGCCGCCCGGCGGAGCTCGACGATGGTCCGGACGAGCTCGGAATTCTCCTTAGGGATGGAAGGGGGCATGCGCGGGACGCCCTCGACCCGGGTGCCCGATATAAGCATTGCCGCGTCGGCGAACGCTCACTCCGCCGGGGCCGGCCTCCGCCGACCGGACGGGCCTTCCGGCCGCTTCCTGTACCCACCAACGATTAAATACGCGCCTCCGCCATCGGCGCGTGAGGCCTGCCCCATGCGCAAGTTCCTGACCGAGCTCCGAGGCAAGACGGTGATGACCAATGACGGCCAGATCTTGGGGCTGATTGACAACTTCGTCGTCGACACCCTCACGGGCGGCATCGCCCACGTCCTCGTCACCCCGAGCGAGGACGTCGAGCAGCGCCTGTTCCAGAACGACGCGTCGGGCCGGCTCGTGCTCCCCTTCAAGAGCATGCGCGCGGTCAAGGACGTCGTCGTGATGGAACTTGGCAAGTGAGCCCGTACCGGACCACTTCATCTCCGTAGTCATCACCGTCCGCAACGAGGAGCGGCACCTGCCGCAGCTCCTCGAATCCCTGCTCGTCCAGGAGCCTCCGTTCGAGGTCGTCCTGGTCGACTCCGAGAGTCGCGACGGGACCTGGGCCATCGCGGAGGAGTACGCTCGTCGGGCCCCGAACGTCGTGCGGATCTTCGAGCGCACCGGCTCGCGCGGGATCGGACGCAACGAAGGGGCGAGGGAGGCCCAGGGCCGGGATGTCGCTTTCATCGATGGCGACTGCTTTGCCGACCGGGACTGGCTCCACCAGCTCCGGGCGGCGCTCTCTGATTGCCCGATCGTCGCGGGTCGGACCGAAACCGTGGGGAAGCCCCGGTACGGACGGCTCGAGCGGGTCGAACTGTTCCAGAGCGGGTTCGACGTCACTTACCCGAGCTGCAACCTCGCCTACCGCCGGGCGCTCTTCGAGCAGCTGGGCGGCTTCGACCCGCGCTTCATCACGGCCGAGGACATCGACCTCAATTTGAGGGCGGTGCGCTCCGGGGCTCGGATCCGCTTCGTCCCCGAAGCAGTCGTCTACCATCACATGCGGACGACCTTCGTCCGCTTCCTCTACCAGGCGTTCTGGAACGGCTATGGACGCAAGCAGCTGACCGAGAAGCAGGGGAGCCTCTGGGGCCGCTACCGGGTCCGGCGACTCCTCACCGGCCAGCAGGGCGTGGTCGCCTGGGCCCGCCTCGCCGCGGCGTTCACCGGCTACGCGGTCCGGGTGGTCACGGGGGGCCGGCGGCGCCTCGGGAACGGCATGCCCCCGGTCGATGAACCGGCCGGTTGAACCGACGGGCGAGTCGCCCGGGACCGCCGCCTAGTTTGCCTTCAGGAGGTCGGCGACCTTCGCGACCTCGCCGAGAACCTTCGGCAGGTCGACGGACTGGTCGACCACCGCGACCAGGAGCGCCTTCTTGCCGCTCCCGACGATGATCGTCTTCGAATCGTTCCCCTCGATCACGATCCGCTCGGGGGGAGCCCGGTTCAGCTCCGTGTTGGCGGTGGCCGCCGCCCCGAGGATGGTCGCGCACATGATCGCGAACGTCTCGGTGTAGACGCCCGCCGGAACGTCCGCGTAGAGGACGAGCCCGTCGCGCGAGACGAGCGCGGTCGCGATGCCGCCGATGCGGCTCTTCAGGTCCTTGATCACCGCACCCACGTTGCCGGTCGCCATCATCACGAGCTACCCCCTACATCTCCTCGATGTGGAAACGACACTCGGGATGTCCGGTACTGGCGCACATCTCTTCCGTACACTTAACGCGCCCTCCCTTAAAACGTTCGTAGAACTCGCGAAGCATGCCGCGGAGACGGTGACACGTGGGGATGTCGCTGGGGGAGACCTCGATCGAACCCCGGGCGACCACCTCGTGCTCGGAGAAGTGGATCTCTTCGACCCACCCCCGTTCCTTGAGGAGCTTCGCGGCGTGCTCGAAGAACCGGCCCTTGTCCTTGAGGGCCTCCTCGGCCATCGTGCTGCCGATGACCGACCCTTCCTTGAAGAACAGACCGTGGCAGGCGTGGGACATCACGCCTTCGTAGAGCTCCTTGATCTGACGGAGCTCCTCCTGGTCCAGTTTTACCTGACGCATATCGGAGCGGGCACCCCCGACCCGAGTATATAGGTTGTGCCGGAAATCGGTGCGACCCCGTCTCCCCCGGTGACGGGCCGAGGAGGAACGGGGCGGCGCCTCCTACGGTCGAGGGAGGTCTTCCATCTCGTGGTCATGCCCCTCCTCCTCCGCGGGCGCTTCGTCCCCCTTCGCGAACGCCGCCTCGAGGCCGTCCAAGGAGAGGATTCGCCCAGCCTGAACCTTCGGCCACGCGTCGTGACGGTCGAGGAGGACGGCCTTGAGGCCGGCCCGGGCGGCTGCTCGGACGTCGCTCCAGAAGAGGTCGCCGACGTACCCGGTGCGCTTCGGCTCGCTGCCGAGGGCGGCGACGGCCGCCCGGAACGCCGCGCGGTCCGGTAGCACCGGTTCGGGAGGGTCGCCCGCCCGGACCAGCAGGTCGGCCGGGAGACCCGTCCGGTGGAGAACCCAGCGGGCGGAGTCGGTCGGTAGCGGCGTCGCCACGCCGACCCGCACGCCGGCCGCGCGAAGACGGTCGAGCAACGGTGCGACGTCCGGGAACCGCTCCACCTCTCCCGCCGGGTGGAGCACCCGCCGGACGACCGCTTCCGTTTCCGCGGCCGGGAGGGCGTGGCCGGCCACGGTGGCGAGCGTGTTCGCGATGTGCTCGTTCAGGGTCGTGAGGTCGGCGGGGGGGAGCTTCCCCGTGAGCCCCTGCCAGCGCCGCCGGTCCCACGCCTTGAGCGCGCGGCGCACGGCGGCCTTGACCCGCCGGTCGCCGAGGAGGGGGCCCTGGGGACGCCAAGCCCACTGCCAGGAGTGCGGGGTGTCGAACGGGACGAGCACGTCGTCTAGGTCGAACAGGACCGCGTCCAGCGTGTCGGCGCCGAAAGGAATCGTCACGGTCGGAGGGCGTCAGCCGCGCCCCGCTTTCTGGAGCTCCAAAAGGTCCTCGGTGGAGACTTTCTCCCCCTTCTTCAGGCGGGCGAGGACGTCCTCCTCGCGCGGGGGTTCTTCCGGGGCCCACGCCGCCGGGCCACGGCCTCCGCGGGCCGCGTAGAGCAGCTTCTCGATGTCCCGTACCTCCTCGATCGCCGCGATGTGCGCGCGATGCGCCTCGTCGGCCTGCTGCTTCACCTCGAGGAGGCGAGCCTGGACTTCGTCCGCCTTCCGGCGGAGGTCGTCCACCGCCTCGTAGAGCCCGACCATCGCCTCGTGCTCCCGCTGAGCCTCCTCGGCGTACTGGCCGACCGCGGCGTGATGCTGCTCGGCCTCGTCCCGCGCCGCCTGGAGCTCCTTGAGCGTCTCCTCGACCTCGGGGTCGCGTCGCAGCTGCTCGTCCTGCTCGCGGATCGCGGCCTCGAGCCGCTTCATCTCCTCCACCAGCCGCTTCTCTTGGTCGCCGGTGAGCGCGGTCGTCATGTGGCGGAACTCGAGCTCCTTGAGGTCCTTGCGCAGCCGCCAGACCGGCACCGCCCCGGGCCGGGGGGCCCGGACCCGCTTCAGCTCGGCGGCCTTGTCGGCGAGCACCTGGAGCTTCTCGTTCCACTCCTCGCGGAGCCGCTTTTCTTCCCTCACCTGACTGTTGAGGGTGTCCCGGAGCCTCCGGTGCTCCTGGGCCTCGGAGCTCTTGTCGTGGAGCTCGTCCAGGATCCGTCCCCGCTCGTCGGCCGTGGCCCGGGCCTCGGAGTTCAGCCGGTCGCGACGGGCCCGGTGCTCGTCCGCGCGGGCGTTGCACTCCGCCCGCCGCTTTTCGAGCTCTTCGGTCGCATCGCTCACGCCGGCACCATCCTACCGGAGGGGAGTTCACCGGTCGGGGGCCGTTCGACAAGGACCGCCGATATAAGGTTGAGGGAAGCGGGATTCCCCCGGTTGCGTCTGCCGCGTCAGTCTAATATTCGGGGCCTCGGATGAATCGCGCCGTGGAGGAGGTTGGCCGCATCTTCGGCGACGTCGGACTGGGGCAGTTCCAGATGAGCCTCAGCCGACCGGTCGAGCGGGGCGATTACCTCGCAGTCGAGGACGAGGCCCATGGGAAGGTCCTCTGCCAGCTGGACGACCTCAAGCGGAAGAGCGACCTCGACCTCCAGCGCGCGGGGACGCTGGGGCCGGCGGACGACGCGCTGATCCACGAGAACCTGCTCGGTCACGCACGGATCATCGGCTACCGGGACAGCCAGGGGATCGTCAAGATCCCGACCATTCCCTTCCGCCCCGGAGCCCACGTCTTCCGCGCCGAGGAGCCCCTGATCGCCGAGGTGCTCGGCTTGAAGCACCGGCCCAACAGCGGGGCCTACGTGGGTCTGTTGAGGAATCATGACCTCAAGGTGGAGCTCGACATCAACCAGCTCGTTCAGCGGCACGTGAGCGTGCTCGCGAAGACTGGCGGCGGGAAGAGCTACCTGTTGGGAGTCCTCATCGAGGAGCTGCTCCGCCACAAGGTGACCTGCATCGTCATCGACCCGCACGGGGAGTACGGCTCCCTTCGGTTCCCGGCCGAGAGGAACGGCGTCCACGCCCGGTTCGAGGTGGAGGCGCAGGGGTTCGCTCGCCAGATCCAGGAGTACTCGCCGGACGTGACGCTCAACCCGACCGCGAAGCCGCTCACCTTCTCCTTGCGCCACACCGACCTGAGGGACCTCCTCATCTTCATGGGCCTGACGAACGTGAAGACCTTCCTCGGCCCGCTGCGCCAGGTGGTCGAGGCGGCGGCGTCCATCAACCCGGACTTCACGGTCCACGACCTCGTGCGCGCCGCCGAGCGCGGTGAGGGCGCGATCTTCGAGACCTTGCGCGAACGGCTGGAGTACGTGGAGGAGTCGAAGCTCCTCGGGCCGCAGGGGACGAGCCTCAACGACCTCGTGAAGCGGGGCGAGGCGACCCTCGTCAACCTCCGCGGCATCGCTCCGGACGTCCAGGAGCTCGTGGTGGCGCGGCTCGCCTCCACGCTTTTCGAGAATCGGAAGAAGGGCCGGGTGCCTCCGCTCTTCCTCGTGGTCGAGGAAGCGCACAACTTCGCCCCTCAGCAGGGCCAGGCGACCTGCTCGAGGATCTTGAAGAACATCGCGAGCGAGGGGCGAAAGTTCGGCCTCGGGCTCTGCGTCGTCACCCAGCGGGCCGCGCGGATCGACAAGAGCGTTCTTTCGCAGTGCAACACGCAGCTGATCCTCCAGGTGACGAACCCGCTCGACATCAAGGCGATCGCCTCCTCGATCGAGGGCCTCACGGCCGGCATGACCGAGATGATCCAGGGCCTCCCGGTCGGGGTCGCCCTCATCACGGGGGGCGGCTACCACACTCCGCTCTTCTGCGAGGTCCGTCCCCGGGCGACCCGGCACGGCGGCGAAAGCGTCCAGGTCGTCGCGGCCTAGCGGCCCGCGTCCTCCATCGGACCCTACCCGTCCGGCCGAGGGTGAACCGGATCCCGTTGCGCTGTCTAGCTCCTCGACGAGTCCAAGAGGTACCGGACGACCGTGCGCACCCCGAAGGCGGTGGCGCCGATGTTCTGGTAGGCGGGCTGGTACTTCCGGGTCGAAACGTTCGTGTAGGCCGGGCCGGCGATGTCGAGGTGGGCCCACGGCGTGGCCCCGACGAACGTCTCCAGGAACGCAGAGGCGGTGAGCATGCCGGCGACCGGCATCTCGATCGAATTGCGAACGTCCCCGACGTCGCTCTTCACGAGCTCCCGGTGGTAGTCGGTGAGCGGCATCCGCCAGAACGGCTCCCCGGTGGCCGCCGAGGCCGCGAGGAGGCCCTGGGCGAGCCGGTCGTCGTTCGAGATGAGCCCTCCCGTGTCGTCCCCGAGCGCGGTCACCTGCGCGCCGGTCAGCGTCGCGAGGTCGATCACCTCGTCCGGGCGGTACTGCTTCACCGCGTAGGCGAGGCCATCGGACAGCACGACCCGTCCCTCGGCGTCCGTGTTCAGGACCTCGATCGTCTTTCCGCTGAAGGTGCGGACGACGTCCCCGGGCCGGTAGGCCGTGCCGCTCGGGAGGTTCTCCGCGCAGCAGAGGATCCCGACCACGCGCGGAGGCACCTTGAGCGCCGCCGCGGCCCGGACGATCCCGAGGACCGCCACCGCCCCGGACTTGTCGAACTTCATCTCCCACATTTTGGGGGGCTCCTTGAGGGAGATGCCGCCGGAATCGAACGTGATCCCCTTGCCCACCACGGCGACCGTCCGGCCGCGACGGGCTCCCCCCGGGTACTCGACCACGATCATTCGCGGCGGATGGGTCGAGCCGCTCCCGACCGCGAGGATGCCGCCGCACCCCATCTCGGCGAGCTTCGTCTCGTCAAAGACGGTCACCTTGAGCCCGTACTCCTTCCCGAGCGCGCGGGCCTCCTCGGCGAGCCGCTCGGGCGTCGCCGTGTCGGCGGGCAGGTTCGCGATGTCCCGCGCCCAGACCACCGCCTCATCGAGCTCGAGCTGGTCCGCCACGGCCCGCTTCACCGCCGCCTCGCCGCGGGCGAACTCCTCTCCGAGATGGATCGCCGACTCCTCGACACCGCCCTCGGTGGTCGACTTGTACTTCACGAACTCGTAGCCGCCGAGGATGCTCCCGTCCACGATCGCGCGCGCCGCCTGCTCGGCGTCCACGTTGTCCACCGCAAAGCTCGGCAGCCGGAACGCGGCCGTGCGGGCCCCCTTGCCCTTGAGGCCCTTCACGACCTCGGCCACCGCCCGTCGGGTGGCCTCGGCCGAGTATCGGGGGCGCGGCCCCAGTCCGACCAGGACGAACCGCCCGCGTCCCTCGGGGCGGTGGATGACCGTGAGCTCCTTCCGCTTCCCGCGGATCTCCTTGCGGGTCCACGCGGCCTTGACCGCCCCGTGGCTCGCCTCGTCCTCCTTCGCGAGCGACCGTGGGAAGGTATCGTCCTTCTCGCCTCGCTCGAAGACTCCACTCACCGTCGCGTCAGCGACCGCGGAGAGCGCGTCGCGACGGTCGACCAGGACCTTCATGGTCCCGCGGGGCGCGCGGTGGGCGCCCTAGAAGGATGGTCGGAGCTTCTGCCGGTCGATGCGGATCCCAGCGGGCGTGATCGCCAGTAGGTTCTTTGCAATCCCTGCGACATCGCCCCCCGTATCCTTCGCGACGTTCTTCAAGTCGACGGACATGCGCTTGACCGCGATCGGGTCGTTCGCGATCGACGTATAATCCAGAAGGACGATGTCGCCTTGGTAGGCGAGCTTCGAGACCTGGTGGAGGTCCTCGAAGCGGAGGATCTCGGCGAGGCGGACCGTTCCCCGAGCGCCCGCGAGCGCGCCGGCCTCGTCCTCGAACTCCATCGTGCCCAGGTCCAGGAACGAACCCTCTTCCAACGTGTCGGCCCCGTGGTGACGCCGGAGAATCCCGCTCTTCTTCTGCATGGCAGCCTGCCCCTGCTGTCGGCGGGTCCGACGGGGCGGGGCCTTCTTAATGCTATTGTTCCAGTCTCCGCGCCCGCGACCCCCGGCCGCCGGTCGGCGGGGGTTCCGGAGACGAACGAGGGAAGCGGAGGCAGAACGTCACCCGGTAGACGTCCCGACCGTCCTTCCGGCCGAACAGGCTCGCGGACTCGACCATCGAAGCTCCGAAATGCTGCTTGGCGAGCCGAGCGACCGACCGGGCCGCCATCGTGTCGGTGAAGTAGCAGTCCCAGCCCTCGGGAAGCTCCTCTCGCCAGGAGACCGCGCGTCGCCATGCGGGCTGGGCGTCTTCCATGATCTCCTTCCAGAGGAGGGCGAGGCGAGCCCTCAGCGCCGGTGGCTTCTCCGAAAGACGCTCGGTGGGGCCCCGCAGCTGGAGGAGGGCGGTGTAGTACTTCCCGCTCTTCCGGCTGCAGTCGGGACAGCTCCGGGAGACGACCCGAACGGAGAGCGGGACCTCGATGTCCCGGATCACTCCTCGGAACGAAAGATGGGCTCGACCGATGAGCTCTCGGACGGTCGCGGAGGACTGGGTCTCCTCCCAGCGGATTCTTCGAAGGCCGGCCTCGGGGTGGACCGTAAGGAACGGGGCGAGGTCCTCGGCGGTCAGGACCGGGCTCGACCCGTGGCGTTCCCAGTGCTTCGAGACCTGCCGGGCACCGCAATGGGGGCAGACCGTCACTTCCGCGCGGGCCGGGGCCGTCACCAAGGTGCTCCGGTCCGCGGCGCAGTCCGGGCAGACGCCGTTCACGAGGGGGCGGCCGGTCGCACCGCACACGACGCAGAACTCGCCCGCCTCCATGCACCCGCTCCTTCGGGGAGGCTACCCCACCAACGCGAAGATCTCGGCGTGGGGGACGCCGCCCAGGGTCCCCGTGCCTCCCGGTGCGACGAACCCGGCCTCGGCGGCGACCCGGAGCACCCGTTCTCCGAGCAGGTTCGCGATGGTGGCTCGCTCCAGGGCCCAGAGGAGCTCTTCCTTCGAGACCCGCCGCTCGCCGTAGAAGTGGCTCGACACCGCGACCGTGCGGCCCTGGTCGCTCACGGTCAGTTCCTGCCCCAAGAGCTCCGCGTCACACGCGGCGACCACGAACTCGGAGCGGACCCGGTGGACCCGCATCACGAACCCTTCCTCGTCGCCCATCGGAGCCTCCGTGGACGGTACATGACGGAGCTACCCTGTTTAAGCTCGCCCGGGCGGGAAGCGCTCAGAAGCGGATGAGCTGCAGCTGGTTGGGCCGGGCCTCGATGACCTCGCCCTGGTTCCGCAACGTCTGCAGGATCGCGTCCGCCCTGGAAACCGCGATCCCGGCGCGCTCCATGGCTTCGTGGTACAGCTCCACGGTGAAGTGGCCGTCGTGCTGTTCCTGGAGCTCGTGCATGATCCGTTGGGCGATCTCAAATCGTTCCCGCTGACTGTGGCTGACCCCGCCCTGGGTCAGGTCGATGTCGAGCTTTCCTTCCTCCGTCATCGAGACCCGCCGGAGGAAGTTCTCCATGATCTTGGTCGCTCGGCGGGCGTCCTCCGCGTCGACCGTGGGGGAAAGCCGGGCGCGGGCGGCGGCCTCGCTGAGGCGGACCAACGCCTCCAGCTGGCGCGCGGTGATCGGCACCGGGGCGTTCGGTTCCTCCCCGGCCCGCCGGACCCGGACGTAGTAATCCTCGAGCTCCCGGAGAGCATCCTCGGACAGAATGGGTCGGATGGTGCGCCGGGCGTAGGCGATGTACTTCTTGAGGAGCGCCGGTGGGAACGGAGGCTCGGTCGCCTCCCCCGTCCCGGCGGAGGGCCCGGCGCCTTCGCGGTGAGACGCCAAAATCCGGCTCGCGAGCCTTCGGTCCTTGACCTGGTCGGGAAGGTCTTTGATCGAGAAGATTACATCGAACCGAGAGAGCAACGTCGGAGGGAGGTCGATCTGTTCCGAGATGGTCCGGTCGTTGGTGAACCGGCCCCACTTCGGGTTGGCGGCCGCCAGTACGGGGCAGCGGGCGTTGAGGGTCGAAGTGATCCCCGCTTTGGCGATGGAGACCGTGTTGTGGAGGACGAGCCCTTCGCTCACGAAGGCGTGGGTGGGCTCTACCGTAACATCGTAGACCCACTCCTCGCCCAAGTTAGGAATCGTTTCCACGGCCCGGATCGGGATGAACCTTAGCGGAGACTCCACCCATTCCGAGAGCTCCCGCAGCGCCTCGGTCGCCCGCTGCCTTCGGTCCCGAGCCAGCTCGACGACGGTGTGGAGCAAGTCTCGTCCCTGCGGCGTGTCCAGCTCAAGATCGTGCAGGCCGACCCACCCCACCGACCGGTGAAGGCGTTCGGCCACTGCTTTGGCCGGTACGTGGTACGCCCTTCGTAGGGCTCTCGCCGGCAGCCCCCGGGCCGAGAGCGGCGGCAGTGAGGCTAGGTAGGTCTCGACTCTTCGCAGGTACCTTGCGACGGTCGTCCTATGGCAGGCCTGCGGTCGTTCTAGTACGGGAGGGATCATCCCATCGTCGAGGCCGAACATCCCGAGGAGTTGCTTGAGCCGTCCCGAGATTTCCGGGGGCAGCCGGTCCTCGTCCATCGGCTGATGCTCGCTCCGCTCGACGAACTGTCGAATCCTCTCCGCTCGGGAGTCGTGCCGACCGATGACCTCGTAGAACTTCCGTTGACTCCGCGCACCGGAGACGACCACCTTGTAGGCGGTGCCCGACCCACCGTTTCCGTAGGTGTAGCTCGAGTGGGTGATGTAGGAATAGATGCCGAGAGAGAGCAGCAGGTCGGAATAGTCTCGGGCCAAGCCCTCCGAACTCGTGCTCAATCCGAAGCGTTGCGAATCGTAGAATCCGTCCCCCCGGTAGGCGCCCAGTAGGAACTGGACACGGCAGTCCTCGTCGGCGTGGAACAGCGGACCGGGGATCCGTTTCTGATCGGCCTTCCTCGCGAGCTCGGGGAAGTTCCGCTGGACGTACCGGAGGAGGTCAACGGATATCGCTCGAACGTCGTGGAGCGCCAACTTGGCCTTCTTTTTCCGTCCCACGGGAGAGACCTGAACGTACGGGTCGATTCCGAAGACGCTCCGGAAAAGGTCCCGAACATCCGTGACGATACCCAGGTCGGTGTTCGTAACGCTGATCTCTGCGGGCGATGGATGGTCGCGCCACGGAACGTGGCCCTCACTCACCACGTAACCGAGAAGTCGAGACAGCTCCGGATCGAGGCGGGACGGAAGCGTGATGGCCTTGCGTCCGGTTCGAAATTCGGGGGCTTGGAAAACGGCCTCGTTGAGCTCCCTCGGGTACTCCCCGACGCCGGGGGCCAGGTCGCCCGCACGCGCCGAGGCGGCAGGGACCGTGGTCCACCCGCCCCCCCTCCACACGAACAGGGGGTGCTCGGGAGTGACGGTGAGCGCTCGGCCATTCCCGAAGGTTACGCGAACGAAGGAGCCGGGTGCCTTGTGACGGCTCACCCGGTCGACCACGACGGAGTGCAGGTTCCGAAAGTCGGTCGTCAGCAGCGAGATTCTCCGGCGCCCCATCGGCAAGATCTCGCAATCCTTGCCGGGAACCACCCGCTCGGCATCCTGGCGAAGGAGGTGGTCCACGAACTTTCCGATCGGTCGCCGCTCGCCGTTCGAGAGCATGATCTCGAAGGAGGGGTGGTACGACTGCTGCTCGAGCGCTTCGTGCATGGCCGAGCGGTCTTCGGGGCTCATCTTGTCGAGCTCGTCGATGATCGCCATCCCGCCGTCGGCTAGGACGAGCATCCCCGCCTCGAGCACCCAGCGGCCCCCGGCAAAGTCGTCCTTGACGGCGGCCGCGGTGAGGCCGGCGGCGGTGGCGCCCTTGCCGCTCGTGTAGATCCCGCGGGGAGCGACATCGGCGATGTATCGCAGGAGCTGGCTCTTGGCGGTCCCGGGGTCTCCGACGATCAGGCAGTGGATGTCCCCGCGGACCCGTACGCCGTCCGAGTGCCGCTTCTCGACACCGCCGAACAGTTGGAGGGCGATCGCCTCCTTCTCCTGCTCCATCCCTTTGATCGTGGGAGCCAGCGAGAGCACGATCTTGTCGACGACCGTGGGGTCGCCGCGGAATTTCTCGATGAGCGCGGTCTCCTCCGGGGAGATCTCGATCTCGGTGTACTCCAGTGTCTTCGACTCGAAGGAGTTCGCGAGTACCATGAGGTCGAAGGTCGTGTTCCGGATGATCCCTCCCCGGGACGCGGTCGCCCGCTGGAAACTCTTGAGGACGCCGTTGAGGACGATCCGGTTCCCGGGCAGTACCTTTCCGGTCAGGTCCTCGGTGAGGAGCACCGTGAGACCTTGTGGGTGCGCGCCGTGGCGGAGGCTCTCCGGATGCTCCTGGATCTCGATCCGCTGAGCGTCGACGTAGGTGGATTCCTCGGCGACCAGGCGGAAGCGGGTCCGGCCCTGGGTCTTCCCGCAGCCTCCCTGACTTTCGGGGCACTCGAGCGGCTCCCGAAAAACGAGCGAGCCCTCGTCTTGAGGCTCGTGGAACTTCGTCCGGCACTGTACGCATTCGAACACCGCGTCCCGGATCTGCGGGCGGACCTCCGTGACGCGACGAACAATCCCGTCGATGGCGAGGAATCGGTTGAGGTCGGTCTCTCGAATCGCACGAATCAGACGGTGGGCGGTCCCCGGGAGGTCGATCACCCGTAGCCGCAATCCGTCCGCCTCGGGTCCCGCGACCGGGAGGAGGTCGCGCATCGCGCGCCCGCCGGCGTCCAGTACCTCTTCGGGGCGTTCGAGGAGGAGGTCGGCGAGCGGGGTGTCCGACGCGTCCAGCACGGGGAAGCCGACCTCGAGCGTCCGCTCCTCGGGGAACCGGTCGCTCAGCTGGAGGATCCGGGGCCTCAGGCCGGCCTCTTCCAGGACCGCGGCCCAGCGGCTCTGGAGCTCGGGCGGCGCGGGGAGGGTCCTCCGTACGGCGACCATCGAACGTTCCTCCGCTACGGCTCGAGGCGATAGCGGTCGCGGGGGAAGAGGCGGGCCTCCCGTATATTGGCGAGCCCTGCCAGGTTCCAAACGACGCGGTCGATGCCGAGTCCCCAACCCCCGTGAGGAGGCATTCCGAACCGGAACGCCTCGAGGTACCCCTCGAAGCTCTTGGGGTCGACCCCGGCCGCCTCCATGTTCGCGAGGAGGTGGTCGACCCGGTGCTCCCGAAGTCCTCCGCTCGCGATCTCGAGCCCGCGCAGGGCGAGGTCGAAGTAGTAGGTCAGGCGGGGATTCGCGTCCTGCCGCTGGGCGTAGAATGTGTGCACCTTGGTCGCGGTGGGAAAATCGGTGATGAAGTAGAGGGGTGAGCCGTACTCCTCCTCAGCCCGGGCACCGACCGTCTTCTCGTCCTCGGTGCCGAGGTCCTGCTCGGCGCCCGGTCGGCCGAGCCACTCCTCGCAGACGGTGAACGGGATTCGCGGCACCGGGGTCTTGACCTCGGGGATCCGCTCCGCGAGCGGGTGGCGGCGCGCCTCCAGCGCCGCGCGCGTCGACCTGAGGGTGTCGACCATGACCCCCTCGAGGATCGAGCGGACGTCCTCCGGCCCCTCGACGTACCCGATCTCTGCGTCCAGGCTCGTGAACTCGGTGATGTGGCGGACGGTGTCGGACGGCTCCGCGCGGAAGGCGGGGGCGATCTCGAAGACCCGCTCGAAGCCGGCGCCGATGAGCATCTGCTTGTAGAGCTGGGGACTCTGCGCGAGGTAGGCCCGCGTCTCGAAGTAGTCGACTCCGAAGAGGGTCGCACCGCCCTCGGCCCCCTGGCGGAGGATCTTCGGTGTCTCGACCTCGAGGAATCCGCGCCTCAGGAAGGCGTCCCGGAAACCGGCGAGGATCGCGGTCCGAAGCTCGAAGACCGCCCGCACGGCCGGCTTCCGCAAGTCGAGGACGCGGTGGTTCAGGCGGGTGTCCAGTTCGGCCCCCACCTTGTCCACGACGCCGAGGGGCAGCGGCGTCTCCGCCCGCGAGAGGACGACCACCCGGGTCGGCAGGAGCTCCACGCCCCGCTGGGCCTTCTCCGAGCGCTGGACCGTCCCCTCGACTTCGACCACCGACTCCCGTGGAAGTTCGGCAAACAGCGCAAACAGGGCGGGGTCGGCGACTCCCTTCTTGAGCGTGACCTGGGTCGTCCCGCTCCCGTCGCGAACGAGGGCGAACGCGACGCCACCGAGGGCGCGGTGCTCCTCGAGATGGCCCGCGACCCGGACGACTTGGCCGTCCAGCTCCCGGAGCTCACGCGAGAGCCGGCGAGGGGGCGACAGGGCTCGCGACCTCCTTGCGGGCGAGGGCCGCCCGCACAAGCTCCATGAAGAGCGGGTGCGGGGCCTCCGGACGGGAGAGGAACTCGGGGTGGAACTGCACCCCCATGAAGTACGGATGGTCGCTCGCTTCCAGGACTTCGACCCGCCCGTCCACCGCCTTACCGGTGACGTGGAGGCCGAGGCGCTCGAACTGGTCGAGGTACTTCGGGTTGATCTCGTATCGGTGGCGGTGCCGCTCCCAGATCTCGGTCTTGCCGTAGAGCTGCGCGACCTTGGAGCCCTCCGTCAGGACGACCCGCTGGGCGCCGAGGCGCATCGTGCCGCCGAGGTCGGAAAGCCCCTTCTGCTCCTCGAGGAGGCAGACGACCGGGTCCGGCGTCTCCGGGTCGACTTCGGTCGTGTGCGCTCGCTCGAGGCCGAGGACGTGACGCGCGAACTCGATCGCGGCCAGCTGGAAGCCGTAGCAGATCCCGAGGTAGGGAATCTTGCGGGTACGGGCCATCTCGATCGCGCGCAGCTTTCCTTCGACCCCTCGGGACCCAAAGCCACCGGGAACGAGGATCGCATCCGTCCGCTCGAGCCGGGCGAGGAGCGAGGGATTCTTCGGGATGTCCTCCGAGTCGAACCACTGGAGGCGGACCTCGGCTCCAAGGTTCCCCTGGCAGTGGTGGAACGCCTCGGTGTGGGAGAGGTAGGCGTCCTTGAGCTCGGTGTACTTGCCGACGACGGCGACTTCGACCGACCCCTCGCAGCGTCGATAGGTCTGGAGGAACTCCTTCCACGTCCCAAAGTCCGGGGGCCGGTCGGGGAGGTTCAAGAGGCGGGTGAGGAACGCCCCGACGCCCTGGGCCTCCAGCACCAGAGGCACCTCATAGATCACCGGCTGGTCGGGAATGGAGATGACGCCCTCGGGGGGCACATCGCAGAACAGCGAGATCTTCGCCTTGATGTCCGCGGAGAGGGGAAGGGGTCCGCGAGCGATGATGAGATTCGGTCGGATACCGATCGCGCGGAGCTCCCGCACCGAGTGCTGGGTCGGCTTCGTCTTCGCCTCGCCGACCGGGCCGACCACCGGCACGAGGGTCGTGTGGACGAACGCCATGTGGCCCTCACCGAGTTCGTACGAAAGCTCGCGGAGCGCCTCCAGGAACGGCATCGACTCGATGTCACCGACCGTTCCCCCCACCTCGACCAGCGTCACCTCGGCACCCGAGGCGTGGGCGACCTCGCGGATCGCCCGCTTGATCTCGCCGGTGACGTGCGGGATGATCTGGACGGTATTCCCGAGATAGTCGCCGCGCCGCTCCTTGTCGATCACCGCGCGGTAGATCTTGCCGGTCGTGAGGTTGTGGGTTCCCGCGAGGCTCTGCCCCAGGAACCGCTCGTAGTTGCCGAGGTCGAGGTCGACCTCCGTCCCGTCGTCCAGCACGAACACCTCCCCGTGCTGGTACGGGTTCATCGTCCCCGCGTCCACGTTGAGGTAGGGGTCGATCTTCAGAATCGTGACGGGGATCCCACGGGCCTTGAGGAGACGTCCGAGGGAGGAGGTCGTGATCCCCTTGCCGAGGCCGGAAATCACCCCGCCACTGACGACAATAACCTTCACACCAAACCTCCGCGGGTTCGTAGCGGACCGGAAGCATAAAGGCTCTGGCAACCGGAGTGAATCCTGAAACACTCTGAGGGCCCGAGGACCCCCGGCGGGCCCCCGCGACCCCTCAGAACGGGATTCGTCGACCCGAGGCGTCCCGGTGGAACTGGCCAAAATCCGACACGGTGGCGAGCTGGGTCGAGGAGAACACCGGACCGTCGGTGCACACGTGGAACCGGCCAAAGGCGCACGCGTCGCACAGTCCGAGCGCGCACTTCATGTGCCGCTCCATCGAGCAGTAGACCGGGAGGTGCCGTTGCTCCCCGAGAGTGACGACCTTCCGCATCATCACCTCCGGTCCGCACGTCCAGACCGCGTCGAACGCCGACTCCTGCAAGAGACGTTCGGCGACCGACGTCACGAAGCCGTGGAACCCCTCGGACCCATCGTCGGTCGCCACCTCGACCCGGGCCCCCATCGAGCGAAAGCGGTCCCGGAACAGGAGCTCGCTTGCGCGGGTGGCGCCCAGCGCGACCGTCACCTCCGAGCCATGCGATCGGAGGGCCTCCGCCGCCGGGGCGAGCACGGCCGCTCCGGACCCTCCCGCGACGACGAGGAGGCGACGAGGGGACAGGTCGAAGTGGTTCCCGTACGGGCCGCGGACGCCCACCGGGTCTCCCGCGCCGAGCGATTGGATACGGCGGCTCGTATCCCCCATCACCTTGACGGTAACTCCTTTCCTCGCACCGGTGACGTAGGAGAGCGACATCGGGAGCTCGTCCTCCCCGGGCACCCAGAACATGACGAACTGTCCGGGTCGTGACGCCGGCGGGTAGTCGAACCGCAGGGTGACGGTCGACGGGGTTTCCTCGACCCGCTCCTCGAGGCGAACGAGTGAGCGCACGGCCCGGCGTAGCGAGCCGTTGTTATTACGGCTCGGTCGGGATGTTCACCGAACTCAGCCCTTGGCCGGGTGGGCCACGCCGACCGCGTCCTCGAGCCGGTGGATGCCGAGCTCATCAAGCAGCTCGGAGAGGTCGTGGACGAGCCGACCGAAGACTCCGACCCCATCGAAGGCGACCGCGGTGCCGACCTCGAGGGCGCGGGCCCCGGCCATCACGTACTCAAGCGCATCCTCGGCGCTTGAGATCCCGCCGATTCCGATCACGGGAATCCCTACCTTCTCGTAAATCTGCCAGACGCAGGCCAGGCCGACCGGCTTGATCGCGGGCCCACTCAACCCGCCGAGGCCGTGCGCGAGCACCGGTCGGCGGAGGCGCACGTCGATCGCGAGCGCCCGGACCGTGTTGATCGCGCTCACGGCAGCGGCCCCTCCCCGCTCCGCCGCTTGAGCGAGAGCGGCCGGGTCCGAGGTATTGGGCGTGATCTTCGCGATGACCGGAATCCGAACCCGCTCGACGACGGCCCGGACGATCCGCTCCACGTTCGCGGGGTCGCTACCGACCTCGGTCCCGAATCCCTCGGCGTGGGGACAGCTCAAGTTGAGCTCCAGCGCCGCGACCCCGGTCCCGGCCATCCGCTCTCCGAGCCGGGCGAACTCGGGGGCGTCCCCCGCGAAGATCGAGCCGACCACCGGGGCTCCGGCGCCCAAGGCGACCTCCACCTCCTTCGGGTACTCGTCGATCCCGGGGTTCGGAAGACCCATTGCGTTCAGGAAACCCCAGCGGCCGTAGGCCTCGACCGTTGGGTTCGGAAACCCGGAGCGCGGTGCAGCGCCGATCGACTTCGTGACGACCCCCCCGGCCCCCGCGCGCACCGCCGCGGCGAGAGATTCCCCGCTCTCGCCCCAGATGCCGGACGCGAGGAGAAACGGATTGGGGAACGCGACACCGGCGACGCGGACCGAAAGGTCGGCCACGGGAGGGGCGAACGGGGGGTTCCCTTAAATCGGCTCGCCCGGATGCTCGGCCGATGCATCTCGAGCGTCTGACCGATGCGGCGCGGGCGGCGCTCGAGTCGGCGTTCCAACGCGCCGGGGAGCTTCGTCACGCCGCGGTGGAACCGGAGCACTTGCTGGGCGCCCTGATTGGGAGCGCGGAGGGGCCGGTCCGCCCGCTGCTTGAGGGACTTCACGTCCCGGTCGACCAGCTCAAGGAGAAGGTCGAAGCCCGTCTTACCTCACTTCCGACGGCGGAGCACGTCGCGCCGTCCGACCAGTACCTCTCGCGGACGCTCACCCAGGTTTTGGACGGCGCCGAGGCCGAGGCCGCTCGGCGAAAGGACCGGTACACGTCCGCCGACCAGCTCCTCCTCGCGCTCCTCACGGTCGAATCGCCGGCCCGTGACCTCCTCACGGAGGTTGGCGTCCGCCGTGCGCAGGTCGAG
>DASPQC010000023.1:0-2047 GCA_035625165.1 Thermoplasmata archaeon | reverse complement strand
GAGCGCCAGCGGGACGACCTGCCCCTCGTCGAGCTGCGGGGAGAGCCGCTGGTGGGGTTCCTCGAGCTCGCTGATCAGCTCACGGTCCCCCTCGTCCCATATCTCCGCGCGGCGGGAGACCGCGTTGACCGCGACGAGGTGGCGGGCGATCGGGCCGTGTCCTCCGTCGGGGGCCGCCGGCCGGACCCGGTACGCCGCGACGAAGAACGGAACGAGACGGAGCGTGTAGCGCGGCCCGTCGACCCCGGCGAGGCTCGCCGCCTCCGACCGGTCGATCCTGGGCCGAACGGTTCGCTCGGCGTTCGGGGCGATCGAGAACGGCGGCTCGAGCGGTCCGCCCCGGTCCGCGTCGACCGGGGACAGCTCGACGCCCGCAGGAGGCTGCAGAAGGATCTCCCCGAGACCGGGTCCCAGGGTCGATGGGTCGAGGATCTCGATACCCCGTTCCGCCGCGACCTCACGGGCCGCCTCGCCGGGTTCGTCATCGTAGACGATGGTCCGTCGAACGCTCTCGGTAGGAAACAGCGCCTCGACGTCGGCGGGGGAGCGGGCGACTCCCAGGACCACCACGGCTCTTCGGTCGCGGCTCCGCACCGCTACCAGAAGGTCTTGACGCGCCTCCACGCGGTACCCGGCCGCCTCAAGGAGCTTCCCCAAGACGGATGCGGAGCCACCGCCGGGAGCCATCGAGGCGAGGACGCGCGCCGGGGGATATCTCGGTTGTGCTGCTGCGGCGACGGGGAACCCGCTCCGGGGACTCGCTCGGCCCGCTTCTCGGTTCGAATCCGGTTCGCCGACAAAGGGGAATATCCCGATTCCTTGGGAGGATCGTGGGTCGCTACTGGATCGGCTGCTCCGGATGGGCCTACGCGGATTGGGTCGGCCCGTTCTATCCGCCCGGCACATCTCCGGGGGACTTCCTGAACCGATACGCGCGCGTCTTCCGGACCGTCGAAGTCGACTCGAGCTTCTATCGTCCCCCGGCGCCGTACCTCCTCCGCCGGTGGGCCGAACGGACTCCGGAGGGATTCCGCTTCGCGCTCAAAATCCCCCGCGACGTGACCCACGAGGCGACGAACCCCGCCGCCCGCACCGTCCTCGAGTCGTTCCTCGCGAGCCTCGAACCGCTGCGCTCTGGCGGAAAGCTCGGCCCGTTGGTACTGCAGTTCCCCGGATGGTTCCGCGCCGGGTCGGGCCGGGCCCGGCTCGCTCAGTTGCTCGACGCCGTCCCGCCCAACTATCCCCTCGCAGTGGAACTCCGGCACGCCTCCTGGTGGACTGACGCCACCCGAGCGCTTCTCGAGCAGCGGAAGGCGGCCCTGGTCTGGTCGGTCCAGCCGGACGCCCGACCCCCACCGTGGGTGACCGGCGAATTTCTCTACGCCCGCTTCATCGGCGACCGGGCACTGACGAAGTTCGACCGGATCCAGCGAGACTCCCGTCCCGAGATCGAGACGATGAAGCGCGTCTTCGAGAACGAGGGTCGCCCGATCGACACCGTGTTCGCGTTCGCCAACAACCACTTCATGGGATACGGTCCGGGGACGGCGGCGATCGTCGCCGAGGTCCTCGGAGAGTCCCGACCGGACCTGAGCGCGGCGGGTCGCGACCCCGGCCAGAGCCGACTCGGGACCGACTTCGAAGAGTAGCGCCCACGGCCTCCGGACCCCGACGAGCGCCGCTCGGGGCATGGCCTCTTCAGGACAATCTATTTAGGCCGCACCGGGGTGGAATGCCCTCGGAGATCGATGGCCGACGCCTTCACCTTGCGGGTCGCTGAAGCGTTCCAGCAGGACATCGGCTTGGGAACCGCCCGCCTCGACGTCCAAACACGCCAGCGGCTGAAGGTCGGTCTCGGCGACATCATCGAGGTTCGGGGCCGCAAGCCGACGCCCGCGGTCGTCAGCCGTGCTCAGCAGGAGGACGAGGGCAAGGGGCTCGTCCGGATCGAGGCGGTCGTCCGTCGCAACGCCGGAGTCAGCATCGGGGACCGGGTCCAAGTGCAGCGGGTCGACTGCCCGAACGCAGACGCCATCACGATCGCCCC
>DASPQC010000022.1:0-8393 GCA_035625165.1 Thermoplasmata archaeon | reverse complement strand
GTATTTCGCGGGGCGGTGGGAGTCGCAGCGGGGCGGGGAGCGCGAGCGGCCGCGGCATGCGGTCGGAGCGGGGTGAGGTAGGGCGATGGCGCTCTTCTCGGATGTCGACTGGGTGATCATCGCGGTGGTCGCCGCGTTCCTGTTCCTGGGACCGCAGGGCCGGCCGTTCATCCGTCAAATGGGTCGATGGTACGCTCGGTTGCTCCAGTTCAAGACGGAGCTAATGAGCGAAGTGACCGCGGCGGCCACCGGTAGCGGCGCACCGATAGCGAACCCCAGCTCTCTCCGGTCCGCCTTCTTTGGCTGGGAGTCCACGACCGAGCCGTCTCCGGCACGCGTGATGCGGACCACCGAGCCGGGGATCCTGACACAGAACCAACCGGTAACGCTCTGGGCGGTCGAAACTCAGACCCTCGGTGCCGGTATCGGCGCGGGTTCGTGGTGGATCGTTTCGACCAACGCGCCCGGGGAGGTGGTTCGCTTGCGATGAGTCTCTCCGTGGACGACGAGGTGACGCTCGTCGAGGTCGCCGTGATCGTGCTCGGGATCATCATCACGTGGATCGTCTACCGGTGGCCCCAGCCCGCTCGCGATTCGGGGAGGGGGCCGGATGCTGAGGGGTGAAGCAGCGTCTCCGCCCCCGTCCGACGCCGATTGGGCCACCCCGTACGCCCCGGTCGGTCGGTTGTACCGCCCGCCGACGCGGACCGGTCGCGCGCCGACGTCGACGGTCACGCACAGTGAGGACAATTCGGTCGACGAGACTCGGAGGAATCTCCTCAAGCTGGTGGCCATCGTCGGCGTGATCGGCGCAGTCGGCGGAGGTGTCGGCGGCGCGCTCGAGTACGCTGGCCGTCCACCGACTGTGGGCCTTTCGAGCTTCCCCGCAGTTCAGCTCGAGGACGTCGACGGTTCGCCCCTTACCGCGTCAAAGGTGATGACCGAGTACAACCTGACCACGACGGACGCCCTGGTCTTCGATTACCCTCTCACCAACGAGCCGAATCTCCTGATCAACCTGGCGGCACCGTCCGGCGGGTCGGGGGGGACCACCCAGGTGCCGGGCGGAGTTGGCCCCAAAGGCTCGATCGTCGCGTTCAGTGGGATCTGTCAGCATCTGGGATGCTCGGTGCCGAGCCTGGCGTTTTACCCACCAGGCACCTGTCCGAAGAGCTTCGGGGCCGTCAACTTCTATCTCCACTGTAGCTGCCACGGCTCAACGTACGACGCCTCCCGCGGTGCGTCGAACCTGACCGGGCCGGCGGTCCGGCCGTTGCCGCAGGTGACGCTCGAATGGAGGTCGGCGGACGACTCGTTGTGGGCGGTCGGGATGACCGGTCCGCCGGTCATGGGCCACTCCGATACGCTGCGCGGAGGAAACGGAGTCGCCTCGGTGACCCGACTCGAACGGCTCTCCCCGATCGTCCTCTGCAGCTTCCCCTGAGAGGGCGAGATGTCGTTCGAGGAACGATTCAATCGCGCGGTGGACCGGATCTGGGGCTGGATCGGCTGGCAGGCAGGTCTCATACAGGGTCGCGCGCAGAGTGAGTCGCGGTCCGGATTCCAGCCGTCCGTGGCGACGGGCGGGTTCGTGCTCGCGGCATTCGTCTACCAGGTCGTGAGCGGAGGGCTTCTCCTCCTCTACTACGAGCCGAGCGTCTATCCGACCCTGACCCAGTGCGGGCAAGCGGCCGGATCCCTGTCCCCCTCGCCCGCCGCGTGGTGCAGCACCTACTACATTCTGCATTCCGTCCCGTTCGGTGACGTCCTCCTGACCTCGCATCTCTACGGGGCGTACGTTCTGATCTTCCTGATGCTCGTGCACCTCTTCCGAGGGTTGTACGTCGGTTCCTACAAGCAAACGGGACGCCGGTTCAGTTGGCTGGCGGGGACCGTCCTCCTGCTCCTCACCTTAGGGATGGGGTTCACCGGGTACCTCCTCGCTTACACGCAACTCTCCTACAACGCGACCCAAGTGAGCATCACCCTTCTCCAGTCCCTCCCGGTGGTCGGCCCCTCGGTGGCGAGCTTGTTCGCCGGAGATGGGACGCCCCAGAGCATGCTCTCCCGAATGTTCGCGCTCCACGTCGTACTGCTTCCGATTGCGATCGCCGTCGTGGTCTTCCTTCACAAACGGACCTCTTGGTTCCCCCAGCTCGTTCGGCCTCTCCTCAAGTGGGGGTTCCTCTACGTCGGCGTTCTCCTCAGCGTAGCGTCCCTCTGGGTTTGGCAACTGCCGACGTACGCGGGCAACCCCACCGGCAGCCAGGCCGCGACGATTCCGGCGTGGTACTTCCTCTGGGAGTTCAAGCTCGTCGACTTCGTCGGAGTGGCGCCCGAGACGGCGATGGTCGTCACCGCTCTCCTGGTGCTCCTGATCCTGCTGGTTCCGTTCCTCGACCGCTCACTCTCCCCGCATCCGAGGGACCGGCCGGTGTTCCTGTTTCTCGCCAACTCCCTGGTGGGATTCTTCATCCTACTGACGGCGTGGGGCGACTTCGCGCCGGGAGTCCCGGTAACTGCTCCCGAGGCCGCGCTTCGCCTCGCCCCCCTGCTCGGGGTGAACGCGGTCGCCGTTGCCTTCTTCTACCGCCGCTATCGCCGCCGCGTCAACGAGCCGGCTTTGGCGCAATCTCCCGCACAGGACCGTACGACTTCTCCGAGGGTGTCCTCCTCGACGGAGCGGTCCCCCGCTCGTTCCGCGAAGAGCGAGTCCCTCGGCATGAACCCCGGACTGGTATGGGGGGTGGGGCTCGCGGGCGCCCTCTTCCTCCTCGCCTTCGGGCTCGTGGTACCGTTCCTCTTCCTCTTGGCGGCGTTCCTTCTCCACCTCCCGGAAGGTTCCCGGGTTCCGTCGGCACCGGCCGAGGCCCGGACCCCGAAGGGCAACGGGCGCTGGGTGTTCCCCGTAGTGGCAACGGCCTCGGTGGTCGCGCTTCTGATCGCTCTCTTCTCCTCGATCATGCTCTGACGCCAGGCTCGGCGATCGTCGGAGCGATTGCCGATGGGTGGAAGACCGGGCTCCCCGGAGGAAGCGGGAACCCATCCGCCCGAGATCCGGTCTTTGTCCGCCGGGGGAGGTGCGCGCAGGTTTTTGTTCCGGCAGGAGAATGCGGGAGTAATGGCCGATTCGGAGCCGTGCGAGCTGCACGAGGTCGCCATGTTCACCGGCGAGGGCGGTTCGGAGGACCTTCTCCGACTGGCCCGCAGCCCGATCGGGGACGAGTGCCAGATCTGCCCGGTGTGTCGTGCCGCCCGGGAGTTCGTCGAGCGGCGGCTCGCGGAACAGTCCGGTTTCGTTCCGCCCCCCGGCGAGAGCGCCGAGGCCTCATGGGCGAAGCTCCAGACGGCGGTTCAGGGCGCCAAGACGACGATTCACCGAACCGCCTAGTCCCGGTGGGATCGCCGGGGCCCCCACTCCGACCGCTGCTCGCCGAGCGCTTGGGGGATCCATAGTCCGACGAACCGACCCCGTCGAGGTAATGAGTGGGGGCCATTCTCCACTCGGCCGCCATGCCGGAAGCGTCGCGTCAACGGACTGCCTCGCTCGGGAGCCTCACGTTCGGTCTCGGGGCGGAAGAGTTGCGGCGTGCCGGTCTCGAGACGATTCGCCGAGAGCAGCGACGACTGGGCGAGCTGCTGGCGGCGAAGAGTCCGAGCACCGTCGAGAGCTTTCTCGAGCCCCTTAACCGGATTCTCGTGGCCGTGCGGGACGTGGGCGTCCACGGTGGCCTGATCTTCCAGGTCCACCCGGACGAGCCGACGCGCAGCGCCGGTCGAGAGATCTCGGAAGCCGCCGACCGGTTCTTCAACGAATTCCGGGTCCATTCGGAGGTCTACCGACGCCTTCGGGAACTCGACCTAACGTCTGCCGACCCGGTGACCCGATTCGGAGTAGAGAAACTGCTCCGTGAGATGCGACGGGCGGGGGCGGAACAGCTCGCGGCGCAGCGGGAGAAGATCCTGGCGCTCCAGAACCGGTTGGACAACCTCTCGAACGAATTCAACGGGAACATCTCGGCGGGGGAACGGGCAGTGCTCGTCGACGGTGCCGACGGTCTCGTCGGTCTTCCGTCGGACTACCGAGCGGCCCATCGTCCCGGACCCGACGGCAGGATCCGGATCACGACGAAGTATCCCGACTGCCACCCCGTGATGGCGTACGCCGAGGACCCCGACCTTCGGCGCCGCCTTCTCGCCGAGATACTGAACGTGGCGTTCCCGCAGAACATCCCCGTACTCGAGACCCTACTGCGCGATCGCGGCGAGCTGGTCCGCTTGCTCGGGTACCCGGATTTCGCACAGTACGCCGTCGAGGACAAGATGACGAAGGATCCCGCGGTAGTGACGGCCTTCCTCGACCGGGTCCGGAAGCTGGTCGAACGGCCCGCCCAGGTCGAAGTCGCGCGGATTCTCGCCCGAAAGCAGAAGGACCACCCGGAGGCGACCCGACTCGAGGACTGGGACTCTCGGTTCTGGACCCCCGTAGGCTACTACGACGCGAAACTCCGCGAAGAGGAGTGGGGGGTCGATTTCCAGCTCCTGCGGTCGTACCTCCTGTATCCCCAGGTGCGGGACGGCCTGTTCACGCTCTGCCGCGAGCTCTTCGGAATCGAGTTCCGCCGGGATCACCACGGCGAGGTCTGGCACGAGACGGTCGAGGCCTACGACGTCGCGCGGGATGGCGTTCCGTTCGGGCGTTGCTATCTCGACCTCGTTCCGCGCGCGGGCAAGTTCAGCCACGCCGCGCAATTCGACGTGCGCACCGGCGTCACGAGCGGAGGTCTACCGCAAGCCGCTCTCATCTGCAACTTCCTGGACCCGAAGACCCCGCCCGAACAGGCCCGGATGGAGTACCGCGACGTCGTGACGTTTTTCCACGAGTTTGGGCACCTGATCCACACGCTCGCCGCCGGTCATGGGAAATGGTTGTACACCACCCCTACGTCCCTCGAATGGGACTTCGTCGAGGCCCCGTCCCAGTTATTCGAGGAGTGGGCCCGCGACCCGAAGACGCTGGCCCGATTCGCGCGGAACCCGGACACGGGAGAGGCGATTCCCGCTCCCTTGCTCGCACGCCTTCGGGACTCCGAGGCGTTCGGCCGAGCCTCGTGGGCGCTCCGCCAGGGGGCGCTCGCCAGTGTCTCGTTCGAGCTCCATCACCGGGATCCGAACGGGCTCGACCCCGCGCAGCTGTTCCGCGAGATCTGGGCCGACCGGACCGGCAACGAGTTCAATCCGGCCTACCATCCCGTCGCGAGCTTCGGCCACCTCACCGGGTACTCGGCCATCTACTACACGTACCTGTGGTCGCTGGTGATCGCCCGGGACCTGCTCACCCCGTTCGAGGCTCGGGGTTCCCTCACGGACCCCTCGGTGGCCCGACGGTACCTCGAGGAGGTTCTCGCCCCCGGGGGCAGCCGCCCCGCGGCCGAACTCGTCCGTCGGTTCCTCGGCCGGGAGTACTCGTTCGAAGCGTTCGAGCGATGGGTGCTCGCCGGGGCGAAGCCGAGCTAGCTCAACGAACCGGGAAGTCCCCCGGGCCGAGCGGTTGAGAGGCTCACTTCGCAGACGCCGCCGCGTCGGCCGCGTGGCGGGCGAGGTAGTTGCGGCCGAGAGCCCACCCGATCAGGGTCCCCAGGACGCCCCCGATGACCGCCCCGACGATGAGGTACTCCAGCGTCGGGACCAGGTCGCTCAGGTCGATGTAACCGACCTGTTGAAGGAAGACCACGAGGACGATTCCGAGCACGACTCCGCAGCCCGCTCCGTGGGACGCGGCGCTCATGAGCTACCTCCCGAAGGAGGGGAACCGCCTCCCTCATCCGGCGGGCCCGCTGGGGGTGAGGTTTCCTCGCTCGGAGCGGTCTCCCCCGACGGTTGCGGTGGCGGGGTCGACGGGGGCGCACCGCCCTCGGCGGGGCGGCCGATGCCGGCGTATCGGCCGGAACGGACCAGCCCGTAGACCTCGTACACGATGATAATCAGGAGGACGATCGGAAGGAGCGCGACGAAGCCGAACGGGGCGGTCCCTCGGACATAGAAGTTCTCGCTCCACATCGTCGTGCCGTTCGGAGCGAGGAAGCTCGCCGTCAACCGGTAGACTCCTTCGAGGAGGTAACCGATCGACACGGGCGTCCAGCTGAGCGGGATGTGGCCCGAGCCCGGAGTCGGGTTCGTGAGGACCTGGTCCCGGGTGGAGACCGCGAACCCGAGGTAGTACATCTGAAGGCGAGCATCGCTGATCGTCACCGACGGCCCCGTGAGGCTCACGTTGTAGTAGTAGACCAGATTCGCAGTCTGGGATAGGTCGATCGACATCGCGGAGGAAGCGGAGCTCGCCGAGCTGACGTCCGCGTTGTTCCACGTGACGGTATAGCCGACGCCTCCGGACGATTGGGGCGCGACCGGCGCGACCGAAGGGCTCGCGCGTGCCGGGACCGGCACGCTGACCAGAAGCGCGACGACCGCCACGACGACAACGGCGGCCAGCAGTCCGACTCGACGGGATCGATACGGCGCACTACGCATGCGCTTCGGACGTGGGCTCCCTATAAGAACCCACGGTTCGGCGGTCGACCCCGGGCCGTGCACGACGAGCCGGGTCCTACGGTGGTGCCGGACCGGACCCGAACGTCTCCCGGAACCGGTCGATATCTGCCGGCTTCATGAGCGCCGGAGTGAGGCAAACCCACACGCGGGCGTCATGCTCCCGAGCGAGTCGGTCGAACTCGACGAGGCCGGCCAGCACGGCGTCCGACCCGTGGAGGCGGACCAGGTACTCGATCCCTTCGAGGAAAAACGCCGTGGCCCGTCCCTCGGTCAGCTTTCGCGAGAGGAGCGTCCATAGACCCTCCAGGTCGGCCGGCCGCAGGGAAGGACCTCGACCGATGTTGGACAGCCAGATCACCTCGATCGGGCGCGAACCCACCCGAACCCGAATCCTCTCGGGGGACTCCCGCACGACACAGACACCGCGATGACCGGCCGCCGTCGAGTCGAGGAACCCGGCCAGGGCTACGAAGAGCGATTCCCCGACCGAGAGCTCGACGCCCAGCCGGGGCGGGGGGACCTCCGGCGGCGCGGTGGGGGCCGACACTGGCGGCACCACCTCCGCTTCGGGGGCCGACGGGCTCACGGGGCCGGGAGATGGGGCCGGGGGTTCAACGACTACTTCCTCGAGGGCGGGAGCCGCGGGAGGGGGCGTTTCAGGCGGAGGTGGCAAAGTTGGAACGACGGCGGGCGGGACAACGGGTTCCACCGGGGTCGGTGGCGGGGTCGTCTCGGGTTCCGGCGGGACAATCTCGGCGGGGGCCGGCTCCTCAGGAGGCGCCGGCTCGACAGGGGGAGGTGGCGCCATCGGCTCGGTCACCGCGGGGACGGTCTCGGTCGTTGGTGGGGCCGGCGGGAGGTTCTCCTCATTCTCCACCGCAGCACCGGGCGCCTCGACTTCTGGGGCAGCGCCGACCTCTGGCTCTGCCTCGGCAACCGGCACCTCGGGCTCCGGGGCGGGCGGAACCGTCTCGGGGGCGGGGGTCTCGATGACCGGCTCAGGGGCCACCGGAGACGGCAGGCCTGGCTCGGGTGCGATCGGGGCCTCCGGGATCTCGCTGGGGGGAGCGGCTTCTTCCGCGAGCGGTAGCTCGACCGGCGCGGTGGGCTCGGCCGAGGAAGGGGTCGAGATCGGGGGGGCCTCGGCCGGGGGGACTTCTACCTCAGCAGGGGGAAGAACAACCTCGGGAGCGGAAACCTCGGGAGGAGCTTCGGTGACCTCCGCCGGTGCGGCTCCCTCGGTGGGAGCAACCTCCGGCGCACGCTCCGCCGGCTCGGCCCCCGGCTCCAGTTCCTCTGCCGGTGGGAGCCCCACCTCCTCGGGAGCCGGCGGTACGGCTTCGGGCGCCGCTACCGGTTCTGCCTGGACCGGTTCGACGGCGGTCTCGGGGAGGATAGAAGCTGGGACCGGCAGGGGCTCGGGGGGAGACTCGACTTCCACGGGGACCGGCCCCGATGGCGGAGTCGGTTCGGCTGGAAGAGCCGGGGTCGGCGGGGGCGGAGGTATCGCCTCGGGTTGCGCCGTAGGAGGCGGCAGAACCGCCGCAGCCGCCGGCGGAGGTGTGGAGCTGGGGGCTTCAGAAGGAGACGGGACAAGAGGGGGAGGAGCCGCCGTGGCGGCCGGCAGGGAAGGCACTGGTGGTGCCGTCGGCCGGCCCCGGGGGGGAACGACGGGCGGAGTCGCTGGGAGTCGGGAACGAGCGGCTCGTGGCGGAACCGTGCCACCAATGCGGGCGAGGACCACCTCGGCGATGGGACCCCCGAATCCCGGGAGAGCACTCACCGTTTCGAACGGAGCCCCCCGAAGGTCCGCCACACTGTGGAGGCCACGATCCCACGCG
>DASPQC010000021.1:0-14416 GCA_035625165.1 Thermoplasmata archaeon | reverse complement strand
CCCCACCCGCGCCGCAGACGTGGAGCCCGGGAACGGAGCCGCAGGCCGGCGGAGGGCCGACGCCCCCGCCGCCCACGAGCTAAGCCGAGCTCGAGCGAGCGAAGAACAACCCTTTCCTCTCCCCCGAGGGCCGTCGGGGTCCCCCTGACGGTCCGCGGGGTTCTGTACTAGGAGTCGATCTCAGGGCGGTGACTGTCGAACCCTCCCGTTCGAGCCAATACGAGTCCGTGGTCGAGCTTCAAATCGTGAGAGACTTCTCGATGGGCGTGTCCGGCGAACCGGGTTCAAGCCGACCGGGCGCGCGGCCCCGGGCTTGGCGGGTGGTGGCCATCGTGGCCGGCGCGCTCGTGGTCGCGGGCGCCCTGGTCGCCCTCGGGCTACGCGGCACGTCCAGCTCAGGCGGAACCCCGACGGTCCGGCCCGGCGCTCCGGAGGAGGTCGACCTGCTCCCGTCGGCCGGCACACACTCCGGGTGTATTGTCGGCGTGCCGGGAGTGCCCCGACCGACTCTTCAACTCCGAAACGGCACTCTCCAAGCCAACACCTACGGAGTACCCTCGGGAACCGTCGGGACGGTGGGGATGTGCTACAGTGCTAGTGCAGGGTCGATGTTCGCCTACGCGAACTGGAGCCACGTCGGTTCCGCGGGCGGCTGGTTCTCCTACCCTCAACTGGCCTACGGCGTGAACGACTATCTCGGAACCTCCACCACCTACACGAACCAGAGCCCGTTCTGGGCGTTGCCCCAAACTGTCTCGACAACGGTGAATGAGAGCCTGTGGGTGATCGCCCGGTACGAAATCCATCCCCCGAGCGCCTCGGACGACGACGGCTTCGACCTCTCGTTCGACGACTTCCTCAGCGAGGGCCTTCCCCCGACCCTGGAGGTCCCTCCCTTCGTGGAGGTGGAGATCTTTCTCGACCACAACATCTCCTACCCCTTCCACTGGGTGCACTGGAGCCTTCCGACCCTCGTGAACGACACGGTGCTGGTCGAGCCGTGGGATGTCGCCTACTGGTGCCACGGGGTCGACAACGGCTCGAACGGGAACGTCAGCTTCGACTTCTCCTACGGGGGACAAGGTTCGCACGGGTTGCTCCAGGGGACGATCGGAGTGAACCTCAGCGCGGTCCTGGTGGAAGTAGACGATCTGATGCCAGGGGCGTCCTGCTGGACCGGGCCGACTTCGGGTTTTTCCCAGTTCTACCTTGGAGAAGAGGACCTCGGCTCGGAGGACGGCGCCCGGGGAGGCGCGGACTTCGACTACAACTGGACGGTGTTCTCGTACTGCCTCCACACCCACGTCCGCGGTTTGGACGTGAGCGGAATTGCCTGTCAGACCGGGTCGACCGTCGCACTGTCAAGCCCGCGAGTCGTGCCCACAGCGGATGGCTTGCCCGCGATTGCCCGCCCAAGGGTCGTCGTCGCGTTCCACCGATTCGCTCGGAGTTGACGACCGTCCCTACTCTGCGACGGTCCGTATCGCGTCGTACGCCGAGGCAGTTCTTCCTGACCGCTCGCGTGTGGCGAGTCGGTGGATTCCGGCGTCGGAGGGTGTGCCTCATCCGCCGGCGCGCGGTAGGGGATTCGGTGCTGCCCCACAGGCCGGCTGGAGGGAGCTTGCAACCCGGACCTCGGCGGACCATGTTCTTCTTTGGGCCCTGCGGTGTGGCGATTCTTGGAGGCCGGACATGACTGTGGATGATCTCCGGGTCGCCCCCACCCGAGGGTTCCGTCTGGAGCGGATCGACCCCCAAGATACCGGCGCGTTCAAAGGTGACAAGGAGGACGCGGCCGCCGAGACGGAACGGCTGAGAGGTAAGTTGGACCACCTCCAGGAGCTGCTCTACGCCGACCATCGACACGGTCTGCTCATCGTGTTCCAAGGAATGGACACGGCGGGGAAGGACGGCTCCATCCGCCACGTCTTCTCCGGGGTCAATCCCCAAGGGGTGTCGGTCACTTCGTTCCGCGTGCCCACCCCGTTCGAGGGGGACCACGACTTCCTGTGGCGGGTCCACCTTCACACCCCTCCGAAGGGTCATATCACGATCTTCAACCGAAGCCACTACGAGGACGTGCTGGTCGCCCGGGTCCACGGGCTCGTGCCGCAGAGGGTTTGGGAGTCCCGTTACCGGGCCATCAACGGGTTCGAGCGGACCCTGACGAACGAGGGGACTACCGTCCTCAAGTTCTTCCTTCATGTCTCCCGTGACGAGCAGAGGTCCCGGCTCGAGGCTCGCCTCAACGACCCCTCCAAGCGGTGGAAGTTCCGAGCCTCCGACCTCCACGAGCGACGTTTCTGGAAACGATACATGGCGGCCTACGAGTATGTCCTGCGGAAGACGAGCACCGAGTGGGCTCCGTGGTTTGTCGTCCCCTCGGACCACAAGTGGTTCAGGAACTGGGTCATCTCTAAAGTGCTGGTTCAGGCGCTGGAGGGGCTGAAGCTCCGCTACCCTCCGGGCCCCTCTCGCCTTCCAACCATCAAGATTCGGTGACCTAGGGCACCGTCTGCGGGGCACCGGACGCCCCTCCTCCTCGGTTCCTCTCCAGGGGAGAGTTCTTCCGCTCTCCGCGGCTCGTCACGCCTCGTCCGAAGGAAGACCGTGTCCCTGAAAAGAGGACGCTCGTGAACGGTACATCTAGGTCGCCGGGGGCTTCGGTGCTATCGTACATGATCGGGGGCCACTCGCTCGAGGCGACCCAACGCGATTTCGCGAACCCGGACCTCGAGGCGCGACGGGTGTTCGCCGAGGCGTTCGGGACCTTCCTCCTCGTCACCGTAGCGGCCGGCGGAGCGGTGGTCAACGCCGTCAGCAGCGGCCGGGTCTCCCCGACGGCCCAAGAGGTCGCGCCGGGGCTCATGGTCATGGCGATCATCCTGTTCATGGGCGCCACCTCGGGGGCGCACCTCAACCCCGCGGTCTCGATCGCCTTCGCGGCGCGCGGCGACTTCCCCTGGCGGCGTGTCCCAGCGTACATCGTAGCCCAGGTCACCGGGGCGGTGATCGCGGTCGCGATGCTCGCCGCCCTGTTCGGCAAGGTCGGGTCGCTGGGAGCGACCCTCCCGGGCCCCGGGATCTCCGATGGCCAGGACGTCGTCATCGAGCTGGTCCTTACACTCGGGCTCGTCAGTACGATCCTCGGAACCGCATCCAAGGCCCAGAACGTGGGACCGCTCGCGGCGCTGGCCGTGGGAGGGTACATCGCACTCGCGGGTTTGTGGGCAGGTCCGATTGGCGGCGCTTCGATGAACCCCGCGCGGTCGTTCGCCCCCGACCTCATCCTCCTGAACTTCAGCCACCTGTGGGTCTACCTCGTCGGCCCGGTGGCGGGCGGACTCCTCGCGGTGGGTGTCGCCCACCTCCTTCGCGGAAAAGGGGGCGACCTGCCGGCGATCCAGGCGGCCCAGGGCCGTCTACCGGAGATTCTGAGCGAGTCCCGCCATCCACCGAGTAAGCCGCCTCATCACCCTCAGAACGATCATGCCTCTGAAGGCGAGGTGAGAGGGGTCCCGTCGGGACCTCCCCAACGGTAGATTTCAACGGGCGACCGGCGGCCTGAATAGCTAACCTCGGGACCCTCTTTAGAGGGCCAAGATACTTCGCTGGTCGAGCGACCAGTCTAGCCTTCGTCCCGAGCTGCGGGCCCACGGCCGGCGAGAGGGTGGTCCCCCAGCAGCTCTTCGAGATGGTAGCCGTTCATCGAGCGGCCGTATTCCTTCATCAACGCCGCAATCATCTGGGCCGCCTCGACGGGGTAGGTGCCGATCGCGGTCTCCGCCGCCAGGACGAGACCGTCCGCTCCGTCGAGCAGGGTGTTGATCACGTCGTTCACCTCGGCTCGGGTCGGTACGCGCCGGGTCACCATCGATTCGAGCAGGTTGGTCGCAACGTAGACCGGGACGCCGTGCTCGTTCGCGGCGCGGATGATGGCCTTCTGCAGGAGGGGGATTCCCTCGATCCGGACCTCGCGCGAGAGGTCCCCCCGGTCGATCAGGATCTTGTCGGTCGACTTCAGAATCTCCCCGAGGTTCCGCACACCCTCCCGGCTCTCGATCTTCGAGACGATCTTGTTGCCCGGGCCGATCATCTCCCGCAGCTGATCGACGGACTCCCGTTGCTCGCAGAACGACAGGGCGAACTCATGGACCCCGTTCGCGAGCGCCACTCGCGCCGCCTCCCGGTCCTTGTCGGAGAACGTGGGGAGACGGGGTGATGGGAACGCCGTCACCGCCTTCCGCGACCCGACTTCGCCGCCGGAGACGACCGTCGCCTCGGCGGTGCCGTCGCAGACCTTGTCGACGCGAAGAATGACCGCGTCAAAGTCGATGCTGACCCGGGCCTCCGGTTCCAGCTGGGCGATGGCGTTGCCAGGAATGATTGGGATCGTGTAGGCGTCCCCCCAGAATGCCTCGGGGACCAGGCGCACGTGGCCTCCCCGGAACACCGTCACGCGGTCGCTCATGAGGCCGGTGCGCAGCCGAGCTCCCTCGGTGTCGATCGAGATGGGGACCTGGGTGCACTTCTGGATGAAACGGATGATCCGCTCGAGGTTGTCGACCTCGGTGTGGGACATGTTGATACGGAAGATCGTTGCCCCCGCCGCCTCGAGCTGGGAGATCACCCTCTCGTTCAACGAACTGGGGCCGAGGGTGCAGAGCAGCGCGCGCTGGTAAGGCAAGATCCTCCTCTGTGGATGTCGGGTCCCGGTACCCGATCGGCCGGCGCAAAGGGGTGCGCCGCTCCAAGAACTAGTCGAAACCCCGCTTAACTCCTTCTACGGGTCACCGCTCGCGGTACGATGCACCGGAAGGCCCTCGAGGCCGGCGGTGGCCTGCGCGCACCTTTGCTCCACCGCCCGCGCAGAGACCGGCTCGCGAGGCGCTCGGATTCAGTGCGCAGAGCGGCGCTTTCGCGAAGGAGGCCGTCTGGGCTTCGACCGGGGCCTTCCCTGGCGGGAAGCGGTCGGTCGTCGGACCAATCCTCGGAGCATGAAGTCCGTGAGCTGGCGGAATTGGACCCGGGAGAGCCCCTCGTCCCAGGAGATGTAGCGCATCGCGACGAAGTGGGCGATTCCCATCAGCGTGAAAGCGGCCAGCTCCCAGTCCCAGCGACGATACTCTCCGCTTTGCATCGCCGCTCGCAACCGACGGCTGTATCCCTGCGCGATCCGGCGGTAGTGCCACTCGAAGAGGCCGGGGTTGGCGTACTCCGCCTGGGTGATGATCCGCCAGAGCCGGTGGTGGCGCGGGAGGAACTCGTAGAAGAAGATCTCGAACCCTCGCACCTCCGCGGCCGCCCGGTCCTCGAGGTCCCGGGTCCCTTCGCTGAGCATCCGGCGGAGCTCCCGGTTGATCGAGTGGACCAGGGCGCGGAACAGCTCGTCCTTCGACGGGAAGTAGAGGTAGAAGGTGCCGAGCGCGACCCCGGCTTCCCGGGTGATTTCCGAGATCCGGGCCTCGTAGAACCCGACGTCGCCGAAGACCTTCTCGGCGGCCCGGATGAGGCGGAGGCGGGTCTTACGGCCGCGCGCGGTCTTGCCGAGGTTCGTTGGCAGGCGAGCGGCCGGCGCCCGGCGCCGGCGGGCGGGGAGTGGCGGATCCGACCCGACCTCGCGGGTCAGGTCACTCCCCCCTTCTTGAGGAGCGGGTAATCCTTCTTCCCTGCCCGGGTGTGGGGGATCTCCTTCACCCGGGCGAACGTCTTCGGGATCTTGAAGGGGGCGAGCCGCGCCCGGAGATACTGCCGGAGCTCCTCGTCGGTCATCGGTGACCGCTCGACGATGAAGCCGCGGCCCACCTCACCCCATTTGGGGTCCGGCACGCCAATCACGGCCGCTTCGGCGATGTTCGGGCTCGTCTCCATCGCCTGCTCGACCTCGGCGAAGAAGACGTTCTCCCCCCCGGACTTGAACATCAACTTCGTGCGGCCGACGAAGAAGTGGAACCCATCGGCGTCCCGACGGAGGATGTCGCCCGTCCGCACATAGCTCCCCGACATCGCCGCCGCCGTGTTCGCGGGGTCGTCGAAGAACCCCGAGAACAGGACGGGGCCCCCGACCAGGAGCTCCCCGGTATCGCTCTCGTTCCCCTGTTCGTCCACGAGCTTCATCTCGACCAGGAGGTTCGTCCGGCCGATCGAGTTCGGTCGGGAGAGGTCGTCGGGCGTGGAGTAGAGGAGGTTGGGGCCGGCCTCGGTCAGACCATACCCCTGGTAGAACGGGATTCCCCGCTGGCGGAACGCCTCCACGACGGCGTCCGGCGAGTTTCCGCCGCCACTCTTCGCGAACCGGATCGACTGGAGCGAGGCCTTCGCGAACTCGGGGCGGTGGACGAGCTCGATGAACATCGACGGCACGCCCCCCAGGATCGTCACCCCCTCCGCGTCCGCTTGGTGGAGCACCTCGACCGGGTCGAACCGGTCCAGGAAGACGCTCCGTCCTCCCACGATGAGCAGGGGCAGGGTCAGGACATTCCATCCACCGGTGTGGAACATCGGGAACATGATGATCGCAGAGTCGTCGGCGGTGAGCCCCCAACCTTGGGCCGTCGTGACGGCGTTCATCACGAGGGCGCGAAGGCTCAGGATCGCTCCCTTCGGCTTTCCGGTCGAACCGCCGGTGAACAGGATCAGCGCGGGGGACTCCCAATCGGGAAGTTCGGGCCCGGGAGCGGCGGAAGAGGGCCCGGGACGAGTGAGCTCCAGCAGCGAGGCGGACGGGCGACCCTCGAGCGCCGGAGCGATGGCGGTCTCGGGGATGTTCGGCCCCTTCACGGTGAGGCTCGGTCGGATGCGTCCGAGCTCGTCCGCGAGCTCCCCGGCCGTGAGCCTCAGGTTGTGCGGAACGAGGACGGCGCCGACCTTCACGGCCCCGAAGAGGAGAGCAACCATCTCCACGTGGGGTCCCGAGAGAACCGAGATCCGGTCTCCGCGACGGACCCCGAGCTCACGGAGCCGGCCCGCCGCCCCGAGAGCGTGGCGCTCCAGGTCCTCGTAGGTTAGCAAGGTACCGCGGACGGCGTCCTTGAGGGCGACCCGGCTGCCGAAGCGTGCCGCGACGCGGGCCGATAGGTCGAGCCGCACGCTCCTACCCCCAACGCACGACGGTCGAGCCCCAGACGAAGCCACTCCCCGCCGCCGCCATCACGACCGGACCCTCCGTGAGGCGGCCGGAGGAGACCGCCAGGTCGAGTTCGAGGATCTGGTCCGCGGACTGGCTGTGGCCGTACTCCTCGAGGTAGAGGGAGCGTTCCTCGGGGATCCCGATTCCCTTCAGAATCGCCTGGTGGAACGACCGCTTCATGTGGTTGATGAAGACCATGCGGATGTCGTCCGGCGAGAGACCGCTCTTCGCCATCGACCGGTGGATCACCCGCACGAAGTTCGGTAGAGAGACGGCATCCATCCGCGTGCGGAACTTCTTCTCCGGGACGAGATTCTCGGCGAAGACCTGCCCGGCGCGGGCGTAGGCCGCGTACGCCGGGTACCGCGCACCACCGCCCTTCTCGACCGGTGACATCGAGAGCGAGCCATCGCTCAGGAAATCTGACCCCAGGATGAGATTCTTCGAGACATCCCGGGCCACGACGACCGCGACCCCGGCGTCCGCGAAGTTGTTCATCCAGCGGCTGGTGACGTCACTCGGCCGGAGGATGCATGACTCCTTCGAGGCGCCGATGAGCAGGATCGCGCGCAGGTCCGGTTGGCCCGCGAGAAAGCTCTTCGCGGTCGCTAGGCCGAATACCATCCCCGCGCACATCGCCGACATGTCGAAGGCGAAGCATTCGGGGATTCCCAGACGGTCCTGGAGGTAAGTGCTGAGGAGCCAGATGTGGTAGTCCTTCCACATCGATCCGCAGAACACCACGAGCCCGATGTCCGACCGGTCGATCCCCAGCTCCTTCGCACGCGCGAGGGCGACCCGCGAGGCACGGAGGCCCATGTGGCTCGGCATCACGTTTGGCGGGGCGATGTGCTTGCGCCGGATCCCCTGCTTTCGGATGACCACGTCCACGGGGATGTGGAAGCGGTGGGCGATGGTCGAGGCGTCCTCGACCGGACGCGGGACGTAGAGCCCGTACGAGACGATGCCGGCCCCGGGCACCTAGCCCACCTCCTCGACGCCCGCCGGAAACGCCTCTCCCGTGGCCGAGCCCAGGAAGCGAGCGACCCGGCCGTTGAACTCCGTCGCGCGTTCCAGGATCGCTAAGTGATTCTGGCCGCGGAAGAGCAGCAGTGAGGCCCCCGGGATGAGCTTGTAGAGCGCGAGCGAGTTCGTCCAGGGAACGACACGGTCCTCCGTGCCGGTGGCGACCAGGGCAGGCACCGTGAGACGGGCATCGGTATCCCGGGCATCGAACTCCCGGCCCGAGAGCGCTTGGAAGGCCCACTGTTCGGGGGGCTGGAGCGAATTCAGCCGGTCCGCGATGATCGCGTCGAACTCGCCCGACCGTTCGAGGGGGAACGAGGGGGTCAGGGCGAGCGCCATGACGCGCCGGAGCCGTTCGGCAGTCGTCTCGCCCGGGACGGAACGCCCGAACTCGGCCAGGGTCTCGGGCGACATCGATTTCGCGTAGGGACCCCCCGGCGTAGTGCATGCGAGGACGAGGCCCGTCACCCGCCGGGGGACAAGCGCCGCCACGGACTGGGCAATCATCCCTCCCATCGATGCCCCGAGGACCGCCGCCTGGTCGATGCCCGCCGCGTCCAGCGCTGCGATGGCATCGTGGGCGAAGTCCGGGATCGTGTAGGGAGCCGAGAGCGGGGAGCTTCGTCCCACCCCGCGATTGTCGACCAGGAACAGCCGGAACCGGTCCTCCAGGGCCGGCGACTGCCCCCGCCACATCCAGGTCGCGTAGCCGAGCCCCTCGAGGAGGAGCAGGGGCGGGCCCCGCCCGCGTTCCTCGTAGTAAATCTCGGCGTCGTTGCGGTGAGCGAACGGCATCGCCTAACTGCCTCCTGCCGGCAGGGGCTCAGGACCTTCCCGGCGTTCCCCTAGGTAGACCCGGCGTACGCGATCGTCGGCCAGCACTTCGGCCGAACTCCCGGACAGCACGATGCGTCCCGCTTCCAGCAGATACACCTGACTCGCGATCGGAACCGTCTGCATCACGTTCTGCTCCGTCAACAGTATCGGAAGGCCGCGCGCGACCTCTTCGATCTTGACGACCAGTTCCTTCACCAGGGTCGGGTGAAGTCCCGTGGTCGGCTCGTCCATCACGAGGAGCCGCGGATGCGTGACGAGCGCCCGGGCGATGGAGAGCATCTGCTGCTGACCGCCGCTCAATCCAGACGCCCGGTCCGGCAATTTGGGTTTAAGGTCCGGGAACAGCGCGAGCGCCGCCTTCATATCGGCCTCGAAATCGACCGCCTCGCCTCGACGCTCGGCGAGACGGGAACCGATGCGGAGGTTGTCGATGACCCGGAGCTCGCGGAAGAGCCGGGCACGCTCGGGCACCGTCGCGATCCCGAGCTTGGCGATCGCCTCGGCGCGGAGCGATTGGATGGGATGGCCGTCGAACTCGATTCGGCCCAGGACCGGCCGCAGCAGCCCCACGATCGAGCGGATGAGGGTCGACTTTCCGGCGCCGTTCGGCCCGATGACGAGGGTCACACCCGACCGGGACGTAAAATCAATGCCGTCGAGAACGGTAGACCCGTAGTACCCCGCCACCAGCCCTTCAACCCGAAGCATCGTCGCTCCCGAGGTACGCGCTCCGCACGGCCGGATCGCGGAAGAAGTCGGGACGCGTTCCGTCGAAGACCAGTCGCCCCCGGTCGAGGGCCACCACCCGGTCGACCAGTGGCAGAATCTCGGAGAGACGGTGTTCGACCAGCACCATCCGGGTGCCGGAGGCCTTCAGCGTCGCGAGCGTGGCGATCAGGCCCTGGGCCTCGGCCCGGCTGAGGCCACTGATCGGTTCGTCCAACAGCAGAAGTTCCGGTCGGGTCGCGAGTCCCTTCGCGAGCTCGAGCCGCTTCAGCAGGCCAAACGGCAGTACCCCCGACGGATAGTCGCGCCACTCCGTCAGCCCGGTCTCCTGAAGAATCTGGTCGACGTCGGCCTTTCCCCGGAGTTCCGCGAACAACCGCAGGTTCTCTTCGACGGTGAGCGAGCGGAAGGGCCGGACGACCTGGTAAGTCTTTACCATGCCGAGACGAGCGATCCGCCACGGGGGGAGCCGCGTCACGTCGCGGCCCTGGAACTGGATGAGTCCCCGGTCCGGATGGACCGATCCCGCGATCACGTTGAGGAGGGTGGTCTTGCCCGCGCCGTTCGGCCCGACGATGGCCAGAGCATCGACCGACATCTTGAACGAGACCGCGTCCAGCGCGCGGTTGCCGCCGAACGAGTGGGTCACGCCGGAGACCTCGAGAAGGCTCATGACGGCTGCTCCGTACGCATGAACTTGATGAATCGCCGAATGGGTTGAACGAGTCCGTGGGGAAGGAACAGTACGAGGAGGATTGCAAGGGAGACGAACAGGATCAGGGTCAGCTCGGCGAAGGTTGGGAAGAGATTGGCATAGAGAAGATAGACGAAGTAGCCGGCGAACACGGCGCCGTAGAGCTCTCCGGTCCCTCCGAGGATCGCGATGAGGACCGGGAACAGAATGAAGAAGAACCCGAACGTGTCGACTCCCCCGAAGCTGTTCACCATGGCGTAGGAGGCCCCCGCGAACGCCATGACGCCGCTCGAAATCGTGAAGGCGACCACCTTGTAGGGGAAGGTCGAGATTCCCTGCGAGAGGAGGGCGTCCTCATCGTCCCGGATGCCGCGCAGGACGAGCCCGAAATGCGACGAGCGCAGAAAACAGAGCGCGGCCAGGAACACTCCGTTCGCCACCGACAGCAGAATCAGTTCGGCCTCGGGCGTGCTCCCGAGGAACGGAATGGCCCAGTACCCGAGGCTCGGCATGTTGAGCTCCCACCAGAAGGCCTGGACGAAGTCGAGGGCGAGCAGGGGGAGCAGGAACGAGAGGAGCGTGAAGTACGGGCCCCGCAAGCGCAACGTGGGGATGGCGAACAGCACTCCGCAAGCGAGCCCCGCGGCGAACGCACCGGCCAACAGGAACGGCACGTAGCGCGTGACCTCATCCTGCCATGACATGTAGCCGGCAACGAACGCCCCGACGCCGAAGAAAAATGGAAGACCGAAGTTGAGATACCCCGTCATTCCCGAGGAAAAGTCCCAGGCGAGAGCGAGCATGATGAAGATGCTCGCAAACGCCGACTCGAGTGCGAACGACCCCCACGGATTCCCGGAGGCGTAGACCGGCACCGCGATGAGGACCGCGATCGCCCCCAGGAACAGCGGATCCAGGAACCGCTTGGACCAGGCGTAGGATCGCCGGTTGAAGAGGCGGTCCTTCCAGCCGGGTCGCGGGTCAGCCGCCGATGGTTCGGGAGGACGATCAAGAACCATGTCGTATTCCTCCCATACCCTTCGGCAACAGGATGATGAACGCGATGGCCACGGCGAACGCCACGATGTCCGGTAGGCCCGAGGACGTGGGATAGAGAATCGTGACCGCTTCCTGACAAAAGGAGAGCAGGAACGCCGCGGGAACCGTCCACTTGAACTTCTCGAGACCCCCGACCACGGAGACGACGAACGCGATCACGAACGGTTCCACCCACATCGAGGGGCTCAGCTCCTGCGTCGGGACGACCAGCACCGCCGCGATGGCGACGAGGGCGGAGGAGACCGCGACCACAGTCAGATAGACCGAGCGCACCCGGATACCGAACAGCCCGGCGGTCTCCGGGTCCTCGGCGGTGGCCCGGACGGTCCGGCCGTAATCGGTCCAATCTATCCAGGCCCACAGCAAGAAGAGGAGACCCAAGGAGACCCCGACCAGCACCAGGAGGGCCGGGGGCACCGAAACGTCGAAGAGAAGAATCTCCTTCTTGGAAATAATCCCCGGGATGACGGTCCCCAACTGGCCCCCGAAGTAGTAGGAAAAGAGATACTGGAACAGGAGGGCGAAGAGGAACGAGACAATCAGGAAGCGCATCGGGTCCGGGGCGAACTTGGAGCAGACGAGGAAGATGATGAGCCCGGCCGCGACGGCGACCCCCGCCGCGATGATGTTGGCGATGACGAGGTTGACTCCCTCCTGGATGTTGAGATAGAAGACGAAGTAGGCCGTGGCCATGTAGAGCGCGCCATACGCGACGTTGAGCACCCGGGAGATGCCCAGGAGGAGGGTGAACCCCAGGGCGAGCAGCAGGTAGTAGAACCCGTAGAGCGTGCCGAGAACGACGATGGGGGCCAAGAGGCTCGCCGCCACGCGAAACCTCTCCCTCCCCCGCCGGGGTCCCGCGGGTCCTCTAAGGGGGGTGCCCTTAGAGGATCACCGTAAAGTTACCGACCGTTTGGGCAGCTCCGGTCGAGTTGACGTACTCGTAGTTCTTGAACCACACCGTGGAGCCGGCCGTGAACGTGGCGGCCGCCGGGAAGTTCGGCTTCGTCCAGAGTGACGACCAGATCGGATAGAGCATCCCGTTCTGATGCCATTGCATCCCGAACGCCGGGTCGGAGGGGTACGGATACAGGCTCACGTTCAACCCGTGCGTCGACGAGAACCGCACCGTTCCCATCGGCCCGGTGAAGTCGGTCGCCTGGAGGAACGGGATGACCGCGTCGGTCGAGAGGCTCTTCGCCTTCTCAATGGCCTGGGCCAGATAGAAGAAGGCCGAGTAGACGAAGCCGTCCGCAAAGCTGGGGTTCACGGAGTAGTTCTGCACGAAGTCGTTGTAGAAGGGCACGGAGGAGGGGGTGAACGAGATTCCCGAAAGGGTCGGCCCCCATCCGAACGTCATCTCATCGGCGCACGCTCCCCCGGTCATCTTGAAGTAATTGTTGGTCGAGGTGGTGCCGTTGAACTCGGCCATCACGTCCGCGCCGAGCAGGAGCGGCTTTTGGTGATTCGTCGCCGTGTCCGCCGCCCAGTTGAAGTCTCCGTAGTTCGAGATGAGCAGGGGCGTCTCCGTCCCGGCCGCGAGGATGTAGATCGCCTGGGTGTTGTCGTTGGCCAGGGTCGTAAGCAGGGAGTCGTACGATCCGCCGGTTGGCTGGGTCGGGAAGTACTCGATGTAGACCGGGTTGAACCCCACCGACTTCAGGATCGGCCAGAGCGGGGAGCCCGTTCCGCCGGTGCCGATGTCGGCCTGGGTCCAAGCCGCCTGTTCACCGAGGACGGCGATGTTCGTGATGTTGGTCGGGAACACGCCCTCCTTGTACCCCGTCAGCAGGAACAAGAGCAGCGAGTTGTACTGGTCGCCCTGGGCCGTGGTGTTCGTGAAGCCGTCGAAGATGTACTTTCCCGATGTCGCGTAGTTCGTCCCGACGAAGCTCTCCACTCCGGTATCCGCACCGAAGGTGATGTAGAGCGTCTTGTACTCGGCCGCAATCGGGAGCTCGGCCAGCACCACGTCGCTCCGGTACCCGCCGATCAGGAAGTTGACGTGGTCCTGCGTGATGAGCGTGGTCACGCCCTGGACGCCGTTCGCGATGGGGATCGATGGGTCCGCCTCCTCGGTATCATACGTCACGATCTTGTACTGATAGCTGGTCCCGTTGACGTCGACCCCGCCCGCCGCGTTGATCTGGTTCACGGCGAGCTGAGCGGACTGGAGGATGTTCTGGCCGATGAGCGAGTCGAGCGGGAGGGGCATGCCGACCGTGATCGTGTTCGACGACGAGGACGGCGTGAGCTCCTTGTAGAGGAAGTATCCTCCCACGCCCGCCACGACCAGCACGACCACGACGATGATCGCGGCAGTGACCCGCGAGACTCTCGGTTTCTTGGCGGTAGGACCCGGGGGTGCGGCCGGTGGCGCGTTCGCACTCGAGGACGGGGGGTTGGCTGAAATATGAACCACCTTCCGGGTGAATCGAATACGGCTATTTATAGCCTGTCAAATCGTATCACGGGTGGTCGCTCGGCTGAGCAGGAGGCGGGCCGTGAACGTGAGCACGGCCTCGTCGCGCTCGTTGAAGGTCGTGTTCTCGAGTTCGACCACGTCTCCCCGCGGGGAGGGCGTGCTCTGGACGATGGTCAGTTTGGCCGAAAGCGTGTTTCCGGGTCGAACCGGTCGCAGGAACCGCAGCTTGTCGATGCCATGGAAGACCACCGTCTCTCCCTCGAACAGGCCCGCGCGATACCAGAGACCCAGCGTCAGCGAGAGCGTGAGGAGTCCGTGAGCCACCCGTCCCCGGAAGAGCCCCCGCCGGGCGAACTCTTCGTCCAGGTGGAGCGGGTTTTCATCGCCCGTGAGGTGAGCGAAGCTGTCGATGTCGGCGACGGACACCGTCCTCGTGGCCGTGACCAGAACTGCCCCCGGCCGGAATCGACCGGCTCCCGTCGCGACCGGTGAATCCGAGTCGCTCATGCGAGAGAATGTG
>DASPQC010000020.1:0-7481 GCA_035625165.1 Thermoplasmata archaeon | reverse complement strand
TCAGGGCGGGGCCGAACAGCGAGAGCGGCCGGTCGGGACCGAGGCGACCGCTCCGATACAGAGCGTAGACGACTCCCGCGTACAGCAGTACTACGATGAGGGCGATCTCGTAACCGAGATAGGGGTCCACGGTGGGTTCCGAAGTACCCACGTCACGACGCGGTTATGAGTTCTTGCGGCGCCGGGGATGGGGAATCAGAATAACCTCCTCGTTTGCTCTAGGCCAGTGAAGGATCGATGCGGCGCCCCCGGAATGTTCGTTGGATGTGGGCATTCTTGGTGGCGGCCCTCGCCGGCCTGCCGCCGATCGCGCTCAGCGCCCACGCGACCGGCGCTCCGGTGTCGCCCTCCTCCCCCTTCGGCCCGTTCCCCAGCGGCCTTGACCGGACACCGATCCATTCGGGGACAGGTGCGATCCAACTGGTCGCCCCCGGTTTCTCTCCTCCGACCGGAGTAACGGCGATCGGGCCCCTTCCAGCCGCGGTCAATGTCACGGTCGTCGTCGGGTTGCCCCTCACGGACTCGAACGCGCTCGCCGGTCTCATCTCGGCGATGTACACTCCGGGCACGCCCGAGTACCGGGAGTTCCGAAGCGCTTCGGAACTTGCCGCGAGCTTCGGTCCGACCGCGGACATGCTGTCCCGGGCACGCTCGTACTTCGCCAGCTTCGGTCTCTCCGCGGTGCCGAGCCCGGACCACCTGTTCCTCACCGTCTCGGGTTCGAGCGAGCGGGTCGCGACGGCGTTTTCGACCAGTTTTGAGCAGTACCGGGCGCCCGGCGGCCGGGTCTTCTTCAGCCACCCCACATCCGCCTCGCTCCCCGGCGGACTCGCCGTCGCGGGGGTCTACGGCCTCGGAAACGCGACGCCGCTCGAGCCCGACATCGGAGGCCCGCTCACCGTTCGGGGCCCGGTCACACCGGACGCGAGCTGCACCGGGAACGGCGGACTGCTCACCGCCTGCCAGATCTGGCAAGCGTACAACATGACGACGCTCGTCTCGAGCGGAATGGACGGAGCGGGCGAAACCGTCGCCGTCATCGACCCGTACAGTTCGGGCGAGGGACAGTCGAGCCTTGCGAGCGACCTCGCGCTGTTCGCGGCGCAGAGCCAGATCTCCGCCGGGACCGTGAACTTCGTCTATCCGGATCCTCCCCCCGGAAATCTCAATGTGAGCTCGAACCCGCGCTGGGCGCTCGAGGACGCTCTCGACCTGGAATGGACGCGGGCCTCCGCCCCCGGGGCCACGATCGACATGACCCTCTCCCCCAACGCCGACGTCGGCCTGTATCAGGCGATCGATTGGATCGTGGATCACCAGGCCGCGAACGTGATCTCGATGAGCTGGGGCGAACCGGACGTGGGCAAATTCAACTCGTTCAACACGCCGTGCTCGGTCGCCTGCAATGCCTCGACCGACGGGTCGTACGGCATCCTCTCGCCGGTGCTCGAGTTCGCGGCGGCGGAGGGCATCGGGGTGTTCGCGGCGAGCGGTGACTGCGGAGCCTCGGATGGGACGGCCGGGCTCGCCACCAACTATCCGGCGTCGGACCCCGATGTGACCGGGGTCGGGGGCACCGTGCTGACCGTCGACGCGAGCGGCAACTACACCTCGGAGGTCGCTTGGAGCGGCAACAGCTCCGGGGCCATCGCACCGGGGTGCGAGAACCAGGGAGGTTCGGGGGGCGGCTACTCCCCGTTCCCGCTTCCGGTCTGGCAGTCTGGTCTCCCACCCGGGAAGACGCATCGCGGAGTCCCGGATGTCGCCCTCGACGCCGGCACGCCGGTGGTGGTGGTGGTGGGCGGCAGCACGGCCGGGGTGCTCGGGACCAGTGTCGGGACCCCGATCTGGGCCGGTATCGCGGCGATCGCCGACCAGTACGCGGGCCGGTCGCTCGGATTCCTGAATCCCGCCCTCTACGCGATTGAGTCCGGCCCGAACTCGTCGCGCGATCTCCACGACATTCTTTCCGGCTCGAACGGGTATCCCGCGGGCCCCGGTTGGGATCCGGTCACTGGCCTCGGCTCGCCGCGCGTCGCGTCCCTGATCGTCGACCTGGCTCATCCGCGGCCGATCGCGCCGAGCTCCCTCGCCGTGTTCGCGTACGCCGCTCCCCGGTTCGGGAGGGCGCCGTTGACGGTCGACTTCGCGGTGCAGGCCACCGGAGGAAGCGGCCTCTACCCGCTCGAAGGGGTGTCGTTCGGGGACGGGAACGCGTCGTTCGCCCCCGACGGGAACACGAGCTACACGTTCACGTTCCCGGGAGTGTACTCGATCCAGGCCTACGTCGCGGACTCGAGAGGCAACTTCTCGCTCTCGCCCCCGCTCGCCGTGGTCGTGGGCGGCGGGAACGTTCTCGCGGTCAACCTCAGCTCCTCGAATTCGACCCCGGCCGTCGGAGGGGCCGTCCGGCTCTCGGCCCACGTCACCGGAGGCACGCCGCCGTACTCGTTCGACTACTCGTTCGGGGACGGCACGTTTCTCGACAACTCCTCCGCGACGAACGTGACGCATGTCTACGGCGCGGCCGGCAGCTTCTGCCCAGCGGTCGTGGTCTCCGATTCGGGCCACCCGAGGAACGGAGCTGCAAGCCCCCGCGTGGCGATCGGGGCGGGCGGCCGTCCGCTGCCCGACTGTCGAAACGACACCGTGCCGCTCTCGATCGTTCCGGTCGCAGGTGTCGGACCTCGGGACGCCCCCGCCGACTTCCCCTCCCTCTTCACGATCTCGGGCGGTCCCGCGTACCCCGACGCGGTGCCCCCCTCGCTCCAGTTCTCGTCGACCGACCCGTACCTTTCGGCGTGCGAATGCGCAATCTTCCGAGCACCGGGGTCGTACCCGGTCGTGGGATGGGCCAACGACAGCGAGTCCGAGCAGGCGAACGCCTCCACCAGCGTCACGGTGTCCCCCCCGCTGGTCGGCAACTTCTCGGCGAGCCCCACGTTCGGGGCGGCCCCCCTCACCGTCGAGTTCCGGGCCAACGCGAGCGGAGGCTACGGGACGAACGCGGCCGATACCGTTTGGACGTTCGGCGATGGACGGAACGCTTCGGGAAGCGCGGTTTCCGAGACGTACGCGACTCCGGGGACGTACCTTGCGATCGGTCATCTCTCGGACCGCGGCGACGGAAATGTCAGCGAGGCGTTCCTGATCGCGGTCGGGCCTGCGAATACGGTCGGGAGCCCTTCGGGCGTTCTCCTCACGGCCACCGTCGCTCCGGCGGTCGATGTCGCCTGGGGGGCCAGTGTCAACTTCTCCGCTCGCGTGGTCACGGGGACGGGGTCGCCGATACCCGCCCTCTTCCACTGGGAGGTCGGGACTTCGTCCGGGTCGTACCGTCCATCGTTCAACTGGACCTATCCGTACGGGACGACGGGCAGCGGGCTCACGGTGAACCTGAGCGCCGCGCTCGACACGACCGGACAACGAGTCAACGCGACGATCGCCCTCCCCTCCTTCAACGGAGGGCTCGCCTTGGGCCTTGTGCGAGCGGTCGACGCCCTCCGATTCGTCGTCCCTACGCGTCCCGACTACGAACCGGTCGACCTCAACTGGTCCGCTACGCCGTCGCTCCTCGAGGGCCCGGGCACCCTTTCGGTTTCCTGGGAGTTCGGGGACGGCACCTCGCTCACCGATCCCTCGGCGCAGCACGCCTTCACGGCCGGCGGGCTGCGCACGGTCGTGGCAACCGCCTCCGATAGCTGGGGCGATGTCGCGAACGACGTCTTCGCCGTGGCCGTCCAGGCGCCCCCCGGCCTGGACGCCTCCCTATCGGCCACGACGGGGACGCCTCCGTTCAACCTCTCGTTCGTCGCGAGTGCGATGGGAGGAGTGGGACCGCCCTACTGGTACAGCTGGTCCTTCGGGGATGGCGGCACCGCGACCGGGGCGAAAGGGACCCACACGTTCACCGGTGTCGGAACCTTCCTCGTTTCCGTCACGGTCACGGATGCCCGGGGGTTCGTCGCCGAGCAGAACTGGACCGTGACGGTGGAACGGTCGTTTGCCCTGATCGGGGTCGCGATCCTCGGGACCGGGGCCGTGGCCGGCGCCGGGGCAGCGCTCGCCGTTGTGCGGCTGGGCCGCCGACGGCCCCTGGGCGGATCGACTACCCCTTCACCACCCCGAGGGGGACCAGCCGAGCCACCCGGCGGGTGAGGCCGGCGCCCTCCGCGACGCGCACGACCTCCTCGACGTCCTTGTAGGCGCCGGGCGCCTCCTCGGTCACCCCTTCGCGGGAGGTGGAGCGGACGACGATCCCGCGCTCCGCGAGTCGACGGGTCACCTCGTCGTAGCGGAACGCGCGCACGGCGGCGTGGCGGCTCAGCCGCCGACCCGCACCGTGGCAGGAGGAACCGAACGAACGTTCCATCGAGGTCGGGAGGCCCATGAGGACGTAGCTCGCCGTTCCCATGTCACCGGGGATCAGGACGGGTTGGCCGTACGGACGGTACGAGCTCGGGACCTCGTCGCGCCCCGCGGGAAACGACCGCGTCGCCCCCTTGCGGTGAACGAGAAGCTTCCTCGGACCGCGATCGGTGGCGTGCTCTTCCACCTTCGCCATGTTGTGAGCAATGTCGTAGACGACCGAGAGGTCGAGCTCGGTGTCCGGCTTCCCGAAAACGCCCGAGAACGCCTTCCGGACCGAGTGGGTGATCGCCTGACGGTTCGCCCATGCGAAGTTCGCGGCCGCCGCCATCGCCGTGAGGTAGCGCTGACCGGGCTCGGAGGAGATGGGCGCGCACGAGAGCTGGCGGTCGACGAGCTCGACCCCTTCCTCCCGGAGACGGCGGTCCATCGTTCCGATGAAGTCGGTCGCCACCTGGTGGCCGAGGCCACGCGAGCCGGTATGCAGCATCACGGTCACGCCGCCGCGATGGAGCCCCATCGCCTCGGCGAACTCGGGGGCGAACACCTCGTCGACCGACTGAACTTCGAGGAAGTGGTTCCCCGAGCCGAGCGTGCCGAGCTGCTTCGCGCCACGCTTGCGGGCGGTCTCGGAAACCTCCTCGGGTCGGGCGCCGGCGAGACGACCTTCCTCTTCCTGCACCGGGAGGTCGTCCGGTCGGCCGTACCCCTTTCCAACGGCCCACGCGGCGCCGTTCGCGAGCACCTCGTCGAGCTCGCCCGGACGCAGCCCGTAGCCGCCGTGCGAGCCGACCCCCGACGGGACCTCGCGGTAGAGCCGCTCGACGAGCTCTGTGAGCCGGGGCCGCACCTGCTCCACGGTGAGGTTCGTGCGAATCAGCCGGACACCGCAGTTGATGTCGTAGCCGATCCCTCCCGGCGAGACCACGCCTTCGTCGAGGTCGAAGGCCGCGACGCCCCCGACGGGGAACCCGTAGCCGAAGTGGATGTCCGGCATCGCAAGGGAGCTCCGCACGATCCCGGGAAGGGTCGCTACGTTCGCGAGCTGGATAAGCGAAGGGTCTCCCTCGACCCCCGAGAGCAGAGCGGCGTCCGAGAAGAGGACGCCCGGAACCCGCATCCCGGGCACCTCGGCCACCGGGATCTCGTACGTGAACTCGTCCCGGGCGACGAGCCGTGGGACCTGCGGCACGGCGCGGCGCGAGCCGACCGGCGTATTTACGTTGCCTAGCTCCTGGGCCGTCCGGCCTGCGCCGACCGGACGGACAAAATGCCAAGTAACCGCCCAGGCCTATCGGCCGGCGGAGGCAACGGTGAACGGTCGGATCGTCCTGTCCCTCGTGGGACTCGTCGTGATCGTGATCGCCTTCTATCTGATCCTTGAATACCGTCAGTTCGCCGATTACGCCTTCTACCTTCTGCTGTCCTGGATGGTCGTGAACTTCGCTCTCCTCTACGCGATCCGCCCCCGGGGCCCGCCGAGCCCCTCAGCGTCGACCACCGAATCGAGCCCGTTCCCGTCCCAGGCACTGCCCTCGTCGGGCACGCCGCTTCCGAGCCACGCGCCGGCCCCTTCGAACTCCATCGGATTCTGCATTTACTGCGCCGCGCCGATCGCCCCGGGCACGCGGGCCTGCCCGGCCTGCGGCCACGTCCTGCCCCAGTGGTGAGGGGGGTTCCGGTTCTACGATGTCGACGCTGAAGGGTGTGCTCCTCTCGTTGCCCGTAGTGGCCGTCGCGCTCGCTGCCCTCGCCGTCGGCCTTGTCGAACTCGGTCGATACTGGGCGCTCGGGGTGGTGTCGCTCGCCTTCCTCGCGGTTCCCCTCGTGCTCGCCGTGGTCTACATCAGGTGGTACCACCGGCTTCCGTACGTGCCGCTGGGAACCTCGACCACGTCGGGTCCCGCCGGCGCGCCGGGGACGGCGACGGACGAGGGGTTCGAGGACCCGGTCGAGGAGGCCGACCGGCTGGCCCAGGCCTCGAAGAGCGCTCCGCCTCTTGAGGCACCCGCGATCGTCGAGGACGACTCCGCTCCCGAGCCGCCGCCCGCCCGCTAACCTGCGGCTAGGGCGGGGGAGAGTCGGGCCGGATCCACATCATCGGTTCCTTCGACCGAGCGTTGGTCCCGGCGCTCACGCGAATATCCGAGACCACCCCGTCCGCGGGGCTCGGCACCTCCCCGCGCATCTTCATCGCTTCGAGGATGAGGAGCGTCTGGCCCTTCGAGACTCGCTCCCCCTTCGAGACCTTCAGCTCGATCACCCGCCCGGGCATCGAGGGGAGCACAGCGACCCCCTCGGCGCTCGAGGGCGCGACGGCCCCGGACGGGCCTTCCGGGCGCGCCGTCGGCCCGACGGGAGCTGGGACCGCGGCCGGGGCTGGCCCCACCGGACCGGTCTCGACCCGAACCGGCCACCGCTCGCCGTTCACGTCGACCGGTCCGAACGGGGTCGGGAAATGCGCGGGCCAATTCTCGACGACGACCTTCTCGCCCTCGATCTCGAGCTCGACCCGGTTGGCACCGTCCGCAATCCGGGTCACGGGGTAGGTGCGACCCCCCACGGTGACGGAGGAGAGGTCGGCGGCCACATCGGCCTCGGCCTTCTTACCGTCGCGATCGAGGACGACCCGCACTGACCCACCTCCGCTGCGACTGCGAATGCAATCGGCCCTCGTACGCCCACGGGCTGATGCCGGAGGCCCCTTCGGTGCCTCGCCCGGCCGGGGCGGGGGTCGCCTTCGGCGTTCGGAGCGCGCCAACGACCCCGAGCGCCGCTGTCGTGAGCACATCGCCCGTAAGGCCCCGGTCGACCGCGTGTCGGTACGACTTGTAGACCGCGGGGAAGAGGGCGTACGAGAGCGCCTCGGCGGAATCGGCTGCCGGCACGATCGAGCGAACCTCGGCCAGCATCTTCTCGAACTCGGGCGGTAGCAAAGCCGCCGGCCGGCCCACGATCGCGGGAGCCTGCGCGGTGACCTTTCGCCGAAGCTCCGGGTCGACCGGCGCGGGGGGCGTCCCGTAGAGCCCTCGCACGTAGTCTCGTACTTCGCCCGTGATCTGCTGGTAGCGAGAGCCGGTGAGCACGTTGACCACCGCCTGAATCCCGACGAT
>DASPQC010000019.1:0-15727 GCA_035625165.1 Thermoplasmata archaeon | reverse complement strand
CACCGTGACCGTCGCGGCCGAAGCGGAACCCACGTCCACGTAGAACGTGAACACAGTGTTCGCGCCGAGGGCGGTTGCCTGCGTTTCCACGTAGACCGTCGTCGAGATGACCGACGCGGCGCTGACCGTGATCGTGACCTCAATCTCGGTGTTGAGCGGGGCCGCCGTCGTTTCGGTGTACTTCAGCACCTGGGCGATGTCGCCCGCTGTGCCGGTGTTCACCATGTAGCTCGTGGCCGTCGCGGGTAGGACCGTGGGGGTTCCGACGGTCACGGAAACCGATCCGGGCACGGCGCTCGGGACGACACCGATTGCCGTCGGATTCCCGGCGGACAGGCTCCAGTAGGCGAGGGCCGCGTTGCCGACGTAGTTCCCCCCGCCCGTCAACGTGCCGTTCGTCACCGAAATGGCGGCGAACGCATAGCCCGCGCCAAACGTGATCAACGCTACCGCTGTCGCTACGTACACTGTCCGAACTGAGATCTTGGGTCGCTCCATAGTGCCCGTCCCCGGAAGGACAAAACTTGCTTGGTGGCACCCTCTATTTAGAGGTGATTTCGGAATACCGGCGGGATTCCCAGGCACCGGAGGTCAGGGGCAACTCCCGACGGCGTTGCACTGCTCCGTGAGTTCGGTCGCTTTGTCGAACACCACCGCGCCCGCGCCCGCGTCGAAGTAGAGGACGAACGTCTGGACGCTCCCGGGGTTGGCGGCCTGGGTCTCCAGGAAGACGGTCACCGAGGTGTTGGTCGGGGTCGAGCCCGTCGCGACCGTGAAGAGGATCTCGAATTCGGTGTTGTGCGGCGGGGCTGCGACCTCGCTGAAGTTCCACTGGACCGCGCCGTCCCCCGCCGTGCCAGCATTGATTCCGTACGCCTGCCCGGTGGCCGGGAGCACGGTCGGGGTGGCGACGGTCGTGCTGAGCGTGGCGGGAACGGTCGAGGGAATCGAGGAGGTCCACACGGCGGCCTGCGACCAGAACGTGAGTCGTGTGCCGTGAACATAGTTCCCGACCCCGCGGTTGGTCACGGGCGACACGGAGATCGCAGCCCACGCGACCCCGAAGCCGATGAGAAACGCAACCGCCGAGAGCGCGGCCACCACGGACCAAACACGGCGAGGCCGTCGGGAACTCCGAGACCGGCGGGGCGGGATCTGAGAGCCGGTCGAAAGGTCCCCCGGGCGACCGGGGTCTTCGGGGACATCACCGCTCATGGGCAACTCCCGACAGAGGCGCATTGTTGCGTCACTTCGACGAGAGTCTGGACCAGGATCGCTGTCGTCGTCGTGGCGCCGGTGTCGAGGTAGAAGGTGAACGTGAGCACCGTGGCCGGCGCCGAAGCCTGACTCTCCATGTATACGGTCCCGTTCGTCATGGCCGCCCCTCCAACCCCCACGGTAACTGCGATCTCGATCTCGGTCGAAACGGGGGCGCTGATCGATTCGTTGAAGACGAAGAGGATGGCCGCTGCCCCGGCGACTGCAGTCCCGATGGTGTAGGTGGCGGCGGAGCCGGCGAGCACGACGGGCGCCGCTGCAGTCGTCCCTCCCGCCGGAGGAACTGTCGCGGGAATGGTTCCCGTGGTGAGGCCCCACTCCGTCCACCAAGGGAGATTGGTCTCTGAAACGTCGGTGCCCGTGGCCGTCAGCACATGATGGGTCACACTGATGGCAGCAAAGGCCACTCCCGCGCCCGCTAGGGCGGCCGCGCAGAGCAGTGCGAAAAGGAGCGGGAGACGAGGAATCGGAGTGCGCTTCAACCCGGACCCCACAGCCGCTGCGCCTCTCCCGCATTCGGGAGTTGACCCCTTAACTATTGCCGGGCGACGGCGAGTATCTCCATCGGGGTCTGCCGCGCGGTTTCAGGGTCGGCAGTCCCCGACCGGTCGAGCTCCGTAGGCTTCGTAGTCCTATGGACGACCGCCGATCGAACGACAGCTGCGCCAGCAGAACGAAACGGGCGCCGGGTCGGCTTCGGGTGGGCTGGCGGTTCGCCGAAGGACGGATTCTCGGAGGGCCGTGCCGACCAGATGCCCGTTTGAGAAGGGGGTGTCGTGCTCGTTCGACTCGACGGTCGACGGACCCCGGAGCTCACGCGGTCCAGCCCTGGGCGGGTTGGCTTTTAGCTTGGAACCGACGGAGGTACAATTCTCAAAGAACCGCCGCTGAGGCTCAGACCACTGAACAAATATGGGGGGTGTGCTACGGCCTAGCGCGGTCGCGGCCCGGGGGCGGGCACCGGCGAGATGCGGCGGGCAACACCGGTTCTGCTGACGGAGGAACAGAGGTCCCGGCTGGAGCGGTGGAGTCGGGGCGGGTCAACACCGTACCGGGTCGTGATCCGCTCACGGATCGTTCTGCTCGCTTCCCGGGGGTACCCCAATCGCGCCATCTCCCGGCTCCTTCGGACCAACCCGATTACGGTCGCGCGGTGGCGTTCGCGGTTTGTCCTCTTCGGCCTCGACGGCCTCCGCAAGGAGGCGCCTCACTACGGCCACCCGAAGCCCATTGCCGAGAGCGTCGTGCGGCGGATCATCGAGAAGACCCTCCGTGAGCGACCCCCGGGACGAGTGCATTGGTCCACTCGTCTCATGGCGCGTGCGGTCGGGGTCAGTCACTCCACGGTTCGCCGCGTCTGGAGGACGCACGGGATCGACCCCCATCGCTCGCGGGTCGCGCTCTTGGCCCAGGAATCCCGTTTCCGCCCGAAGCGGGTCGACGTGGTCGGCGTCTATGTGAACCCCCCTCAGAAGGCCGTTGCCCTCTCCTTTGTCGACGGGCCCTCGTCCGCGCCTCCCGCGCCCGAGGCTCGTACGAAGGAAGTGTCCAGCGAGGCCGTCCGCCGCCGGCCCTGGATGGCCGACCTCGTCACCACGCTGAGCCTTCTCGAGCGGCCGCAGTCCCTGCGGACGTCGCGTCGCCACGTCGACCAAGAGTTCCTCTCGTTCCTGCGTTCGGTCGAGGAGCGCCGCGCCGGCCCCGCCGAAATCGTCGTACTGGCGGAGTCTCAGGGCCCCTCGTTCTCCGAAGCGTTGACGAAATGGCTGAGCCGGCACCCCGTTCTGGGGACCCGGTTGGTAGGCGGTTCCAGCCCATGGGAGGAGAGCCTGGCGGACTCGCTCCGGCGGACGCTCGAGACCCGCTTGGTGGACGCGCCGCCGGCCAGCCTCGAGAAACTCCGGGCGGCCATCAGCCGTTGGGAACGGGAGAGCGAGGGTACGTCTCGTCCCTTCGCGTGGACCCGCGATTGAACCGACCGTTGTCGGGAGCTCGTCCTGGCTCGGGTCGTTCAGTCATGCTGTACTCCAGTCGCTTCCAACCCTGCTTCACGCGATTCATCTAACGCGAGCCCGATGGGCTCGGCCGGAGCTCCGTCGGAGAACGTCCAAACGACGGATAACCGGAGAGAATTGGAGACCATGGGGGAGAATCGGCGAAAGCGAACAGCGCTGGTGCTACTGGTGACACTGGTGGCTGTACTCGGCTTTTCACTAGCGGCGGTGCCGGGCATGACCCTCGCGGGGCCGGCACATTCGTCCGGAGCGATCCCCGCGAGCAGTTCGGCGGCGCCCCCGTTGGCGGTGTCGCACGAGCCGTTAGCGAAGGTAGCGACCGCGTCCGTCGGACCCGCGGAACCGTTGTCGTCCGAGTTCAGCATCGCGGCGGATCCGTCCGCCTTCCTCTCGACGGCGACCGTCGAGGTCACGGTCGGACTTGCGGCGCCCAGCCTTCTCTCGGTCGAGCAAGCGGTCAACAATCCCGCGAGCTCGCAGTACCGAGAGTACCTCAACTTCGCGCAGGCGAACGGCTTGGGGGCGAGCGCCTCGACGGCGTCCACTCTCACGGCCTACCTCGAGTCCTACGGGCTCACGGTCTCAGGCGACCAGCTCTCGCTCAACGTGCAAGGAACGGTCGCGCAACTCGAGAGCGCCCTCCACACGACCATCGGTGCGTTCGCGGAGTCGTACAGCGGTCAGGCGTGGAACCCGGTCTACGACCACGTGACCGGCTACAGCACCACCACGCACCAGTTCACCTACACGGCGGAGCCCCGCGTCTTCTACTCGGACACGAGCTCGATCGAGCTCCCCGCGTCGCTCTCGACCGCGATTTCGGGGATCTCTGGGCTCAACGGCCTGATCGCCCAGCCCCAGCTGTCCGCCCCGCTCGGAAGCGCGCCCGGAAACTCTCCGAACGCCGTCAGCGAATCGTCGTACACCCCCTCGGACCCGTTCGTCTCGTCGACGAGCGTCGGCGGGGCCGCGTCGATCAACCTGGCGACCGGGGCAGCGAACTACACCTGGGCGTCCGGCTACTTCGGACCCGGTGAGAACCTGCAGCTCTTCTTCGCCAGCACAATGCCGACGCTCTACGGAGCGCTGCCGCTCTGGACGGGAGCAGAGACCCTCAACGGGGCGTCCGACTACGGTCAGGGGATCACCATCGCCGTGATCGAGGTCGGCTGCGTCGACCCGAGCGTGTTCGAGTCGTTCAGCAACGCGACGTTCGGCTACAGCCAGCAGCTGATGGGCCGCTTGACCTACATCGCGCTCGGCTCAACTGGCGTTGGCGGCTACTCGAACTACGACCCCAGCACCTGCGTGGAGCAGGGAATCGACTGGGGTTGGAGCCCCGAGACGGCCCTGGACGTCGAGTACTCGGCCACGATGGCGCCTCACGCCCACATCGACCTCCTGTCCGTGCCGAACGCCGACTTCTCGGCATTCGACGCGGCGTACCAGTTCGCGGCTCAGTACCTGATCGGGAACCAGCAATGCAGCCTGCCCTCGGTGGGACCGGCCCTTTCGACGGATCCCGGCTTCTACCCGGCCTACACCAACGTCGCCGTCTACGGTGCGACCACCGACGAGTACGGCGGAGGCGCATGCGACGCGAGCCTCTTCTCGAACTCGTACGGGACCGGCGAGCAGTACATCCTCTACGAAGGGAGCTCGATGTACCTTACCGTCGAGAACGAGCTGCTGGAAGCGATGGCCGCCGAGGGGGCGACCAGCCTCTTCGCGAGCGGCGACGGCGGCGGGACCTACGCGATGCTCAACGACTTCATGCCCGCGGACTCCCCCGCGGTCACGAGCGTCGGCGGCGGACAGATCACCGCCGTGAGCGGAACGGACCAGTTCCCGTCCACTGGGATTTCGAGCTTCCTGGTCGAGCAGTCAGATTACTACTGCGAAGACGGTTCGTGCTACAGCTCCCAGAGCGGCTTCCCGGTTACGGTGGCTCCGGTCACGGGGTCGGCGTACTTCACTTACTGGTCTGGCGAGTCGACTGGGACGTTTGACGGATCGGTCGCCGGCGGGTTCGGCCAGTCGATGTCGACACCGCAGGCCTGGTGGCAGAACGGGCTCGACACCTACTCGGTCGGCGCACGCATCGACCCGACCGTCTCGGGTCAGGCCGCCTTCAACATGACCATCTGGTACGAGCAGTGTTCCTCGTTCAACTATACCGGGTTCAACGAGACCTCGTGCGACGGGCCCTACCTGTTCGTCTACGGCGGGACGAGCTTCGCGACGCCGCTGATGGCGGGCGACTTGGCCCTCGTGGAGCAGCAGCTCCAGGTCCGGTTCGGGATGCACGACCTCGGCGACGCGAACGCGCTGCTCTACGCGGCGCACAACGCCTTCGAGGCAGGGGCGACGTCGATCAACCCCTACGAACCGATGGAGAACATCGGGTGCGCAGCGGGGGCGCCGACCCCCGACTGGTGCCCGGTGAACTCGTTCTCCTGGTACTACTACAACCTCTCGTACCAGACCCCGATGGACCAGGGGCAGGCGCCGTGGTTCGCCACGCTCTACAACCCGGCGGTCCCCATGGGCTGGACGCCCGGGACGGAGTACGGCGGTAGCTCGCTCTGGAACTACCTCCAGGGCTTGGGACTGCCGGAACCCGGCCTTCTCGACAAGGTGATCGTCGGCCAGACCTCGACCGACCACGCGCTGGCCGCGGAACCGTTCTACGTCGAGATGGTCAATCCGGACGGAAGCCTGGGGCCGATTACGACCCTCACGGGCGGGCAGACCTACAAGTTCGAGGTCCTGACGACGCTGGCCGGCAATCTGCCCTACAGCGTCGCAGCGTACTCGGGCGGGGCGAATAACGGGGTCTACGGTGGCGGGACGATCAGCAACCCGACCCTCTCGGAGAAGCTGACGTTCACCTACACGCCGACCTGGGTCGACCCGCGAGGCGCGGGCTACGAGATCAACGCGACCACGTACGGCTACTTCCTCGTGAGCGCAGCGACCAGCGGCTACTCGAACTACTGGAGCTTCCAGGCGTTCGCGGTCGCGCCGCCGGTCAAATCGCTCTCGGGCGAGGACCCGCCCGTGCTGTGCGTCGACGACATCTACGGCCTCTGCGAGACGAGCGCTGCCGAGGAGACGATGTTCTGGGCGTACGAGCAAGGCGGCTGGTACAACATCCAGAGTCCGACCACGGTCGTGACGATGAACGGCCTCCCCGTGGAGTCGGCGGTGGTCATCCAGACGTCGGTCTACACCGACTTCTGCACGCCGCGCACCGACTGCACGATGTCGCCGTCGTACTACGCGCCCGGCCAAACGATCGGGGAGTACCTCACCGACGCCCGCGGGACCGTCTTCCCGTGGATGAACGCGTGGCCGGCGGAGGACAACGGCTTGGTCGTGCCCGAGGTGTACACCCTGACGGCCTACGTGGACGGCATGGCGTCCAACACCGTGACGGTGTGGGTCGAGCCCCAGTCGGGGTCGTTCTATCTCAACGACCTCCACCTGGGCGAGAACGGCCTCATCACGGGGACGGTCTACCTGAACGAGATGACGAACCTCAACTGGGCGAACATCTCGCTCGTGCCGGCGCCCGGAGTCCCGCTCGCCTCCGACCAGTACGTCAACGAGTCGTTCGTGGGCGTCAACAACGTCGCGATGTCGGTCAGCCTCAACACTTCGGAGCTCCCGGCCGGGACTCCGGCGGTGGTGACGGCGACCGCCGAGGGCTGGAACAGCTTGAACATCACGGAGGAGGAGTGCTTCTTCGGGACCTGTATCTACTACAACCTGACGGACGAGCAGAACCCCATCTACTGGCAGGACCCGACCGTGTTCCTCCCTGGAACGGTGTCGGCGAGCGCGTCGGGGACGGTGACCGGGGTCGACACGATCTCCTGGCACGGGACCGCGTTCCCGGGTGCGGTGGGCACCCTGAGCCTCGTTTCGGGCTCGGGCTCGACCGTGCTCGCGACCGGGGTCTCGGGGACGTACGCCCTCGACACGGCGACGCTCGCGGACGGGAGCTACTCGGTGGTGTTCACGGAGTCGGCGCCCGGAGCGGTCACGACCGTTCGGACCGTCTCGTTCTATTCCGGGAACGAGGCGGCGGCAGCCGAGGCGACCATCGCCTCCCTGACGGCGACGATCTCGACCCTCAAGGCGGGCATCGCGTCCCTGCAAGCGAGCCTCGCGGCGGCGAACGCCTCGATCGCCTCGCTGGAGTCGCAGGTCGCGGCGTTGGACGGCCAGGTCTCGACCCTGAAGGCGCAGGTCGCGTCCCTCCAGACGCAGATCGCCGCCCTCCAGGCGGACAACGCGGCGAACTCGGGCGAGGTCACGTCGCTCCAGGCGCAGCTCGCGACCGCCAACGCGGCGCTGTCCACGGACGTCGCCCAGATCGCGACCTTGAACGCGCAGGTCCAGCAGCTGCAGCAGCAGCTGAACGAGAAGAAGAGCTCCGCCGCGCCGGCGTGGTACGACACCTCGCTCGGCGGCGGCCTGGTGCTCCTCTTCGCGGGCCTGGGCGCGCTGGTCGGGGTCGGGGCCACGTACGCTGTCATGCGCTCTCGGAAGCCGACGTCGTCCACCGCCCGCGGAACGAGGGTGGAGGCATCGCCGAGCAGCACCGGACCGTCGTCCTTCCCCCGGGCCGTGGAGAGCGGCGTGGGGCGGATGCCGGAGAGCGCGGTCCTGCGGCCCGTGTCCGTCGGCGTCCCGGCATCGGACGAGATGACGCGCCGGATGGGGGACCTCCCGGGAGCCCGGGATCCCCCCGAGGGTTCCGAGTCGTTCTACCGGTGACCCGGGGGTGACCCCGGGAAGGCCAACCCTTTCCTTCTCTTCTTTTTCTGCGACCGGGAAGCCCCCGCCGACCTCAGGGGATGGGTCCTAACCTGAGGGCGTCCGGGAGCTCCGGGGCTCCGCCGCGAGCTGTCGGAGAGCACGCAGGGTGGACCTCGGTCCCCGAACCCAGACCGACCGGATTCCGAGCCGACGGGCAGCGAGCACGTTGGATCGAACGTCGTCGACGTAGAGGACGGCCTGTCGTTCCGTGCGGGCCAAGCGGAGAGCCGCTCGATAGAAGCGCGGGTCCGGCTTTAACACCCCGAGCTGGCAGGAGAGGGCGGCCTCATCGGCCAGGCGGTCGAGGCGGAACTTACGCTTCAGTGCGCGCCACACCGGCATCGACACATTGCTCGCGAAGACAATCCGGACAGCTCCGCGACTCTTGAGGCGCTGGACCGCGCGGACAACCCCGGGGTAGAGCGTCAGCGACCGGTCGGTGAGCCATGCCCGAAACCGCGGATACGGCACGTCGAGGCGGAATCGCCGCTGAAGGCGGCCATACATCTCCCTCATGTCGATGGACCCCGAGTCGAGGTCGAGGCTGAGCTGGTAGTACGATTCCTTGAGCCGGGATGGGTCGTCCCGGAGCGATGGCCCGAGCATCCGAAGAACAATTGGGCGAGGGTCGCGCACCACCACTCCCCCAAGGTCGATCAGAAGAGCTCGCACGGGAGGCCGGGAGTTCATGCCCACCCCTCAGGCATGGACACCGATGAGGCTAGCCGCCCGTGGCGGGGGCGAGCAGCGGGCCAACTCATTGTTCTCCCCTGAGGGTCTTCCCCGGCGTGGGACAGGGACCGACCCACGCCTCAACGAGGTTGGGCCGACGTGGCGGCCGCCGTGGCCACGCGAGCAGACGAGCGCCCGATCGTGTAGATGGCGATGAGCACGAGCGCCACGCCAACCAACTGGATTAGCGTCAGCCGCTCGAAGAAAAAAACCGCAGATGCTGACAGGGCTACGACCGGGACCAAGAAGACGTAGGCGCTGAGGACGGCCGCGGGTGTTCGGCTGAGCAGGGTGTACCAGATGGCGTAGGCGATGGCGGTCCCGACGAGGCTCATCCACGCGACCGAAGCCCACAGAGAAGGGTCGGCGAAGCGCGGCAGCGGATATGGGCCCATGACCATGAGCACGATGGCGAGGAATACGGACCCTCCCAGGAGCCCCCACGCACTCCCCTCGACCGCGTGGGAGGCGCCGAATCGTCGCTGGAACAACACCGTCCCGCCTCCCCAGGCCACGGCGGCGAGGAGGAGCTCCACGACGCTCGCGAGGGCCGTCGAGACGCCGAACACCTCCCAGACCTGCGAGACCAACGCCACCCCTACGAACCCCAGGGCGACCGCGCTCCAGTGGCTCCGGGAGAGCCGGTGCCCCAGCACCGGCGCGGAGAGGAGAGCGACCCAGAGCGGGAAGGTGTAGATCAGCACCGCCGCGAATCCCGGGAGGACGTTCTGGGCGGCGACGAACCAGAGCCCGAAGAAGAGGCCGGTGTTCGGGATACCGAGAAGGAAGGCGTCCCGACGACCTCGCGCATCGAGTGCCGGTCCCGCGTGGAACGCCGCGACCAGTACGAACGTCCCGGCCGCGCCGACCGTCGACCGGAACAGGGCGAGCCAGAGCGGAGACGCCGCCGTGAGCCCGATGCTGACGAAGAGATAGTTGAGGCCCCACGCGACGATGAGCAGGAGAAAGAGAAGACGGGTGGTCCAGGACCACGTGGACCCCGGCACGGGGCGAGGCTAGGGCTCGCCCCATAAGACCCCGGCCCCGGCGGCGACCGTCTCTGCCGGCGAACGGAACGCTACGAGAAGGTCTTATTCCGGGGGCTCATGCCGGGCCGCGGATGTCGCTCCACGGCCGAGACGTGATCTCGATCCGGGACCTCTCCCGCGATGAGATCGAAGAGGTGCTCGAGGCGGCCCGCAAGATGGTCCCGTACGCCGAGGGGACGAAGGTGATGCATCCCCTCGAGGACAAGATCGTCGCGATGGCGTTTTTCGAGCCATCGACCCGCACGCGGCTCTCGTTCGAGTCCGCCGTGCAGCGGTTGGGCGGTAGCTGCCTCACCATCGCGGACGCGGCCGCGACCTCAATGCGGAAGGGCGAGAGCCTCTACGACACGATCCGGATGCTGAGCTCCTACGCTGACGCGATCGTCATCCGCCACCCCAACGAGGGCTCCGCGCGGCTCGCCGCGCGCGCCTCGGACCGCCCGGTCCTCAACGCGGGGGACGGGGCGGGTCAGCATCCGACCCAGACCCTCCTCGACCTGGCCACGATGCGAGAGGCGTTCGGTACCCTCACGAGCTTGCGGGTCGTCCTCCTTGGGGACCTCAAGTACGGGCGCACGGTCCATTCGCTCGCCCATGCGCTCGCGGTCTTCGGGGCCGACATCGTGCTCTCGTCCCCGGAGAGCCTTCGGCTCCCCGAGGAGCGGCGCGAGGAGCTGAAGCACTTAGGCGCCCGTATCACGGAGGAGCCCGACCTCCACCGGGCGGTGAAGGAGGCGGACGTCCTCTACGTCACGCGGATCCAGAAGGAGCGGTTCGGCGACGAGGGCGAGTTCCGCAAGGTCGCCGGCTCCTACCGCATCGACGCGAGCGTCCTCGCCGACGCGAAGTCGCGACTCATCGTGATGCATCCGTTGCCTCGCGCCGGGGAGATCGCCCCCGAGGTGGACCATACCCCGCACGCCGCCTACTTCCGCCAGGCGTTCCTCGCCGTGCCGGTGCGGATGGCGCTCCTCAACGCCATCCTGGGCTCCGGGAAAAAGGGGGGATGACGGGCGATGCGCGAACTCAAGATCACCCCGATCAAGAACGGCACCGTCATCGACCACATCGGGAACGGCATGGCCCTGGAGGTCCTCCGCATCATCGGCGTCCAGACGCTCGACAAGGACTCGACCGTGAGCGTCGCGATCCACGTTCGGTCCGGTAAGCTCGGGTGGAAGGACATCGTGAAGGTCGAGAACATGGAGCTCTCGCCGCGGAAGGTGAACGCGATCGCGCTCATCGCACCGACCGCGACCATCTCGATCATCCGCGACTACAAGGTGCGGGAGAAGCGGACGGTGGACCTCCCGGAGCGCATCGTCGGCATCCTGCGCTGCCCCAACCCGAACTGCATCTCGAACCAGCCGGAGCCGCTGGAGAGCGAGTTCGAGGTGACCGAGCGGCGGCCGGTCGTCCTCTCCTGCGCCTTCTGCGAGCGGCGAGTGGACGATTTCCTGAAGCACCTCTCCTGAGGACGGGTCGTGGACCTGGGGACCGCGACCGGCTTCGCCGTCGTGTTCGCGGTGGTCGGCGGCCTCGAGGTCTTTGACCGGACGTCGTTCGCCCTGATCGCGATCGCCACCCGCGCCCACGCCCTGGCGACCTGGGTGGGAGGGTCGGCCGCTTTTCTCGGCTCGACCGTGATTGCGGTCGTGGTAGGGACGACCCTCGAGGACGTGCTCGGCCCTTCTCGGATCGGTCTGTTGCGCGCGGCGGGCGGAGCGTTCCTCCTCGCCTACGCGGGGTGGCTCTACTTTCACGCGGAGTCCGCGGAAAAATCGACCGACCTTACCCGCGCCGCCCGCTCGGCCTTCCTGGTCGCCTTCGGAACCATCTTCCTCCTCGAGCTCGGCGACACCACGATGATCTTCGAGATCGTGTTCGTCTCGGACTGGGGCCCCTGGGTCGTCCTGGTCGCGGGGAGCCTCGCGCTTTCCGTCGTCGCCGCGTGGGACGTCGTCCTCGGCCAACGCCTCGGCGCCCGCCTTGACCCGGTGCGTCTCCGGAAGATCGTCGTCGTCGTGCTGGTGGTCGTCGGCGTCGTGACGATCGTGTACGGGCTAGCGCCCAGCGCGATTCCGTCGCTCTCGGTCGGATGGCCGTTCTGATTTCGCCGTCGGCGGGAACGGCCCGCCCCCGCGGTCGCTCTGGGGGGCCAGTTTCGCGAGGTCGGCCAGCCGGGGAACCCAGGTCGTAGGTAGGGAGGAGAGGATTTCCGGGCGGGCGAGCTCTCGGGCGATCGCCTCCCCCTCCTCGTTCCGACCCTGGGAGAATTCAAGGAGCGCGAGGCGGACCATCGCCTCGGCCCGCACCCTCGGGAGGCTGGAGGCCGCCGGAAGGTCGATGATCGCCTGCCATCGTTCGCGGGCATCCGTCAGTTGGTCGTTGAGGGCGAGACGTCGCCCCTCGAGCAGCCAGGTGCGGAGGAGCCCCGGCGACGGTGGGGTCAGATGGAGGATGTCCGTGATCGTCCGGGCGCGGTCGAGGGACGAGTCGACCCCCTTCGTGCCTCCTCGGTTCAAAATCGCCTCGGCGATCCCGAGCTCCTGGTAGAGCTCGATCGACGGGAGCTTCGCCCGCTGGAGCGCCGGGACGGCGCGCTCCCGGAGCTCGCGGGCACCCTGGAGATCCCCTCGGGCCTCGAGGAGCCGGGCTTCGAGGTCGGCCGCCAGGTGGTCGAGCTCCCAGCGGCGGGCCCGCACGAACAGAAGGCGAGCTGCCTTCAGGAACTGGGCCGCCAGCTCCTGCTCCCGCGGGCTCCCGTCGATGCGGGAGATCGCCACGGCGAGGAGGGCGAGCGCGTGGAGGGGGCCGGTCGGAAGGCGGCGGGCGAGCGTCGCGGCGCGATGCGACTCGGCCCGGGCCTTCTCGGGGAGGTTCCGTTCGTAGTAGAACTCCGCGATGAGGGCTTGGACGAGCACCTCGACCTCGGTCGCGGAGGAGTCGTGGCACCGCTCGGCGATCTCCACGAGCTCGGTCAAGAGCGAGGGCCGGGGACCGATCACCCGCATCTCAGGGATGAGCGGCTCGACCCACTCAGCGAGCTGCGAGTGGTCGATGTGCGCCCGGAGGCCGGTCTCGACGCCCTCCCGGAGCTCGCGCTCCGCCTCGCCCGGTCGCCCCGCCGCGAACAGCGCCTGGGCGTGCAGGAGGCGCACCTGCGGCTCCAGCGTGTCGCGCTCCGCGGGAGGTACGCCGGCGAGGCAGAGGATCGCCTCTCCGAGAAGCTCCTCGGCGGTGTCGAAGGACAGCAGCCGAAGGCTCACATCGGCGGCGTCGAGGAGGTTCTGCAGGGCCATCGGGCCCGGGCTCCACTCGAGGTAGTGGTGCGCGATTTCGATCCGTCGCGGAAGGCTCGGTTCCGGTGAGAGGGCGCTGAGAGCGTTGGCGATGTCGAGATGCATCTGCTGGCGCTGTTTCTCGGGGATGAGGTCCTTCGCCGGAGTGACCCACGGGAGGTGCGGGAACAGGACCTTGCCGTCGGATGCCTTCACGATCCCGACCCCGGTCGCCGGCAGAAGCGCCTCGGCCAGCTGGGGGAAGTTGAGACGGGCGACCCGGGAGAGCACGACCTCGCCGACCGACCCGCCCAGCAGGGCGACGTACCCGACGACCCGCCGGGACACCGACGGGAGGTCGTCGTAGATCGCCTTCAGCCGATGAGCTTCCCGCGGGTCGGGGGCTCCTTCCGCAAACCGCACCCAGTCGACGTCCGCCCGACCGAGAAAGGCGTCCTCCCAGACGGTGTAGCCGGGCACCGAGGTGTCCAGCGCGATGGTGATGAGGAACGGGCGGAGCCGGGCTTTCCGGCTCAGGGTGACGATGAAGTCCCGGCTCTCCGTATCGAACAGCGACCCGTCCTCGATGACGAGCCCGACCGGGTGGGCCTCCGCGCCCCGGAAATGGGGCAGGATCTGCCGCCAGAATGCCTCTGGGTCACCTTCGTTCGCGGACCGCTGGCGGAGCGGTTCCCCGAGGAAGCTGGTTCGCCCGCGCTCTCCGCGTCCACGACGGGAGGACGGGAGCCGACCGGGCAGGTACGCCCCGGGCGCGAGAGGACCCGCGGGTATCTCTACGATCGGGACCTCTCCCACCAGCGGCTCGGCCTCGGCACTTGAGGTCGATTCCTCGGACTCCCCCGCGAGGCCATTGAGCGCACCGAACGGGATCGAGCGAGTACGGAAGCTCCCGCGCAGGTTGAACAGATGGGCCTCCCGCTCCTTCAGTCGGGCCCGCACGTCCTCGAGCAGGGCGGACTTGCCGCTCAGCGGCGGTCCTGCCACGACGATGACGCGGCCCGATCGCTCCGTGAGACCTTCCATCGCACGGAGGACTGACGATGGGGTCGAAGGCACCCGGTACCTCCACGATGAATGCCCCCTTGGGAGCTTTAATGCTCCCCCTTCCCCGGAGGTGTTACCAGCCGTGCTTCGAGAGCGTTTAAGAACGGGACCTCGTTGGGCCGTTCGTGTCCCGCTCCCTTCCGTCCCGACGGCGCGAGTACCTGCGAAAGGCCGTTCGGCCGGTTGATGTAACCTCGGCCGGTGGGCTCGGCCGCCTGCTCGAACAGTTCCAGACGACTTCGATTCAGGCGCGCAACCTCGGGCGCTGCCTCGAGGTCTGGGAGAACGCGCTCAACGACCCGAAGCGACCCACGATCTTCCTGGGCCTTTCCGGTCCGCTCATCGCCGCTGGATTGAGGAAAGTCCTCCGCGACCTGGTCGACTGGGGGCTCGTGGATGTGATCGTCTCCACCGGCGCGGTCCTCTACCAAGACCTCTACCAGACGGTCGGGGGTCGTCACTGGATGGGTACCCCGACCGCCGACGACGTCCGCCTTCGGGACGTCTACCTGGACCGGATCTACGACACGTACGTGGACGAGCTCAAGTTCATGGACACCGACCGCGCGATCGGCCGAATCACCGATGGGTTCCCGCGAAGGCCGGCCTCGTCGCGCGAGTACCTAGGATTCCTCGGTTCCAAGTTCCCCGACCCGGACTCGATCCTCGCGACCGCGGCACGTCGGGGGATCCCGGTGTTTTCACCCGCCCTCATCGACAGCTCGATCGGGATCGGGCTCACGCTCTACTACCAAGCCAACCGAAAGCGGGCCGACCGGTTCATCCTAGACGCCGTCCGCGACAACTACGAGCTCGTCCAGATCCTCTCCCAGTCGGCCCGGACCGCCGTGGTCTACATCGGAGGGGGCACTCCGAAGAACTGGATCAACGACGGGATCGTGATGGCGAATTACGCCTTTGGGAGGGAAGGTGAGGGCCACTTCTACGCTTTGCAGATCACGACCGACGTGCCGCACTGGGGCGGGCTTTCCGGTAGCACGCTCGACGAGGCCCAGTCCTGGGGGAAGATCTCGCGGAGGGCGACGCGGGCGACCGCTCACGTCGAGGCCTCGATCGGCTTGCCGCTCCTGGTGGGGGCCCTCTGGGACCGCCGCAAGAACTGGCAGCCTCGGACCCGGCTCAAGTTCGACTGGTCCGGTGATGAGGTGAAGGTCCGGAAGACCCGAGGGTAGCGCCCCGTCCTCGAACCGCTACCTATGGCGGGAGTCAGCGATTTCGACCGGCCGGTGCATTCGAAATCGATACGCTTACAAATCTCCACGGCATTCCAAAAAATCCTGGCCGGTCCGGGAAACCGGCCCTGAACTCCGGGGGTCGAGGCACAATCGCGGGCTTCGAAATCTGCACGCAAGAACACCGTTCAACGTGGTGGATTCAGCGTCCATCCACGAGGTGGGAAGAGGCGGAGTTCACCGCTCCTTCTCGCCGAGAGGGAGGTGACCGAATTCCCCCGCCTTCC
>DASPQC010000018.1:0-4990 GCA_035625165.1 Thermoplasmata archaeon | reverse complement strand
GACGGCGTTGAACATGACCCAAGTCTTCGTGAACGACGCGACGTACACCCTGAACTCCACCGAGTCGGTCCTCCTGTGGAACCTCGTCCAGGACGTCTACAACAACCTGCAGCTCACGATCGGGACGACGGCCGGAAACGTGGTGTTCAACTACGCCCCGTGGGTGAACCCGGCGAGCATCAACACGAATGTGCTGGTGGGAGGCGGCGTGGAGTGGTACTACCAGGGGCTGACCGGGAACGGGGTCTTTTAGGTCTTCCCACACGGTGCCCCCTCCCCCGACACGGGAGGGGGCCCAACCCTTTCGCTTCTCTTTTCGCGATGAGCCCCGGAGGGAACGACTCCGGCGTCGGACGATCCGACGGTCACGGCTTCCCGGGCGGCCAAGCGGGCGCAGGAAGACCGAACCGCTCCTCGATCTCTCGCGCGAGCTCCGTCCCGGACGCGGTCAGGTAGTAGATTCGGACCCGCCGATCCCGACCCCGAACGTGGCAACGTTCCTGGTGGACGACGCTCGCCGCGACGAGACGGCTCAACACCTTCGAGACCGCGCCTTGGGTCGTGGACAGCGCGCTCGCGAGACCCTGTTGCGTCGACTCGGGTGCCGCGGTTCCGCCATTGTTCGGGGGCCCTAGGCGGTCGAGATAGACGACCACCCGGAGCGCGAGACGGACCCGCTCGTCGCTCGTTCCGGGCGGAGTGGCGGAGGAAACGAGAGGAGGGTCCCACGGCCGCGCTTCCTCCGGCGCGGCTCCCCCGCCGCCCCGCCTAGGCCCCGCGGGTTGGGGCGATGCCCACGAACCCGCCGGTCCCATCAGCCGCCCCGGTTCGGGGGTCGGGGTGCCTGGGCGATCGCTCGACGCATTCCGTCCACCAACCCCTGACCCTCCCGGTGCAAGCGGAGATCCCGGAGGACAATCCCCCCGATCCCCGCGAACAACGCGAGCGTCGCCACGGCTGCGACCGCCACCCACGTCCACGCCGGGAAGCCATTCGATGCGGGCACCATGGGACCCGGGGGGACGACCGTGGTGGTGGGAGAGAACACCACCCACGGGTCATACGTCACATTCCAGTAGCCGCCGGCGACCCCACCGAACGATACCAGGACCTGGGCCTCCCGGTCGTACGATGTCGCCGGGAACACTCCCACCTGCTCGCTCACCGACGCGGTCGTGGGGGTCTCGGGGAAGTTGGAGGTCTCGTTCACGTTCGCCGACGAGCCGAACACCATGCTGACGAAGGTCTGGTTCGTCACGTTCCAGCTCTCGCCCAGCGTGCGCGCCGTCGAATTGAACGAGAAGTGCGACCCCAGGGCACCGAGCGCCTCGAGGTCGAAGCCGAGGTGGTCCGCGGTCGAGGCCCACGGCCAGCCCCCGATGAATACCGAGAACTCCACCGAGTACGAGGGGTTGTCAACCGTACTCGTCGTGCCGTTCGTGGAGGCATTCTGAAGCTCGAAACTGACGATGATCCAGGACGTGTTCACCGGCGAGCTCGAGACGTTCCACGGGGTGCGGCTCCCGGACCAGGTGGCGTTGGGGTTCCAAGCCCCGCTCGCGTTCGTGACATTGAATGCGTTCAACTGACCCCAAGGCCCGCCGGTCCAGTTGCCATAATCCACCGCTGCGAACGGATCGAGAGGACTCCCGACCCGGACGACCTGCCCGGCGGGAGTGACCTCCGCGATCCAGGAGAGGGCGAACGAGATGTTGTACGGGCTGGACGTGTTCAGGGTCAGGTTGGTCGTGTTGAACCAGTAGGTGTAGTTCTTGGCCCACCCGACGTCGAACACCGCCTGACACCCCGAGACCCCGACCCGAATGTGTCCCGTGCCCCACTCGGGGCCGTTGCAGACCTTCTGATCGCTCAGGGGGATGGGTCCGGTGGCCGCCCGTCGGGGGGCCGCTGACGCGGTGCCGATCGGAACGGCGACCGCCGCCATCACCACCAGGGCCAGCACGACCGCGAGCGCGAGCCGTCCCTTTCGACACCGAGGTCCGCTTTCCGAGGACCGGTCGATCATCGCTCCCTTCTCCTGTTTGCGGCCGTCGGGCTCGGGCCTCGCCGTAGCGCCGCCCGGACCGCCGAGGCCATGGTTCCGAGATCGGCTTCGCGACCGATAAACCCGCGGCGAAGATATTCCATCCGGCGGCCGGAACGGTGCGCGAAGCTCATTATCTCCCGCGGGCCGGGACCCGTGGATGAGGACCCTCAACTCGCTCCTCGAGTCGGCCGGCCACGACCTCGAACCGCAGGTCCGCGCCCAGCTCGGGGGCTTCTTCGGAGGGATGGTGCGCGCCTACCTTCCGCAGACCTGGGTCTTCCAGACCGAGCAGGCGACGGCGTACCTCACCGTCGACCGATCCGGTTCGGTGACCGTCGGGGAAGGGATTCCGCCGAGCCCGGATGTGACGATCGCGACGACGCACGCGCGCCTGGTGGCCGCCCTCGAGACCCGTTCGAGGGAGAAGGTCCCCCCGGGGAGCCTCCACGTCACGGCCCACACCTCGAAGGGCCGGACCGCCTTCGACTACCTCCGGGGCCGCCTGGGCCTCTAGGCCCGGCGAGGAAAGTCGGGAGGGGCGCGGCCTCCGTCCAGCTCAGTCGAGGTCGCGGAGCCGACGCACCATCTTGACGACCGCGCGCACCGCGTTCCCCGCGTTCTCGATCCGGTCCTGCGCCTGCAGGCGGGTCTCGCCGGGGCCCGAGATGCCGAGCCCGACCGGCTTCCCGAACTCGACCGAGAGGTCGGTGAGCTTGCGGGAGGCCTGGTTCATCACGACCTCGTCGTGGTGGGTCTCGCCCTCGATCACCGCACCGAGGGCTACGAGCGCGTCCACGTCGTCGCGGCCGAGCAGCACCTTCGCGGCGAGCGGGATGTCCCAAACGCCCGGGGCCTTCATCACCGGCCCGAGGGTCGCGCCAAGGAAGGAGACCTCCTCCTTCGCCCGCTCCAGCATCAAGAGCGTCACGTCGTAGTTGAACTCGCTCACGACGATCGCCACGGTCACACCGGCGCCTTCCTTCGATTTCTTCGGCATATTCGATCGGTTTCCTCCTTCGGGGTGAGTGGGAACTCCTCTAGTGGGTCCTCCGGACGGGTCCCGCATCCGGGAACCCTTGGCGCAGCCCCTCGCCGGCATGCCGGGCGAGGTCGCGCGGCCGGAACAGCATCGTGTAGGCGTTGAGCGCGTGCTCTTCCGCCCGCCGACGGGCGAGGGTGGCGAGCTCCTTCGGACCGGACGCCTCTCCCTCGAAGACGAAGCACTCGACGACCGGCTTCGCCGCGAGTACGCTCGTGAACATGAGGCCGAGCGACGCCTCGTGCGCGCACGTCTTGTCGTACTCCGCCTTGCCGGGCATCCCGAGCGCGAGGCAGAGGTCGACGCCATCCAGGAACAGCTGTCGGCACGCCACGGGGAGGTCCTTGATGCCGGGCACGGTCGCCCGGACGACCTTGAAGCCGGTGCCGCGGCCCTGAAGCGCCCGGACCGCGTACTCCGCCATGTCGACCCGCGCGAACGTCGTGTCGACGACCCCGATCTTCTTCACGACCGGCGCTCCTTGCCGCGCTCGAGGATCCGGTCGACCAGGCGCCGCGTCGCGAGCTCGTTGTGAGGAGAAGCCGGGATCCGGACGACCTTCACCGGGACCCCGCGACGGGCGCACTCCTCCTCGACCTCCCGCTCGTTCCAGACCTGGTCGAAGCCGAGCGCGATGATCTGCGGTCGTTCGTTCAGCACCGTCTCGTAGATGTCGGTCGCGGAACCGAGCACGGCCCGGTCGACCGGCTTCAGCGACTCGACCATCTCCCGGCGGATATGCTCGGGGACGTACGGCTCGCGCTTCAGGCGGCGCGCCGTCTGGTCGCGAGCGACCACGACGACCAGCTCGTCCCCGAGCTTCTTCGCCTCCGTGAGGAAGTAGATGTGGCCCGGGTGCAGGAGGTCAAAGACCCCCGTGGCCATCACGCGGACGCCCATCTCCGCCACGCTTCGATGATGGTCCGGCCCTCGAGAAACTCGAACCCGTGGTCCTCGGCGTACGCGCGCGCCGCCGCCGGGGCACGGGCCCCGCCCGAGTCGCCGAGCATCTCGCAGACGGTCGCCGACTCCGACAGCCCCGCCATCCGGGCGAGCGAGATGGCGAGCTCCGTATGGCCCTTTCGCTCCTCGAAGAGGCCGGGCGCCGAGTAGAGGAGCTGGACGTGGCCCGGGGAGACGAAGGCGCTGCGGAACCGCTCCCGCAGCCCTCCGTCCGTCAGCTCCGAAGCCGAACGGGCGATCTCGCCGACCGTTCGGATGGTGAGCGCCCGGTCGTTGTCGGGAACCCCGGTGAAGTTCGCCCGGTGGTTGATCGTGATCCCGAACGCCGACCGCCGATCGTAGCGGGGGCGCTCGGCGAGGCCGGCGACGTTCGGATACTCATGCTTCGCGGCGGCGAGGAGGTCCGCGAAGAACGGGAGATCGAGCCGGCGGCGGAGCTCGTCGGAGATCGCCGTGCAGATGAGACCGCCCGCGTCCTTGCGGGCGAGCCGAATCAGCTCTGGGGTCGCCGTCTCGGAGAGGAAGATGAGGTCGGTCTCTCCCTCCCGGTCCGGCGCGTCAAAGACGAGCACCGGCTCGCCGTCCGAGAGCGCCTTGAGCGCGGCCGCGACCTCGGGGGCCACCTCGGCCACGTCCCGGCTCGGAGAGGTCATCGAAAGCATCCGGCGGGAACGACGAATCGGGGAGTATTAAGGGGAGCGTAACTACGCAAAAATGGGTTGATGGCCCGGGGGCGGAGAGACGCGCAAGCACCGTAGCAGCGACACGGAACCGACCCCGTTCACAGGCCCCCGAAAGGAGGCGCTGTTAGGAGGTGATCCATCTGCAGGTTCCCCTACAGATACCTTGTTACGACTTAGTCCCCCTTGCTGAACCGAAGTTCGAGCGACCCAAATGAGTCACCCTCACTCCGACCCAACTCGGATGACTTGACGGGCGGT
>DASPQC010000017.1:0-2461 GCA_035625165.1 Thermoplasmata archaeon | reverse complement strand
GGAACAGCGCAACATCCGCATCGGGAAGTCCGCCGGCGACCGCCGCCGCGACGACGTACTGGAGGTCGTTCGGCCCCCATATTCCGAAGCCGAGGAGATAGCCGAGCAGGAAGTGCGAGAACGGGTCCATTGGTCCGACGGGGTGAGTCGGGGAATCACACCCCCGATTTAGGCCTCTCGAGTCCCACGCATGTCGTCCTGAATGGGTGCACCAGTCGTGGCACCCACGATATCGCGAATTCTAGCTCGGGGCCGGCTGTCACGGGGTCGGACCCACAGGTTGCTTCGAGCGGTCCGAGTTCAGGCCGGCCGAGGAACGTGGACTCCACTGACTACGCCATCTATCGGCACCTTTCGCAGGACGGCCTCGTCCGGATCTGGGCGTCCCGGCGATTGGTCGACCCACGAGTTTCGGTCCGAGAGATCGCGGACGCCGTAGGGTTGAGCGAAGCGGGGGTGCGGTCGAGACTCCAGGGTCTCAAGACCCGCGGGCTGCTCCGGGGAACGGAGGTCAGCCTCAACCCATCCCTGTTCGGAGCCTCCGTGATGACGACCGAAGTGCCGATCCGCGACACGCGTGAATCCGAGCAACTGCTCCAGGACCTTTCGACCGTGGACGGGGTCTTGTTCGCACGCGACATCCTTGAGGAGGCTAGCCGCCCCGTGAACGTGTTCCATATCGCTGACACTCCGAGTGCGACCGCTCGGCGAAGTGCCCTCCTTCGAAGGCTATCGCCCACTCGGACGATCCGCGGCCCGAGCCCGTACTGGATCCCTGAGTCCACTCGGAGCCCTACTCCGCTGGAGTGGCGGCTGCTGGCGGCCTTTCGGAAGAATCCGGACGCGACGCTGGGTCAGTTTGCCGAGCGCGTCGGCGTCAGTCTCAAGACGGCCGCCCGAAGATACGGTCTCCTCATCGACTCCCACGCCTGCTGGTGGAGCCACAGTAGCGACTCCGAGGAGTGGCCGCTCGCACTGCTTCTAATCAGCTTGCGTCGGGGAACGGAGGCCGCTGCGGTCTCGGATCAGCTCTCGCGTCGCCTCGACTCCTGGTTGCCGGTGGCGGCGGATGGTCTCGGTGTCGACCCTCGGCTGCCGGACCTTCCCCTCTGTGGACTGATCCCCGCCGAACGGCCCGTCGCACTCGAGCGGGCGATTCGCGGGGTGCTGGGCATCGACGGGGTGGAGGGGGTCCGCCGGACCTTCGGACTCGGTTCCAAGACCTACCCGGAGTGGATCGACGAGCAGCTGGCTTCTAAGCTAGCCCGTGTTCGGTAGGGGCCAAGCGGTCTCGCGATAGAATACCGACGACGGGAGTTCCACACCTTCAGCCCGGGTGGACAATTCAGGGGCCATCGACAGGAGCGCGACCGGTCTCCACGGTCGCGCTCGCCCCGATGGCCCCCGGGCCCCCGCCGCCCCTGTGACCCCACAGGGGAACTAGGCGACAATCAGGGCCAAGGCGCGCGCGGGCAGCCCACCATCGGTCGGCACTTGATCCAGCTGAGCACGCCGGCCAGTTGGTTTAGCCCGTTGTGCACGAGCCCGACGAACGCTTTCGCCGCTTCGATCTCTACCCCCGTTCCCAGCATTTTCTTCGTTCCCCCTTGGCTTTCGCCGACAGTCCGAGGGCGCTACGGAGAGTCAATCGTGCCGAAGGCCGAAGGACGAAAACCGGCGGAAGAGGCGCTTCGCGGTCCAGTTTCGGTAGGAATCTAGCGAAAACCGGTCGGTGGCCTCATCTCGGCCGATCTCCGGGCTCATTGGCCGACTGTTGGGAGATCCGATCTCCTGGGCCGACTCTTGCCCTTGAATCCAACGAGCGCCCCGGGGGAGGCGGGCCGACCCTGCTGGCAGTGTGATGCCGCGGGAGATTCGTAGGTACGCAGGCCCTCCCGGTGCCGTGTCCAACTGGGGCCCCCGTTAAGTAGGGGACCCCCCCGAACTCCCCTCGCTGGCGGCCATTTTCCGGTGCATCTCTCGCGATCGATGTCCCCAGAGAGCTCGCGAGTCAACGCCCGGCTCATCCGCGGCGAGAATCAGGACAGGTCCACGCCAGTGTATCGGCCTTTGAAAATGGCTGACGGGGTGGTCGCCTTGAACCCCCGTCGACCCGGGGGCGACCTCCGACAACGTTTCGCCCGGCCCGCGACCTCCGGCGCGAGGAACCGGCCGCTCGGAGCTTCACGAAGGGCGGGGAGGGCGGCCCCGGTCGTAGTTCAACTTCAGGACCACGATCGAGAGCGCCAGGACGAGGGTGACGGCGTTCGCGACGATCACCGGGACCGAGTCGATGAGCAGGCCGTACACGAGCCACACAGAGGTCCCTACGGCGAAGGCAAGGAACGTCGTGAGCGAAATCTCGTCCGCCCGCTTGAGTCGCCAGACCCGCGCGACCTGCGGGACGAACGCGGCCGTCGTGAACACGGCGGCGATCGAACCGATCAACGTGGCCGACCAC
>DASPQC010000016.1:0-4327 GCA_035625165.1 Thermoplasmata archaeon | reverse complement strand
GCGGGCGTGGTTCAGCAGTCCTCTAGCGGAGTGAACCGCCCGATTCTCGATGACTTAGGGGGGAAAATGCTCCCCCTGCGGGCGCTGCACACGAAGCCGGGCGACCGGGACGCGGCCGACTAGTTCGCGGATTCACGTCCGGAGGGGGATACTCTGGGACAGGTCAAATCCCCGTCGGGACCCACCCTCTACGTCGAGGGTTGGATCTTCTTCCCGTCCACCCAGACTTCGGTACGGTGGAATCCCCGCGCGGTCACCAGAACGTGGTGCGTCTCGGAACGGCCCACGTCGAGTTCGACCTGTGTGGCGCCGAGCGACAAGTGCCACTCGCTCGTGACAACCTCCCCGTCGAGCTCGATCCGCAGCTGTTTCGAGAAGATGCTCCAGGCGACCGTGATGGTATGCTTCTCGTTCTCTCCGACCTCGAATCGCTCCGTCACGCGCCCTCCCCTATCTCCTCCCCTTCGATGGTGGGATCTCGTGGGACGATCGCGGTCGGAGAGTTCGGTGGGAAGAAATCAACTCTGTCCCAGGAGCGAACCATGGGAAGGTGTCGCGGCGGGTGCTGGCCGCCTCCGGTGGTTCCGATCCAAGAGCGAGGGTAACCCTCGTGGGGGCAATGTTTCCACCTCCGGGAGAGCAGGGTTTCCGGGAACAAGTCCTTCATTACCCACGGTCGATGATACCAACCCTGATGGCAACGCCCTCGGCCGGCACGACCCACCGCGCCCTCCTCTGGGACCGCCGTCGGTTGCCGACTCGGTGCGGAAGGGGCGGCCCCCACTAGGCCCGAACCTTCGTCAGGATCTGGGCAGCTTCTGTCTTGGCCGCTAGGGCGACGGGAGCATCCCCGGTCTTCTCGGCGGCCTCCCCGAGAAGGTGGAGAGCTCGGGCGAGCTCCAGTACGTTCTCGGATGTTCGGAAGCCTTTGACGGAGGTCTGGAGGAGGCGTACCGCTTCGTCCGCTTTGTCGGAAGCGAGCGCGATCCTGCCGAGGACCCGATATCGCAGCCCTTCGGCGAACGGGTTCGAGAGTCCATCCGCGAGCTGTTGGAGCTCCTGGGTGAGCTTCGCCACTTCGGCATCGTCCGGCGACCGGCCGGCGTCCAGCAGGGTCTCCACGAACTGTGCCCGGTACGTGGAGGAAGGGCCGGCGTTCTCGGCCACCGACCGCTCGACCGAAAGGTCGTAGGACGAGGCGAGGGCTCGCAACGCAGCTACGGCCTCTTCGAAACGCCCTCGCTCCCGCAGGAGATCGATCCGGGTCCGCTCGGCCAGCTCCCTCAGGTTGCGACCGAGCTCCAACTTGGCCAAGATGTCCAAGTGCCGCTCCGCGGCCTCGAGATCGTTCCGCAGGAGCGCGATCTGGGCGTACGCGATCTCGACCCTCGGATCGGGACCGCCGGGCCCGGGAGGGACCAACGCGACGGCGCGGTCCACCACTTGCTGCGCCCTCGACGTTTCCCCCATCCAGATGAGGGGTCGGACCAGGCGCGTGAGGATCGTGCGCGCCTGCATCGCCCGATTCCCGCCCCGCTCGGTCGCCTCCAACGCGCGCTCCGCCCAGCGCACCGCCTCCCGGGGATCTCCCCGGAACCAGAGGGTCCAGTACGAAAGGTTGCTCCGAAGGGCGTTCAGTCCGTCCCAGTCTTCCGTGCCCGGTCGCGAGAAATACCGCTCCACTTCCTGGAGGTACTGGAATGCCTTCGCCTGCTCCTCGAGGGGCAGGGCGAACGCCAGATCGCCCTTGACCTCCATCTCAAGCCGCTCCTCCCCTATCGTATGAGCCAATTCGGTGGCCCGGGCGAGCAGGGCAGCACCGTCGCGACCCGAGCCCCCTTCGAGCAGCGCGACGCCCTTCAGGTCCAACACGGTGACGAGCTCGCGGCTCGGAGGAAGGGACCCGAGTAGGCGCTCGGCCTCGTCCATGAGGGTTAGGAACAGGTTCGGTCGGCCGGGGGCGGCCTCGGGCTGCAGGCGGACCAGGTCGCCCAGGTCGCGGTAGAGCCGGCCCGCCCGCAAGGGCTGCGCGGTAGCGATGTACAATCGAATGGCCTCTTCCCAATCCACCACAGCGCGCGGAAGCCGACCCAGTACGAAATCGACCCGGCCCAGTCCGTCGAGGGTTTGAGCGCGTGTCTTGTCGTCCGGGGCGTCCTCCAGCAGCTCGAGCACCGTCCGATAGTCCCGCTCGGCCTGTTCGAATCCGAAGACCTTCATCCACCGCTCCGCCGAGAGCAGGGCGTACTCGCGAGCCTTGGGGACGTCGTGACCCTCCCGATAGTGGAACGAGAGCTCGCCGGCGAACTCCTCGCGCCGCGGGCCCGCAAGGCGCTCGAGCGCCTCGGCGGCCTTCCGGTGGTGGCGGGTCCGTCGGGGCGAGAGCATCTCGTCGTAGAGCACCCGTTGGAGCTGCCGGTCGGTGAAGGCGTAGGACAGGAGCCGGTGCGAGCCGGTCGTTTCCTCCAGGAGACCCGACCCGACCAGGTGCTCGAGCTGAGCCAGCAGGAGGTCCTCGTCAACCCCCGCGACCTCCCGGAGGAGGTCGAACGGGAACTCCGCGCCGAGCACCGCTGCGATCCGCAACGTCGCCTTGGTCGGATCGTCCAGATGGTTGAACCGTTGCTTGACCACGTCGCGGACGGACTTCGGGATGGCGATCTCGCCGAGCTCCTTGCGTTCCCACCGCCCCTCGGGGGTACGATAGATCGCTCCGACCTCGACCAGGGACCGCAGCACTTCCTCCACGAAGAACGGGTTGCCCCCGGTGCGGTCGTGCACGAGGCCTGCGAACTCCTCGGAGATAGCGTCCGGCGACTGGAACGTCCTTTGGATCATCTCGCCGACCGCGCGGCGGTCGAGGCGCTGGACCGGGACGACGGTCAACAAGCGGTTCTTCCGCAGGTAACGCAACGCCTCCGTGAGGGACGACTCCGGATCGTCCTCCCCCTCTTGGCACGTGGCGAGCATCAGCAGGCGGTTCTCCGGGACCGTCCGCAGAACGAACTCGAGGAGGCGGACCGAGGGGGGATCAGCCCACTGGAGGTCGTCGAACAGCAGCAGCAACGGCGCCTCGCGCGAGACGTTGACAAAGAACTGACTGACGCCCTCGAAGAAGCGAGCGCGCGCCGACTCGGGATCCCCGGCCGGCAAAGGGGGTGAGGGTCCGATGCGGTCGGAGACCTCGGGCACGACCTTGGCCAGCTCGGGAGCCACCCCCCAGGCCACGCGCTGGACCACGGCGGGCGAATTGTCGCGGACAAAGGATCGGATCATCTCTGCCCAGTGCGAATACGGGGGCGCGACCTCGCCGGGGAAGGCGCGTCCCCGCAGCACCCGGAACCCCGCTCGTTCCGCGCGTTGGATCGTCTCCTCCGCCAATCGGGTCTTACCCACGCCCGACGGACCCACCAGGACGAAGGCCCCTCCACGTCCCTTGGAAGCGGACTCGACCGCGGCCCCCAGAAGGGCCTCCTCGGTGGGGCGGGCGACCCACGGGGTCAGGTGGGTGGGGGAGCGGGTCAGCCATGGCAGCTCGATTCGGTAGAGAGGTACCGGATACGCGACGTTCTTGAGAGAGGTCTCTCCGAGCGCCACGAACGGGAGCTCGATCTTGTTGCGGACCTGCTCGTAGATCGCCCCGGAAACGCAGATGCCACCCGGCTCGGCCAGGGGCTCTACTCGGGAGACCAGGTTCACCGCATCTCCGTAGATATCCCCGTCTTGGTGCACGACGTCGCCGACGTGCAGGCCGATCCGAAGCTGGACCGGGCTTCCGTCCCGACCTGCGGGTCGGTCGTGCAGCGCCCTTTGGATGGCTATGGCACAGCGGGTCGCGTCCAGGGCGTTGCCAAACTCCACTAAGAAGGCGTCCCCGATCGTCTTGACCTCACGGCCCTTATGACCGTCCAAGAGGGGACGCACGAGGGTTCGGTGCTGCTCGAGGGCCTCCAAGGCCCGAGCTTCATCGCGTTGCGTGAGCGCCGTGAAGCCGACCAGGTCGGTCAGCATCACGGCGGAAAGCCTTCGTTCCCCCTCGAGCACGGCGATGGGTAGCGACGGCCCCCTATGTCAATTCGGGGGGTCGCATCGGTCTTCCGGAGGACTCTCATCGGTTCCCATCGACCCGGCCGCCCCCACGCCGAAGGGGCCGCGCAAGGATTGCATCGGGCCAGCGGCCCGCCGATCGCTCGCTAGCGTCGTCGACGGGAGGCCCCAGGGCTCGACCCCCGCAGCGACCGCCGATAGTCCGCGCGCATGGCCTTGCCGAAGCTCGTCCACATCTCGTTGAACTCAGCCCTCATTGCGCGCTGGCTAGGGTTCCTCT
>DASPQC010000015.1:0-3145 GCA_035625165.1 Thermoplasmata archaeon | reverse complement strand
CTCGTGTTCGTGGGACACCACGGCGAAATCGTCCACGACGTACCCCGTGTCGAACGCCGCGCGGAACGCGTCCCGCACGGCGTGACGCCAGCGTCCGAGCGCCGTGGGTTCATGCTCGCGCACGGCGGCGATGTCGAACGGAATCTCGAGGTGGGCCGTAGCCCCGGTGGGCTCGGCGACCGCCGTCGGTAGGCGCAGACCGCTCTCACCCGTTTCCGTCTCGACAATCGGGAAGGCCGTGCGGTGACGCTCGAGGTCGTGCTGCGCGTTCGGCAGCTCGCCGCGCAGGCGCTCCTCCACCGACGGGCTTTGAATGGACCATACCGTGCGCAAACGGTCGGTCTCGAGACCCCGGTTCGCCTGGTCGTCCACCCGCCCGAGGTAATGCGGGAGGTAGCGATCCGGCCGGCTCCCCAGCCGGCGGACGAACAGGTAGGCGTTGCGGCTCTGGAGCGGGTCGAAAGTCCAGCGAATCTCGGGCAAGCCGAGCTTCAGCACCTCGTCCCGCTGGAACGCCTTGAGCTGGAAGCCGAGGTGGTGGTTCTGGTACTCCGGGCGAACGACCGTGAGATGCGAGTAGTGGTAGAGCGTGGAGCCGTCCCACCCGATCATCGAGACCGAGCAGCCGGCCAGATAGATGTCCGCGAAGGCGCCCAGGACGAGCCCTCCGTTGTCTTGGAGAGCTCGCTGGAGGGCGGGAGGTATCGCGCCGGGACTCTCCGCGCCGAACGCCGACTGCACCAACTCGTCCGCCTGCCGGAACTCCTCGGGCTTGGACAGGCGACGGAAGCGGAACCCCTCCACCTTAGGCCGGCCCCCGGTCCCGGACACGACCCGGCGACGGGGAGTGGCTACTTAACGCGGCTTGCCGCGGACGAGGACGAGCTCAACGCCGAACCCGGAGCTCGGCTCGCTTCTGGTCGTACCTCGCCTCGTCGGTCGGGGTGAGGTCCCAGAGCAGGTCCTCGAGCTCGGGGATGTTTCGCAGGAACTCTGCCTTGCTCTTCGTGAGCATCAGATGCTCGAACCGGCGACGGGCGACGAAGTAGGCGCCGACCAGGTAGGCGCCGACGATCGCGATGATCGGCCCGAGGACGATGAACACGAGGTTGTAGTTGGGGCCGCTCGAGGGACCGGTCGCCCCGTTGATGACCGTGAACGGGTAGGTGCCCGAGAGGGGCGTGAAGTAGCCGACCGCGAGAATCGTGAGGAACACCCCGACGACGAAGACGACGATGGCGATGGAGGCCCGGTAGGTCCTCAGCCCGTGACGGAACCGCGTGCTGAGCCGCTGGTCCGTCTCGAGGGTCGGCATGCCGAACGCGGGAGCCCCTTCGGCTTATCAGGCTAACCCGAGGCCGGGAAAGGTGCCCCCGAGGCGCGTTCACCCTTTCGGCGGCTCGGCGGCCTTTCCTCGGGTGCGGCCGTAGGCCGGCCTCGGGACGGTCGGACCGACCTTGGGGGGTTCGGTCGGAGGTGGGATGGAGGCGAGCGCGGGCCGCAGTCGTCGATAGACGAGCCCGGCGCCGGCGATGGCGAGGAGGGCGCTCGCGAAGCCCGAAGCTTGCCCACCGAGCGGACCGATGCCGAGGAGGAAGAAGCCAAGCGCCTGGACGATCGCCCCCGAGACAGGCCCGCCGCCCGAGCGAGAGCCGAGCGAGCGAGGCGGCATCGACAGTAAGGAGCCGGCGACCTCCAGCGCCACGATGGCGACCGACTGGAGCAGCACGAGGGCAAACCCGGCGAAGGCGAAGGACGGGCCGCCCAAGTACTGGGCGATGATCGCAAGCGTGAGGATGCCCCCGATCGCCGACCGGTAGCCGAGCGCGTAGAACGGGCGGCTCTCGCCCACACCCCAGAATCGCGTCCGGAGGAGCGCCCACTGGGCAACCTCAGTGCCTATCACCAGCAATCCGAGGAACAGCGCGGCCCCGATCAGCGCCGCGTTCGCCATCGAGTCGAGGTAGAGGAGCGCGGCTAGGGCCAACGGAACCCCGACGAAGAGGCCGGCGGTGTAGGCGAACAGCTCGCGGCGTTCGTCGAAAAGGGTCACCGGGACCTGGGGGGTCGCGTACCGTCCGACCTCCCACCAGACGAACCCTCCGGAGAGCAGAACGCCGACAAGCGCGCCGATCGACAATGAGGCGGCGACCATGTTCAGTCGACCCGACGGCCGGAGGCCAGGAATCCCGTGTGCCCGAGCATCTCGAAATCGGGTCGGGTCCCGCCCTCGCCGACGTGGAGAGAGCGCTCGAGCAGCTCGACGGCGCGGACCTCATCGAAGCCGAGATTTCGGAACGTTCGAACTGTGCGCTCGAGCTGGTTGAAGGTCGGGGAGAAGGTGGCGGCATACCCCCCCGGAACGAGGGAGGACCGGGCGGAATACAGCACCTCCCACGGCTCGGGAAGGTCGAGCACGACGCTCGTGAGGTCGGTCGCGTCCAGCCCTTCGCGAACGACGTCCCGCTCCCGGAACGTGACGCGGTCCTCGAGCCCCGAACGGTGGACGTTCCCGCGGGCGGCCTCGAGGAAATCCGCCCGTCGGTCGTAGGTGGTCACATGGCCCGCCGGACCCACCGCGTAGGCGAGGGCGATGGTGAGGGCGCCGCTCCCGGCTCCGGCTTCCGCGACTCGGCCGCCGGGCCCGACCCCCGCGAGGTAGATCAGCTGGGCAGCGTCCTTGGGGGTAACGATCTGCGCGCCGCGATGCATCGCGCCGAACAGGTCGGAGAGGGAGGGGCGGACGACGCGGTAGGTGACGTCCAGCCACGTGATCGTTCCCCCGGGCGGTTGCCCGACCTGGGCGGTCAAATCAAGGACACCGAACTCCCCGACCCGCTGCGGGCCTCGGGCCAACCGCACCAGGATGGGCGGCACCCCGGATCGCTTGAGCGCGGCCGTGTCGCCTTCCGCCCAGACGTCGGTCACGGGGTTCCCCGTCACCTACCTACGGCGGACCCACGGTAATAACCCCGCGGATGAGCCATCTGCGGTCGCGAACTGGGGTCGGAAGGACGACCCGCGGGTCCCGAGGTCAGCGAGGGGCCGACATCGACCTCGGCCATCCTCGGCCCGCTTTCCACTCGTCGATACGGAACCCTCCCGCTCTCTCTCGGGTCCGAGGTATTATCAAATATCCCGGCCC
>DASPQC010000014.1:0-29512 GCA_035625165.1 Thermoplasmata archaeon | reverse complement strand
GGGGTCGGCTGAGTCTGCGGCGGCGGCTCTGCTTCGACGGGGATCGGTGGGTTTAGCGAGGCTTCGGGCACTTCTGGAACCGGAGCCGGCACGTCCTCCGCTTCGGCGGCCTCTTGGTCAGGTCCCGCCGCCAGCTGCGCCTCTTCGACTACAGGAGGCAGGGAAGGTTCCGGCGTTACTGATGGAGGCGGCCTTGTCTCCGCCGGACCTGGCATCGCAGGCGCTACCGGCTCTGCGACCGTTGGCGAAGATGCTACGGATGGGGATGGAAGAGTGACTGCGAGGCGCGGTGACGACGCCTCCGGCGGCAGGCCCGGCCGATCCTGTACCAGCGCACGCAGGCCGTCACGGGCGCGGGGGGGCCGAGCGGCCCCCTCGGGGACAGGGCGTCCGAGACGGACGAACAGTTCGCCTGTAAGGGCAGGCCCGAACCCCGGCAGAGAGGCGACCTTCTCGAACGGGGCGTTGCGGAACTCTTCCACCGAGGTCAGTCCCACTTCCCACGCTCGCTCAACCTTGGACGGACCGAGGAGTGGCGCCTCGAGAACGGCGTCCAGCTGCTCACCGAGGGAGCGGACGGATTGGCCGTGCTCCACGACCGCCGGGTCGGCAAAGTCGACCTCGCCCGGGACGAGCGAGGGAGCGGTGACGTGGGCCGAGACGCGACTCTTGGGTACCAGCGGTTTGGACGGAAGGGGAGGTCGGACTTCGGGGGGAAGCCCAGGAAGGTCGACCCACCACGGGGTGCCCGACCGAGTCCTCCCCGTGATGCGGTCTTTCGGCGGACGCTCCGCGCTCTTCTCGATGACCCGGAGCTCGTCCAGCTCGAGGCACTTCGCGATCACCTCGGCCCGCAGCCGCACTTCGCTCGCGAGCGGGTCGACCGCGGCGACGATCGCCACTCGAGGCGTGCCCGGGGCGGCGGGAGCGGAACGACGGAGCCGCTTGTCGATACGTCGCACGAGCCAGAGGGCGTCCGAAGAGAGCGGGGGGAGGGCGGTGGACGCTGCCGCGTCGGCGGGCCGCGCCACGTACATCTCCCCGGCGCTCCACGGGACCGTAACCATCCCGGGCGGAAGGGTGGGGACGTACTCGTACATCGCGGGAGTGATCGACCGCGGAAGGCCCGCAATCACCACGCTGAGGTCCTCCGCCTTGGGCGGTTTCCCTCCGGTCCGCGCCGGCATCCGCTGCAGGAGGTGGACGATCTGGGTCGCCTGCGACGGATACGCCCGTTGAATCTCCTCCTCGTTCGGCTGCAGGTTGAGCTGCAGGCCGGTCCACGGTGCGCGCGGGGAACCTACGTCGAGGTGATCGACCCGGGCGATTCGCGCGATTGTGGCGGTGTCCTTCCGAAGCTGGTCGCCGACGTCGTCCGTGGCCACCACGAGCGCAACGGACGGGAGCACCGCCACGGGAGGGAGGCGTAGGTATCCGCGGTAGGTGGCGAGCGCATGCAACACCGAACGCCAACGGTCCCAAGCCGTCACGAGGGCGTCGTCGGCGAGCGCTCGGTCGATTTCTCCGACGCTGCCCTCGAACACGCTCACGCGCTCGTTCGTGAGCATCCGGTGGAGCGACTCGCTGACGAACGGGGTGACCGGTGCCATCAACGACGCCCCGGTCACGAGGACGTAGACGAACGTGCGAAGCACCGCACGCTTGGTCGGCGGCTTGCCCGGGAGGCGCATCCGGTCGGCGGTCCACTCCCGGTAATCGGCGAGGTCACCTTCCATGAAATGGTGGAACCGACGGAGCACGGCGGAGGGCCGCCCGCGGGCGTAGTCGGCGAGCGCTTGAGCTCGGACACGTTCCCAGCGGGCGAGGAGGGCCCGGTCCTCGGGCTCGAGCTGACTCAGGAACTCACGAATCGGGCGGGAGAACTCGACCAGGGTCGACGCGTCGAGCTCACCCGACAGCCGCCGCGCGAAGGTCCACAGTCGGGAGAGTCGAGCATACTCGTGGGCGCACCAGGAGGCGCAGGCATTCGCCGAGACGTCGGTACCCTCGGCCCGGATCACCGCGGAACGCACCGCGTCCGCGCCGAAGGACGTGAGCGCGGTGGCGAGGTCGCATCCGCCGACGGTGGGCACGAGCGTGATCGCAAAGTCCCCGGAGACCCCGTCCACGACCGAGGCCGCCGCTAGCTGGTGGACCAGCGCGGGTCCTCGCCGCCGGTCGTTCAGGTAGACCCGGGCCAGGTGACCGAGTGGGAACGGGTCCGTCCTCGCCCATGCGGCGATCGCGCCGGCAAAGGCGGGGAGGAGCCGACGGGCTGCGACCCGCTTCCGTCCCCCGCACGGACAGGCGAGGTCCGCTTCGGGGGCCTCGAGACGCTCGCATCGGCTGCATTCGAGGAGCGGGACCGCCGAGGGCGAGCTGCTGGTGGACGACTCGCTCACGGGCCACGCGACGACCTCCATCTGCGTGAACGAGGGGTCGTTCGGGAGGAGGCGGCGGTAGGCCTCGGTCGCAGCGCGCGAGAGGTGGGACGGTTCGAGGCACCAGGCCCGCCCGGGCGCCCAGACGAGCGCCGTCCCACAGACCACGCAGCGGGGGACTCCCCGGCGGACCCGAAGCTCCGCGAACAGCCCACCTCCGTCCGACAAGTCCCGGACGACGAAGTCGTTCGCCGTGTCGAGGTCGAGGCCGGCGTATTTGTGCATCAGAGTGAGGTCGAGCTGGCCGCGGGGAGTGAGGAGAGGCCAGCCCGAGACATGGAGTCGCTCGGCGATCTGCCCATCCGTTCCGCCGTGACCGGGCACGAGGGGGACGATGCCGGTCCCGCTGTCTCCCACGTCGGGGACCGCTTGGATCGTTCCGGCGGGAGGAGTGAGGGTTCCTCCCATCGGGAACTCATGACGAAGAGGGTACTCGTACGGCTTGCCCACGAGCGACCGACCCGTCACCTCCTCGAGGACCTCCATCCGGGCGTCGGTGAGCCAGCTCCTCAGCCGTTCGAGCGAAGAGGCCGAGGTGAGGACGAGTTCGTCGACCTCTCTCCGCTGGAACCGGGCGATGACGTACGGGAGATCCGGGTTCACGAGTAGCGCGCTCATCCCGAGGAGCCGCCAGGGAGCGTCCACCCAGGCGAGCGCGGAGACCCTCCGTTCCCCCCAGCTGACCGCGAAACGGACGAGGTGGGTCGCACCCTCTTCCTCCTGGTAGATGATCCCCTCCGGTGTGCGGGGCACCGAACACGCCGGGCACACACGGAACGGGAAGTCCCGCACGACCAGCACACCGGCGTGCGCGAGACGCCCGACGATGGTAGCGACCGTCGCCGTTCGGTCGGCCTGGTCCCACGGGTGGTCCCCCTCGCCCCCGACCCACACTCCCAGGGCGGTGAGCAGGGGCCCGAGCGGTGCGGCCGATGAGTCGGCCGGACTCGAGACGAGACGGAGCGTCCCCACGGCGCGGCGCCCGGACATCGAGAAGTACCGCGCGTCCACGTCCGCCGTGATGGCCCGCTGCGCGGCGCGGGTCGGCTGGTCGGTGCCGCTGAACGACCCGAGGAACTGGTGGACGACCGGCGCGTCGGCCCGGCCCAGCACCCCGCCCGGCGGTGGGAGCCGGCGCGCTCGCCAGAGGGTCCGAGCCTCCTCTTCGAGGATGTGAGGGGGATAGCGCAACTCGGGCTCGACCATGCTAGGGCCCGAGGTCCTTGGGCCGCGGGAAGAATGGCGGCCGACGCGAATAAACCCTCCTCCGCTTCGGCGGCGTTCTCCGCCGGACCGGGGCAACTCTTATCCGACCCTGCACCTCCCCGACGCCCGGGGACGATTCCGATGGCCTGGACTCAGCAGGAGGTCCGCGAGCTCAAGGAGGGCCGCTACATGCTGATCGACGAAGAGCCCTGTCGTATCCTGAACATCCAGACCTCGAAACCAGGGAAGCACGGAGAGGCGAAGGCCCGTATCGATGCGGTGGGGCTGTTCGACGGGGCGAAGCGGAGCGTCGTGTTCCCGGTGAAGCACAAGGTCCAGGTGCCGATGATCGGGAAGCGCCAGGCGCAGGTGCTCTCGATGACGGAGGCGGAGGTCCAGCTGATGGACCTCGAGAACTACGAGACGTTCAGTCTCCCGGTGGACGCCGAGACGAAACCCCTCCTTTCTCCGGGGGCCGAAATCCAGTACATCGACGCGATGGGCAAGCGGCGCATCAGCCGGACGTAGTCGGAGAGCTGGGTCGGCGGGGCCGCCCTCCCTCGCGTTTCATTAATAAGGGCGCCTTCGCATGAAACGAGTGCCGCGACCCCGCCGTTCCGCCGAGAGCTGCAGTCGCGATTAGGGGGGAAGTACGATGTCCGGACCCGGAGGAGTGGGCTCCCTCCCCTCCTCGCGTCTCACCCGGATCCTCCAGGAAAAGGCGGAGGCGCTCAAGAAGAAACGGCAGGCCGCCGAGGCGCTCCAGAAGGACGCCGAGGACCGGCTCGCCCTTCTCGAGAAGCTCGGGATCATCCCCGGTCAGGCGGCCGAGCGACTCTCGAAGGCGAAGGAGGCCGTCCGCCGTTCCGATTGGGACACCGTGGAGGCGGAGGTCAAGGGACTTCTCGACTACCTCAACTCGACCGTACCGGCTTCCGTCGAAGACCGGCGCAAGCGGATCGCCGAGGCGGTCGACCGTCTGTCGGGCGTCGGAGTGCCCCTGCCGGAAGGAGTTCGGGCCCGTCTCGAAGTCCTCGGGCACCCAACGTCGAGCACAGCGTGGGCGGACATCGCCGCGGAGCTCGTCCTGATCGAGGAGAGCCTCCGGACCTCGGAGGCCCAGTATATCGAGGGGGGCCGCGCGCGGGCGGTCGAGGTCGCGAAGTGGGCCGGCCTCTCCCCCGAGCGGATCCGAGAGTTCGAAAAGCGCCTCGAGGAGGCGACGCTGCCCGCGAAGGAGGGCGGGCTCGTCCAGGCGATGGACGGGCTCTCCCGAGCGTTGGTCGAGGGCCTCCCGGAGGCGGTCGAGCGACGCACCCAGACGCGGGCCGGGGCCGATCTTTTGCTCGCCGCGGCGAAGGAGTTTGGCGCCCCGACGACCCGGCTCGAGACCGCGATGCGGGAGGACGCGGAAGCGCCCGCCGACCGATGGCCTGCGACCATTCTCAACCTCGAAACAGTGCTCGCGGACATGGCCGACGTGCTGCGGGAACGATGCGGGCAAGCCCTCGAATCGTTGCGCACCTCGCTCGGGAGCACGGTCGAGTTCGGGGTCGACCCGACCGCTGCGCGCGAGGCGATCGACGCCGCGCTGGCGCGGCTTCCCCAGGTCGCCCCGGTGGAAATCGCGGGGCTCCTCCACGAGGCGCGTCGTGCGGCCGAAGAGCCGGTGGTCAGCGTCGTGGCCGGTCTCTTGGATGAGGTTCGGCCACGGATCGTCGAGGCCCGACGGCTCGGGCGCGACCCGACCGAGGTGTTCGCGTCGATGAACCGGGCCCGCGAGGCCCTACGGCTCAAGATCTACTCCGAGGCTCTGGCCGCGAGCCAGGAAGCGCTCGACCGGGTGAGCCAGCTGACCGAGGACCTGGAGAGCGCCCGCGACGAGCTCTCCTCCCTCGAGGAGATGGCCCGCCGGTTCCAGGCGGCGGGGTTCTCCATCGAGTCGTTGGAGCCGCTGCTCCAGCGGGCGCGGACCCACCTCGACCGAACCGAGGTCGAGTCGGCCCAGCAGGTCCTCAAGGAGGCGGTACTCGCCCTCGGCCGGGACGCCCTCCAGTTCTTCCGCCAGCGATGGACCGCGCTCGACAAGGTGCGCGAGTATGCGCGCGACCGTGGGTTCCTCACGCCAGAGGCGAACCGCGAGGTCGCCTCCTCGAAGGAGCTCCTCGAGGCCGGGCAACTGGTCGACGCCGCCGAGATGGTCGCCAAGGCGGAGGTGACCCTGAGGACCGCCGCGGCGCCCTACGTGGCGCGCCGGGTCCAGGAGATGGAACAGGGGTTCGCGGACATCACGGACGAGGCGCTGACCGCCCCGGTCCGGCGCCTTCTCGCGGACGCGGACGTTTCCTTGCGGGTGAAGGAGGACCTCTCGGGCGCGGTCGAGAGCCTCCGCCGGGCCGAGCGGGACTTCGCGGCGGTGTTCGCGGCGCACGCCTCGGCGCTGGTCGAGCTCCTCGAGTCGGAGGTCCGCGTGCTCGAGTCGATGGGCGGGCCGAGCGACGAGGTCCAGCGCCAGATCGACGAGGTCCAGCAGATCTTCAACATGGGGGACTTCGTCACCGCCTCGCGGGCGTCGCAGGAGATCCGGACCCGCGCCCAGCAGCAGCAGCTGCTCCGCAGCGAAGAGGCGGTCTCGCACGCCAAGCTCTCGCTGGTCGAGCTCGAAGCGATGGGCCTCGACCTCACGAAGTTCCGGACCCAGCTCGACGAGGCACAGACGGCCGCGCGGGCGGGTCACTATCTCGAAGCCTACCAGGCCGCGAGCCGGCTCGAAGAGGCCGCGGCCCGGTCGCGGGCCGGGGCCCAGATGGTCCTCGAGGGGATCGCGCGTGCCCAGGAGCTCCTCTCGCGGCTCCGCGCCGCGGGCGCCGACCCGACCCCGTTCTACGAGCCGCTGCGGAACGCCCGACTCGCCTACCAGGCCCTGGATTTCGACGGGGCCCGGACGCTCCTCGAGGGAGTCGACAAATCGCTCCAGGTCGAGGAGGCCCGCCTCGACTCCGACCGGTGGCTGGGCGAGATCGCCCTCCTCCTGGAGGACGGCCGTCGGCTTTCGGCCCCGATGGAGCCGTTCCAGCATCGCCTCCAGACGCTCCAGACGGAGCGGGCGACCGCCCCTCCCGAAGCGACCCGAACGGGGGCGCGGCTCCTCCACGAGGAGCTGATCGCGCTCCTCCGTCCCATCCTCGAGGAGAACCTGCGGGGCCTCGAGCGGGACCTCGACATCGCCCGCGCGGCCGGGGTCCAGGTCGACAAGATCCTCTCTCCGCTCGCCGAGGCGCGGCGGCGGATCGCGCTTCCGCTCCCCGTCGGCGCCGCGACCCTTCTCGACCAGGCCCGCACCGAGTTCATCTCGACCCGCGGGTTCGTCGAGCACGCCGACCGGGTCGCGAAGCGGGCCCGCGAAGCGCTCGCCCAGGCCGACCTGCTCCACGTCGACGCCACCACTCACCGAGCCCAGATGGAGCGGCTCGACCAGATGCTCCACCAGCGACAGTACGCCCGCGTCATCGAGCTTGGAGGTCCGCTCGAGCGGGAGGTCCTCCAGGTCACCTACCAGCACGTGTCGAAGACGCTCGCGGGGTTCCAGGCGACCGTGACGCGTCTCCGCCACCAGGGGGCCAACACCTCGATCGCGGAGAACCTCCTCCACCAGTCCCGCATGGCCCTCGACGAGGGCCGGGCGGTCGAGGCGCTCCAGCTGGCCGCGAAGAGCGAGGCCGAGCTCGAGCGGGTCGAGCTCCAGCGGAGGCTCGCCGAGGGGTCGCTCGAGGCGGCCGAACGCTCCCTCGCCCGGGCCGTCGAGGAGGGGATTGTCGCCGCCGGGGCGAAGGAAGAGTTCGAGCTCGCGAAGGCGGCGTTCCAGCAGCACGCGTACCCGGACGTCCTGGAGCGCGCGATGGCCGCGTCGGACGCCCTCGGTGCTGCCCGGGAAGGTCACCGCCGCGCGGGCGATGCGATGCGGTCGGCCGAACGTCAGATCGCCGAGTCGGTCGACCTTGGAGCGCAAGTGCCGGACGGGGCGAACCGGCTCGCCGAGGCACAGCACCATGCCGCCCTGGGACAGTACGCCGAGGCGACCCGGGCCGCCCGCGAGGCGACCGAGATGGGCCGCTGGTCGATCGAGCGCCTGTTCGCCGCTCCGCTCGGGGAGCTCCGCCGACAGGTCGAGGCGGCCCGCTCCGAGGGGCTGGGGGCGGAGCTCGACCCCTTGGAGAGCCTGGTCACTGAGGCCGAGGGCGCCCTCCGTGCGCGAGAGTGGCCCCAGGTGAAGCAGGCGCTCGCTCGGGGCGAGACGGCGAGCCGGCGACTGTTCGAGGGCGTCGTGGACGGTCGGTGGAGGGAGGTCGAGGCGGAATTCGCCCGGTCCGGGGTTTCCACGCCGGCCGAGACCGAACGCCGCGAAGGCGTGAAGCGGCAGCTGGCAGAGCTCCGTGAGCGTCGTAACTTCGCCGAGGCGTTGCGCCTGGTTCGCTCGGAGTCCGACCTCGCGAAGAAGCGTCGCCGTGAGGAGGTGCTCGAGCGGATGACCGTCTTCAAGGACCGGCTCTGGGTCGGCGAGCGCCTGGGGGTCGACACGACCCCGATGATGCAGACGTTCAGCGAGGCGCGGGTCGCCCTCGACCAGTCACGGGTCGAGGAGGCCGAGACGCTCCTCGCCCGCGCCGCCGAGGCGCTCGACCCGGCGGTCCGCGAGCCGTTCGAGCGCCGGCTCCGGGACCTTCAGACCGAGGTGACGTTCGCTGAAGAGGGCCTTCACGTCCTCGTGAACCCCGTCCGCGACCGCCTCCGCGAGGTGGTCGAGCTCTCGGCCGCCGACCGGCCCCTGGACGCGGGCCGTCTCCTCCTCAAAGCGGAAGAGGAACTCAACCTCAGGAAGTCGCTTCACCGCGAGCTCCTCAACCTCCACTTCCTGATCGACGCGGCGCTCACCCGGGCGCACGAACGGCACCTCGACACCTCCGGGGCCCAGGCGCTCCTCGCAGAGTCGCTCCGGCTCCGGGAGACGGACTACGCCGCCGCGCTCGAGAAGGCCCGAGAGGCGCTCAAGAAGCTCCAGGCCGAGGGAGCGGCGGCCCCGGAGACTCCGGCGGCCGCACAACCGGCGGCGAATCCGTTCTGGCCGTTCCGCCGGCCCCCGACCGAACCGTGAGACCGCTCAGGTTGAGAGGAAGCCGGGCGTCGTTCCTGGTGGGGCTTGTCCGGGGAGCCCCCGCGGCGGGCCGAGCGCGAGGCGGTCGTACTCGACCGTGTGCTTGATGCCCCGGCGCCGGAGCAAGGCCGACACCTGCTCGGTGATCTGCACGACCTCCTGACAGCGCGCGGGTTTCGTGAAGTAGAACTCCGCTCGCTTCTCCTCGACCATCGGGAAGATCAGTCGGAGGCCGAAGGCGTCCTGCCGGTTGTAGCCGACCGGTTTTCGGTTCCCCTTGAGGTCGCGCAGATTCTCGTCCAGGAGCACATCCGGGAGCAGCGGGTCCGACTCCTTCACGAACGGCCGATTCATCTCGACCACTCGGCGGTGGATCTCCGGGTAGACCCGGACGAGGTCACGGTACGACTTCTTCGGGTCCAAGAGAATGTGACCACTTCGGGCCTTGACGGGAGGAGACACGACCGAAAAAGGCGGTCGGCCGTATAGGAGCTTCGCCTGCCGCCGAGCGGCGGCGTTATGGAGGCGACGGGAGTGAGGACGGCATGTCCGGTGCTCCGCTGCCGACCCAGGTCCCCGTCTACGCCCCGCCGACCAACTTTCCCGTCGTCACCACCCCGTTCGTCCCGGGATGCCGGATCGACCGAGTCATCGGGCTCACCTACGGGCTCATCGTCCGGTCACGGGGCCTCGGACGGAACATCGTGGCCGGCTTTCGTAGCATCGGAGGAGGCGAGATCAAGGAGTATACGCAGCTCCTCGAGCAGTCCCGTCACGAGGCGCTGTCCCGCCTGGTCGACCACGCGCGCAGCTTGGGCGCGAACGCGATCGTGTCGGTCGGGTTCGACACCTCTGAGATGAGCGAGATCATGACCGAAATCTTCGCGTACGGTACCGCGGTCGTCGTGAGCCCCGAAGGGGCCGCGACGCAGCCCGTCTCCCTCCGGTGACGTCGGCCACGAAAGGCTCAAAGAGCCGACCGGCTACACGGCGCCGGCGCTCCCGTAGTCTAGTGGTCAAGGATAGAGGCCTCTCGAGCCTTTGACGCGGGTTCAAATCCGGGCGGCCCGAAAGGGCCGCCCGGGGGAACTCCCGCCGGGAGCACCATCCTCCTCCCGGGCCCAGAGCGACGCCGGATGGAACGCATCACGTTCATCTGGCCGGTCGGAGTGACATCGCTGTGCGAACGATGTTCTTGGTTGTCGTTTCCGAGGCGGACCCTGTCGCGCCGCGGGTCGCCGAGTCCTGGGGGACCCCTCCCGCGACGGACGACCATGTGGACGGGGCTCCGATTCGAGCGCTCGGCCCGGGCGTCGAGCTGCTCAAGCGTAGGCTGGTCCACATCCACGACGAGTTCCTCGATGCGCGACTCCCGTCCCGCTTCCGGGAAGAGCCAGTGTCTCTGGTCTTCCCGTCCATCCACCGGAGCGCGCAGAACGTCGAATGTCTGACCGTCCACCCGCTGGGCAACCTCGGCCCCGGGGCTGACCTCGGGGGGATGCCTCGGCGGGTCAATCCCACCGACCCCGCGGGCATGGTGGCCACCCTGCGCGCCCTCGCCCAAGAAGGCTCGGAGCACCATCTCCGGGCCAACTACGAGGCGACCCATCACGGACCTTCGCTCGACCTCCCCTCCTTTTTCGTCGAGATCGGCTTCGGGGAGCATTCCCGTCCGTCGCCCGAGGCCATCCGCACACTCTCCCACGTGATCCCACGCATCGCGGCCGAGCCGGGCGACAAGGTCGCCCTCGCGGTGGGCGGAGGGCATTACGCCCCGCACTTCACGGACCTCGCCCTGAAACGCCGGTGGGCGTTCGGCCACATCATCTCGCGCCACTCGCTGGAGGAGCTGGACCGTTCGATGGCGAGCGCGGCCTTCGAACGCTCGGTCGGTGCCGAGGGGATCCTCTACGCCCGGGCGCAGGACGCCAACCATCCGGCAGTCGCTGGCCTCGCGGCCCGCTTGCGGGATTCGGAAGCGCCCGCGCGACCGAGCGAAGGCGGGGGGTCTACTCCCGACGCTCGTTCGACTTCTGGAACATGATCGCGCCGGAGCGGAAGACTGCCTTCCCCAAGCGGACGGGTTGGGTGGACGCGATCCCGGGCGTGCGCTCGGCGAGCATCAGGCTCTCCACGATCTGGCGGAAGAGGGCACTCTGGTTGATCTCCGGGTGGCGCTCGAGGAACTCTGCCTCTTCCGGAGTGATCGTGATGTTCTTCCTCAGCATTCCCTGGACCTGCAGGTCGGCCTTTGGTCGGGAGGGCATCGTCCTTCCGATTGGCGGGGACGTATAAGTGCGTATTGGTCCTGACGAAGCGCTGTTCACGTCTGCCCCCGGCCCGGACCCCTCCGGCCGCTCGCTATCAGGTAGCGGGTACAGGACCCGCGAGGACCGTTACCTCACCGAATCGACCGAACGCGGCGTCGGCCGCCTCCCGAACGTCGCGCGGACGGACTTCCCTCAATCGTTCCGGCCAGGTGGCCCAGTAGTCGCCCGGGAGCCCGTGGTACGACGCGTCGACCGCGAGCTCGTGGGCCTCCACGGTCGACTCGAGGGAGAGCGGGAGCGAGCCGATCACACTCTCGCGGATCATGCGGAGCTCGGTCTCTTCGACCCCTTCCGAGCGGAGCCGCTCCACCTCGCCGCGGAGCATCGGTACGACCTTGCGCCAGCGGTCCGCCCCCGTCCCGGCCAGGGCAATCCAGTAACCTCCGAACCGCATCGCCTCGAGCTCGCTCGCGGCGTGGTAGGCTAGACCTCCCTTCGCCCGGACCTTCTGGAAGAGACGGGAGAGGAGCGGGCGGGCCCCCAGTACCTCGTTCGCGAGGAATGCGGCGTGGAACATCGGAGAGGACCGGGCGATCGAGGGGCCCCCCATGCGGACCTCCACCTGGGCGTTCCCCGGCAGGTGGACCATGAGCTGGTGCGACCGAGGCGGCCGGACCGGGGGGAGCCGGAGGCGAGGGCCCTCTGTCACCGGGAAGGAGCGGAAGAACCGGTGCGCAGCCCGTTCGACCTCGCCCGGGCGAGCGGTCGACGTGACGACGAGGAGGGCCCCCCCGCTCGTGTAATGGTCCCGGTGGAATCGACGTAGGGCTTCCCGGTTGATTCGTCCGACCGACCGTCGGTCCCCCAGGCCCATCGACCGGTACGGGTGCCGTTCGGGGAAGATAGCGCCCAGCAGTTCCCGTTCCGCGCGGCTCGCCGGCTGGTTGAGCTCGCGAAGCTGCCGTTCGAGCATCTGGCGCCGTACTCGGGAGATATCCTCCCGGTCGAACCGGGGTCGGAGGACCACCTCGGAAAGGAGTCCGAGGAGCGGGCGCCAGCTGTCGGTCGGACCCCATATCGTCACCTCGGCCGACTCCGGGGCGCACTGGCGGGAGAGGGTCGCCCCGGCGCGGTCGAGTCGCCGGGCCAGTTCGAGGCGGTCGAACGGACCGGCGGCGCTCGGCACGAGCTGGTTGACCATCCGGGCGAGACCGGCCGTCTCGGGCGAGTCGAACCCCCAACCGGCGGGCCCCACGTACGTCGCGGAGAAACTGGCGGCGTGGGGCGGGGATGGCTGGTGCACGAGCCGGAGCCCGTGCCATTCAGCGCCGTACTCGTACCGGAGGGGGTCGGTGGGGCTAGCCATGTGCGGCCTCCTGACTCGGGTGGTATCGTACCACGACGCGGGATTCTGTGCCGAAGAGTGACCGGGCTCGGTCGCGGACCTCTTGCGGTCGGACCTTGAGGAGCGCGGCCAGGAGCTGGTCCTCGTAGGCGGGGGAATCGAGGACGGAGAAGTACCCCGTGCGGAACGCGGTGCGCGAGGCGCCCTCGTAGGCCAGCGCCGCGCCCCAGCGAAGCTTCGCCCTCGCGTCCGAAAGTTCCTTCGCGGTCGGACCCGACTTCGCAAGTCCCTCGAGGACCGTGTAGATCGCTGCTTCCAGCCGGTCGAGGGAGACATCACGGGCGGTCTGGGCTTGGATCGTGAACATCCCTGGATACGTCCGGGGGCGCCACTCGCTGGTCGCGCGGACGGCCAGCCCGGTGTCGACCAGGTCCCGATGGAGGCGAGCGCTCGGGTGCTCACCGGCCCGGCCCCACCCCGCGCCGGCCGAGAAGAGCCGTGTCTCGCCCCCGAGGATCATGTCGACCAGGATGGTCGCCGGGGTCGCCGGGTCCCGAAGGGCCGGGGCCCGCCATCCGACCTGGAGATAGGGGGTCGTGCCCGGCCCGGAGAGCTCCGCCCGCCGCTCTCCGCGGGGAGGAGGCTCGACCTCGTGGACCGTCACGTCTTCTCCGCTCGGCGGGAGCGAGCTGAACCGCTCCCGAACATCGGCCTCGACCGCGACGGGGTCGAACCCGCCGGCAATGACCAAGATGGCATTGCGCGTGCCGTAGTACCGGTGGTAGTACTCCCGCAGCTCCCCGGGGGTGAGCCGCACGATGTCTTCGCGCCGCCCAAGCGGGTCCCAGCGGTACGGATGGATCCGGAAGGCGAGCTGGTAGAGCTCCTCCTCGACCCGGAACTCCGGCGAGTTCTCGTTCCCCTCCCGCTCGGAGTGGATGACCGTGCGTTCTCGCTCGACCTCCTCGTCGGCGATGAGCGCCCGCGTCATCCGGTCGGACTCGATGTCGAGCGGGACGGAGAGGTGTTCCCTCGGGACGGTCGTCATGTAGACCGTGAAATCCGAATCGGTGAACGCGTTGAATTCCCCGCCGACGCGCACAACGGCGAGGTCCATCTCGCCCTTGGCGTACTTGGGGGAGCCCTCGAACAGCATGTGCTCCACCCAGTGGGAGGCGCCCGTGATGCCGGGATGCTCGTTCTTCGAGCCGACCCGGTACCAAACCCAGACGCTCGCGGTCGGGCTCTCCGGGAGGCGGGCGAGGACCACCCCGAGACCGTTCGGAAGGGTGAGCGTCCGGAGATCTGGTCGCGGCGCGCCAGTGCCGACCACGGGCCAAGGCGAGCAACCCCCGCTAATAACGCCCAACGTCCCCGAGGTCCACCCCGAGACGCCCGAGCACCGCGCCTCCTCGGAAGCCGATTCGGAAGGTCTAACTACCCCCTCTGAGTGGAGGCGGGGGCCGACAGTCCTTCGCCATCGGGAATGCGCGGGGATGTCGCAACGGGTGGGAGGCTCTGTCGAGAAGGTCGCGGGTCCGAAGCAATCTCCCCGCTCGATGGGTTCTCCAGCCCGCGGTCTTGAGCGTCACCGCGGTGGCTGCCCTTGTCGTGGGCCCGCTCCTCCTCTTCGGGCTATCTTCTGCGCAGACGAACACGGCCGCCCAGGTGGGGGGCGCGCCCGGGCGCGGCACCCTGATCCCCGACGGTTCGGTCCTGGGGAGTACCGACTGGCCGACCTATCTCCAGAACCCGTCCCGGACGGGCGCGAACATCGCGGAAACCGCCTTCTCTCCGCAGAACGCCTCCGAGTTGAGCCTTCAGTGGCGATTTCAGACCGGCGCACTCATCGCTGCATCCCCGTCCATCGCCAACGGCACGGTGTACGTCGGCTCCTGGGACGGCTACGAGTACGCGTTGAACGTCTCCCGGGGCACCGAGCTCTGGCAGTCGTACCTGGGGGTCACAGACTCCCCCCCGGACTGTGGGGGCGGCCGAGGAATCACCTCCGCGGCCACGATTCTGAACGGGACCGTGTACGCGGTCGGGGGTACCTCGTACCTCTACGCCCTCAACGCCTCGACCGGGAAAGTGCTATGGAAGACCTTCGTCGGGAACACGACCGAACCCAACGGAGGGTACGTGTGGGATAGCCCCCTCCTCTATCGGGGCGCCGTCTACATCGGCCTCGCCAACATGTGCGACCCCCCGACTGTGGTCCAGGGGCAACTGTTCGAGGTCAGTCTTGCTACGCACACGATCGTGCACGAGTTCAACACCACACGACCCGGACAGGCGGGGGCGGGCATCTGGGGCTCTCCGGCCGTCATCCCCGCCCTGAACACCATCTACTTCACGACGGGCAATGGCCCCACCTCCGCCCCGTACCAGGAGGCGGTGATCGCCGTCAATGCCACGACTCTCGCGCCGGTCGGGCACTGGCAGATCCCCCAGCACACCAACCAGTCGATCGGGGACGGCGACTTCGGGTCGACCCCGACCTACTTCACCAACGCGCAGGGTCGCCCGTACATCCTGGTGGAGAACAAGAACGGCATCTTCTACGCGTTCAACGCGACCAACCTATCGGCTGGCCCGGTCTGGATGGACTACCTCGCGGTGTCGGGGAACTGCCCGGAGTGCGGAGACGGCAGCATCTCCCCCGCCGCGTTCGATGGGAAGACCCTCTACGTGGGTGGCGGGATCACCACCCTCAACGGGAAGCTGGTCCCGGGCGCGATCCGTGCGCTGAACACCTCCACGGGAAAGATCCTCTGGGCTCAGCCGGCGGGCGGCTACGTCCTCGGAGGGCTGGCGTACGCCAACGGGTTGGTGTTCGACGGCGCGAACAACTCCTTCGAGGTCCGCTCGGCAGCGACCGGCGCGATCCTCTACCAGTTCCAGGCGAACGGGCCGATCGTGACCGCCATCTCGCTCGCCGAGGGCCACGTCTTCGTGAGCTCGGAAGACCACTCGCTCTACGTCTTCGGCTTCGGCGGGCCTCGCTGGGCCGAGCAGTTCTCGCCACCGCCGATCAGTGGGTCGGGGAGTGCGATGGACGTCAAGGACGGCTACGTCCTGACGATGGGCGGCTGCTCGAGCCAGGGATGCCCGAACGCGGAGACGTGGCGCTATTCTCACGGCGTCTGGACCAACCTGACCCCTCCCTCCCTCACCCACGTCGACTCCCCCTCAGCCCGCGTCAACACCAGCATGACTTACGACGCGTCCACGGGCTACGTCCTGCTGTTCGGGGGCCTGGGCGCGCAGGGGATCGCTCTCAACGACACATGGACATTCTCGGCCGGTCGATGGACATCGCTCTCCACGCCGGTCGCGCCGAGCCCGAGGGAGTCCGCGACCCTCGCGTATCTGTCGAACGGGACGGTCCTCCTGTTCGGAGGATCCCGGCCGGGTCCCCACGGCCCCGTCGAACTCGGCGACACCTGGACGTTCGACGCCGGAGTCTGGACGAACATCACGTCTACCCTGAGCCAGGCCCCCAGCAGCCGCGACTCGGCCGCCGCCGCCTTCGGCGCAACCCCGGGCGAACTACTGTTGTTTGGCGGGCGGTCCGGGGCCTCGATCCTCCGCGACACGTGGACCTTCGCGAGCGGGCGATGGACCGAGGTCACCGGGTCGGTGACGGCGCCGGAGGCTCGCTACTCCGCCGGGCTGGTCTACCTTCCCTCGTCCAATGATTGGATCCTGACCGGTGGGAGCGTCGGCGGTGGCCGAGGGTCAGCGACGACCTGGCAGTTCGCGAAGGGCAACTGGTCCAACGTCAGCAGCTCGGCGGGTGTCGGTCCGGGGGCCCGCTGGGGCTTCACAACGGCGTACGACGGGCCGGACGGTTATCTGGTCGTCTTCGGCGGACTCAAAGGGAGTTCCGGCCCGCAGAACGACACCTGGAAGTACGCCTCGGGAAAGTGGGCCCTCATCCCGCGTCAGTTCCCCGGACCCGGCCGATTCCTGGCAAGCTCGACGTACGACGTCCTGGACTCCGAGGTCCTGATCTTCGGTGGACGGACGAGTTCCGGAGCGGTGCTGGCCGGGACTCTTGCATTCGGATCCTCCTCCTATTCGACCCCGTGTTCCTCGTGCGTCCCCGGGGTCAGCTCCCCGTCCCCCCGCTATGGGGCCGCGATGGCGTACGACTCGGCCGACCGCGAGGTCGTGCTGTTCGGGGGATGGAACGCTACGGGGCGCCTCCTCGACGACACCTGGACGTTCGCGAAGGGGCACTGGCACAACGTCACCGCGTCCGTCATCAACTCGACCAACACCCCATCTCCGCGCGCGGGAGCTTCGCTCGCGAACGACCCGCAAGGTCCGGGCGCGCTCCTGTTCGGCGGTTGCCTGGGGACCGGGTGCACACCGACCAACGACACGTGGAGATTCTCCGGCGGTGTTTGGACGCTCCTGCACCTCTCGACCGCTCCACCGGCCCGCTCGTTCGCGGCGATGTCGTGGGACACGGAAGCTCAAGAGGTGCTGCTGTTCGGCGGCAACGGTACCTCCGGTCTCCTCAACGACACCTGGACGTTCAGCGGGGGATCCTGGAGCAAGCTCCACCTCACGTCGTCTCCGTCCGCGCGCGGGTGGAGCGGACTCACGGACGACCCGGCGGAGGGCGGGGTCCTCCTCTTCGGGGGCGTCGGTCCCTCCGGGTCGTTCCCGAGGGACCTCTGGGAGTTCCGAAACGGCACCTGGACGAGCCTCTCCCTGTCGGGTCCGCCTTTGGGGCGCGAGGGAGCGGTCTGGTCGGTCGACTTCGCGAACGACCAGATCGTGCTCTTCGGTGGGCAGGCGATCCGGTCGGGCACCCCAACGACGGACTCGGATACGTGGTTCCTCGGACCCGCTCTCGCCTAGGGCGGGCGCGTCCCGAAGGGACCGGGGGTCGGAACCGGGAAGGCGGCTCCGCTCGAGATCAGCCATCCCGATTCGCGGGTTTCTCTGACGTGAGACAGGGGTCCAGAACACCACAACCGTTATCGGAGTCTCCCGGCCATCGCCTCGCGTGCACGCCGCGCTCCGGCTGGTGCGCGCCGGGAACCTCGGGGTCTCCTTCGTGGGCACGGTCGTGGGCGGTCTGGTCGCCCGGGGATCGGGGGTGCTGGCGCCGTGGGGGTTCTGGGTCCTGGTGCTTCTCGCGGCGGCGTCGACCGCGATGGTGACGGCGGGGGGAAACGTCCTCAATGACCTCCTCGACCGAGAATCCGACCGGGTGAATCATCCGGACCGCCCGCTCGTCACCGGGGCGGTCTCGGTGCCGACCGCTCGCGTCCTCACCGCAGGCCTGTTCGTCGTCGGTTCGGCCGTCGCCGTTCCGGTCATTCTGGTGGAGCCGCTGGTGGGGGTAATCCTGGCGATCGCGATCGCCGCCCTCCTGGGCTACGAGTTCCTGCTCAAGGCTCGGGGCTTCGTGGGGAACATCGTCGTCGGGTTCCTCACCGGGATGGTCTTCCTCTACGGAGGGGCGGCGGCGGGTCGCCCGACGCTCCTCCTGCCGTTCGCCGGGATGGCGATCCTCTCGACGCTCAGCCGAGAGGTGATCAAGGATATGGAGGACGTCCGCGGCGACGAGGGGCGGACCACGCTGCCGAAGACGTGGGGGCTCGGGGCCGCCTCCGGGGTCGCGCGGGCCACGGTCGGCGCCGCGGTCGTCCTCAGCGCCCTTCCACCCCTCTGGTTCGTCTCCCTCACCTCCCTCGGGGGGATTATGTACGTCGTACTGGTCGGGGCGGCCGACGCCATGTTCGGGGTGTCGGTGGTCTACCTCCCGGGCCGGCTCCACTACGAGCAGACGATGAGCAAGCTCGCGATGACCGTCGCGCTGTTCGCCTTCCTCGCGGTGGCGTTCCGTTGACCGCGGCGCGCCCGTCCGGACGGGTTCAGGCGTACCTCGAGGAGCACCTCAGGAACGGGCCGCTCCACTTCACCCTGATCGACCCGGATAAGTCACCGGGCGACGAGGCGGCCGCGATCGCCCGGGGCGCCGTCGAGCTGGGGAGCCACGCGATTCTCCTCGGCGGGTCGACCGGGATCTCGCGCGAGGGGATGGGCCGGACCGCGAAGGCCGTTAAGACCGCGGTTCCGGTCCCCGTGATCATCTTCCCGGAGGGGGAGGGCTCCCTCGCCCCCGAGGCCGATGCAATCCTCTTCATGAGCCTCCTCAATTCGCGTCGGCTCGAGCTGGTCATCCGGACTCACGCGCGAGCGGCCCCCGCGGTGCGAGCGCTGGGGCTCGAGGCGATTCCGCTCGGCTACCTGGTGGTCGCCCCGGGGATGCGCGTCGGCGAGGTCGGGCAGGCCGACACGGTCGCACGGGACGACCCCCAAACGGCCGTTGGCTACGCGCTCGCCGCGGAGTATCTCGGAATGCGATACGTCTACTTGGAGGCCGGTAGCGGAGCGCCCTCCCCGGTTCCCGTCCCCATCGTGGAGGCCGTGCACTCGGTCCTCTCGATCCCGGTCATGGTGGGCGGTGGGATCCGGACCGGGCCGGAGGCCCGAGCTCTCTTGGATGCCGGGGCGAGCATCCTGGTTACTGGAACGATCACCGAAGAGGAAGGTCTCGGTGAAGGGTTCCGCGCGATCCTTGCGGAGGTGCGGCAGTCCCGTGGCGCCGAACGCTGATTCCGTTCCTGCGGCTTCCAAGCGGGAGGTCCGCCGGGGCCATCTCATCCTTCGCGCGCCGTCTCCTCCGATCACCGTCGGCCTGATCGCGCTCCTCGGGGTCCTCCTGGCTTCGCTCCTTACCTGGCCGATCGACCTCCGCTTCTGGGAAGTGCTCCTCTTTGTGACCGCGGGTCCGGCCCTGCTGGCCGGTGTGCTCACCCCGCCTCTGGTCGACGCGCTCGGGGGCCGACTGGAATGGCACCGGGGGCTGTTCCTCGCCCTGACGGTCCTCATCATCCAGCTGCCGATCGCCCTCATCTGGCGGGCCGCTCAGTGGTCCGACCCATCGATCGTACCGGGTTTGGTCTTCCTGGGTCCGTTCCTCGTCGGTCCGTCGCTCTGGTTCCGGCAGTGGACCCTCTACGGAGTTTCCCGGCCGAGCCACCTCCGGATGCTTCCGGCGGCGATCCTCCACCCCGTGCTGATGCTCCTCGGGCTGTTCGCGCTGACCCCGCCGACGGCCAGTGTTCTGGTCGCGAGCGGTGCCTTCCTCGTCATCGCCCTCGGCTGCGCCGTGGCCCTCGTTCGGAGCTCCGACCGACCGTTGCGCCGCGAGTTCCACGCGTCGGGGGTCTCCCTCATCCGGCCGCTGCTCGACCACGTCGGGGATCGGGATTCGGCCGCGACCGAGGCCTTGGAGGCGTTCTTCCTCAAGTCGGCGATCCCTTCGAACGTCCGAGTCGGTCTCCTCGCGTTCTACCGCAAGGGCGTCCCCCACGCCACGGTCGTCCTCCCGACGGTCCACCCGGGCCCCTTCGCGGCGCTCGGCTCTTCCGACCTCCCTCGAAAGCTCGCCGAGGAGCTGGGCCCGACGGCCGGGACCGTCCTCGTCCCTCACGTCCCTTCCGACCACGACTTGGACCTCCCTTCCGGTTCCGAGGTGAAGAAGGTCGGTCGGTCGGCTCGGGAGCTCCTCGATTCGCTCCGGCCGGCGAGCTCGACCGTCGCGAGCCCTCTCGTGAGCCCGTACGCCGGCAGCTTCGCGCGGGCGCAGCGGTTCGGGGACAACGTGCTCGTGATCGTGACGCAGGCGCCGGACCCCACGGACGACATCGCCTTCAGCGTCGCCGAGCGGATCGTTCGAGAGGTCGAGAAGGACTCCGGTCTCAGAATCCTCCTGGTCGATGCCCACAACTCCTACGTCGAGGACAAGGGCGACATCCTCTTCGGCAGCCCCACGGCCGATAAGCTGCTCCAAGACTCGAAGGCGGCCGTCGCGGCGGCGGTCGCCCGTTCCGCGCCGGGCTCTATCGAGGTGGGGGTGGCGGTCCGCTCCGGCTACACGATCGCAGAGGACGGTATCGGTCCCCAGGGGATGCGGGCTCTCGTGGTCCGCGCCGCCGGCTGCACGACCGGCTACGTGTTGATCGACGGCAACAACCTCGTGGTCGGAGACCGAGACCCGATCGTCGCCTCGCTCCGCGGGGTGTGCGACGACGCCGAGGTGATGACGACCGACAACCACGTCGTCCACGAGGTGGACGGCGCGATCAACGCGGTCGGCGAACGTTGTCCTCGCGACCGCCTCGTCCGCGATGCCGTCGAGGTGTTGAAGGCGGCGCGGGACGACCTCGCGCCCGCCGAGGTGGCCGCCGGCAGCGCGGCGGTCCCTCCCGTGCTGGTCCTCGGCCCGGGCTACACCGCTCGCCTTTTGACCTCGCTCGGGGACACCATGTCGATGTTTACGCACATGTTCGCGGCGACCCTGCTCCTCCTCTTGATGAGCTCCCTGGTCGTCGCGTTCGTGCTCGGTTAGGTAGGCACCATGACGACCCACGGAACAGAGGCCCTGGCGCCGCAGGCGGTGAAGTCGATCGGGGACGAGCCGACCTTGCGGCTCCTCCAGCAGCTCATCTCGATCGCCCCGACGAACCTGGAGGACCTCCCGGCCCGGCGATTCGAGAAGCCGAACTACCTGAGAGCCGCGGATGCGATCGTCCGGGCCGCCCGGTCGGCCGGCCTCAAGACCCGCATCTTCGACCCGCTCACGACCGGCGAGGGCGGCGAGGACCTCCACGGCGTGCCCCGCCCGAACGTCGTGGTCGACCTCGACGTCCACGGTAAGGAGACCGTCCTCATCCTGGCCCACTACGACGTGGTACCCGTGCCCGCCGAGCAGCAGGCCCGGTGGAAGAGCCCGGCGCACACGCTCACCTACCGGTCGGACGGCAGACTCTACGGTCGCGGGGTGAACGACGACCTCGGAAGCGGGGTCGTCACGTCGCTCCTCGCGATGCGCCGCCTCTCCGAAGTGAAGGGGCTTCACCGGAACGTACGCCTGGTCGTCTGCTGCGATGAGGAGACCGGGGGCGAGGGCGGGGTAGAGGCGATCAAGGCCCACGATGCGAGGCTCCCGCCGAGCGACCCCGAACGGGTACTGGTTGGCGACATCGCGCTGATCCCCGACGGAAGTCCCGAGACGACCGCCGGCTCGAGCGGCGTTGCGTTCCTGGAAGCCTCGTTCGCCGGCCCGGTGTCCCTCAAGGACGCCGTCGCCTACGGTGAGGCGCTGGTCGACCTCCACGAGATCGCCCGGGGATGGAAGTCGGTCTATCCCTCCCCGGACTGGCCCGACCGCCACGCCCCCGAGGCGGTGATCACCGGCCGGGCGACCGTCACGAAGTTCGACCTCACGAAGGTGAAGGCGTCGGAGAAGGTCCACCTGGCGCTCGCTCACGCCGAGACGGACGCGGCGAACCAAGTACCACGGGCGGTCACCCTCGTCTTTGCGGGACCCCCGAAGCAACTGGACGCCCTCCCGGGCCACCTCGCTCCGCTGCTCGTTCCACCGTTCCGCCTCGAGACCGCGGGCGCGACGGCGCTGCGGATTCCTTCCAGTGCCCGGGCGCTCCAGTTGATCGGGGAGGCCACCCACGGCGGGTATCCTCACCGGGGTCACAATCCCGTGCCGCCCGCGTTGCGGATGCTCCGTGCCGCGTTCGACCGGGACTGGGTCGACGCCCGACCGATGGGGACCGCGACGTTCACGGTCGACGTCCGCCTTCCCCCCGAGATGGAGCTCCAGGACGGGCTCACGGGCGCCCTCGCCTACGTCCGCTCGTGGATCTCGGCCCATGCCCCCACGGCCCGCATCGAGGCCCCGCCGGCCCGCTGCCGGTCCGGCTACGCGCTTCCGCTCGACCACCCCGCCGCCGTGAAGCTCGAAAAGATCCTCGCGGCGACCCTCGGCGCCCATGGCATCCGCGGGGAGTACGGGGGGACCGACGCGAGCGCCCTCCGCGGGCTCACCACTCCGAAGGGAGCCCCGCTCCCCGCGCTCGTCTTCGGGTCGATGGACCCCGAGGCCCACATCCACGACGCCGAGGAGAGCGCGGACCCGAAGAAGATCGCTGGGGTGGCCGAGGCCATCGAGCGGTTCGTTCGAGAACCGTAGGAAGGGGCCGGCGCGATGGACCCGGTCGTCGCGTCCGCCCTCGCCGTGCTGTGGCTGATGCTCCCGGCCTACGCGGCGAACGCGCTCGCGACCCTCCCGAGGGGCTACGGCCCGAAGATGGACGGCGGCCGGATCTGGGCTCGCGACGGGCGGCCGGTCCTGGGGAGCTCGAAGAGCTGGTCCGGGTTCTTCTTCGGCGGCTTTAGCGCGATGCCGATCGCGCTCCTCGAGGCATGGCTCATCCTGCTCGCGCCTCCGAATCTCAAGCTCGTGCCCGTGCTCGCCCCGACGGTCCTGGACGCGCTCCCGCTCGCCGCCCTCCTGACGTTCGGGGCGATGGTCGGAGACGCGCTCGGGTCGTTCGTGAAGCGACGGCTCGGTCGGCCGAGCGGGACCCGCACGATCCTCCTTGACCAGTTACCGTTCGTGCTCGTGCCGATCGCCCTCGGCTTCGCCTTCTACCCCTCCCTATTCCTCGGAGTGTTCGAGGTCCCGTGGGCGATCCTCTGGCTGCTCGTCTACACGCTGGGCCTGCATACGGTCTTCAACTGGGTCGGCTTCAAGGCCGGGCTGAAGAAGGTGCCCTGGTGACCGCTCCCAGCTCCCCGCCCCCGGACCGGTCAGCCCTGATGCGGTGCCTCCTCGAAGCGAAGGCCGTCCGCTTCGGCGAGTTCACCCTCGCCTCCGGCGAGAAGAGCGACGTCTACATCGATGTGAAGCGCGCGTGGACGGACCCGGCGCGCCTCGAGCTTCTCGCGTCGGCGCTGGCCCCGCGGGTCGGGAGGACGGACCGGCTCGCCGGAATGGAGCTCGGCGCGGTGCCTCTGGTGGTCGCGACGGCGCTCAAGACCCGCCACCCGTACGTCGTCCTCCGCAAGGCGACTAAGGAGCACGGTACACGGCAGCCGTTCGAGGGGGAGATCCCGGCGGGGTCGCACGTCCTCCTGATCGAGGACGTCTCGACCACGGGCGGTAGCACGCTGAGGTCGATCGAGATCGTCCGGGCGGCCGGCGGGATCGTCGACCGGGCCCTGGTGGTGGTCGACCGCGAGAGCGGGGCGGTCGAACGCCTCGCGGCGGTCGGAGTACGTCTCGACCCGTTGCTCACGCTCTCCGAGCTCCGCGGAGCGACCCAGTGACGGGTCTCCTCCGCTCGGACGGGACCGTTCGGGTCGCCGATGCCTCGGAGGCGAGCTCTGTCTACGCGAAGGGGTTCTTCGGGACTCCCGAGTCCGACGGGGGCCTCGTCCTGGACCGGTACGAGTCGGTCTACCTCGCGGAGATGGACCGCCTCTCCGTCACCGGCCCGAAGGGCGCCCCGCTCCCGTGGTCGAGGGTCTTCCGCCAGGCCGTACGCACGGACCCTGGATTCGCGGTCCGGTACCTCGTCTACCGTGACCTTCGCCAGCGCGGGTACGTCGTACGGACGAGCCCACCCCCCGTCGCGTTTGCCGTCCTGCCGAGGGGCGGGATCCTGCACAAGACGCCGTCCAGGTTCTGGGTCGAGGCCCTCAGCGAACGGGTCCCGTTCGACCTGGCACGGCTGTTCGACCTCGCCGACCGCTCCCAGAGCGCGAAGAAGACCCTCCTTCTGGGTCTCGTGGACGAGGAATCGGACCTGACCTACTACCGCGTCCGCCGGCCGGCGCCGTCCGGGGCGCTCCTCCCTCGGCCGCTCGCGTCCCCGACCGAGGGGTGGCTGGCCGAAGACCGCGTGACGGTCCACGACTCCGCCGCCGTGGCCGAGCTGGGCCGGGAGCTGGCGTACGGGAGCCGCATCGGGAACCGGCTCGAGCTGAGCCTCCTCGAGGCGGCCTACCTGGTCGGCACCGGTCAGCTGAACCTCCGCGACGCCAAGAGCGGCCGTCTCGTCTCCCGGGAGCGGCTCGAACGGAGAGCGGCACGTTCGGACCGGCGCTTCCGTGAACGGCTTGCGGCGTACCGCGAGCTCCGAGGGCGGCGGCTGGTCGTGAAGACCGGATTCAAGTATGGGGCCCATTTCCGCGCCTACCCCCGAAACCCCGAACACGCCCACGCTCGGTACCTCGTCCAGGCCGTGCCCGCCGAACACGTCTCAACGTGGCCCGAGGTCGCGGGCGGGGTCCGGGTCGCCCAGGGGGTTCGCAAGGAGTTCCTGGTCGCCGGGGTCCGTGACGGGGGGGCGGTTCGGTTCCTCTCCCTCGAACGCGTACGTCCGTAGGCTCTCTTCCCACCGTCCTCCGAGGGCCGAGGCATTAGCGATTCCGATGTGCTTGTAATACGCAATAATTACTGTATCAGTAACTTTAACTAATCACACACACATCTCGCCGCGATGGAAGTTCGCTCGCTCTCCGCCCGGGAGGCGAGAGTCGTCCTCTCGCTCGAGGCCGAAGGGAAGGAGGAGGTCACCCTCGACCTGGTCCAGGAGAAGGCGGGAGTGTCGCGCGGCTTCGCACGGAAGATCGCGCACGACCTCGTGACCAAGGGATGGCTCCAGCGGTTCGGTCGCGCCCGGTATCTCCTCAACCCGGCCCGCCACGGGCCGGAGGCGGTCCCGGACACCGACCCACTGCGACTGGGCAGTCGGATCGCCCGACCGTACTACTTCGGGTTCGCCACAGCCGGTGAACTCCTCCGGCTGCTGCCCCAGGCGAGCCGGACCTACTACGTCGTCACGACCGCGCGGGTGAACTCACGGGTCACTCATGCGGCCGAGTTCCGGGTCGTTCACTGCTCCCGGCCACGTTTCTTCGGGTTCCGCTCGCTCGTACGCCGCGGTGTCACAATCCACGTGAGCGACCGGGAGCGGACGGTGCTCGACTGTCTCGACCGCCCCGAGTTCTCCGGGGGGCTCCCAGGAGCCGTCCGCGTGCTCGAAAGCGCGGGGCGCGACCTCGATTGGGAACGGCTCGACCGGTACCTTCAGCGCTTCGGCCGACGAACTCTCGAGCTCCGGCTCGGGTTCCTGGCGGAGATGCTGCGCCCGCGCGTTGAGCCGCCCCGGTGGTGGACCCGCCGGCGGATGGCCCGACCGGGCGAGCCGTGGGTCCCGCTCGGCCCGCCGAAGCAGTTCGGGCGGCGGGGCCACCACGACCCAACCTGGCATGTCGTCGAGAACGTTCCGAGAGCCGTCCTCCTGGGGGAGGTGGACCTCCGTTGATCCCGCGCGCGACCGCCAACCGGTTCGCCGACATGCTCGGGGTGGACCTCCACATCGCCCAGCAGGAGGTCGTCCTCCTCTACGCGCTGGACGCCCTTTCCTCGGCCGGGATCCTCGAACGCCTCGTGTTCAAGGGAGGGACCTACCTTCGTCTGATGGTCACCGGCGACGTCGGCCGATTGAGCGAGGACCTGGACTTCACCAACGCCGGGCTCCCCGACGACCCGGAGCCGCTCCTCCGCGAATGCTTCGCCCGTCCGCACTTCGGGGTTCAGTTCTCGGTCCGGGACCCCTACCGCACCGAACGAAGGAACTGGGCGTGCCGCGTCGGGTACGACCACGACTGGGACGAGGGCGAGTTCCGGCTCGAGGTGAGCTACCGCGAGCCGACGCTCCTTCCCGCCCGGCGGTGGAAGCCGGTCGACCAGCCGTACTTCCGAGCGCTCCCGTTCCCCCCACCGACCATCCCCTCGCTGAGGGTCGAGGAGGCGCTCGCGGAGAAGCTCCGGGCCATCCAGCAGCGGGGGACGGAGCGTGACCTCTACGACGCGATCCGGTACGCGAACAAGGGGTTCGACGCCGACCTCGCTCGGCTGCTCGCCGTCGCGAAGCTGTGGAACGACCATGAGGCGTTCGACCCGGAGCGCATCCTTCGGACGCTCTCGGAAGGGCGTCGGGAGTGGCCGGACCTCGACCGGCTGATCGGGAGGGCCCGGCGTCGAAACTGGAACCGGGAGCTGGCGGCGTGCGCCCGACGGTTCGAGTTCCTGACTCGGTTATCGACCTTCGAGAAGTCCCTCCTCGCCGACGCCCGGCGGCACGCGCTCGGGAAGGAGCTCGTGGAGCGGCTGTCCGTCTACGCGCTCGCCGACCGACCGGTGGGCTCCGGGAAGGGCGGCTGAACGGCCCGGGCTCACGTGCCCCGGGCCTGGGGGAGGAGGGAGCCGACCCATCGACCGACAGCCTTGAGCGACTCCCCGCGCGCCAACCGCTCCTCGAGGGCCGAGCCGACGATGACCCCGTCCGCGCCCACGCCCAAAGCTTCGGTCACGCTCGCCCGGTCCCGGATCCCGAACCCGACCAGCACCGGAAGGCGAGGCGCGGCGCGATGGACAAGACGCACGATTCCGCCGAGGTCGCTCGCCGCCGTCCCAGACCCGGCTCCGGTCGTTCCGTACCTCGAGACGAGGTAGAGGAAGCCCCGGCTGCGACGGGCGAGCCGCGTCACCCGATCGGCCGACGCCCCGGGGGCAGCGAGGAGCACGAGGGAGATCCCCTCGGCCCGCGCTGCCCGCTCCCACGGACCGGAGTCCTCGAGCGAGAGGTCCGGTATGATGAGCGCGGAGGCGCCGGCGTCCGAGAGCTCGCGTAAGGCCGTCGTTAGTCCATGTCGCCACACGGGGTTGGCGTAGGTCATCACCGCCGAGGGCAGAATCGTCGAAACGGCGCGCAGGGATGCGATGAGATCGCTCCAGTGGGTGCCGTCCTTGAGGGCCCGGTCCGAAGCGGCCTCTAGGACCGGGCCGTCCGCGATCGGGTCGCTGAACGGAAACCCCAACTCGAGCGCCGTCGCGCCGGCCGCCTTCAGCATCTGTGCGACCGCGGGTGTCCTAGCCCGGCGAGCGCGGTCGACCAGAACGTACGGGACGAGCGCCGGGCGACCGCGCGCTCGGACTTCCCTAAGCGCTTGGTCGACCCGCACCGAGCACCACCTCGAGGTCCTTGTCCCCCCGACCGGAGAGCGTCACGACCACCCGGTGTCCCTTGCCGCGCCGTCGCGCCTCCCCCACGGCAGCGAAGACCGCGTGGGCCGGCTCGAGCGCAGGGAGGATTCCCTCGTCGCGGGCGAGCCAATGGAACGCGCGGAGCGCCTCGTCGTCGTGGACGGAGATGTAGCGCACCCGCCCCGAATCCCGGAGCCACGCGTGCTCCGGGCCGACGCCCGCGTAGTCGAGTCCGGCCGAGATGCTCTCTGTCCCCGCCACCTGGCCGTCCGCGTCCTGAAGGACGTACGAGTACGTTCCGTGGAGGATGCCCGGGCGCCCTTTCGTGAGCGAGGCCGCTCCGTGCCCTCCTCCCTTCGCGCCCCCGGCCTCCACCCCGAGCAGCTCGACCGGGGTCCGAAGGAGGGGGTGGAACGTGCCGATGGCGTTCGACCCGCCTCCGACGCAGGCGACTGCCAGGTCGGGCAGAGCCCCGAACGACCGGATCGACTGGGCTCGGATCTCGCGGCCGATGACGCTCTGGAAATCGGCGACCATCGAAGGGAACGGGTGGGGACCGACCGCGGAGCCGAGGAGGTAGTGCGTCGTGCGGACGTTCGTGATCCAGTCGCGCAGGGCCGCGTTGATGGCGTCCTTGAGGGTGCGGCTGCCGCTCGTCACCGGGAGGACCTTCGCGCCGAGGAGGCGCATCCGTTCGACGTTCGGCCGCTGACGGGCCATGTCGACCTCGCCCATGTAGACCTCGGTCGAGAGACCGAGCGCCGCTCCGATCATCGCGGTCGCGACGCCGTGCTGGCCCGCGCCGGTCTCGGCGATGAGCCGCGGCTTTCCCATCCTCCGCGCGAGCAGCCCTTGGCCGAGGGCGTTGTTGAACTTGTGCGCCCCTCCGTGGACGAGGTCTTCGCGCTTCAGCCAGATCTCGGCCCCCCGCGCTCGTCGCGTGAGGCGCTCGGCGAAGTAGAGGGGAGTCGGGCGCCCACCGAGCGTGGTCGAAAGCCGCCGCAGTTCTGAGCGGAAGGCGGGGTCGCGACGTGCCGCGCGCCATTCGGCCTCGAGCTCGGTCAGCGCGGGGACGAGGGTCTCGGGGACGTACGCTCCCCCATACGGGCCGAACCGCCTAGGCATGGACGCCCTCGAACGCCTCCACGGCCTTCTTGAAGGCCCGCATTTTCTCTACGTCCTTGACCCCGGGACGGCTCTCGACGCCCGACGAGACGTCGACCCCCCAGGGGTGTACGGTCGTGAGCGCGTCCGCGACGTTCTCGGCGGTCAGCCCGCCGGCGAGGACGAACTTGCGGCCCGGGTTGGCGCCGACGATCCGCGCGCAGACCTCCCAGTCCGGGCGTACGCCGCTCCCGCCGGGAAGCGGCTGCCCGGCCGAGTCGAGATGGACCCGGGGGTGGTCCTCGGGAGCCGGGAGCGGCGGGTCGGCGGCTCCACCGGCACTCACGGGGATGGCCACCGAGGGGACGATGTGATGGACTTCCAGGAACTCAAGTCCGCTCGGTACCTCGCCGTACACCTGGATTCGGTCGATGCCGGCCTCGTCGAACAACTGGTGCACGAGGTCGCTGGACGGTCGAACGACCACCGCCCAGGCCTCGGCCTGAGATGGGACCTGGTCGACCCAGCGGGCGACGTCCTCGACCGAGACCGAACGGGGAGAGCCGGGCACGTTCACGACAAACCCCGCCGCCCCTCCGTCCGGGACCTCTTCGAGGACGGTTGGGTCTTTGATGCCGCAGAACTTGACGAACGTCCTCATCGGTGGCTCTCCTTTTCTTCCGGAAGCAGGGAACGTACGAACCGGCCCGGATCAGATGAGCGGGCCAGCGACGTGCCGACCAGGACGGCGTCGGCACCCGCGTTCCAGAAACGGTCGGCGTCCGCCCGCGAACCGATTCCGCTCAGGCCGACCAGTGGTCTGTGTCCAGCGTCTCCCGCAGCGCGGAGCGTACGTTCGGCCGTCGCCCAGTCGATCTTCAGTGTGTCGAGGTCGCGCACGTTCACTCCGTAGACGTCGGCCGGCACACGGTCCGCGAGACTTAGCTCTGCTTCCGAGTGGAGTTCGAGCAGCACCTCGAGACCCCGGGCGTGGGCCCCGTCGGCCAGCTCCTCGGTGGAGAGCTCGGTCCCCTTCAGTCCGTCCAACCG
>DASPQC010000013.1:0-4767 GCA_035625165.1 Thermoplasmata archaeon | reverse complement strand
CCGCTGGATCGCAGCCCAGAGCTGGGTGAGGTAGATCGCGCCTAGGAAGTTGGCGCCGTCGGCACCCAGAGCGGCCTTGGAGAGGTTCAGCAGGAGGAGGCGATGTTTCAGCAGCTGGTCGAACGAGACCGCGTGGCTCCGCTGGCAGAGCGCGACCCGCAGGAGCGGGTTCGTCGCGATCTTGCCCACCTTGTCGAGCGTGGACATCGTGAAGTTGTAGTCGAGCCGCGGGAGGTGGTGCTCGAGGAAGTCGCGAAGCGGCCCAGGAGGGGCCGTCTTCACGAACCGCTGGAGCGCCTTCTTGTCCGTCAGTATCTGGTAAGCATCGACGAGATTCGAGCCCGGGGTCCGAGCCAAGCCCTGCACCAGGGCTCGGAGGACCAGTTCGGCCCGCCCTCCGATGCTCTCTTCCCCCCAGGCGCTTCGAATTGCCGCGAGGAGGTCACCCGCGAGCGCTTCCGACCACCGCTCCACCGGCGTCGAACCGTCCGCGGGCGCATGAAGGAGCGAAAGTGGGACCGTGACCATCTCGGCTCCGTTCTTCTCGATGGGGGCGTGAGCGGGATCGATCTCCACCGTCTCGGAGGCGACTTCGGGAGGCACCCGCGAAACGATCCCATCGATGAGGGTTCCCGTGGGCTCGATCACAACCACCCCGGCTTCGGGCTGCTTTCGGAGGATTTGGAGGGCCATCACCATCGCGAGTGTCGACTTTCCCGACTGAGTCCGACCCAGGACCACCGCGTGGTTCCAGCTCTTCGGCAGCGCGACATGATGGTTGCCGTTTAGCCCAATTATTAGCCGGGATTCCGTCGGTGACCGCTGTGAGACCGGCGCACGCACTGTGAGTTCAGGGGCGGGCTTACCTCGTGGCGCTCCCGAATAGTCGCACTCGGGATGTTGCGTCGACCACGGTATGCTCAGGAGGCGTCCCAGCTCGACCCCCGAAACATCCCTCCGTCCCCGCTTGGAGGCGAAGTGGACCAGGCAGTGGTCATCCATCGCCGCCTGGAACGCCCATTCCTTCTTCGGCGGTATTACCAGCCATCGCCTCCAGGCCGCTCCGGTGACGGTGGTCCAGCCTGACAGCCACACCCCGATCGAATCGAGGGCACCCTCAGGACGGGGCCCGACGATCCGCGTGCGCAGCTCGACGTGATAGGCAGGTTGGTTCCGACGGACGTTCATTGCCGTCCGGACGATGTGGTGCAGGCGCTCGGCCACGGTCTCGAATAGCGGGGATAGGAAAGTCATCTCCCAGGCTCCCACGTTTCTGAAAAGCAGCTGGAGGACAACATCGTGGTCGCGAAGGGGTCGTGACGCGAAGATGCGGAGGAGGTGGTCCGCAGGGTCGATCGTCGGATGGATCGTGAGGGGCAAGTGGTGATGCTTCAGGGTCGGGACGGCCCGCGCGTAGATCCCGTCAGGAACCAGGGTCTCCGCGAGGCAGTCGACGGGGCGGCCGCCCGCGAGCCGCGGACGGGTGCTCTCGAGATACGTGACCATCGCGTCGAGTTCATCCGGATCCTCCGCGCCGAGGGCGTAGCGAACGTGTCCATCCTTCTCTCGATGGATCTCGAGCCAGAACGGGTCGGAAGTGCTCCAGACCAGGGGCGCGATCTCGGGTGGGTCCTTGGTGGGCGACGGCAGTAGCAGCTCGCGGTGGACGAATCCGTTGGGCACGAGGGGATGTTTCTCTTTGACACTATCTCGCCACAGCGTCCGGCGGAACGTGAATCGTGCTCTCTGTCGAGCTGTCCGCAGGGAGGATTAAGTACGGCTCGCTAGCAATACGAGTCAACCGTGGCCCCCACGGTCAGTCCCTATTGCAGGACGCCCCTTTCCGCGGCTCCGACGTTCTGCCCTTCCTGCGGAAAGCGGTTGAAGCGCAGCTCCGGAGCGGCCCTGTCGACTCGAAGATGGACCATCATCATTGCGACCGTGGTCGTCGTCGGGGTCCTCGCCGGGGTTGTGATCGCGCCGACCCCTGTTCACAACGCACTCTTTCCGAGCTCGACCTCGAGTTCCAATGGTTCTCCTGGCGGAGGCGGAAATCCCACGGAGAATGTGACAGTAGACGCGGTGCACCTCGTGATTCACCAGGGGAACACCTCGGGGGGCCAGCCGTGGCTCGGCCCCGGCTCGATCTACTACGACTCCACGAACAGCAACTACCCGCAGCAGATCGCGCCGGGGGGTTCGTGGACCGTGGACTGGTCGTTCATCAACTTCGACAACCACTACCATAACATCACCGGAGCTATCCCGAAGGCCCCGTTCACGCTCGGCAGCACGATGCCCACGATCCCGGTTCAACTTCCGCCGAACGCGGAGAGCCTCGGTCTCGCGATCACCGTCGTCACCCCAAACACACCAGGGGCGACCTATCCGTTAGTGACGATAGTGATCGTTGTGAACTAGTGCACCCTCCGCATTCCTTCGCGGAACCTAGTGGCTTGTGATGGCCAGTCCTCGCAAGGAACGGCGGCGAACGGGATGGCCTGCGGGTCAGCCACCCGCGATAGCGGTCCTACCCCAGCCGCTTCGCGATTTCGGAATCCGATAGGCCGCCAACCTCTACCAGCTTCGTTCTCGCGCGACCCGCGGTCAGGTATCGGACGGAGGTTCATGGGATGCCCAATCGCTCCCCGAGGAGGCGCAGTATCGCTTCGTTCGCCCGTCCCTCACTGGGCGGCTCACGACATGAGACGACCCAGCGCTTGCGCCAGTCGTCCCACTCGACAGCGTCCTTGGTGCTACCGGGCCGAGCCCAGACCTCGATTTTCCCCACCGACGTCTCCGCCGAAATACGGCGAGCCTCGTTTCACCGTTCGCCAGCGTGTGTCGCTACTTAGACTCGCAGCCAATCCCCGTCGCCGGTGGCGACCGGGATGGCCCGCGGAGCGTCAACTTCGGTTGCGAGGGCGGGAGCCCATAACATCACAACTGCCTCCCCGTCGCCATCTCTCCCCGAACCGACCAGTGGCGTTGTCTCTCTTCGCCCGATTAAGGAGTTCGTGCACGGGCTGCGTCCCGACCATCCGCTCAGAGTAGTCCTATCGGGAGAACCAGACGAGATTCAGACGTTCGAGTATCTGGTGAAGCTGCCAATCTGGTTACGCCTGCTGCCCAACGAGAGCAGTCTCATCCTCTACTGAGTGTACCGAATGGTGACGTGCGGGTCTCGCCACCCGGCCGGCGGCTGGAGCAGCACCCGATCGTCTCCGAAGTTCGCGACGAAGGTCCAACCTTGGGACAACAGGCGCTCGGCCTCTGCGAGTGAAACCGGTTTCTGAACTCCGTGGCCGTTCCCATTGCCATTCGCCCGCTCCGGATCGGCCGCTTCCCTCTCGATGAGTCTGTTCCGGAGTAGGGCGAGGACCTCGTCGTTCGAGTCGTTCATGTGCTGGACGGCCTCTTCATCATTGAGTCCTGCGACGGCGAGCAACGTCCTTCGGAACTCGGCGGCCACGTTCATCCGGGTCTGGGCGTTCGTCTCGAGGAACTCCGCGGCATTCGCATACTCACGCCGAGCCTCGGTGAGGAGTTCCTCGCCCCACCGCTTGCCGACGTTGTAGCGTGACGCGACACCTCCATCGTGGCCCAAGATTGCCTCTCGCAGGTCGCGAGAGATCCGGCCCTGGCCCTCCGCGAGCAGGAGCCGTGTGGAACAGTAGCTGCGTAGCACGTAGGGTCTCCAGGTGACATCGGCGGGGGCCGTGGAGTGAAGGGCGCCACGAAGCTCCTCCACGACGGCCTTGGTAGTGAGGAATCCCCTTCCGAAGCGTGCCGAATCAATCGACGTCTTGGCTACTCCTCTCGACTCGGCAGCCTTGATGAGCGGGGAGGTCGCCGAGAGAGTGTCGCCCCGTTCGCGTCGGCTATCGAGGTAGGCTAGAATCGCGGTCGCGAGCTGGCCCGTTCCGAAAGTGACGTACTCCGCCCGCGTCTTGGACAGTTCGGCCGGAACGCGGATCACGAAGGGTGTTTCCTTGAATCCCAATGAGCTTCCAATCTTCAGTTCGGTCAGGTCCCGGAGGCGCAATCCGTTCTCTCCCCCATAGGATCCGATTGCTCCCGGTCGGAGCCCTGAGTGGGCCATGAGCAGGCAAATCACCCGGCCGCGGAGGGTGAGGCGTTCGAGGACCCTTCCGAGCTCCTCAGGCCGCGGAATGCGCTCGTTTCGCAAGCTGATTCCCCGGACGGGGGAGAGCTTGGGGAAGTCGTCGAACCGCTCGCGACGGTGGTTCAGGTACGACTTGAGCCCACTGAACGACTTCAGGACGTAAGTGTCGAGGCGCCCAGCCCGCTTCTGCGCTGCCGCGTACCTGACCAGAAGATCCCGGAGGCGGTCCGGGTCATCGTGGGCTACTCCGACCACCTCGTCGGGGCCCATGCCGAGCTTCTCGAGAAGGTAGCCAAGTTTCCGAACGTGGGCGTCCGCCGAAAGGCGGCTCCGCAGCGCCTGTGCATCGTACCAGGACTTGACCCGCGGATTCTTCAGGAGCGCCCGGTGACGGCCGATCTCTCCGTCAGAGATGGACTCGGGCGATCTTGGCCGCGTTCGCGTCACTGATGAAGGCTATGCAGAGGGGGTAGAATAGGTATTCGAACCCCCCGGGGGGTCGGGCCCGAGGGGATTCGAACCCCTGACCTTGCGGTTAAGAGCCGCCTGCTCTACCGAGCTGAGCTACGGGCCCAAGAGTGAGGCGGGCCGACGAATGCGCGGGAGATAAAGCCTCGCGGCGGAGCGCCTCACCCCGCGGG
>DASPQC010000012.1:0-29410 GCA_035625165.1 Thermoplasmata archaeon | reverse complement strand
CAGGCCTCGACAATCGTGTTTGCGGGGGCGGTCTCGGTGGTGTGCTGCGCATCGTAGACCGTCCCATTAATCCAATATCCGTGAGCTTGCATGTAGACTGATTCCGACTGAGTCGTCCAGGTAGAGCTCGACGAGTTGGTGGAATAGTACGTTCCCGTGCAGCCGGGCGAGGGTTCGATCGCTTCAATCTCGTAGTAGTAGGTGATGTTCGGTTGAAGGTAGTCGAGGAAGGCGGAGTAGGTTCCGCTCCCGTTAATCGGGTCCGTGAATTTGTAGGAGGAGGTGTTCCCCCAGTAGAGCGTGGTGTTCGGTGCGGCTGGGGTTTCCTTCCAGCTGAGTGTGACATTTGTCGACTTCGCGGCCACTTGTATATGGGAAAAGACTACCGGGACGAGCGTGGGGTTGCAGCCGCAGTTGGGAGAGCATCCACTTCCTGAAGGACAGGGAATACAATCGGGGCTAACGGCGGTGATACGCGGGACCAGGACTGGAAGCGGCGTGAAGACGTAGATGTAGGTCCCGCACACCATCAACAGGCACAGTGCTAAGATTCCTGGCGCAAGACGCAACGCCCGTCGCCTTGTCTCGCGCTCCGTGGATCCATATCCACGCCAAGGAGTAGAGCCCGAATGTCCATCGGGGACTCTACCAACGCGCCCGGTTTCAGCCGTTCCCACCGTCCTCGCGGCTTCGCTCAACATTCTTTTCGCCTCTTGAGTTTCCACGGCGCCCCGAAAGGGATCGATTACGGTCGGCAGGGTTCCGAGGCAGGGCCGCTTGACGTGCCCCCGAACCACGAGCTAAGGACTCGGTTGCCGCTGTCCGGCAGGTGCCGGCATCGGTCCGCATCGACCCTCGGTTGCCACAAGGGTGATGGGTACGCGGGGAGATGGGAGTACGCTCTGTTTCCCGTCGACGGGAACCCCGTTAACGGGTCGCCCGTCGACGGGGCGCCCGTATACGGCTAACCCATAAGCGGACAAGCTTGAGGTCGACCCCCTCAGCTCCCCCATGCCCCTAATATCGCACTTAGATAGGCCGAGGCGGGCTGACTCGCCTCATTCAAAGAACGCCATCGACCACGAATGCAGAGGAAGTCCGACCAGCGCCTCACCGCGTTGGGTGAGGTGATATCGGGTTCCGAAAGGGAACGAGCGAGCCTGAACGCGGTCCACGAGGCCGAGACGAAGGAGGCTCCGGAGGGCCCCATAAATCGCCTCCTGACCGAGTCGAAGTCGCCGGCGAATTTGATAGGCGCTCATCCCGGCGTCGCGCGCGGAAATCTGCTCGTGGAGAAGCAGCATCACTTCGAATGTTCCCCGATGGTGAGAGACCTCAGCGATCAACGAAAACGAGCCGATCAACAGGGTGCCTGGATCGATTCGATTCGGCTTGGGAATCCCATCCGGAGACGGCACTGCCTTAAGGGGCAGGGCAAAACCCCCAGGGCTTCCTCGCTGAGTAGCGGGGCCGCCGAGAACCGGCCCCTCAGAAGACTCAACAGATGACGAGGAGAATCGATCTACAGCCTTTCCCTTCACGAAGTCTGACCGGTCCGAAGTCGCACCCGACCCGGACCACGCGCCCGTTGCGCGCGGTCACCTTCCCCCCCTTTGTCGCGACCGCGGTATGCTTTTCTGCGACATAACACGCGCGGCGAGTCACGCGAGTCCTTGCCCCGCGAGGTCACCGAGACCGCCCCAACAAAGCTGGCGGTCAGAGACCCTCAACTGGCAGAGGGGATTCGCGAGGGAGAGACGCTGGCCCTGCGAGAGATCCGCCAACAGAACTCACCACACTTCCGAGCAGATGGGCTGGCCGCTATGACCGGAAGGAATACCCTACCGACTTCTTGTGATGGAGCCCTGTGAGGTCAGCGTATTCCACGGTGATACTCATATCGGAGGGTGACCGGTCAAAGTGCGATGAGCTCAGTTCGAACTCTTTCCTGCTCCCTTTCTCAAGGACGCTGATGTACGGCTTCTTGGTCGCTTCCCACGCCTCGGTGTCGCTCTTGAAACCGATGGTCAGGGTCACTTCCTCCGCCGGACCCAGACCTTTGTTCTCGACACCCACCCAATAGTGATCCTTTCGAATCAAGTGCCCCTCGAATCGATAGAAGGGATCCATCGCGGGAGAGATTTTGGCGCGCTCCGTGCTCCGTCTTTCTTCTTCAACGATTCGTCTCGCCTCCGCCAAGTCCGACTTGAGACTGACAATCTGAGCATCCCGATCCGCTATGATCTTGGAGAGACGATCCCGCTCATCGGCAGCGTCCTTCTTCGCGATTGTTAGCTCCCCCTCGAGCTGAGAAGTTCGGCCCTCGGCTCGGGCCTTATCAGAACGAGCGGATTCGAGAACCCCGGCGGAGCGGGAGCCCCGTCGTAAAGCCACGGCCAAGTAGAAGCTAGCAAGCCCCAACAGTGCGGCCAAAGCGCCGAATGCGACTGCCTCGGCTCCAGCGACTCCGGCAAGCGTCAACAGGTAGGCAATCGCGGCGGCCACTCCAAGAATCGTGACCACTGTAGCGGCATACCCGAGTGGGCGTTCGGATTCCGTAAGGACCGCACTCGCTTCCTTCAGCACCGGCTAGTCGGATGCTTTCGGATTGTAAATCAGTTCCTTCGGGCGGTGCCAGGACGCCGGATCTTCAGATGGGACCCCGAGAAGAAACATCGCCGCTGTAATCCCGAAGCGAGCGTGGAAGTGAGCAGCTCTCCTCCAATCCCGTTGGAGGGTCTCGGAGAGGCCGGGAAAGGTCGAGACGACCGCTCGCGCGGCATTGACACGCCCGCGCAGGTCGCGAAGTCGTCGGACCTCGGCGCGTTCGTCTTCCTCCCGCGAGTCGTCCCGGTGGTCACTTCGCGAGAAGAAGAGCGAACCTCGCTCGGAAAGAAACAGCGCGATTCCCAGACGCGAACGTGGCGCTCTCGCCACTGGCCCAGTTGGATGCGGCACTCGCCGCGGAATGCCCAAACGAAGGCCTAAGTATTCTCAAGGTATACACATGTTAGGGGTCGTTATGGACCCTAACCGTCGGCCTCTGGCCATTCTTTTCCTAATTTTGGCTGGGTTGGTTGTCATCTTGCTGGTCTGGCCTGCATGGCTGCTTCAGCCGGCGTCCGCGACACAGTACAAAGAGACGTTTCCTTTGACACCCAAGTGCACGGACTCGTCCAGTCTCGCCGCGTTTTTGGGCGCATTCGACTTCCACTTTGTGCTGTTTCGTTTCTGGTCCTACTATGGCTGTGGGATTCCGGGGGTAGTGAATGGGACTGGGACGGAATCGAGCGGAATGACGTATGGGTTCCTCTTCTCCTCCGTTGGAGTCGAGCCATGGGAGACTGTTTCGTGGACTGCTCCCGATAACCAGTTTGGCGTCCGCTGGAATTGGACCGGCTTCGTCACCTTGATGGTTGAGTCGTAGGAAGGGAAGTGATATCTGTGAGGCGAAAAGAGACGAGAATCGGCCTTACGGAACTTTGTCTAATCATTGCCGTATCGACGTCTATTCTCTTGTCAGCATACCCCGCGACACCTGTGTCACCCCGAATAGCGCAGGATTCTCAAGCGCACGCCGCGATCTCTCACGCTGCTTTCCCACCCTAATCGTGTGTATCGGAACGAAGGACAATATCGAAGCAACTTTCCGAGCGGCGTTGCGACAGGTTCAGAACTGTCCCGATGAGACACGGAACGTGATCTTCTGGGCGTCAAAGTGGAGCTCCCATGCGTGGACAAGATACACTCGAAGATTCGACCTGGACCACCGATGGCTCCAAATCGTCGGTAGTGGTAAGAGCGAGTTGGACAGCCCGCGTTAGGGCGGGCAACGCGGTTCGTGCCGCGTGCGAATCACCGAGGGCTGACCCTGCGCCTTCAGCGGCCGGGCGGAGAGGGCCGCGAATCTCGACTGACCGCTCCCGAAGGTGTTCGGTGACGCCACGGGAACGCGAATTGGAGGATTCCGCTCGCGTTACCACTCGCAATATGGGCCATAACGAGTCTCCTGAACGCAGGATTATGAGAAGGGGGCCCCCGGGGCCGCCCCCGGGGGCCCGGAAGGGGTTGACCTAGGTCGTTTCGGTGGAGGGCCGATTGACCTCGGAGTACGCGATCTCGGCGAGCCAGGCGAACGAGCGCTCGAGGGCGTCTGAAGGTGGGTCTTCCGGGTCCCAGATTGGGTAGGCGGCTTCCGAACGGCACTTTCTCTGACGGTCCGGCTGATAACCGGGAGGTCGCCGGTTCAAATCCGGCTAGGCCCATTTCACGACAGAAGGTCGCGCGATGACCGCAATAAGCACGCCCTCAATAGAACGAGACTAGATCAGTTCAGGCTCCAACCTCGGCGAGCAGAACCACGGTAGCGACCGGGAAAGCCGGCCCTCTCCCTCCGTCGTAGGGGACTGCGTACACGCCGGACGCGTTGCCCGGCGCGAACCAGGAGTTCGAGTAGTAGCGGGCTTCACCCGTCCAGTATGGACCCCCGTGGAAAATTGTGCCATTCGGCTCGACAATGGTCGTGTTTAGCACTAGGCTAAAGCCGTACGACCACGGCGTGATAGAGAACACGTACCCGAGGAAGATGGCGTTGGTCGTGGGACCGAAATTGATGGGGCTAATGCCGACATGGACCCACGGCACCTCGGGTACGCCAATCGGATCGGAACAGTATGTACGATTGTCAAATGTCATCGGGGCGTAAGCTCCGGAAGCGCCTTGAGTCGAACACCAGATTGGGGCAGTGCGCAGTTCAGTTGTGATGATACAAGCTGATGCCGCGCTCGCCAGAATCACCATCGCGAATGCGAGAGCTACCGCTTGGCCGCTCCCGGCAAAGGGCATCGACCCGGCCCCCTCGAGGGGAACTATCGGCCGCACTGTATTTCAGGAATAGCCGAGGTATTTTCAGCCGCTCGCGAACCCGATGGAGCCATTCCTCCGCAGCGGAGGTGATGTCGTCAGAGATGGGTTCCAGATTCCTCTTTGAGAACTGATTGGTATCGTCCACCGTAGACAGAATTCGCACCGATCGCATTGCTTCTGTGATGAAGGACAACCCTGTTCAATGGCAGCGACCAGACCGATTCGGAGCGGGCGGTCGCGAGAAGATTAACCCCTGTCTCTCTTAACTCTCCGAATGGCGGCTCGGGTCACAGTGGTCCTGGTGGCGATCGCGGCTCTGCTTCTCCTTGTCGCCGGCGGTCTAGCCATCTGGTGGGGCCCGATTCACGCGCCTGTTTGTAGCAGCATGGAGTACGAAGGCCCGTGCACGACTCTGAACACCTACGAGGCCGAGGTCCAAGTGACCGAGTTGTTCCTGTCCCTCCTAGGCGTGGGCTTGCTCGCGATTGCGCTCGTGAATCGGCCCTGAGCTATGAGCGATGGAGCTACTCTGAAGCAAGGTCGAAGAACGAGCTCACGCTGAGTTGTCCCGGATTAGAGTTTTGGCCCTTGCACTTGCGCCCAAGGTAGGCGAGGGACTCTGTCTAACTGGACCCAATCGGGCATGGATGCGCCTGGGCCCATTCGTCGTCAGGGAATCGGTCCCCTCCCCGGATGCGTCCGGGCCCGGATTCGCGTTTTCTCCGATGTGCACCCCCCGACGACGCCGTTCCCATCTGCAAGGGGAAGCCAGGGGAAAGACATCGAATACTGGCGAGACATCACCGGCCATCCCGGACCACCGGGCGTCGAAGGATGAACGACCCGCTCCTCGTCTTCGGAATCCTCATGGTCGTCGTTGGAGCGTTTGTGCTTTCCTTCTCCGATCTGCGTCCCGAGCAGGTCCGGATGGAGAATCGTCGGGCCCGGAATCTGCTTCACAGGGCACGCCGCGCCGGTCTGCGAGGTCGCTACAAGTTTTCCAGCGACCGGTCTAAATGGAACTCGACCGGCGAGTTCGCAACCTACCAAGCCGCGGACGGAGAGGACCGCGCGCTGTACGCCGCGATTGGCTCCAGCCTCGAGGCAGAGTCTGAGGCGTTCTCGAGAGAGATGTTGTGGACGGCCGCGAGACTCGCCTGGGTGGGGGTTCCCGCGCTCGTCCTCGGAATTGCGGTCTGCGTGCTCTCCATCGTCGGGTAGCGCGCGCGACTCAGCTGAACTGGCCCTCGAACCTGCACCCCGCCCATCCGTTAATAAACCGGGAGCCTGATGCGGCCGTGATGGGGCTCGGCCCCCGCTGGGGTCGAATAGCAGCGAAGTGTCCGTCTGTCCGGTCGCGAACGCGAGGACCGCCCGGCGTGCGACCCTGACGCGTGCCAGATGGGTGGGACGATCATGAACGATTGGGCGGTTGTCTTGGTCTCCGTACTACTGCTCACCGTCCCCTTGGATGCCCATGTGCTGGAAACCCCACCAGCCGCTTCGGCCGCGCTGACCCCCATCGAACAGGAGTTCATGGACCACATCGACCACATCATCTTCGTCGTGATGGAGAACCACGCCTACGATTCCTACTTCGGGACGTACTGCCAAGTGAAGTCCAAGGCGTGTCCCTCGGTCGCGAACGGCATCCCGTCGGGAACCTGTGTACCCGAGTTCCCGAACGAGAAGGGTAAGCCGTGCATCCGGCCGTGGAACTTCACCGCTCAGAATTGGTCCCTCGGCGGAGTGCCCATGCTTCACAACTACAACTCGTCGATCAAGGCGTGGAACAACGGGCTCATGAACGGTTTCTACCACGCGGAGAACTCGCAGAACATACCATTCGGGCACTACAACGGCACGACCGCGCCCACCTACTGGGACATCGCCGAGGAGTACACGCTCGAGGACAACTTCTTCTCGTCGATCTTCTCCTATTCGCTGCCAAACCACTGGCACATCGTCGCGGGCCAGGCCCCGGCCATCATCATCCAGAACTTCACTGCGGAGCCGTCGGGGAGCCCTTGGCCACCGGACGTCTTCATCCCGCACGAGCACACCTACCTGAACGAGTCGAACAAGACGACGGCGGTAGAGGACCTTCTCGTGCGGACGAACGTGTCGTGGAACTACTACGACCAGCCACTTGCCAAGAACTACCAGCGGGCGATCGAGGTGACGCTCATCGATAACGGAACGAAGGTCGCCAGCGATGGGTCGGCGTACAACTACTTCGACCCGCTCGCGGCCAAGGCCGAGTCCTACACCAAGGCGTTCGTCTCACACTTCGTCTCGAACACGCAATTCTACTCGGACGCGCGAAACGGAACGCTTCCGTCCATCTCCTGGGTGATACCTCCCGGGCAGTTCTCCGACCACCCGCCGGACAACTCGACCCTCGCGCAGAACTACGTGGCGAGCTTGGTGGATGCCCTAGAATCCTCCCCCGATTGGAACAGTTCGATCATGTACATCACGTGGGACGACTACGGGGGCTTCTACGACCATGTGGACCCGCCGGTGATGTTTGGTGAGCAGCTCGGCTTCCGCGTTCCTCTGCTGGTCGTGAGTCCCTACTCGGTCAAGGGGTCGGTGCCGAACGCGACCGGTTACTTCGAGTCGATCCTTCGAGGGATGGAGTGGCGGTTCGGGCTCGGATGCATCACCGCCCTCGACTGCAATGCCCCCCTTCCGCTCTGGGGGCTCAACTTCTCCTCGGGACCTCGGGCTCCCATTCTCTTCCCAACGGACTTCAACGATTCGTTGTATCCGTTCAACCCCGACTGGAACGGTACCGCGACCGCCCCGACCGGAAACTACGACCCACCGGAACAGTTCGTTTCCTTCCCAGACGGCGAAGCGCCCGACATCGACTGAGCTGGCCTTTTCGAGCGGGGAGGCGCGGACCGCCGATCGCGGTCAGGCGGGCCCGAGGGCCGGGCGCTGGAGACCATTCATGCAGTAGAGCCGACGACGTCGGTCTCCCCTGTCAATAATACCACACCTGTCTCACTCACCCAGACGCAAACCCCTGTGACGAGTGCGGTCGGTCGGTGACCCGCGCTTCGGGCGCTTGAGGTCGCGGTGCATAAGCAAGTGCCTCACGTCGACAGCAGCGAGCTATCGTGCGGCAATCCCCCCTCAATCACCCCGAGACGTCCGGCAGAATCCGCCTCGGCCGGAACATTCCTCGCATTTCGGTAGGATTATGGGAAGGTCTTCGTGGGGAATCTCCATGCCGCTCTTCGTCGCCGAGCACACCCATCCGGCTGAGCACTGCCCCGCAAAGAACCCGCAGATGGCCGCTGGCCTTCTGGCCATCATCCAGAATGCCGGTCGCGCCGGAATCCAGATTCACGGAGACGCGGTCACGGACCACCAACACCACCTCTACGTGATTGCCGAAGCGCCGAGCGAGGAGACCCTCCGGACCTATTTCGCTCCCTTCGGGCAGATGGGAACCCTGACCGTGAATCGCGCTTCTCACTGCGAAGAGGTCGTGGACCGAGGGGCCTGCTAACTCCGGACGGAGCGAAGTTGACCTCCAGCCACGGCAAGCCTCGTCACCCAGCCGGTCCCGGGGTTCGCACCCGCCGCACACCCTCCGACAGGGAAGTCGATCTCCTCCCCGCCGTCGGGGATGCGACCTACGACCGGGTCACCCTCGCTCCCGGCGTCCGGCTCGACCGGTGGCGGGTGGACGACCTCGGGAACTCCTCCTACCTTCTCGACATTGCGGATGCCCCCACCGCAGCGCTCATCGACCCATGGCGCGACGTGGACGCGTACCTGCCCGCTATTGACCGATGCGCTGCGGAGGATCTGCTCGTCCTAGAGACCCATGTGCACAATGACTTCGTATCGGGTGCTCGAGAGGTTGTCGCCGAGCGGACCGCGACCCTCGCCGTTGCCGCCGAAGCGCCTGTACAGTACCCGCACCGATCCCTCGTCGATGGGGAGGAGATCCCGATCGGACGTCATCGCCTTCAAGTGTGGACAACTCCGGGACACACACCGGAGCACGTGACCTACCTGCTGGTCGGACCGGACGACACCCCCATCGCCCTGTTCTCGGGAGGGGCGCTGATGGCCCGCTCCGCGGGGAGGACCGACCTTCTGGGCGTCCAGTGGGCCCGACCTCTCGCAGTCAAGCTCTACCACACCCTCCACGAACGCATCGGCCGGCTTCCCGACCACACCCAGGTCTTCCCCACGCATGGCGGAGGCTCGTTCTGCGGGCGGGCGACCGGCGGCGGCAACTCGACCACCATCGGGGAGGAACGGGCGACCAACCGTCTCCTCCGTGCGACCTCCCTCGATGCGTTCCTCGCAGAAATCCTCGACCAGCGTCCTTACCCGGCGTACTTTTCGCGGATGCGGGAAGTGAACCTGGGCGGGGCGGCTCTTCGGGGGATTGCTCCGTTCGCGCCGCCCTCGCTAGGCCTCGATGAATTCGACGCCGCTCGAGAAAAGGGCGCCCAGGTCGTCGACCTGCGGCGGTTCGTCTCGTTCGACGCCGGGCACGTCGATGGCGCTTACGCTATCGACTTTGAGTGCGGGGCGTTCAGCGCCTGGGTCGGGTGGCTGCTCTCGCCGGACCGGCCCCTCCTCTTCGTCGACGAGGCGGACGAGCTCGCTTCCGCCTCAGCGGCTCGGCAGCTCTTCCGTATCGGGTTTGACCAAGTTCTCGGGACCCTGGGCGGCGGCTTCGAGACGTGGAGCGCCTCCGGCCGACGCGCCGTGTCGGTGCCGAGACTCGACTCGCGGTCGCTCGTCCAGAAGCTGCGGTCGGACTCACCGATGCTCGTGGTGGACGTCCGAGAGCGCCATGAGTTTGCCGCGGGGCACGTTCCCGGGGCGATCTCTCTCCCGCTCGGCGAGCTGGCCCTCCGCGCTTCCGAGCTTCCGCGGGAGGTGCCGCTCGCCACGTACTGTGCGCACGGGTATCGGTCCGCGACCGCGATCAGCGTCCTCGAACGTCAGGGATTCTCAGAACTGTTGCACGCCGACGAAGGGTACCACGGATGGCTCGAGGCCGCGCGCGCCGGGTAGTCCGGCACGACGCGGAACGAATTCCGTCCCGCGGAGTTTCGCAGTCGCGCGCGAGGCACCCCACCTCGGCGAAGAGGGGTGGGTTCACCCCCTTGGCGGTCGGCCCGGACGACGGAAACGCTCCCTGTCGGGAGTCGCCGCTGGCCGCGCTCGAATCCGAGATCACCCCGACGGACCGGTTCTTCGTGCGCAGCCACTTTCCGGTCCCCGCCGTGGACGCCGTGCGGTGGCGCGTGGTCGTGGACGGCGAGGTCCGTCAACGCCTTTCGCTCACTCTGGGCCAGCTGAAGCGAATGCCCCACCACGATGTCGTGGCGACGGTGGAGTGCGCAGGGAATAGCCGGAGCTCGATGTCCCCGCGGGCCGAGGGAGTCCTGTGGGGGCATGGGGCGGTAGGCACGGCCCGCTGGCGTGGAGTTCCGTTGGCATTCATCCTCGAACGGGCCGGTCTCAATCCGGGCGTCCACGAGGTGGTGCTCCGGGGCGCCGATCGCGGAAAGGAGCCCGGAGCGAACGGCGTGATCGACTACGAGATGAGCGTGCCGATAGAGAAGGCGACGGACCCCGACACGCTCGTCGTCGACTCGATGAACGGCCGTCCCCTCGAGCTCCGCCATGGCTTCCCTCTTCGGGTCGTCGTCCCGGGCTGGTACGGGATGGCCTCCGTGAAGTGGCTCACCCGAGTCACCGCCGTGGCCTCGCCGTTCAAGGGATACTTCCGGGGCCGGGCCTACACCTACATCCATGAGGGCGAAGCGTTCGAAGGTCCAAGAGCGCCGGCGACCACGGCCCGGGTCAAGGCGCTCATCACATGGCCCGGGGAGCGGCACGTTCTCTCGCAGGGCCGTCACCGGGTCCGGGGCGTCGCCTGGTCCGGGGATGCGGCGATCGCCCGTGTCGAGGTCTCGGGTTCTCCCAATTCAGACGACCGACTCTCTTGGCGACCCGCTCGACTACGCCCCTCGCTCTCTCCCTATGCTTGGAGGCATTGGGAGGTCGAGCTCGACCTGCTGAGGCCGGGCTTTTACACGCTTCGTGCCCGCGCCACGGATGCGCGGGGCCGCAGGCAGCCAATGCGCGCTGACTGGAACTACCGAGGGATCGGCAACAACTCGGTCCACTGCGTCCCGGTCGAGGTCCGGAGGACGCGACCGAAGGACGCCGAAGCCTGAACGCGATGTCCCCTGATCACCGTCGGCCACCCATGGCAGGCCTGGGAGTAAGACCACGGGACCACACGACTACCCCGCGGAAAGCTGCCAGCGCTCAAGTGCCCTATGTTCCCGCGAGCGACAGCCCCACGCCAGTAACTCCCACGGCGTCGCAAAGCGCTGGTTGCGAGCCCGATTCGAACTCTTATCGCAGCGAATTCGGCCGGACACGCAACGTGATTGCCCGGAGTCACCTCATCTCGCGAAGGGCTCGCTCGTCGAGGTAGTACCTTCCGTTCACTTCGACAAAGACTCGGGTCTGCCCCCGTCGCCGCTTCATGATCCGGACGAACAAACGGGAGAGGCCGAGCTGTTCTGCGGTGAGGGCCGTTTCGGGGCTGAGGGCCCCCGCCGCCCGGAATTTCTCGATGACCTGTCGAATTCTCTCTCCGCCCCATCCCTCGACCCCCTCGGGCTCCGGGGGAGCTGCGGGAGAGGGCGCGGAGGTCGGCGGGGCTGCAAGGGGAGCGGGGGTCGGCATAATCGGTTGGCTTGAGGGCCCTTCCACCGATTGGTAGGGGCGGACCGTCACTCCCGGGGACGGGGAAATGACGGCGCCCTCCTGGGGTCGCGGCGCACTCTGAGCGAGTCTCACGGTGTACTTGGTCGCCTTCTGCACCGAGACGGTTACGGGGGGAGAGGGAGCGTATCCGGTAGCACTGGTCTTGACCGAGTAGTCGCCGGCCTTCATGCCTCCGAAAGCGATTCTTCCATCGCCCGTCGTGCTCCCGGAGAAGTTCTTCGGACCGTCGGCCCAGACTCCCGCTCCCGAGACCGGCGCGAGCGTCCCCGCGTCCAGAACGGTGACGGTCAGACCGCGCCGTCGACTGTTCCAGACGAAAACGAGGGGGACTACAATCACGATGGCCAAGATGAGGATCACGTAGACGAGCCAGCCGCTCGACGAAGGGCTCGAGGCGGAAGGCCCGGGGGGAGGCACATAGGGAGCCACGGATGCGGACAACCAGTACGCCTGGTTGGGTCCGTGGCCGGGCACCGGAGCGCCCTCCGACTGCGCAAGGACGAGGTAGAAGGGACCCTCTCCGACCGAAGCGGTCGCCTTTCCGAGGAGCGCTCCACCCTGACTAACACTGAGTTGTGCGCTTCCAGCCGAGTCGACCGAGACCTGGAGGGCGTAGTCCAGCCCCACGCTCGGCGTGGAATTCAGTCTCGGCGTCCTGGGCCAGCTCCCGTTACCGTTCCCCACGCGCGCGTAGATGCCGTAGTAGCATTGGTTCGGCGGGATGGAAGGGTTGGCCGGGATCCCGCAGGTGGCGGGGTCATTGCAAGCGGTCTCGTTGCTACAATCCTTCGGGTCGAGATTGCCGGTAATCTGGACGCCGGCGGTCGCGTTGGAGTTGGTCAGACCAAAGACAAACGGGTGCCCGTTCGAGACAGTCCCCTTGACCGTGACGTTCACCGTGAGGGGCGGTGCGAACGAGGCAATGCTCTGGATCGTCCCGATCTCATAACTTGCATTGACCTGGGCGATCTCCATTCCGGCCGCGGAAAAACTGGGGTCGAGCGTGACGAGCGCGCACCCGGCACAGTTGACGCCCGCAAATGCTGATCCGACCGTTCCATTGACCTGCCAAAGGGTCGAATTCAGGGAGCTGTCTCGGGAGAAATTGTCCGAGAGCAACGGAACCAGTGCTGGCGCGGAGGATGCTGGTGTAGGTGAGGCTAGGGCGGCCGACGAGACCACCACCGAAGCAGCGAGGAGACCCAAACCCAGAAGGGCAGCAGCACTGCGTAAGCGTGGCCGCTGGACCGAAACCCCGTGCGACGGAACGCAAGACCGCGTGATTCCGCCTTCTTCCAGCCCGATGCGGCGCCGGCTTCTTGAGCTTTGCACCGGTGTTTCAAGCCGAAGGGGGAGTGGGCTCCCTAGGCTGAGCGGGACGACCACCAGCTCGTTTGCTGCAGGCCCTGCGATCGAAGGGTCGACTACTGGGACGCGGGGCCAGGTTATCCGCGGGCGGTATCTCGAGGACCGGTTCTCGGTACGGACCCCAAGATGCTCGAGCTTGACCCAAGAGAATACTCCGGTGTGGCGCCGCTGGTCGAGAAAGTCCCCTTCAACACCCTGTTCGCACAAGCGGTGCTCGACGGGAAGGTCAGCGGGCGGATCCTCGTGGACGACGCGACCCAGCCAGCCACGTGCTTGGTGGTCCACAAGTATGGAATGACGCTGCTCAGCGGACGCTCGAGCAGTGGCTCCTTCAACGCAGAACTCCGGAGCTTCCTGAAGAACGATTCTCTCAACCATGGGACCGCCCGATGGCTGATCTGCTACCCTGACGACTGGAAGGAAACGCTGAGGGCTCTACTGGGCGCGGACTTGGTCCAGCCCCAGCGAGTGGCCGAGGAGGATTCCGAACCAGACCGGTGGACGTCTCGCGTCGTTCGGACGGAGCGAGTGAACTTCCGATTCGATGCGAAATCGTTTGCCGGCCGGAGAGACCTGCCCTCCGGTTTCTCGCTGAAGAGAATCGACTCCGAGGTCTATGACCAGATTCAAGGTTCGGTCATTCCCCAACTCTTCTGGGACAGCCCCGGGGACTTCCTGAGGTCCGGAGTCGGATTCTCCTTGCTGATGGGGAAAAGGGTCGTCAGCACGTGTTTCTCCTCGTTCATCATCGGTCGCCAGCTGGAACTTGGCGCAGAGACCCGGCGAGAGTACAGAAATCGTGGGCTCTCCATCTTCCCGGCGACCGCGATGGTCGATCACTGTCTCGCGAACGGATACGAGCCGGTCTGGGCGTGCCGAAAGGAGAATCTTCCGTCGTTCAAGCTGGCAGAGAAGCTGGGTTTCTCGCCGTCGACGACTCATCCATACTACTCGCTTCCCACCCGCAAGGCGACCGTTCCAGGCTGAGACGTGCAACCTATCTTCGACAGGTTTGTTAACCCCTAGGCTGTCCTCCCGCGAGACCATGCGCGCCCGGAGGAGGTCCGTTAGCCTTCTGGTGACCCTGGCGACGGTGCTGATCGTCACCGTTCCCACGGAATACTACGTGGTGCAGCAGGCGGAAGCGGCTGCGTCGGGCCCCGCGCTTACTCCCCTCCAACAGGGCTTCATGGACCACATCGACCACATCATCTTCCTGGTGCTGGAGAATCACGCGTTCGACAGTCAGTTCGGAACCTACTGCCTACAGAAGAGCAAGGTGTGCCCCTACACGTCGGTAGGGCTCAACCAGTCCCACTGTATTCCGCTCAACCCCGCCAAGCCGGAGGGGACCTGCGAGAAGCCCTTCAACTTCACGAAGTCTCAGGAGTTCCTCGGCGACCTGGGCCATCTAGAGTACAACGCGACGACGGACTTCAACCACGGCTCGATGAATGATTTTTACATCGGCGAGGGAGATAAGAGCGAAACGTTTGGGCACTTCAACGGTACGACGTCACCGACATTCTGGGATATCGCGGAAGAGTTCACGCTGGACGACAATTTCTTCTCGTCCCTACTGGATTACTCGCTTCCGAATCATTGGCACATCGTAGCCGGTCAAGCCCCGAGCATTGCGATCACGAATACCACCGAAACTCAGGGGCCCGGCCAGGCTCCGGGCCCGTTCATCCAGATGGACCACAAGTACCTCAACGAATCCAACGCCACCCGGAGCATCGAGGACTTGCTGGTGAACTCCACCGTGTCCTGGAAGTACTACGATTACACGCTGGGAACGTACGCGAAGGCGATCGCCATCAACCTGAACGCGAACAAGACCCAAGTCATCTCCACGGGAAGGGCCTACGATTACTGGAACCCGTTGGCGGCGAAGCATGAATCCTACACCGGGGCATTCGTGTCGCATTACGTCCCGAACACGCAGTTCTACTCGGATGCGAAGAACGGCACCCTACCCTCCATATCGTGGGTCATTCCCGCCGGGCAGGATTCGGACCACCCGCTCATGAGCAACAACACCGTGTCCCAGGATTACGTCGCCAGCATCGTTGACGCGGTCGAAACCTCGCCCGAGTGGAACTCTTCCATCCTCTACATCACCTGGGACGACTGGGGCGGGTTCTACGACAGCGTGAAGCCGCCGCTCGCGGACAATCAACAGCTGGGGTTCCGGGTACCACTTCTCGTCGTGAGTCCCTACACGGCGAAGGGTTGGATCGCGACCTCCCAGGGATACTTCGAGGCGATCCTGAGGACCATGGAGTGGCGCTTCGGACTCGGCTGCGTCGCGACCCTCGACTGTAAGGCGCCTCTCGCGATCTGGGGGCAGAATTTCACGCATGCTCCGCGGGCGCCGGTTCTCTTCTCTACGAAGTTCAACGAGTCCTCCTATCCCTACAACCCTGACTGGAATCAGACCGCCGAACAGGCGATGCTCTCGAACTACGACCCGCCCGAGGAGTTCGTCTACTTCCCGGACGGTGAGGCTCCCGACATCGATTGAGCGGAGCACCCCGATGGGCGCCCTATCGGCGGATCTCGAATCCCCTGAGTTCTGAGGAGACCGGAAGCTCCGCCACTCGCTCGAGTCGGCGGGCGTCGCTGAGACCGCGGGGTCCGCTCACGTCGCTCAGGAACGCCTCCACCATCTCCCGGGGGCCCTGCACGTCGATGAAGACCTTGCCGTCCGGACGGTTCTCGACCGACCCCGCAACGGCGTACCGATGGGCCGCCTCGGCGACGCGGGCTCTATAGAACACCCCTTGGACCCTCCCGTGCACGACGAGCTGCCAGTGCACCGGCGTGAGCATGGACAACTCATCGCGACCCTTCTCAAGTCCCTTCCGGCTCGGCCGGCGCTCCTGCGACGAGAATGCCTCGAGTCCGGCTCATCTTCCCGAACAACCGCATGAACTCCACCCACCCTAGGGGCCCCCGATCCTTCGAACCTCGAGTCCTCCTCTGTCGAACGATCCGCCCCCGAACTCCCGCCGCGGGGCAGAACCCGAGTCACATCGGACGATTCATCACGCGAGAGGACTGCAGCTGAACCGGCCCGCCCCAAGCGCGAAAATAGGGGCAAGAGATTCCGACGTGATGGCCTCTCCGAACCGGGCGCACTTGATCCTCTTCGTGGCGGGAGAGCCTTACACGGGGATCGGGGAGACCGACGACCTCAACCTGTCCGTCGCCCAGCGTGCGGGCGGTTTGATCGTCGGGAACTGGCTGTTCGACAGTCCCCAGGCGAAGAGGCTCCTTCGCGCAGCTCGGAACGGGGATTCCACCGAGCCGCCGACATGGCACATCCCCCGCCCGCAGAACCAGGCCGCCGCACTGGTGCTCGATGTTGCGGAAGAGAACGGCCGCGAAGTGACCATCGTGGACGTCAATCGCCCGGAAGGTCAGCAGTCGCTGGTCGACCGCTGGGTCGGCCCCGACGATCTTCTGCCTCTCTTGGTACGGACCGACGGTGCCCGGCTCCAGGGCATCGAGGAGTTCGTTCCCAAACGGGTCCGCGAGTTTGTCCTCCACGATGTGCGGGGCCGATAGCCCAAGAACCAGTGACCCGCAAACCAGCGGGGTGTCTCAACCTATGGAGAGGGGACCTTCCCTTCCGCGGGCACAAAGAGAAGCGATATCGAGTTCACGCAGTGGCGGGTGTTCTTCGGTGTGAAACGCTCGCCCTCGAAGACATGGCCGAGGTGGGCTCCACACCGACGGCACTGGATCTCCGTCCTCGAGCCGTCGGCGTCCGGTAGATGCGCGACGGCGTCGGGCACCTCTTCGTCGAAACTCGGCCAGCCGCAACCGGAGTCGAACTTCGATTCGGAACGGAAGAGCGGCGCCCCGCACCGTTTGCAGACGTAGGTTCCGGCCCCGAAGAAGTGGTCGTACTCCCCCGAGAACGGCATCTCGGTGCCCTTGTGGACAATGACGCGCTCTTCGGCACGGCTGAGCTTTCGGTAGGAGGCGGGAGCGTCGGCCATTGCGCCTTGAGTGGGTCGCCGCTTTTAGAGTTGACTTGGCCGGGAAGGGTCCGCGTCGACGGACGCCCGCGCCGCGGAGGAAGCGCCTGGGGTCGACGCATGAGACGATTGGTCGGTCCGCGTGGGCCATAGGTGTCGGGCCGCGACCAGACGCATGATCTCGGTCGTTCCGTGGGCGATCTTGCCGCTGCGGACGTCTCGCCAGCGCTGCTCGTGCACCAGGCTCTGCGAATACCCCCGTCCACCGTGAAACTGGATGGCGTGGTCGATTGCCTGGAGGGCGACCTCCGCGGCCATCCACTTGGCCAGTGCCGCGGCGGCGGTCGCGGTCGGCTCCTCGTGCTCGAGCGACCCCAGAGCCCGAAGGACCAGCTGCCACGCCGCCTCCAGCCGGGCGGCGTCTTCGACCAATGGGAATGCCACCCCCTCTTGGGCGGAGATCGGTCGACCGAACGCCTTGCGGTCGCCCACGAATCGGACCGTCTCGTCAAACGACGCTCTCGCGACCCCGAGGTAGATCGCCGCCAGCAGCGCCCGCTCGCGCGTCAGCTCGTGAAGAACGTACCGGAACGCGTGGCCCTCCTCTCCGATTCGGTGGTCCTCGGGGACCTCGACCCGGTCGTACTCGACCGAACCGCGTCGCTGCCATCGCTCTCCGAGGTCTCCCTCCCCCGGAACTCGCCTAACCCCGGGGAGGTCTTGGGGGACCAAGAAGGCGGAAATCGCCCCTCGGCCGCCTTCCGACGGAACCTTGGCATAGACGATCGCGGCGTGCGCGTCCAGGCCGAAGGCGACCTCGCTCTTCGTCCCGGTCAAGAGGTAGTGATCCCCGTCGCGGACGGCCGACAGCTGAATCGCCGCCGCGTCCGAGCCCGCGGTCGGCTCGGTCACCTGATTGGCGATGAGCCGTTGACCGCGCACGAGTGGGCGGAACCACGCGTCCAAGAGGGTCGAGGACCCGTGGTCGGCGAGGACGGAGGAGAATTCGGGCTGAAGGGCGATCTTCGAAAACGTGGTGCCCCCGAGGTACGCCAGGTGGAAGAGGGCCGCGCCCACACGGGGGAGGGTCAGGCCGCGCCCTCCGAACGCCGGATGCATGGAGAGGCCGAGAAGCCCGGCGTCACCCATGGCACGGAACTCCTTCCAGGGAAACGCGGGAGACCGGTCAAGCTCTCGGTAGCGCTTCTCGAACTCGAGTCGGGCCGCGATCGCCCGAATCTCCTCGACAATCGGGTCCTCCGGGAGGGGAAAAATGCCGCTCATTCCGAACCTCCCCGATGGACCGTGGGCCCTCCTGAATGGGGTGGACCGTTCGGGCGGTGAGCGCCCAGTACGCCCGCCGCCGTCAGGCGGGCGACCTCCTCCCGCGCGTACCCGAGGAGCCCCGAGAGCACCCGCTCGTTGTCCTGCCCCAGCCAGGGGGCTCCCCGCCAGACTCCTCCCGGGGTGTTGGAGAACTTGGGGGCTACCCCCGCCCCTTTTACCCGACCCGCCACCGGGTCGTCCCATTCGAGGAACATCTCTCGGGCACGGTAGTGGGGGTCGCGAGCGATGTCCGCGATGTCGAGCACGCGGTTGATCGCGACGTCGTGCGCTTCGCCGAGATGTTCCAGCTCCTCCCGGGTACGGGACCTGCAGAACTCCGCGATGGCACGGTCGACCGGACCTCGGTGGGTGAGACGGAAGTCGCGGTCATCGTACGCTGTGTCGGTGAACCCGATCAGCGCCTTCAACCGCTTCCACGAATCCGGGGTTGGCGCCGCGACCACAACCCAGCCGTCGGACGCCCGGTGCACGTCGTACGGATGCAGACGAGCGTGCGCCGAGCCGTGGCGCGCGCGCACCACTCCCCGCATGAAGAAATCGAGCGCGAGGTTCTCGAGGAGCGTGAAGAAGACCTCGTACTGGGCGACGTCGACGGACTGGCCCTGGCCGGTCCTCTGGGCGTTCACGTAGCCCATCAGCGCCGCCGCCGCCGTCGCGAGCCCGGTCACCGTATCGTTGATCGCCGTCCCGGACCGCATCGGCGGCTCGGGGTCCGGGCTTCCTTGGAGGGAGAGGTATCCGCTGAACGCCTGCGCGGTCAAGTCGTAGGACGGCGCGCCGACCCGCTTCTCGTCTCCGTGTTGGCCGTATCCGGAGACGTGGACGATCGTGAGACGCGGATTCGCCTCCCAGACCTCCCGGTCGGAGAGTCCCAGCTTATCGTAGGTGCCAGGACGGGAGGACTCGATCCAGATGTCGCAGTGGCGCGCGAGGTCGAGGAAGACCTTCCGACCGGCCTCCGACCGGACGTCGAGCCCCACCGAGAGCTTGTTGCGGGAGTACTGGACCCACGACTCCGAGACCTCGTCGCCCGGGGCCCCTCCGGGCAGCAGCGGACGCAGCGTGCGCGTCGCGTCGGCGTACGGTGGCTCGAAGGGCGGGACCTCGATGTGGATGACCGTGGCTCCGAACTCCCCGAGGTAGGTCGCCGCCCAAGGACCGGCGACGAACCGGGCGGAGTCGAGGACCCGGAGGCCCGCGAGCGGGCCGAACTCCGGAACGACCGGGTCCGGAGTGTCCTCCACTGACACGTCGGCCGAGCCGGATAACCGCCGATAAACGGCGAGGTTCACCGGGGAACCTTGCGCACCAAATATCGCGCGCCAGTCGCCGGTTCGATGGCTGAGCCTCCTTGGGTCCGCTTCGAGGGCGAGCGGTTCCGCGACGAGCTGACGAAGTTCAAGATGGCGAATCACCCCTTCAAGACCCACCCGTTCTTCGGACGCATCGAGCGCGGAGAACTCCCGCGGCCGGTCCTCCGAGAGTGGGTGAAGCAGTTCTACCCGTGGCTCGCCTCGGTCCCGATCGCGATGGCGGAGCGGTTCGCGAACTGCTCCTGGGAGCCGAAGAACGACCGCTACCGACGGATGATCCTCGACCAGCTGCTCGAGGAGGCGGGAGACCCCAAGGGGAAGGCGCCCGGCCACCCGGAGCTCTGGCTGCGGTTCTGCGAGGGGCTCGGCGTCTCCCGGGAGGAGGTTCAGAGCGCGACCCTCCTTCCGAACACGATGGTTGCGATCGACGACTTCCTCCACACGAACCGGGTGAACTCGTTCTACGTCTCCGCCGCGGGCTCTTCCGAACCGCCGAACGTGGAGCTGTGCGCCCGTCTGTTGCCGGCGTTCCGCAAGCACTACGGCGTGGACGAGGCGCACCTCGAGTACTACACCCTGCACGTGGTCGCCGACGTGGAGCACAGCGAGTGGATCGGCCAGATCGTCGCCGGGTTCGCGAACACGCCCGAGGTCCGTCGGCAGATGTGGGACCAGATGCTGCGGGGGTTCTCCATCCACGCGCTGCTGGTCGACGGGGTCCTTGCGGCGACCGGAACCGGTTCGTCGAAGGCTAAATAGGAGCGGGAGGGTCGGACCCGCGATGGCGGACCGGACGGGCCGTGCCGAAATGCATGGGCCAAGCGGCCGGACCGCCGCGACCTGGCTCTGGTGAACGGGAGGCGCCGGGAGGGCGCCACCCCGACGTGCTCTGCACGATGGAGGGCTGGCCCGCCCGGTGTCTTCCTCGATGAAGGAAGAGGAACGGAAGTTGCGATGTACGGAAAGTCGATCCGGCTGAAGCGAGTGTTTCCCCGCGCTGACCGCCACTTGTTCTCCGTCCCGCTCGACCACCCGGTATCGATGGGACCGATCGACGGGCTCGAGGAGCTCTCCCCCCTCGCGCGCGACCTGCAGGAGGGCGGGGTCGACCTCCTGATCGTGACGAAGGGAGCCGTCCGCGAACTGGCCCCGGTATTGGCACCGTCGACCTTGGTCGGCGTGCACGTTTCGGCCTCCACGAGCCTGGGCTCGACCTCGAACCTCAAGGTCCTGGTCGGGACCGCTGAGGAAGCGGTCTCGCTCGGCGCGGACCTCCTCTCCGTCCAGGTGAACTTCGGAATCCCGGAGGAGCCCGACATGCTCCGGGACCTCGGGGTGGCGGCCGACCAGTGCCGGCAGCTCGGACTTCCGCTCCTGTGTATGGCCTACGTCAAGAAAGGGAGCGGGGGCACCCCGGACGAGCTGCGGCACGCCGCCCGGGCGGCCGCGGACACCGGAGCGGACATCGTCAAGACGAGCTACCCCGGCTCGAAGGCAGAGTTCCAGAAGCTCTGCCGGACTACCCCGGTACCGGTGCTGATCGGTGGCGGAGTCCGCCTGGATGACGAGAACCGCTTCCTCGAGCTCATCCGGGACAGCATGGACGCCGGGGGGGCGGGCATCTGCATCGGTCGGAACCTCTTCCAGCGAAGGCCGATCACTCCGCTCGCTCGCCGGATCGCGACTCTGCTGCACGGGTCGTAGCGAGGTCGGTGGGTACGTGACGAAGGAACGGGTGTTTCTCCGGCCCGAGGGGGTTGACGCGGCCGCCGAGACGGCCCTCCTCGAGCGGGGCCGCCGCCGGGGGTTCCTCCGCTTCGTCGTGCGCCCCGGCCTCCCGTTCTCCGCGCTGCCGGGCGAGGAGGTGTATCGCCTCGAAGACACCCGGCTCGTGCCCAGTGACCCCGGCCGCGCCCCGATCCCGATCGCCTCGGTCTCCGACGCCTCCGAGCTCCAGGCCGTGGCCCACGGCGCTGAAGATGGAGCTACGATCGCGGTTGAGTGGACGGGGGACTGGCTCATCCCCCTCGAGAACCTCGTCGCGGCTCGTGGCCGCCGCTTCCACCTTTGGACGCTCGCCCGGCGCGTCACGGAAGTCCCGGGCGCCCTGGGGGCGCTCGAACACGGCGCCGACCGAGTGGTCGTTACGGTCCACTCGGTCGACGAAATCGACCAGCTCGAGCACGCACTGGAGCGCGAGCTGCCGTTCGCGCTCGACTGGCAGGTGGTCCCGCTTCGCTCCGTGAAACCGGCCGGCCTCGGCGACCGCGTGATCGTCGACACCACCTCCATCCTCGCCGCCGATGAGGGGCTCCTGGTCGGCAGCGCCGCCGCCTTCCTCTTCCACGTCGCGAGCGAGGCGGTCGGTACTCGCTTCAGCCGGCCCCGGTCGTTCCGGGTCAACGCCGGCGCGGCCCACTCCTACGTCCTGATGGCCGACGGGTCCACGCGCTACCTCGCCGAGCTCGGTCCGGGGGACACGCTGCTCGCGACAACCCCGAACGGTCGCTCGCGGCCGGTACGTGTCGGTCGGCTCAAGGTCGAGCGCCGACCGATGGTCGTCCTCGAAGCGGAAGCCGCCGGAGCGTCGCGCACGTTGTTCCTTCAGGAGGCGGAATCCGTCCGCGTTTCTACCGACCAGGGTCGGGTCGCAACCACCGAGATCGCCCCCGGCCAGCGGGTCCAGGGGGTTCGTCTTCCCCCCGCCCGGCATCTCGGCCACGCGATCGAGGAGACCATCGAAGAGCGATGACCCCCTCACCGCCGGCCGTCGTCGTCTCCCTGCCCGCCCGGAGCGTCGAGGAGGCCCGCCGGCAGGCTGAAGAGGCGCGCGCGGCGGGGGCCGACCTGGCCGAGGTACGGATTGACCGGTTCGCCGCCGACCATCAGGCCCGCCTCGAAGAGCTGTTCCCCGCTCCGCTCCCTCTCATCGCCACGTACCGCTCGCGAGCCGAGGGAGGGGAGGGGTCGGACGAGCCGCAGGAGCGGGAGGCCATCCTCTCGAGCGCCCTGAGGCTCCCGTTCCAGTTCGTGGACCTGGAGTGGCAGCGAGACCGCTCGCTGGCCGCGAAGGAGTTCCCGCCCGGAGCTCCCGTGCCCATCCTCTCGTCCCATCTCATCGCGTCCGAAGCGCTCCGGAGCTGGGAGCAGCGCCTAGAAGAGCTCGCTGCGACCCGCACGCTCGGGAAGCTGGTCTTCCCTGCCTCCATCGGCGACCTTCTCGGAGAGGTCCTTTCCCGCCTCCCCTCACGGCTGGATGGGTCGGTGACCGTTCACACGACCGGAGCTTCGGGAGGGCTTCTCAGAGCGTGGTCCCGGCAACTGGGGCTTCCGATGGCCTACGCCTCTCTCCCTGAGGTCGAGGGCGCATCCGACCGGCCACCCGTCGAACCCAGCCAGGTCCCGGTCGACCGGCTGGGGCCGTTCGTCCGAGCGCAGGCAACTCCCCCGCTGTTCGGCATCGCCGGCCGTCCGGTCGGCCATTCTCTCAGTCCACGAATCCACCACGCATGGATGCAGGCGACCCACCGGCTCGGCCTCTACCTGCCGCTGGAGTTCGACAGCGATGAGGAGTTTCTCGCCTCCCTCGGCCCCCTCGCCGACCACGGCTTCCGTGGGCTCAACGTGACCCAACCGTACAAACTGGTGGCCTTCCGGGCCGCGACCCGCGTAGGGAACGGTGCTGCGGCGTGCGGGGCCGCGAACTGTCTCACCTTCGAGGAGGGCGAAGTGAAGGCCGAGAACACGGACCTCGCGGCCCTGCTCCGCCGCCTCGAGGAACTGCGACGCGCCGGGAAATGGGATGAAGGGCCGATCGGAGTGGTCGGCGCCGGGGGGGCAGCAAGGGCGACCCTCGCGGCAGCCCGTCTCCTCGGGGTTCCAGCAAGTGTCTTTGCCCGCCGGCCGGAGGCGGCGCATCAGCTCGCGCGGGAATTCGGCGCGACCGCAGGCTCCCTCCACGGCGGTCCCTCGTTCTCCCTCGTGGTGCACGCCACGAACGCCGGGCGGTCCCCCGAGGGTCGACTCGATGTTCCGCTCGACCGTTTGCTCGCCCCCCGTGCGCACGTCATCGATTGGGTCTACCGTCCCGACCACGCGATCGTGCAGCAGTCCGCCGCGTCGCGCGGGGCCACCTACGAAGACGGTTGGCGGCTCCTCGTCTACCAGGCCGCGTCGAGCTTCGCGCTCTGGTGGGGGAGCGCCCCTCCCGAGGAGGACGTGCAGCGCTTCGTGGAGGAGGTCCCGTGCGCGGCGTAGGCGAGGCGACCGCGGCGGTCACCGTGGTCAACGCGCTACCGACGGGCGTCGGTAGTGCGGTCGGGGTCGAGATCCCGGCGACCGCCCAGGTCTCCATCGAGGAGCGGCGAGGAGGGCCGTCCGAGTTCATCGTTGCCCACGCGCAGGAAACCCCCGTCGTGCGGACGGCGTTGGTGCAGGCGGTGGAGCGGTGGTTTCCGGGTCGCCCGCTCCGGGTCGAGTTGGACCTCCACTCCGAGATTCCCGTGGCGAAGGGGCTCAAGAGCTCCAGCGCGGTCGCTTCGGCGATTCATCTGGCGATCGCCCGGGCGGCCGGCGAGCGGCCCACCGCGGAGGAGGTCGCGGGGTGGTCCGCGAGCACCGGGCGGGAAGCGGGGGTCAGCGCGACCGGTGCGTTCGACGACGCACTCGCCGGTCTCATCCCCGGCTTTGTCGTCACAGAGAATCCAACACTACGTCTCCTGGGTTCGGGAGCGGTGGAGCCCGGACTGGGCGTTGTCCTGTGGGTGCCGACCGCCCACCACCCATCCTCTCCGGAGCTGCTCCTCAGGTTCCGGGAACGGACGGACGACGGCCACGTTGCGGCGGACCTCGCGCTCAACGGCGACTGGTGGGCGGCGATGGAGCGCAACACCGAACTCGTGGAGTCCGTAATGGGCTACGACTACAGGCCGCTCCGGGTGCAGGCCCGTCGCCAGGGAGCGGTCGCGTCGGGAGTCAGCGGACTGGGGCCTGCGTTGGCTTTGGTCGCCTCGGACCGGGACTCCGAAGCGCTGGCGGCGCTGAAGCCGATTCCCGGCGCCGAGGTTCGAACTTGTCAGTTTTCCCGGCGCTCCCGGCTCCCGTGGGGAGGTGGCTCGTGACGCGGGCCGCCGTTCGACCCTCGGTCATCCGCGGGACCGTGAAGGCGCCGCCGTCGAAGAGCTACACCCACCGCGCGCTGGTCGCGGGGTTCTTGACGGAACGGCCGTACCGGGTCAAGGGCCCGCTCGTTTCCGACGACACGAATGCAACCGCCCGGGCGCTGGAAGCCTTGGGTACCGGGGTCGAACGTCAGCCCTCCGCCTGGACGCTCCGACCTCGCGGTCGAAGCTCGAACCAGATCTCCATCGATTGCGGGGAGTCCGGTACTACCCTCCGGTTCGTCGCGACCCTCGCGGCGAAATCGGGCGGGAGCGCCCGACTGAGCGGACACGGTCGACTCCCGGTTCGACCGATGGCACCGCTCGTCGCCGCGCTACGAGAGCTCGGCGCTACGGTGCGAAACGTGGGCGTGAACGGTCGGTCCCTTCCGTTGGAGATTCGAGGGCCAATTCACGGGGGCTCCCTCCAGCTCGACGCCTCGAAGAGCTCCCAGTTCGCGTCGTCTCTACTCCTCACTCTTCCCACGCTCGAGCCGAGTTCACGTCTACGGCTGGTCGGTCCGATCGTCTCCGAAGGCTATCTCGAGAGCACGCTCTCGGTGCTTCGCTGCCACAGGGTCCAGGCAGATCGTCGAGGTCGCACGTTCGTGATCCCGGGCGGGCAGGCCTACCACGGGAACTCCTTCACGGTTCCGGGCGACGCCTCCTCCGCGGCCTATCTGCTCACCGCGGCTGCCGTCTCACGCGGCGCCGTCCGAGTCCTAGGGATCTCCCCGAGGTGGCCCCAGGCCGACCTGGCGATCCTCGACCTCCTCCGCGCCGCGGACGTCCGAGTATCCACTCAGCACAACGCCGCCACGGTAGAGGGTGGGAGCATCTCGGCGTTCGACTTCGACTTCACGGGAGCGCCGGACCTCTACCCGCTGGCCGGCGTCCTCGCGGCGCTCGCCGACGGGACGAGCCACCTCCGAGGGGCTCCGCAGGTTGCCGACAAGGAATCCGACCGCCGCGGCGCGACGAAACGGCTCGCCCGCGCGATCGGAGCCACGGTGGTCGACCGAAGGGGAGACCTCCTCGTTCGGGGAACGAGTCGTCGTCACGGCTTCGAGCTCCGGGGCGAGACCGACCACCGGGTCGTGATGAGCGCGGCCGTCGGGGCGCTCGCAGCGGAGGGGCCGTCCACTATCGAGGACGCATCGGTGGTAAGCAAGTCGTTCCCCGGGTTCTGGGACACGCTGCGTTCGCTCGGAGCGGAGGTGGAGGTCGCATGATGTCGTATGGTGCTCGATTTCGAGTAACCTTGACCGGGTCGAGCCACGGGCCCGAGGTCGGCGTGGTAATCGAAGGGGTTCCGGAAGGCACTCCGATCGACACCGGAATGATCCAAGCCGCATTGGACCGCCGTCGCCCGGTAGGTAGACGACTCGCCACGCGTCGGCACGAGGAGGACCTCCTCGTGCTGGACTCTGGCGTTCGGGAGGGACATGCCAACGGCCAGCCGCTCCGGGCCCACGTGCGGAACGAGGACGTCCGCCGGGAGCCCTACGACCGGATTCGGGACACTCCACGTCCGGGCCATGCCGACTACCCGGCCCGGGTGCGATACGGACCGGAGGCCGACCTCTCCGGGGGCGGCATCTTCTCGGGCCGGATGACGGTGGGGCTGGTGATCGCCGGATCGGTAGCCCAGTCGGTCCTCCTTCCTCTGGGGGTCGAGCTGGTCGCCTTCACCCGGTCCATCGGGAACGTCGATGCCTCGGTGTCGGACGATGCCTCCCTAGAGACCCTGCAGCGGGTGAGCCGGTCGAACGAGGTTGGTTCCCCCGACCCGGACGGTGCTCGCCGGATGGAGGCCGCCATCGCCGACGCCCGCCGAGAGGGTGACAGCGTCGGGGGCATCGTGGAGGTGCGAGTGTTCGGCCTCCCCGTGGGACTCGGAGAACCGTTCTTCGATTCGGTCGAGAGCGAGGTCGCCCACCTCGTATTCTCAGTTCCCGCGGTGAAGGCGGTCGAGTTCGGCGCCGGGTTCCGGGCCGCCCGGATGCGCGGGAGCGAACACAACGACCCGTTCGTCTGGGAAAGGGGGTCCGTCCGCACCTCCTCCAACCACGCGGGAGGAATCCTCGGGGGGCTCACTACCGGGATGCCGGTCGTCTTCCGCGCCGCGGTCAAACCGACCTCGTCCATCGCCCGCCCGCAACGCACCGTCAACCTCGCCTCCGGCGAGGAGGCGAGCTTGACCGTCACCGGCCGCCACGACCCGTGCATCGTCCCCCGGGCGGTGGTCGTGCTCGAGTCGGTCACGGCGATCGCGCTGGCCGACCTCGCCCTCCGAGGAGGGTACGTCCGGTGACCGACCCCCGGCTCCCCTGTGCCGTGCTGGGCGCGAGCGGATACATCGGCCAGCACTTCGTCCGTCTCTTGGAGGACCACCCTCTCTTTGACCTGGTCGAGCTGGGGGCGAGCGAACGCTCCGAGGGCCGAACGCTCGGCGAAACCTGGCAGCTCGCGGAGGCCCCACCGTCGAAGTTCGAGTCGCAGCGTCTCACCCGGCTCACGCCGGGGGCCCTCGCGCGGTCGGGGGTCCGCCTAGTCTTCTCGGCGCTTCCGTCGGGGACCGCCGGCCCGGTCGAGACGGAACTCGTGCGGCGGGGGGTAGCGGTCTTCTCGAACGCCGCCGACCATCGCATGGACGAGACGGCCCCGCTCCTGGTCCCGGAGGTGAACGCGGCCCACCTGCGTCTTCTCCTCAAGCGTGGGAAGGGCAGGGCGCCCCTCGTCACCAACCCGAACTGCTCGACCACCGGCCTCGTGCTCGGGCTTGCGCCCTTGGTGCGCCTGCTCCGGCCCCGTTCCGTCCACGTCGCGACCTACCAGTCGCTCTCGGGTGCGGGATACCCCGGCGTCCCGTCGCTCTCGATCACCGACAACGTCGTGCCGTTCATCCGGGAGGAAGAGGAGAAGATGGCCCGAGAGACCGCCCGGCTGCTGGGGGTGTTCCGAGCGGGCCGGGTCGTCCCCGTCCCCTTCCCTGTGCTTCCCCACTGCGTCCGGGTGGGAACGCGAGAGGGGCACCTCGAAGCCGTCACGGTCGAGGCGACCCGCCGGCCCGCCCGAGCGGAGCTCGAAAGGGCTTGGGAGGAGTTCGACCCTCTCCGGGGGAAAGCCCTACCCACCGCTCCCCACCCACCCATCCTTCTGCGGTCGGAACAAGACCGACCCCAGCCGCTCCGGGACCGCTGGACCGGCTCTCCCGCCCGAGCCCGGGGCATGGCCGCGGTGGTCGGCCGTGTCCGCTGGGAGCCTCCGTTCCTGCGGTTCTTCGTCCTCTCGCACAACGCCGTGCGGGGAGGCGCCGGCGGCTCGGTCCTGAACGCCGAGCTGGTGGCCGAGGAAGGATTGCTCGGAAGGAGGAACGGCCCGAGATGAGCCGGCCCACTTCCCCGGTCGTGCTCAAGTTCGGCGGCGCATCGTTGAACGACCCCGAACGGGTGATCGACGACGTACGGCGCACGCGGACGGAGGGCCTGCCGGTCGTCGTGGTCGCATCGGCCCGGGAGGGGATCACCGACCTGCTGGGTCAGGCCCTCGCCCATCCACGGGCCGTGCGGCGCCACGCGGGCCTTCTAAACAGAATCGCCTCCGCGCACCCCGGACTCCCGCCGGCGGGTCACCGACAGCTCGAGCGGTTGCGCGAGTTGCTCAGAACGGTCGAACGTACCCCGCGCGCGGACGCTCCGCTCTCGGACCGGGTGCTGAGCCAGGGGGAACGGTTGGCGGTCCACTGGCTGGCCGCCCGCCTCTCGGACCGCGGCATCCCTGCGACCCCGCTGGAGGCCGACCACCTAGGCCTCATCACGGACAACACCTACGGAGCCTCCTGCATCCTGTTCGACCGCTCGCGACCCCACGTCCGCCGAGGAGTCCGTCGGGTCCTCGCTCGTGGTTCGGTTCCCGTGGTGACCGGCTACTTCGGTCGCTCGCTCGAAGGGCGCGTAGCGACCCTCGGTCGTGGAGGCTCGGACTACGCGGCCGCGGCGTTGGGCGCGCTCCTGGACGCGTCCCGCGTCGAGCTGGTGAAACGGCAGGTCGCGGTTTTCTCGGCGGACCCTAAAGAGGTGCCGGGAGCACGGCCGCTGAGGGACCTCTCGTACGAAGAGGCCGAGGAGCTCGCTCAGTTCGGGGCTCGAGTACTCCATCCGCTGACGATCGAACCGGCACGCGCCCACGGGATCGTCCTTCGCGTGCGGTCCTTGGACGACCCGGCCGTCGTGACCACCATCTCCCCCGCGACTCCCGGTCGGCGCAACCGAGCCCTCACCGTCCTCCGCCCGCTCCGCCTCATCCGTCTCCGCGTCCCCGGGGGACGCCAGCGGCCCGGAATTGTTGCCGAAGTTTCCCAACGGCTGGCGGCGGCCGGCGTGAACCTAGTTCAGCTGTTCACCTCCTCCGCCCTCCTCTGTCTCGTCCTCGAGCCGGCTCAGGTACTGACCGCGCTGCGAGCGCTCGCCCCCGTCACGCGGGACGCGGCCGCGATGGTCGACGGCCCGTACCGGGTGGCTCTGGTCACGGCGATCGGGGACGGGATCCTGGACGACCTCGACCGACTCCCGTCCGC
>DASPQC010000011.1:0-27840 GCA_035625165.1 Thermoplasmata archaeon | reverse complement strand
CTCACCCATCGGGGCTTCGCCCTCTGGCTCGGCTGCCAGTTCACCAGCAACCTCGGCTACACGGCCTGGAGCATCTCCGTCCTCTGGCTCGCCTACCAGATTTCGGGAACTCTCCTGCTCGCGGGCCTAGTCCTGTTCCTTCAGTACGGAATCTACTCGCTCACGTTCATCGCGGGGCCGTTCGCCGACCGGGCCCGGGACAAGCGGTCGATCTTCTTGGTGGTCCTGCCGCTTCAGGCAGTCATCGCCGCGGCGGTCGGGGTAGCCATCGTTCGGGGGTCGCTCTCGGTCGCCTTCCTCTTGGGGGCGGTCGCCGCGATGGCCATTCTCGACGACTTCTGGTGGACGACGGGCAACACCGTCCCTCGCATCCTGATGGGAAAGGAGAACCTCCTCCGGGCGAACGGCGTCCAAGCGGCGGTGACCGGTGTCGGCTCCCTCGTGGGCTATGGGCTCGGCGCCCTCACCCTCATCACGTTCAGCCCGGCCGGCGGGGGCTTCCTTCGGGCCGCTATGCTGGTCGTCGCGGTGGGGTTCATTGCGCTCGTCAGGATCCCGTCCGTTCCGTCGACCGAGCGAGGCCTCTTCGGCGACCTCGTCGACGGCTGGTCGATCCTCGGTCGGGAGAAGGGTAAACCCCTCCTTCAGATCGGCGCCCTGTTCGCGGCGGAAGGGTTCTTCCTCGGCACTCCGCTCCTCCTCATCACCCTCTTCGCGAACCAGGATTTCGGAGGGTCGAGTTTCGCGTACGGGCTCCTGTTCACCACCTACATGTTCGGCGCGATCGCGAGTGGATTGGCGGTCGGCCGGTGGAATCCTCGGAGGCACCTCGGTCTCTTCTTGGTCGCCGCGACCATCGCCCAGGGGCTGGCCATGGTCGCGGGGGTGGTCGCCCTCCCCGCGCTCCTCCCCAGCGCCGGAATCTGGTTCCTCGTCGGGTTCGCGGGCGGGATCCCGTCGACGCTCCTCTACTCGTATCTTCAGGCCGTCGCCCCGCCGGAGGCGGTCGGACGGGTCGTCTCGAACTTCGAGCTCTTCCCGGCTGGAGCGAGCGCCGTGGGCGCGGTCGCCCTCGGATTGATGGCCACGACGTTCGCTCCGTCCACTCTCGGCTATGGGATGGGGCTCGGGCTCGTGGTCGTGGGGGCGGCCGCGGTGCTGATCCCCGTCGTCCGTGGGATGCGGTTCTGAGCTTCGGCGGGCCTTCACGGAGGGATGCCGGGACTAGTTCGTCCTCCCTCGGGCGGGCATTCACGGGCCTTCGCAAGGCGCCGACCTACCGACCGGAGCCGCGACGAGGGCAGCGGGAGCCGTGCGACCGGCGGACCCGCTCTGGCCTTCGGGGGGTCCTCCCTTCTCACATGTCCCAGGCGATCTCGACCCCGTCGCGCGCGAGGTCCATCAGCGAGAGGCCCATCGATTTCTGCACGTCCCTCAGGATGCGGCGGGCACGCCGCTTGGGGCCGCCGCTCTCGCTCATCAGCGAGTGGAAGAGCTGCGCCGCGACCCGCGGGTAGAGGGAGTAGATCCTTGGGTTCCACTTCACCCGGTCGAGCCGCTCGAAGTCGCGGAAGTCGTGAAGGATCCCGCTCGCCTCGAGACGCCGCAGGTATTCGGCGAGCTGGTCGGCCGAGGAGCGCCCCGCGGTCCGGGCCGCGAGCGCCGTCTCGGCCGCCTCGAGGCCCGTGCGGATGGCGTAGTTCATCCCCTGGATGACGAGCCCGTTCGAGAAGATGAACCCGGCCGCGTCGCCCGCGACCAGCCACCCGTCGCCGTAGAACGCCTTCGGCCGACTGGCCCAACCCGAACCGATCAGCTTCGCTCCGTACTCGACCAGCTGCCCGCCCTTGATGCGCGGCTGGATCGCCGGATGCGCCTTGAACTGCTCGATCAGGTCGTGCGAATAGACGTTCTTCCCCTTGAGCGAACCCAGCTGGAGGATGAGGCCCACCGAGACGGTGTCGCGGTTGGTGTAGAGGAAACCGCCGCCCATCACTCCCTCCGGGAAGATCCCCGTGACCCACTCCTCCGCGTGACCCTCACCAGGCCCGACTTGGAAGCGGTCCTCGATCGTCTTCGGGTCGAGCTGGTAGACCTCCTTCATCCCGAGCTCGGTCGAGTCGGGCGAGAGGTGCGGGTCCGGCCGGATCGGTGTACCGAGCGAGAGCCGGGAGTTGGCTCCGTCGGCGAGGATCGTGACGGGGGCGGTCATCTTCTCGCCGCCCTGGATGACGCCGTGGACTCGCGAGCCCTCCCAGTTGAGCCGCTCGACCGGGACGGAGGCGACCACGGTCGCTCCGGCCTCCTCCGCCTTCTTGGCCAGCCAGGCGTCCGTGCGCGAGCGAAGGACGGAGTAGGCCGAGTAGGGGGGTTGCCGCCAGGCGCCGTCCTGAAGGTCAAACGAGACGGCGGACTCCGGCGTCAGAAACCCGAATCGCTTCCGCACGAGGTGGCGCTCGAGCGGCATCTCGGTCCGCCAGTCGGGGAGGATCCGGTCGAGGTCGCTGCCCCACAGAATCCCTCCGGAGAGGTTCTTCGTCCCGGGCTCGGCGCCGCGCTCCAAGAGGAGCGTGTTGGCCCCTCCCTGGGCAAGGCGGATCGCCGCGGAACTGCCGGCCATACCGGCGCCGACCACGATGACGTCAAAGTCGTCCGCCATCGCCGCCGTCAGGCGGAACCGCCCATTTAACCCTGAAGGCGGCGGGCCGGAGGGGGGTCGTTCAGCGCTTCGGCGAAGCCCACTGGACCGGCCCCGCGCTCGGAGTCGCCGCGGACTGCGCGGCGTTCTCGATGAGCTTCTGGAATCGGAACGGCTTCGGGATTCCCTTCCAGTCCTCGTTCCCGAGCCGCGAGCCGCCCTCGGAACTCACACGGACCGTGCCGTAGCCCAAGATCCGCTGGCCGACCGTCTGGCGGACGTCCACCCCGCGGACCTGAAGGACCGGGATCTCGTCGAAGTCGCGGCCGAAGATCCCCCGCTGCACGATCACCCGGCGCGAGGTGACCGCGTAGACGGTCCGGATCCACCGGAGGTACCGGACGAGGAGGAAGAGGAGCCCGACGAGGATGAGCAGGGCGAACAGGTAGAAGACGTAGCGATGGACGGAGGACGGGAGCTTCTGGAGGAGGTTCGAGTAGACCGAGAGCTGGCCGCCCCAGCCCTTGTACCAGGCGGTCGTCCACCAGCCCAGGAGACCGAAGACGATGAGCCAGAGAACTGGCCCGGGGAAGTAGAAGAGCCCCGTCGCCCGGGTCTCTTCGAGAAGGTACTCCTGGTCTGCGAGGTAGGTCGCCTTGAGGTGCTTGGGCATCACCTTCGGGACGGGGGCCGCCGACATCGAGCGGCGACGGAGGGCCGGGCGGATAAACTCTCGTCTGGACACCACGACTCCCCTCGCCCCTTATATCGGCCGGTCGGTCCGGTCGGCGGATGGGCGTCACCGACTGTCACATCCACATCAACCCCATCTGGGAGATGCGACCGGACGCGGTCGCGATGCTCTCCGGGCTCCCGGCCGACAAGGACCGAATGCTCCGTGAGCCGGGGCGGTTCCTCGACTACCTCGACCGGAGCGGCGTGGAGCGGGCGGTCATCATCAACTACGTCGCGCCCGAGGTGATCGGTTACACTGAGGAGGCGAACAGTTTCTCGAGCCAGTACGCGAGTGCGGACCCCGAGCGGCTGATCGCGACCGGAGGGATTCGGCCGGACCACCCCGACCCGGCCGCGGAGGTCCGCCACCTCGTCCACGACCTCCATCTCCGAGCCCTCAAGTTGCATCCCCCGCACCAGCTGTTCCGTCCGAACGCCTACGTCGATGGAACCCTCCCTCACCTCAAGGAGCTCTACGCCGCGTGCACGCGGGAGCGTCTTCCGGTCATCTTCCACACCGGGACCTCGGTGTTTCCCCGCGCGCGGAACCGGTTCTCCGACCCGATGTTCGTCGAGGACGTTGCCCTCGACTTCCCGGACCTCACGATCGTCCTCGCTCACGGCGGTCGTCCAATCTGGATGGAGACGGCGGTCTTTCTCGCCCGCCGGTTCCCGAACGTCTGGCTCGAGGTGTCGGGGGTTCCTCCCGCGCGGCTGCTCGATTACTTCCCCCAACTGCCGAGGCTCACCGAGAAGGTCCTGTTCGGGACCGACTGGCCCGGCCCTGGTGTGCGGGAAATCCGCGCAAACCTGGAGGCGTTCCGGGCGCTGCCGATACCGGAATCGGATCAGCGGCGGATCCTCGAGGAGAATCCGCTCAAGGTCTTCCCTCGCCGGGCGCCCTCTTGAAATACTGCGGTCCTCTTCGCCGCCCGTGCCGGATTCCCCCGACCCGCCCGAGTCTCCGCCCCCGACCGAAGCGCCCCCGCTGCCTCCCGCGGTCGAGGTGGTGGAGGGGGGCGAAGAGGTCGGGCGTCTGCCGCTCCCCCGCCGTGACCGCGGGGAGGTCTTCGGCGTCGCGAGTCAGCTCCTCGGAGCGGCGCGCATCCGGGTCGTCTGCGAAGACGGGTCGTCCCGGATGGGGCGGATCACCGGGAAGATGAAGAAGAAAATGTGGATCCGCGAGGGGGATCTGCTGATCCTCCGGCCCTGGGGCTTCCAGGAAGGAAAGGCCGACATCCTGTTCCGCTACAGCCGCACGCAGTCGCAGTACCTCGCGCGCCGGAACCTTCTCCCGGCCTCGGTGAACCTATTCTCCACACCGGACGCGGCGGCCGAGGGCACTCCTCCCGCCTGACGCGCATGTGGGCCGGCTCCCCTCGCCCCCTCACCGCCGAGGAGATGGCCGTGGTCGAGCAGAACGCGGTCGCCCTCGGCGTTACGCTCGACGCATTGATGGAAAACGCCGGCCGCGCGGTCGCCGAGGAGGCGACCCACCATCTACCCCCTCCCCCCGCGCGGGTCGCGGTGGTCGCGGGCCCCGGGAACAACGGGGGCGACGGAACCGCGGCGGCGTTCTACCTCCACCAGTGGGGTTACTCGCCCGAGGTGTGGCTCGTGCGCCCGCCGTCCGAGATCCGTTCCCGGGCCGCTCGACGCTGCTTCGAGCGGATCGAGCGCCAACTCGCGATCCACCTTCGGCTTCCCCGACCGGAGGAGCTTTCCTCGATGCCCTTGGTCCTGGATGCGCTCCTGGGCACGGGTCAGAGCTCCGAGATGCGCTCGCCGATCCGTGAGGCCGTCGAGACGATAGCAGCCTCCCGCGCCCCCGTCCTCTCGATCGACCTTCCGACCGGGGTCGGCGACCCGAAGGGCCTCCATCCCGCGTGGACCGTGACGCTCACCGCGGTCAAGGCCGAGATGGACCCCAAGACCGCGGGCGACGTCACGGTCCGCGACATCGGCATCCCCCCGGAAGCCTGGCGGCGGACCGGCCCCGGGGAGTTCCACTTCTTCCATCCTCCGGACGGGCGGACCGACCGGGGCCGGTCCGGGCGCCTCCTAGTCATCGGCGGTGGCCCATATTCGGGGGCGCCCGGACTCGCCGCGATGGCCGCGCTCCGGTCCGGTGCCGAACGCGCGACCGTCATCGCTCCCGGTGGCGCGGCCGAGCGGATCCAGTCGTTCTCCCCGAACCTGATCGTGAAGGCCGTCGGGGCGGACCGGTTCCGTCCCACCGACGTCCCCGAGGTGCTCGAGTTCCTTCGGGCGGCTCCGCCCAAGGCGGTCGCCGTGGGCATGGGGGCGGGCGCTCACCCAGAGACGGTCCAAGCACTGCGGGACCTCGAACGGGAGCTCGCGGGTACCCTCCCGATGGTGGTGGACGCGGACGGGCTCCTCTCACTACCGAAGGTCGACGAGATCCGCCCCGGTCCCGAGGGGCCGACGATCATCGGCACGCCGAATGCCGGGGAGTTCACCCGGATCTTTGGAGGACCGGCGGCCAGCGCGAGCGTGGAGCGGAGCCAGTATGCCGTCACCCTCGCGAAGGAGCGGGGAATCGCCTTCATCGTCAAGGGTTCCCCGGACCTCCTCACCGACGGCGAGAGCCTCATCGAGAACGTCCACCACCATCCCGCGATGACCGTCGGTGGAGCGGGCGACGTGCTCGCCGGCGTGGTCGCCGGCCTCATGGCCCAAGGTCTCCGGCCCCTCCACGCGGCGCGGCTCGGGAGCTACTGGGTCGGGGAGGCCGGGTTGCGGGTCGCCGCTCGCAAGAGCTTCGGCCTGGTCGCGAGCGACCTCATCGAAGAGCTGCCCGCGGCGCTCGCCGGTGGCCTCGACCGCCTGCGCGTGGTCGGCTGATCCCGCCCCCCAACGTATTCAACCCGCGACGGGTCGGATGGGCGTTCCCCGTGCCCGCCGCTCACCGTCCTCCCGCCACCCAAGGCCCGACTCGCTCGCGTTCGCATCAGCCCCCCCGGTGGGGGGAGTGGTCCGCGGGGACGGTCGTGGAGGCGCGTCTGGACGCGCCCCCGTTCGATGACCGCTTGCGGGAGGCCCTCCGGGCCCATCGTGCGCGCGGCCGGCTGATCACCTGCCGCCCGTGGGGTCGTTCACCCCAGCGACTCCTGCGATGGGTGGAGGTCGAGACGACGGACGATGGCCTGGACCGGCTCCTTTCGGACCTCGCGGACCGGTGCGGCCCGCGCAACACACTGGTCGCACGCGTGAGCGCCCATCGGGCCCTCGTACGGACGATCGGTCCCATGCCGCCGGTATGCGAGGCCGCGTTTGCCTCCGGCGGTCTCTGCACCAACTGCCGGCTCCATGGCGGCCGGCCGTCGGAGGGACCGACGCCCGTCACCGTGCTTCTCCCTCGGAGCCGCCAGCCGAGCCGCGCCCCGCTCGCGATGCCGGGCCGAAGGAGGGAACGTGTCCAATTGACCGGTGCCGCCCCCTACCGCGGCCGACGCGGATTGACCCCACGGCAGGACGAGGCCCTCCGGGTCGCCCACCGGCTCGGATTCTTCGACTATCCCCGGAAGGCGAACCTCGCCCACGTCGCTCGGGTGCTGGGAGTCGGGCGCTCGACCACGCTCGAGTTGCTCCGCCACGCGACCCGCAATCTGATCGACCGACGGTACGGGGACGACCTCGTCGAGGCCGAACTCTCGTAGCCCCTTGGGGGAGCCGCTCCCGCGCTACCCGGGGACCGGGACCGAACGATTCGCCCGGGGGCGCGAGAGGCTGGGTCCCGCGGTCAGCGCCCTGGCCAACGAACCGGCCGCGGGGTCGCCGCCGAGGCATCGTTCCTTTCCGGCCTCGATCAGCGAACGGAACAGGCCTTCGGAGATGCTGGCCGGCACGTCCAAGTCGCGCGACCAATCCCGCACCCTTTCGAGCACCACCCGCTCCTGCGCGACGAGCGTCACGGACTGTCCGCGCTCTCGCCGCGCCTCGATGACGCGCGCCGCGACCGTGAGTCGGGCGGAGAGCAGCATGACGATCGCCCGGTCGATGCGCGCCAGTTCGGCCCGGAGCGCTCGGACCGACTCAGGCTCCCCGGAAACCTCCACCACGCGGCCCCATCCCCACCGAGAGAGAAGCCCTTTCTCCCGCACCGGTGCGGGAAGGAGCTAACGTCCGCCCGGCCATGGCCCCCGTCGATGGAACTCGTCCTCGCCTCCAACTTCGACGACCGGCTGGTCGAGGAGACGGCCGACCTCCCGGTCTCCTCGTTCTTCGGCGGTTTCCCGGTGAGCCTCACCGGCGGAGGGCGTCCACCGCAGATTCTCCCTCACATCGACACGGAGCGCTTCCGCGCCCACCTCGTGACCGTGCATCGCTACGGCCGGGCGTTCCTCGCGACCCTCAACTCGAGCGACCTGGGGCTCCACGAGTACGAGCCCGAGTACATCGACCGGTTGCTGCGGGACGTGAGCCGGCTGCTCGACCTCGGGGTGGACGGGTTCGTGGTGGCGCTCCCGGCGGTCATCGAGGCGATCCGGTCGGCCTGGCCGGATGTGCCGATCTCTGTGTCGACCTTCGCCCGTATCCGTTCGGTGACGCAGGCGGACTACTTCCTTCGCCTCGGGGCTCGGACGGTCGTGCTCGAGGAGGGGAACCGCGACTTCCGCTTGATCCGGGGCTTGGTGCGCCGCGGGGCGGAGGTCGAGGTCCTGGTGAACCAGAGCTGCCTTCCCTCCTGTCCCTACCGGGCCCACCACCTCAGCACCTCCTCGCTTGCCTCTCAGCCCGGGGCCCCTTGCCCGATGTTCGAGTACCCGATCCTCGAGTGCGGTCTCGAGTACGTCCGCGACCCCGGGAAGCTCATCTCCGGGGTTTTCGTACGGCCGGAGGACCTCGCGGTCTACGAAGAGGCGGGCGTCCACCGGTTCAAGGTCTCGGGGCGGAATCGCTCGACTGACTGGCTCGTCCGCGCGGCCCGCGCCTACGCGGCCCGCCGTTACCCGGGCGACCTGACCGACATCCTGAGCCTCGTCCAGGTGAAGGGTCCGCTCCAGGCGCTCGAACGGGTCCGGGCCCGCACCCCCACCGCGGAGGTGACCGCGCTCGCTCGCGCCTTCCGAACTCTCCGCGAGATTTCTATCGACAATTCGGCGTTCCCCGAGGACTTCCTCCGGCACGTCGCGGCCGTCGACTGCGAGCACACATCGTGCGACGTGTGCGGCTACTGCCGCGGAGTGGCGGAGCGGGTGCTCCGGATCGGAGGAAAGCCGCTCACCGAGTACCGCGCGCCGACCGTGCCGACGGGAATCCACCTGCTTCCTGAACTCGGCCCCGAGGTCTCGGTCGACGGCGAACCGTCCGACTGAGGGCGCCTCCGGCTACGCGTAGCGGATACGGCCCTTGATCTGCCGCGCCCTAAGCCGTGCGTCCTTGGCGCCCGAGGGGTTCCCCTCTCCGTAGCCCGCGTGGAAGGCCTTCACGAGGGCCTCCGACCGGGCCGAGAGCGCCCTCAGGTCCTCCTCGACCAGGTGAAGGTCGATCCCGAGCTCCTCGAGCCCGGGATTGCGCGTCCCCATCGAGAGGTCGATGAGCGCGGGCGCCCTGCTGGCGCCATCGGGGAACAACACGTTCGAGCTGGTGAGGTCGCCGTGCGCGATGCCGCCAGCGTGGAGGCGCCCGAGCGCCCGGCCGAACGACCGGACCGCCGTCACGAGCTCCGCGGGCGGAAGGTTCGGGTCCTCGATGAGCTGCTTCAGGGTGGGGCCGGGGAGCTCTTCCAGGGTCAACCGGCTCTTCGCGAGGTCGACGTCGTAGACGAGCGGCGTGCGGACCCCGAGGCGCCGGGCGTCCACCAACAGCCGGACCTCGGTCCGGGTACGTTCTCGGCGGATCCGTTCATCGAGCGCCTTCGGCCGGTACTGCTTTTCGTCTCGCTCCTTGAGGAGGGCCGGGAAGCCCCACCAGTCGACGGCCCGCAACGACGCCTCCGCTCCTCGGGAGACCGTGCGTCCGTCGCGCGGGGAGGCCGACATCGCGTCCGCCGCTAGCGGCCCTTCCGCGCGTGGGCGACGCGCACGATCGTCTCGCGGACGAGCCGGGCCGCGAGGAGGCTGGTGTTCCCTCGGTCGTACTCCGGCGAGACCTCCATGATGTCGATCCCCGCGAGCCGCGGCGCAGCCTCGCCGATGATGAACTTCACGTCGCGGGGCGTGAGGCCGAACGGCTCGGGGGTGCCGGTGGCGGGCGCGAACGCCGGGTCGATCGCGTCGATGTCGAGGGAGATGTAGAGCCGGTCGGTCTTCAGCATGTTGAGCGCGCGACGGACCGAGGCGGCGAGCCCGTCCCGGTCGATCTCGTGCGCCGTGACGTAGCTCATCCCGATCGTTCGGTTGTCGTCCATCTCCTCTCGAGATACCGACCGCACCCCGAAGACGACGATGTTGCGGGCCCCGACCTTCTCGAGCATCCGGCGGGCGGAACAACCGTGGCTGCGCCGGTCGCCGAGGTAGCTCGCGCGGAAGTCCATGTGCGCGTCCAGGTAGAGGACCCCCAAGCTCGGGGCACCGTCCGGGTACGCCTCCACCGAGGGCGGCGCGCAGGCGTGGTCGCCCCCCAGCACGATTGGGAACTTCCCGGCGGCGTAGACTGGCCGCAGGACGTCCCGGACTCCGTCGGCCATCTCGGTCGCGTTCCCGTACTCCTCGGTGTTGCCGAGGTCGTGGACCGGGACCTCCGAGAGGTCAAGACCGGTCTCGAGGTCGTACGACTCGAAGTTCCAGGAGTGGGCGCGGATTGCATCCGGCCCGAAGCGCGCGCCGGGGCGGAAGGAGGTCGTCCGGTCGAATGGCACGCCCAAGATGGCGAACTCGGCGTCGTCGAGCGAGGCGGTGGCGTCCGCGAAGTGGGTCAAGCGGGGCACGCTGGCGGGACGGACGTGCCGTATAAGAACGTGCGCGGGCGCCTTCCCCTACGGCGGCGCGGTCGGGGCGCTCACCCGCTGGAGCCGGGCGCGGATCCCCATCTCGCCGTAGAGCATCTCCATCCAGGCGAGGGAGATGGCGGTCGTCACGATCGCCATCACGAAGAGCCCGAGATAGCCCCAGAACTCGATCGCGATCGCTCCCACGAGGGGTCCCGCGCTCCACAAGGAGGAGTTGATGAGCGAGAAGACCCCCATGTACTCCGCCCGACGGTCGATCGGCGCGATGCGCGCGACCCACGCGGACATCCCCGTTCCGACGAGCGCGAGACCGGAATTCCGGAGCACCTGCGCAGGGACCGTCTCGACCCAGTGGGTCGAGAACATGAAGACGCCGAACGAGATCAGGGTAAGGACTGTCCCGTACCAGATCCCGCGGATCTCGCCCCGACGGTCGATGAGCCGCCCGACCGGGATGGAGACGAAAGCGCCCGCGACGAGCCCCGCGATCGCCACCACGGCGACCTCGAGGTTGTTCGCCCCGAGGGAGGCCGCCAGGTAGCCGTAGAAGGTCGCCACGGCCCCGCTGCCGATCGCCCGAATCGAGACGGCGAACGAGAACAGGATCACCGGTTTCATCTCGCGCAACGGCCGCCGACGGGGGGCGTGGATGGCGAGCTCCAGGTCCGGGACGAGGAAGATGACGACCGAGAGGGTGCCGACCATCACGGCCACGACCAGCGGAAAGAGGGCCGTGAGCCCGTACTCGTAGGTCACGATCCCGGCGAGGACGAAGCCGACCACGCCGCCCGCGCTCGAGGTGGCGTTCAGGAGCCCGTAACCGAACCCTCGTTCCTCCGTCCGGGTGACGTCCGCCACGTAGGCCGTGTAGGCGGGCCCGCCGATCGCGAGCACGAGCTCGGCGGCGATGAAGAGGAGGCCGGCGACCAGCCAGCCCGGCGCGAAGATGACGGCGAGGAACAGCGGGAAGGCGCCTGCTTCCCCGGCGATGAGAAACGGGCGTCGACGGCGCACCTTGTCCGAGAGTCGTCCCATCCAGGGACCGATCAGGCTCGCGGGCACCCACGCGAGGGTCAGGATGACGAGGGCGGCCGGGAGGCTCGAGCCCTTGACATCGACCAGGTAGAGCGGAAAGAAGACGATGAACAGCCCGCCGCGGTTGCTCGCGAGCAGCGAGTAGAGGGAGAGCGAGAGCAGCTCGCGACCGGCCATCGGGCTCGGCCAGCATTCCTAGGTTACTTTAGGTAAGCGCGTTCGGACGCCCCGAATCGGGGGACCCGGCTCTGGAAGACCCCAGAGGATGGGTTATGTGTGAGAACGACCTTTTCGCCCGCCGGGTGGAATGGTGAGCGCAGGCCAGCTAGTCGGTCGGAAGAGCGAGGAGGACGGCGTCGAGATCCTGGTGCTCAAGAACCCCCCGGTCAACGCGATCAGCACGACCCTGATGCGCGACCTCGAGGGCCAGGTGAAGGCGCTGGCAGAAGACCCGAAGGTGCGAGCGGTGATCATCACGGGCGACGGGCAGTACTTCAGCGCCGGCGCGGACCTCAAGGAGATGGCGACCCTCGACCTCTCGACGGCACCCGAGATCGTCCGCCGAGGGCACGCCCTGTTCAAGTCGATCGCGGAGCTCAAGCCGCCGGTGGTGGCGGCGATCAACGGTCTCGCGGTCGGGGGCGGGCTCGAGCTCGCGCTCTCCTGCGATATCCGGGTCGCCGGGGAGTCGGCGAAGCTGGGCGCTCCCGAGGTGGTCTACGGGTTGATGCCGGCGTACGGCGGGACCCAGCGCCTTCCGCGGCTCATCGGCCTCGCGAAGGCGAAGGAGCTCATCTTCACCGGCGCGATGATCTCCGCGGCCGAGGCGCTCAAGATCGGGCTCGTCAACCGGACCGTCCCTTCGGGACAGGAGCTCCGCGCGGCGCGCGACCTCGCCCACACGATCGCCCAGAAGGCGCCGAAGGCCGTCCAGGCCGCGAAGCGGGCGATGCGGGAGGGAATCGAGCGACCCCTCACCGAGGGGATCGCATTCGAGTCGCAGCAGTTCGAGCACGAGGTCCTCCCGAGCGAGGACCTGGGGGAGGGCATCGCCGCGTTCGTCGAGCGGCGCCCGCCGAAGTTCAAGGGAGCGTAGCGATGGCGATTGAGTTCGGGTTTACCCCGGACCAGGAGGCCTTCCGGGACGCCGCCCGCGCGTTCATCGCGAAGGAGATAACGCCGGTCGTCGCCGAGATGGACGAGAAGGAGGAGTTCCCGAAGGCGAGCATCCGGCGGATGCAGGAGGAGGGGTACTTCGGAATCCCCATCCCCGAGGAGTACGGCGGTCTCGGACTCGGGAAGGTCGGCTACTGCCTCTTCCTCGAGGAGCTCGGGAAGGTCGACGCCTCCCACGGCGTCATCGTCGGCGCGCACACCTCCCTCGGGACGACCCCGCTCCTCTACTACGGGACGGAGGAGCAGAAGCAGCGGTGGCTCGTGCCGGCCGCGAAGGGGGAGAAGCTGCTCGCCTTCAGCTTGACCGAGTCCGGGTCGGGGAGCGATTCCGGCGCGGTCCAGACGGTCGCGGAGAAGAAGGGCGACCACTGGGTCCTCACGGGGACGAAGATCTACGTCTCGAACGGGCGCGAGGCGGACACGGTGGTCGTGATGGCGGCGAACGACGCGAAGCTCGGTCCGAACGGGGGGGTTTCGGCGTTCCTCGTGGACTCGAAGCTCCCCGGCTATTCCGTCGGCCACTGTGAGAAGAAGATGGGCCTCCACGGCTCCTCGACCGCGGAGCTCGTCCTCGACCATGTCGATCTCGGGCCGGAGTGCCTCTTGGGCGAGGTCGGGAAGGGGTTCCACGTCGCGATGACGGCCCTGGACGTCGGCCGGGTCTCGCTCGGAGCGGCGTCGCTGGGTGGGATGGAAGCGGCGACCCACGAGGCGATGACGTTCGCCCAGAACCGCACGCAGTTCGGCCTCCCGATCAGCGAGTACGAGGTGATCCAGTTCAAGCTCGCCGACATGGCGATGCGGATCCACGCGCTCCGTCTCATGGTCTACCACGCGGCGGCGCACCAGGACCGGATGGGGCACGACCCGAAGAAGTGGAGTCGGCTCGAGCGCTACGACAAGACCCGGGAGGCGGCGATCGTGAAGTGCCTCGGCTCCGAGTGGGCCAGCGAGGTGATCGACGAGTCGCTCCAGATCCACGGCGGGATCGGCTACATCCGCGGCACGCCCATCGAGCGGGCCTACCGGGACGCCCGCATCAGCGAGATCTTCGAGGGGACGAACGAGATCCAGCGGCTGGTCGTTTCGCGCGACCTCCTCGCCCGCGGCCTCTAGCTCGCCTTCGGGGGGGCCGCGGCGGCCATCGCGGCGATCGCCTCGGCCCGTAACGTCCGCCGGAGCACCTTCTGGACGCCGCTCCGCGGCAGCGACGTGCGGAACTCGATCGTCCGCGGCGCCTTGTAGTGGGCGATCCGGTCCCGCACGAAGCCGATCAGCTCCTCCGCGGTCACCTGCGCCCCCGGCTTGAGGACGACGTACGCACGCACGACCTCCCCGTGCGTCGGGTCGGGGACGCCGATGGAGGCGACGTCCGCGACCGCCGGATGCTGGAAGAGGACCTCTTCGACCTCGCGCGGGTAGACCTTCATCCCGCCGACGTTGATCATGTCCTTCTTCCGGTCGACCACGTAGGCGTAGCCGTCCTTGTCGATCCGAGCGATGTCCCCGGTCAGAAGCCAGCCGTCCTTGAGGACCTTCGCCGTCTCCTCGGGCTGGTGGTAGTAGCCGAGCATCACTTGCGGGCCGCGGACGGAGAGCTCACCGACCTCGTCCGGTCCGAGGATCCGGGTCCCGGTCTCGAGGTCGACCACGCGCGCGTCCGTCTCCGGGAGAGGGATACCGATCGACCCCGCTCGCCGCTCCCCATCGACCGGGTTCACATGGGTCACCGGGGAGGATTCGGTCAGGCCATACCCCTCGACCAGGTTCGCCCCGGTGAGCTCCTCAAAGCGGCGCGCCACCTCGAGCGGGAGCGGGGCGGAACCGCTCACGCAGTACTTGATGCCGCGGATGTGGTGGCGAGTCGTCTCGGGCTCCTGGTTGAACGCCAGGTAGAGCGCGGGGACGCCCGGGAACTGGGTGGGATGGTAGCGGTCGATGAGCTTGAGGAGCTCCTTGACCTCGGGCCGGATCTGGATGACGAGGGTCGCTCCGTCCGCGAGCCCCATCAGCATCGCGACCGTGAGCCCGTAGATGTGGAAGAACGGGATGGACGCGACCACCACTTCACTCCCCGACACCCGAGTGGTGTTCCACGCGTTCGTCTGGGTCAGGTTCGCCACCAGGTTCCGGTGCGTGAGCATCGCGCCCTTCGAGCGGCCGGTCGTGCCGCCCGTGTACTGGAGGACGGCGATGGTGGTCGTCGGATCCCCCGGATGGATCGGCACCGATCCGGGGGTCCGCACCGCGACCTTCCACGGTCGGACCCAGGGGTCGCGGGGGTACTCGGTCGGCATCTTCTGCTTTCGCAACCGGCCGTTGACGAACGGGCGGATGATCGCGGGATAGAAGTCGCGGAGTCGGCCGACGAAGACGACCGGCACCGGGTAGTCGCCCCGCACCTTTGCGAGTTGCGGGTAGAGGATCTCGAGCGTCACCATCGCCTTCGGCTCCGAGTCGCGGAGGATGTGAACGAGATCCTGCCCTAGGTACAGGGGGCTCACCTGGACGGCGATGGCGCCCAGGCGGAGGATGCCGAACAGGGCGATCGGGTACGCCGGGCAGTTCGGGAGATAGATGGCGACCCGGTCGCCCGGAGCGACGCCGGCGTTCCGGAGTGCGGCGGCGAACGCCTCGCTCTCCGCCCAGAACCGGCGGTAGCTCCACTTCGACCCGTAGAAGACCATCGCGGTGCGGTCGCCCCACCTCTTGACCGCGTCGTCGACCACCTCCGTGAGCAGCTTCGGGGGAATCTCGAGGTGTTTCGGGACCTTGGCCGGGTACTTGTTCAGCCAGATCCGTTCCGGAGCGCCCAGGCCAGGGGAAGGGGGGGCGACCCCGGCGGCCGTCACGTTGCGGCCTCCTTCTGGAACTGGACCCCGGGCTTGTAGCCCGGGTGGAAGCGGACTCGGTCGCCGACCGCGATCTCGGTCTCGGAGTGAACGGTCGGCATCCAGCCGGTGATCCGACCGCCGCCGTCCATCTCGACCACGACGTAGGCGTACGGAGCGTCGTTCAGGAACTCATCCCCCGGCACGGTGAGGATCGTGAACGCCACGACCTTACCGGTCGGAGGGATCTCGTACTCTTCCGGGCTCGGTTTGCCGCAGCGGGAGCAGGCGACGCCCCAGGTCACGGTCACGAGGCCGCACGCCGCGCAACGGAAGCCCCGGAGCCGCTGGTCCTCCTCGTAGCCGTGGAAGAACTCTTGGATCGAGTGGGCCGCTGTGACGGGTTTCGCCGTCATCGTCGTCTCCTACCGCCGCGAGAAGATGTGGACGGAGCAAGAGCCGCCGGTCGCGCCGACGTTGTGGGCGAGGGCGATGTCGTTCTTCGGGACCTCGCGCCCCTTGGCCAGCCCGTTCGCCTGTTCGAAGATCTCGACGACCTGGCTCGCGCCGGTCGCCCCGACCGGGTGGCCCTTCGCCTTGAGTCCTCCCGACGGGTTCACGGGAATCCGTCCGTCGCGGGCGGTCGTGCCCTCGAGGCTCTCCTTGGCCCCGGTCCCCTTCGGGACGAAGCCGAGGTCCTCGAGCGCCAACACCTCGGCGATCGTGAAGCAATCGTGGACCTCGAGGTAGTTGATGTCCTTCGGCTCGAGGTGCGCCTGGCGGAACGCTGCCGCGGCGGCGGCGCGGGTCGACGGGAGGCCGAGGAGGTCCGGTCGGTCCTGAATGTCCGTGACCGCTCCGGCCCGCGCGGAGGCGCGGATCACGAGCGGCTCCGTCACGGGGGCCTTCATGAACTCCTTCGCGGCGACCACCACGGCCGCGGCTCCATCCGAGAACGGGCAGCAGTCGTAGAGACGGAGCGGCGACGCGATCACCGGGGAGGAGAGGTAGGTCTCCATCGAGATCTCCTTCTGGAAGTGCGCGTGAGGGTTCTTCGCCGCGTTCGCGTGGTTCTTGATCGCCACCGACCCGAACATCTCGGGCGTGCTGTGGAACTGGGTGCGATAGGCGTTCGCGAGCGTGGCGTAGAGCCCGGGGAAGGTCGCTCCGTTCTTCGCCTCGAACGGGTAGTCGGCGCCCATCGCGAAATGGCTGGTCGCCGTCAGCGTGTCCAGGTGGGAGAGACGCTCCACTCCGACCACGAGCGCGACGTCCGAGAATCCGCCGGCGACCCGGACGTACGCCTCGTGGAGGGCAGCGCTCGAGGACGAGCACGCCGACTCGACGGCGATGGACGGGACCTCGGGGATACCGAGCCCGTTATTGATGAGCGGCCCGAGATGGGCCTGACGCTCGGTAATCCCGAAGCAGTTCGCGACGAAGGTGTAGCCGATGTCCTTCGGCGTCAGCCCCGCCGTGTGGATCGCCTCCATCGCGACCCGCGTGGCCGCTTCGCGGCCGGTTTCGTTCATTCTACCGAATCGATTCGAGGCCACTCCAACGACCCAGACCTCGCGCATGGTATGTCACAACACGACATCCACCCGACGGGCTTAACCTAACCGGGACCGGGCGGAAGGAGGGACGGCGGAAGCTCGAGCAGCTCGCGAAGCCGGCGAAAGCCCGTCTCCGCGGTCGCCAACTCCGGGGTCTTGAACAGCAGTCGGCCGTCCCGTCCGATCGTCACTTCGGGAGGGAGGTTCGCGACCAGGAGGACCCGCGCATCCAAGACCGCGACCCCTTGGTTCGTGAGACGCTCCGCGACCTTGTGCAGGTCCATGCGAAACGGCCGCTCGGGTATCGCTTCGTATCCTCCGCGGTCGGAGCAGAGCGTGAGCTTCCGGTACACGGGATTCCCCAACGACCTGACAGCCTTGAAATTCGCGCTCAGCCCGGAAATGCCGCACCGCACCGAGCGCAGAAGCGGGCCGTGGCCGGGTTGGCCACCCCGCAGTACGGACAGAACTTACCCGCTCCCGAGAGCGGGGGAGTCGGGCTGCCGAGCGGGACCGAGTTCCACGACGGGGGGACACCGCCCGCGGGAGCCCACCCCGTGGGGCTCGCGGTGGGAGGCTTCCACGAGTAGGCGATAGCTCCTCCCACGATGGCGAGAATCGACCCGATGAACAGCCCTCCGCCGCCCACGAAGAGACTGACCAGCGCGAGGGCGATGACTCCAATCCCTAGAGGCTTCGAGGAGGTGGGCCGTCCCTTCAGCCGCAGCGCCAGATACACGAGCACGCCCCCGAGCAGGACGCCGACCACGAGTTCGGCCAGGGTGACCGCCGTCACCGCCCCGCCCCCCACGGCGGCAATCTCGGAGCCGAGGGAGTAGGCCGCCGCGATCGTGACGATCCCGAGCGCGATCGTCACAATCCCACCGAGCAGGACGAGCAGGTACCCGGAGCGTGGGTAGGGCTGCGTCGGCGGCGCCATCGGGGCGTGCGGGGCTCAATCCCGCATAAGGCTAGGGGGCGACCCCCTCCTCCAGATGAGGGGCCGAACCGGGGTCAGCGGACGACCGCGTGTCGGACACAGTCGTCGACCATCCGGTCGACGTCCAGCCGGTCCTCTTGGGCCAGGATCTGAATCAAGTTCGACCGGGTCGCTGGTTTCGCCGGCACCGCCTGACAGCAGACGCCGGGTCGCGTGGAGATCTCGTAGGTGCCGATCTCTCGGGCGACCCGTTCGATCTCCTGTTTGTCGAAGCCGATCAGCGGCCGGACAATCGGTAGCCGAACCGCGGCGGTGGCCGTCCGCATGTTCGAGAGCGTCTGGGAAGCGACCTGACCCAGCGCCTCCCCCGTCGCGAGGAACGTGGCGCCCTCCTGCTCCGCGATGCGCTCGGCGGAGCGCCACATGAATCGGCGGCAGAGCACGCAGCCGACGTGTCGGTCCGTCTCCCGCATCAGGGTGACCTGGGTGGGACCGTGCGGGAGCGTGTGGAGCGGAATCCGACGACCGTAGCGTGCCTCCAGGACGGCGAGATGGTCGATGATCTTCTCGTAGGGGGATTCGTCCGTGAACGGGCGGTTGTCCATGTGGACCGCGACCATGTCGTGTCCCTGGCGCAGGAGGTAGTGGAGGGCGACCGGGGAGTCGATCCCCCCGCTCATCAGCATCACCCCGCGCGCCATCGGGCGGCAACTACCCCGGGCCGGTTATTTAGGGATGCGCCCGGCCCTGCCCGGTCCCCAAGAGGTAAAGAAGCGACAAGGGTCGGCCCGTCGATGGCCGTGGTGTCCCCCTCCCCCGTGGACCTCGCGGGTCGGGATGACGGAGAGGGACCGACCATCGTGCTGTTGCACGGCATCGGAGGCAACCACACCATCTGGAACGAGGTGATACCGGACCTCGTGGGTTCCTTCCGCGTGCTCGCGCCTGACCTGCGCGGGCACGGCCGGTCGCCCGCGCCTCCCTCCTCCGAGTACTCCTACCCCGAGTTGGAGGCGGACCTCCTCCATCTCCTGGACCAGAAGGGCATCCTGTCCGCGCATCTCGTGGGAGTGAGCGGGGGGGCCTCTCTTGCGCTCCTCCTCGCTCTCGACCACCCGTCGCGGGTCCGAAGCCTCACGATGGTGAGCGGGGCCGCCTACTGCGACTCCCAGACGAGGTCGGTCGCCGAGCGGTGGGCCGAGGTCTACTCGAAGGAGGGACCGGACGCGTTTGCCCTGCGGGTCCTCAAGGACCTCTACTATCCGGACTGGATGGAGGAACACCTCGACTTTGCCGACAAGGTTCGCGCCGAGGCGCAGCGGATGGACATCGAGCCGGCGGTTCGCTGGTCGAGGGCCATGATGAAGTTTGACGAGCGGCGTCGAATCGCTTCCCTCGCTCTCCCGACGCTCATCGTCCAGGGAATGGACGACCAGGTGGTCGACCCGTCCCACGGCCGAATCCTCCGCCAGTCGATCCCCGGAGCGCAGATCCGCATCTTCGCCCAAACAGGCCACATGATCCCCGTGGAGCGCCCCCACGAGACCGCCGACGCGATCGCGAGGTTCGTCCGAGAGGTGGAGGAGAAGTCGGCCGGAGCTCCGCCGACGTAAAGTGGGGCCCTCTCTCCTTTAATGGGGCCTCGCTAATCCCTTTCCGATGTCGGCTCCAGCCCCCGTCGACCTCGCGGCCCGGGTCCGCCAGCTCGAGACGGAGCTCGATGAACTCCGCGTTCGGGTCGTGCTGCTCGAGCGACTGGTCGGCAACGTCGGCGAGCACACCCTCGACCGGTCGATCGTTCGCGAGAAGGCCCGCTACGACTGGCAGGCGCCCGACCGTGAATGAACCGGCTCCACTCGCACCGCCGTCGGAACCCCCTTCGGCCGCCTCCCTCCTCGAGCGGTTCCCCGAGGTCGTTCCCCCGGTGTCCACCGCCGGGGCGGCGGTGACCATCGTCCTCCGCGAGGCCAGGTCGGACCTCGAGGTCCTGCTCATCGAGCGGGCGAAGAACCCGGCCGACCCCGCGTCGGGCCAGGTAGCGCTTCCCGGGGGTCGAGTCTCCGACTCCGACGGTTCACTCTCCGTGACCGCGCTGCGGGAGCTCGAGGAGGAGGTCGGCCTTTCCGAGGGGGACCTCGCGGACCCCCTGCGTTTCGTTGGCACCTTTACTTCCCGCCGCTTCGGGCTCAAAATCGGCGTGTTCGCCTCGCGCCTAGGCGAGACGGGGCGAGGTCCCACCGTACGTAGCGCCGAGGAGGTCGCTCACGTCTTCTGGCTGCCGCGAGCGCTCTTGGCCCAAGGGCAGAAGGTGGAGCGCGAGACCGCGTTCGGATACGCTCCGGTGAATGCGACCGTCCACGAAGGCCACGTACTGTGGGGCTTCACTCGACGCGTGCTACGTGACTTCTTCGGGTTCCCTCCGGAGGACGAGCTGGTCGGCCCGATTTTCCCGGAACCGCCGAACACCGTCCCCTGACCTCCGCCCCGGCGCCGCCTCAGATATATCGAACGGCTCCTCTGGAACCACTTCATGCCGGTACGACGCTTGCGCTGCCCGAAGTGTGGTCGAGAGTTCGATTACGAGTTCATACCGGGGGCCTCGTTCACCGCCGTCCGGCTCGGCTGGTCACGGTTCTTTCGGTGCCCTCTTTGTGGGAGGGCTTCCCTGTTCGACCTCCGGCCGGCCCCCTCCAGGGCTCTGTCAAGCCTGAGTTCGGTCCCCCGGGTGAGCGATGCACGGAGTACGACGTTCTGGCTTCTCTCCCTGGTCGTACCGGCCACGGCGCTGCTGACGATCCTCGCCCTCCTCCTGCCCCGGCCCGAGCCCGCCCTCGGGGTAGCCATCGGGGGGGCACTCGTCATCGTGGTGGGCGGAGCCGTCCTGCTCCTTCGAGGCCCCAGGGTGTTCGAGGTCGAACGTCGCAGCCCCCGAGGCGACTGACGATTCGATGGTCGGTCGGGACCCGGCGTTCCGGCGCCCGGCCGCCCCTCGCCAATTCAAAGCGTTTAAATACCCGTTTAAATACTCCCGCGCCGAGGGATTCACTTGGTTAAGATTCGCATCGAGAACGTCGTCGCATCGACCTCGCTCGGTGACGAGCTCGACCTTCAGTCGATCGCGCTCGGCCTGGACGGGGCGGAGTACGAGCCCGAACAGTTCCCCGGGCTCATCTACCGGTTGAAGCAACCGAAGACCGCGATTCTGCTGTTCCGCTCCGGGAAGGTCGTCTGCACCGGCGCGAAGAGCATGCATGAGGTGGAGGAGTCGATTCACTCGGTCGCCCAGCAGATCAAGAAGGGCGGCCAGAAAATCAACATGCACCCCAAAATCGAGGTCCAGAACATCGTCGCTTCCTCTGACCTCGAGAGCGAGATCAACCTCAACGCGATCGCCGTCACGCTCGGCCTCGACCGGGTCGAGTACGAACCCGAGCAGTTCCCCGGCCTGGTTTGCCGGATCGACGAGCCGCGGGTCGTCGTCCTCCTGTTCGGTAGCGGGAAGCTCGTCTGCACGGGCGCCCGCAAGCCGTCGGACGTCGAGGTCGCGGTCAAGAAGATCACGAAGGAACTGCAGGGCGCCGGCCTGTTGCGGTAGGCCGGCCGCCGGGACGGCGCGAGTGCCGCCGCTGCCCCGTGGACTCCCCGTCGTCGACCATCACTGCCACCTCTCGCCGTCCGGCGAGGGCGTGGGAGCGGCCCGGCGGTTCCGCGCCGCCGGAGGAACGCATCTTTTCCTGGCCACCCAGAATTACTCGGGGCGCCTACCGTCCTCCGTGGACGCCTACGCCGACCAGTTCGAAACGACGTTGGAGCTGGCGCGCCGGGTCCGCGAGGAAGCCGGTGTCGTGGTCTACCCGGTGATCGCCCCCTATCCGGTCGACTTGGTCGAAGCGGTCGCCCGGCTCGGAGCGGAAGCCGCGGTCCGCCTCCAGAGGTCGGCGCTCGACGTCGCTGGGAAACTCGTCCGCGAACGGCGGGCGGTGGCGCTGGGAGAGGTGGGCCGACCCCACTTCGCCGTCGCCCCCGAGGTGGAGCGGGTGGCGGAAGAGGTCCTCCAGTACGCCTTCGAGGTCGCTCGGGATGTCCACTGCCCGGCGGTGGTTCATTGCGGCGACCTCGACCCCGCCGGCTACCGGGAGCTGGCCGAGCTCGCCCGCCGCGCCGGCCTTCCCTCAACGAAGGTCGTGAAGCACTACGCCCGCGCCCGCCGGACGAGCGGGGAGCGGGCCGGGGTGGTGCCGTCGTACCTCGCGCGGCGCGACCTCGTCCGCGAGGTGGAGAAGGACGCTCCTCCGTGGTTCCTCGAGACCGACTACCTGGATGACCCTCGACGGCCGGGCGCCGTGCTCGACCTCGAGACGGTCCCGCGGCGCGCGATCTCGGCCGTGACGCGCGACCCGGCGGCCGCTCAGCACTTGTGGGTCCCGTTCGTCGAGTCGGTCGAACAAGTGTACGGATGGAGACCTGAGGTCGATGGAGGGGACACCCCGTGACGAAGCAGAGGGGCCTCCTCATCGCCCTCGAAGGGATTGACGGAGCCGGGAAGTCTACCCTGCACCGGACGCTCGCGGCCGCACTGCGTCGCCGGGGGTTCTCGGTCCGGCGGAGGCACGAGCCTTCCGACCCGAGGCTGGGCAGTCTCGCCCAGCGCGCCAGCGTCGAGGACGCTTGGACCGGAGCGGTCTACTTCACGGTCGACCGTCACCAAGCCCGCGAACAGCTCGCCCGCGACCTTTCCCGATTCGACATCGTGCTCACGGACCGCTCCTTCTTCTCGACCCTGGCCTACCAGGGAAGCGCCCTGCCGCCGGCCGAGCGACGCCGGCTCGAGGCGCTCCAGCGGACGGCCACGGTCGTCCCGGATCGGGTCGTGCTGCTCGACCTCCCTCCGCGAGTGGCCCTTCGCCGGCTCGGCGGACGTGCTCGGGAACGCGGACCGCTCGAGCGATTACGGACGCTCGAACGGGTGGCTCGAGCCTACCGCCACCTCGCGCGGCGAGAGGGATGGGTGGTCCTCGATTCGACCCGTCCTGCGCGAGAGCTCACGTCGCGCGCGGTCTCCGAGCTCGCCCTCGGTCGAGGGGAATCGGTTCGGCGGACCTCCCGGTCGCGGGGACGCTGAACCGCGCGGAACGACGGGCGGCAAACATCGCGGATAGGCTTTAAGTCGGGCGCTGGTGACGGCTCGCCGATGCCGACGGCCCGCCCCATCCTCGTCAAGGAGGAGACGCTCGAGCCGTCGTACCTGCCGCCGAAGCTCGTCCGTCGGGAAAAGGAGCTCTCGCTGCTCACCCGACGGTACCGGGAGTCGCTCTCCCGCGGACTTCCGTTCCACCTGCTCCTCAAGGGGGGCGTCGGAAGCGGCAAGACGGCGCTCGCCCGGCGGCTCGCATCCGACCTGGAGCGGGCCGGCCGGCTGGGAGAGTTTCCGGTCCGTGCCACCTACGTCAACTGCTGGAGGCGGGCGAGCGACCGGACGGTCATGCTCGACCTCCTTCGGTCGGTCTCGGTCTCGTTACCGGACCGGGGGTACAGCCTCTCGGAGATGCTGGACGTCCTCGAGCAGGGAATCCGACGCAACCCGGCCCACCGGCTCGTCCTCCTGGATGAGGCCTCCGCTCTCGTCCGGCAGGAAACGAAGCTCGTCTACCTCCTCTCCCGGTCGCGCGAGGTCGAGCTGGGGTCGATCTCGCTCGTCCTCATCGCGGTCGAGGACCTCCTCCCTTACCTCGACCCGGCGAGTCGCTCGAGCTTCGGCGTCACCCACCGCCTCGAGCTCGCCTCCTACGACCGCGAGGCGATCGCCGACATCCTCGCCTCCCGCGCGGAGCTCGCCCTCCGTCCGGGGAGCTTTGACCGAGACGTGCTGGACCAGATCGCGCGGATCGCCGCGTCCAGCGGAGACGCCCGCTTCGCCCTCGAGATGCTCGCGAACGCCGCGCGCCTCGCCGAGGATCAGGGGTCGGACGCGATCTCGGGGGAGCACGTGCGCCGGGCGAAGGGGTCGCTGATCCCGACCGTCACCGAGGGACAGCTCGAGGCGCTCTCGACCAATGAGCTGGGCGTGTTGCTCGCCCTCTCGCGCGCGTTGACCGGGCGCCGCACGTCGGTGCCGAGCCAGAAGTTGAGGTCGGACCACGCCGCCCTTCTGGAGCAGCTCGGAGGGCCGGCGATGAGCCGCACCACGTTCTGGCGGACGCTCAAGGAGCTCGAGCGGGACGGGCTCGTGACGCTCGAGACCGGCGCCTCGGGCGAATCGAGCCAGGTCGCGATGGATGAGCTCCCGGCGACCTTCCTCGTAACCCTCCTCGAAGAGCGGCTCGGTAGGAGCGCCGCTCGCAAAGCCTAAAGCGGCCCCGACGGTCCGAGCCCCCCGTGGCGACCCCCGAGAGTCTGTCCCCGACCGTGGTGCCGGAGCAGAGGCTCCCGGCCTGGGTCCGCATCCGCCCTCCGAGGGGGGCTGCGTATCCCGAAGTGAAGGGGCTCCTCGAGGACCTCCGGCTCGGCACGGTCTGCCGCGAAGCGCGGTGCCCCAACCTATCGGAGTGCTGGTCGGCCGGGACCGCGACCCTGATGCTCCTCGGGACCGACTGCACCCGGCGCTGCGGGTTCTGCGCGGTCACGACACACTGGCCCCGCGGCATGGTCGACACGACCGAGCCCGCCCGGGTCGCCGAGGCCGTCGGTCGCTGGGGCCTGCGTTACGTAGTTCTGACCCAGGTCTGCCGGGACGACCTGGGCGATGGGGGCGCGTCGATCCTGGGTGAAACGGTTCGCTCCATCCGTGAGCGCTCCCCGTCGACACTGATCGAACTCCTGATCGGAGACCTCGGAGAAAACCCCGACGCCCTCGACGCGATTCTGGATGCCGGGCCCGACGTTCTCGCCCACAACCTCGAGACGACGCGTTCCTTGTCGCCGAAGGTGCGAGACCCGCGGGCCGGGTATGACCGTTCGCTGCGGGTGCTCCGGCGGGCCGCTCGGCTTGGGCCGAACGGACCGGTGACGAAGAGCTCCATCATGCTCGGCCTCGGGGAGACTCTCGAGGAGCTCGACCGCGCGTTCCGAGACCTTCGGGAGGCGGGCGTCGACCTCCTCACGCTCGGCCAGTACCTGCGCCCGAGCAGCACGCATCTTGCGGTCGAGCGGTTCGTTCCGCCGGAGGAGTTCGACCGCCTCCGTGACCTCGCCCTTCAGCGGGGGTTCGTGGGCGTGGTGGCCGGACCTCTCGTCCGCAGCTCCTACCACGCCGAGGAGCTCTACCGCGCCGCGCACGAGGGGTGAGGGACGATGGCGAAGAAGGTCCGTCGCAAGCTCGAAGAGGAGGAGGAAGCCGCCTTCGAGTTCCCGGTCTTCGACGAGGTCGGTTTCGTCTCGAAGGAGTACGAGCTCGGCGTCGCGCTCGCGCTCGCGGCGATCCTGATGATTGCCATGGGCCTCGTCTCCTGGGCTCTTTGGTACGAGGGCGTCCCGTGGTGGGGACCGCTCGGGCTCGGCTTCCTCATCCTGATCGCATCGCCGTTCCTCATCGCCCGGGTTCGCCGGCGCTCGGGAGCGTACACGAAGGGCGATTGGGCAGCGCTCCTCACGATGGAGTTCTTCGGCTGGTTCGCGCTCTGGTTCGTCCTCGTGAACCTGACCTAGGGGGACGGAGACCGCACGGCCTCCCACGGGAGGCGCCGGCCGAGCAACCCTCGCAGTGCCTCGGTGAGCGCGGGTGTCTCGTCGACTTCCATCAACGAACGGACCCGCGAGAGGCCGGCGTCCGAGGGGGTCAGGTCGCGGCCGAGGGAGAGCCGCGGGAACGAAGAAAGGAGGATCGCCTCGGCGCTCCGCTCCGATCGTCGCACGTCCACTCCGAGGCTCCCGTCCGCGCGGACGTACGGTCCCTGCAGCACCGGCGCGCCGGGCGCAGTCCACTTGTCGAGGAACTGGCCGACACGGTCGATCCCCGCCGGCGGGCCATCCTGGGGGCGCACCGCAGGCCGTTCGGGATGGCCGAGCTCCACCAGGATCACGACGTGGGCCGGGTCGGCCGCGCTCGAGCTCCCGAGGACCTCGAAGCCCGCCCGCTCAAGCTCGGAAGCGACCGCGTGCTCGGCCTTGCGGATCTGCGGGTACAGGGTGTCGTCCACGAGGGTCGGTCGCGGGAGCTCGACCACCGTCACGTGGGTCGAACGCTCCGATAGGCGCGTGAGGGCGTCCCCGCGGGTGATAGGGGTGGCGGGTCCGGTCTCGAACCACCGTTCGGAGGGCCTCCGAAGGTAGGCGGCCGAGGCGAGGATGAAGATCGCCAGGTTCCGACGCGAGAGCGCGCTCGCGACGTTGCGGTTGGGGTCGACCGGGTCGGCGAGGATCAGCGCGACTTCCTCCGGAAGGCGGGGGGGCGCATGACCGGGCGACTCCAAGTGGACCGGGATCCGCCAGCCGCGAGCGGCCAAGAGGAGCTCACGGAACGACCCGGACTTCAGCACGAGGAGCTCGACCAGGTACCCCGAGAAACCTTCAGTACGGGCTTCCGACCCGTAGACCCCGAGGGACCGGAAGAACTGCTTCGTGAGCCGGATCTCCGAGACCAGGGCAGGCGTCTCCCGAGCGGCCAGGTACTCCTGGTGGTAGGGGGTCCGGTCGACCGGCGACAGAGGATGGGACGGGTCGCTGACCGCGTAGCCGGGGACGGCGTCTACCTGGAACTCCGCGAACCGTCCGCGCAAGTAGGGGTGTTCCGCGTACCGCGTCTCGGGGTCCTTCAACACCGCGCGCCCGAGCGCGAGACCCTCCTCCCGCAGGCGGTCCCGGCTCAGCTCCGGAGGAAAGAGGAGGAACAGGTCGATGTCGAGGCGGTCGGCGAGGAATGTCCCGCGCGCCGCGCTGCCCGCGACCAGCACGCGGACGAGCGGGCTGTGCCGGGCCGCCGCCTCCTTTTCGACCGCCCGAACGAGGTCGTTCCGGACCTGGGCGACCCGCTCGAGGAACGACGTCGTCGGTGCGAGGCGTGCGCTCACAGCCGCCTCGACCCGGGCTGCTTCGGCGGTACGCTCGGCTTCCTCCGCCTTCACCATTCTCAACCGAAGCAGCCTCCGTGCGCAGATGAACCTTCGGCTCGAAGCGACGGCCGCGACGTGACCCTTATCGGTAGCGGCGCTCTCTTCCGGGGTGGGCGCGATGTCGACGGTCGTGGGTCATCCGGCCACCCTCTACGAGCCGCTCGGAGAGGGGAAGGTGCGGTGCACGGCGTGTGCCCGCTACTGCGCGATCCCCGAGGGGTCCCACGGCTTCTGCTTCGTGCGGAAGAACGTGGGCGGTCGCCTCGTGCTGCTGACCTACGGGAAGGCGTCGGCCATCCAGGTCGACCCGGTTGAGAAGAAGCCGCTGTCGCACTTCCACCCCGGGACCCGCGTCTACTCGATCGGCACCGTGGGCTGCAACTGGCGCTGCCTCTACTGTCAGAACGCCGAGATCTCCCAAGAGCGGGAGATCGTCGGCCGTCCGCTGTCCCCCGAAGCGGCGGTCGCGGGAGCGAAGCGGTACGGCTGCAGCGGGGTGACGTTCACCTACAACGAGCCCACGATCTTCGCGGAGTACGCCCTCGACGTGATCCGCCTCGCGCACGCCGCCGGTCTCTTCGCCAACTTCGTCACGAACGGGTTCATGACGCCGGAGGCCGTGGAGGCGCTCGGCCCGCACCTGGACGCGGCAAGTGTCGACTTCAAAGGGAGCGGGGAGCCCGGCTTCCTGCGGAAGTACGTGGCGGCCAAGGGCGCGGAACCGATCCTCGAGTCGATCCTCGGGCTCGCACGTCGCGGGACGCATCTCGAAGTGACCGACCTCATCGTCCCCCGCGTCGGGGACTCGGTCGAAGCGACGCGGAAGCTGGCCCGGTGGGTGCGCGACAACCTAGGCCCGGAGACCGCGTTCCACCTCCTCCGCTTCCACCCCGACTACAAGATGATGGACTTCCCCGAAACGCCGGTCTCCACCCTTGAAAAGCTCCACGGGGTCGTCAAGGCCGAGGG
>DASPQC010000010.1:0-23411 GCA_035625165.1 Thermoplasmata archaeon | reverse complement strand
ATCATCGCGAGGTACATCCCCACCCCCGCCACGAGTCCGACGACGTTCGTGACCGCGACGTTCCGCTGCCTAAGGAGGCGGAGGTCGAGGATGGCCTCGCCCCCGTGCGAGCGATACCAGCCCTCGTACCAGAACAGGGGGCCCAAGAGGACCACTCCCAGCGCGAGGAATCCGACCGTGAGAACCGAAGTCCAGCCCCAGGTCGGGCCCTCCGACAACCCCAGCACGACACACGCGAGCGAGATCCCGAGGAGCGCCGCTCCGAAGTAGTCGACCTTCGTTTCGGGTCGACGATAGTGCGATTCGCGGACCACGAGGAAAATCAGAATCGCGAGGGCCGCCACGAACGGTATCGCCGTATGGTAGGTGGTCCTCCAGCCGTAGCTGTTCGCGACCCAGCCCCCGAGAGGGATGCTCACGGCAAACCCGGCACCGAACATGGCGCTCAGCAGGCCCTGGGCACGGGGGATCATGTCGCGGGGGAACTCCTCCCGTACGAGGCTCATTCCGAGGGGGAAGATCGTGAGGCCAATTCCCTGGAATGCGCGGGCACCGACCATGAACGCGAACGTGGGAGAGAACCCGGTCACCGAGACGCACACGGCATAGAGGCCGAGGACGACGGCCAAGAGGCGCTTCTTCCCGTAGATGTCCCCGAGTTTGCCCACCACGGGGCTCAGAGCCACGCCCACTACGATGTACGACGACAGGATGAGGGTCGTCTGGCCGTAGGAAACTCCGAACTCTTGCTGGATGGTCGGAAGGGAGGGGGTCAGCATCCCCTCGATGTAGAGTACCAGAGTGACCACGCACGCGAGCAGGACCATCACGCGTCGGGCATACGCCCGGTCGAACGGTTTCCCGTTCGAGGCGAGCGGAACGTCGTTGCCCGAAGGCCCGGTCACGGAACGACCTCCTCGGCCGCCAGCGCCGGCACCCCTGGGCGGGAATACGGCCAAAGAGGGGCGGCCCTGGCTCGGCCACCCGACGGCCCACGATTCGCGAACCCGCGAAGAACGCCCACCAATGCGGATTGAACACGCAGAACTGCCATCAGCCGAATTAATTTAGCTACTAAAGCAAAGAGTACTTAGCGCCTTCGTGAAACGAGAGTTGCCCTCCGCCGGCGCTGGGTGACTTCGTCCGTGCCCCAGAGGCCCCCACCGGTAGACGGCACGGCCACCGATCACAGAGGAGGAGAGGTGGGAGCACGGGGATTTGAACCCCGATATGCGGGTCTCTCCGCGCGCTCCAGTCAATCGTCACAGGGGCGCTGGGCGTCCCTCCGCAGACCCGTCATCCCAGGACGACCGTGAGTCGTCCTGACTGGAGCCCGCTGGTCTGCCAGATTAGCCTATGCTCCCTCCGTGGGAGGGGGAACCCGCGGGGGGATATTGTTTGCTCTGTGCGCCTGCCACCGGGGCTACCCGCCCGCCACCTTTAAGTTCAACACCGTTTGACTAAATTCTAATGTCATTGAATCCTCCAGCGCCCACTCGAGCGGCCGCCCCCGTTGCTCTCCTCGTGGTCGTGGTGCTCGTGAGCGCGGGGGTGGCGGTGGCCGCCACGGCCTTCTATTTCGAACTCCGGCCCGGCCCTCCGCCCCGGGCCCCGGGTCTCGGCGCGAACCAAACCTCCGTCGTGGACGACCTCGGTCGCACGGTCATGGTGCCGTTGAACGCCTCCCGCATTGTCGTGCTGGCCCCGTCGGTGATGGACCTCGTCTACCGGCTGGGTCTCCGGGATCGCGTGGTCGGGGTCGGATGCACAGTAGGGGAGCAGGGTGGGATGGAGAACGAGTACTCGCCCAACCAGACGAATCTCTGGAATCTCTCGCCGTCGATGTGCATCACAGACTACCCGTCCCTCGACACCGCCGGGGTCGCGCTGCTCGAACCTCAGCTGGTCCTCGACACCACCATCACCTCGGTGACGGATGTCGAGACCCTCACCTCGACCTACGGACTCCCGGTGGTCCTCCTCGCTCCTTCGACCCTCGAGGGAATTGTCGGCGACGTCCGTCTCATGGCCGAGATGTTTCCGTCGGTCGGGGGGATGGCGACCGCGTTGGAGGCGAGCCTCGAGGGGGTCCTCTTGAACGCGACCTCGCTCGACCAAGGTTTCGTTGCGAACGGTACCCTCCCGAACGTCCTCCTCACTTACGGGTTCGAACCGGGCGGCTACTACAGCTTCGGCCGGGGGACCTTCGGTGAATCGATCGTGGAACTTGCGGGGGGCACGAGCATCTCAGCCGGCCTACCCATTGCGTACCCGGACCTGAACGCGTCCGGGGTCCTCCTGGACCAGCCGGCGTTCGTTCTCTACGGGACCAGCTGGAACGACCCCTACCTGGTGGCCGATCAGACCCCGTCGGTATGGGCCTCGACGGCTCCGTACTGGAATCAGCTCAACGGGACGAAGATCCCGTTCGACGTGACCGTCATCACGGAACCCGACCCGACCATGATCCTCGCGTTACCCTGGTTCCTCCACTATCTCCATCCCACGATAGTCCCCACTCCGAGCGGGCCACCTCCCTGAGACAGGCATCTCATGCGGTCCCCCGCAGACGAATCGGCGGCCGTGACCGGCCGGCCGGCCTCCCGCTGGCGAGCTCGCGGAGTCGGCGTCGGGCTGTTCGTGGGACTCCTCGGCCTGGTCGCAGCGTCCGCTCTGGTCGGTTCCCACTGGCTGTCACCGGTGGCCGTCTTCGGGATCTTGGTGCACGAGGCGAGCGGAGGCTGGCTCGGCAGCCCGTGCGGTGGGGCCGTCCCGAGCTCCAGCCTCTGCACCGTCTGGACGGAGGTCGTTTGGAACGCCCGCGTCCCGATGATCCTGGTCGCCCTTCTCTGCGGCGCGGCCCTCGCCCTCTCGGGCGCGGTGCTCCAGGGGACGTTTCGCAACCCGCTCTGCGACCCATTCCTGCTGGGCCTCTCGTCCGGCGCCGCGATGGGGACCTCGATTCTCTTCACCTTCCGGCTCGCGGTCGCCGACCAGGCGACCCTCCTGCCGCTCTTCGCCTTCGCGGGTGCGCTCCTCCCCGGGCTCGTCGTCTACGCCGCGGCGCACCGCTTCGCGCACAACCCCCAAGCGCTCGTCCTCACCGGGGTGGCGATGAGTGCCCTCTTCTCCTCCGTCCTTGCGACCTTCCTCTTCCTCAACCCCTCGGGCGGGATCCAGGTGAGCTTCTGGCTGCTCGGCAACCTCCAGGGCCAAACGTGGACCCGGGCCGGCATCCTCGCGTCGACCCTCCTGATCGGAGGCTCGCTCCTCGTCCTCTACGGCCGGGAGCTGAACGTCCTTCAACTCGGGCCGGAGGTCGCGGAGAGCGTGGGCGTCGAGACCCGGCGTGTGACCCGCCGGCTCATCCTGCTCACCACGGTGGTTACGGCCGTGGCCGTCGCGTTCACGGGCGTCATCGGGTTCGTCGGGCTCGTCTCGCCGCACGTGGTACGCCTCCTGGTCGGTCCGGACTACCGTCGCGTCCTGCCACTCTCCGCTCTCTTCGGCGGAGTCTTCCTGCTCGGGGCGTCCGACCTGGCCCAGGTGGTCCTTCCCCAAGTCCCGTTGCCCGTGGGCATTCCGACCTCGTTCGCCGGCGTCCCGTTCTTCCTCTACCTCCTCTACCGTCCTCGGCCGGGGTCGCGATGACGGTCGATCGGAGCCGCGGACTCGAGGTCGAGGACCTGACGGTCCGCTACGGGCGACGACTCGCCGTGAGTGCCGTCTCCCTGGAGGTGGCCCCGGGGGAGGTGGTCGCCCTCGCTGGACCGAACGGGTCGGGGAAGTCCTCCCTGATCCGCGCCGTCGCGACCCATTGGCCCGGAGCCCAAGGGAGTGTCCGGGTCGACGGCACGAGTCTCCTCGGGTTACCCCCGCTCGAGCGAGCTCGTCGCGTCGCCTGGATGCCTCAGGAAGAGCCTCCGGGGGACGACGTACCGCTCACCGACTACGTCGAGTACGGCCGCTACGCCTACCTTCCCCGCTGGTCCGGGCCCTCGCCCGGCGACCGCGCGGCCGTTTTCGCTGCCTTGGACGCGGTCGACCTGGCGGCCTTCTCGGACCGGGGTCTACTGTCGCTGAGCGGAGGCGAACGGCAGCGTGCCCGGCTCGCCCGCGCCCTCGCCCAGCGGACGCAGGTGCTCCTCTTGGATGAACCGACCGCCCACTTGGACGTCGGGCACCAGTTGGACGTTCTGGAGCGCGTGCGGGCTCACGCGCACCGGGAGCAGCGGGCCGTGCTGGTCGCCCTTCATGACCTCAACCTGGCCGCCCGCTTCACGGACCGGATCGCGGTGCTCTCCCGCGGCCGGTTGAGGACCGTCGGCCGGCCTCGGGAGGTGCTTTCCGCCGAGCTCCTCGCGGAGGTGTGGGGGGTGATCGCCGAGATGCGGAGCGACCCGATGAGCGGGCTGCCGTACCTCATCCCGCGACTCCCTGCGCCCGCCGCCCCGCTGCGGAGCCACCGGCGGCCGTTCCGGGTGCACGTCATCGCCGGTGGGGGGGCGGGGGCGGCCCTCCTCCGGGCGGCGCTGGACTCCGGCTGGGAGGTCTCCGCAGGTGTCCTTCCGCTCTTCGACACCGACTCGGACCTCGCCCGCGAGCTCGGAATTCCCGCGGTGGTCGAGCTTCCCTTCTCGCCGATTGGGCCGGAGAGTCTCGCCCGGATGGATGGCCTCCTCGATACCGCCGATGCGGTCGTGGTCGCTCCCTTCCCCGTCGGACCGGGAAACCTCCCCAACCTCGAGCACCTCGTGGAGCGGGGGGCGCGCCGGCCGACCCTCCTCATCGACCATCCCCCGACGGAGCGGTGGGATTTCACGGGCGGCCGGGGCGAGGCGGCGGTCGCCCGCCTCGCGGAGCTGGGGGCGGACCGGGTCTCCGACGTCGGCGGAGCGCTTCGCTGGCTCGAGGCGCACTCAGCCCGACGCCCCGCGGCGAACCCCTCGGCGTAACGGGACGAACTCGAGGGGCGCCGCCCCCGGTCCCTCGAACTGCGGAAGGAAGCGGGAGACCTCCCGGTCGACCACGACCACGAGGCAATCCACGCCAAGGCGGGACGCCTCCTCCACCGCCGCCGCGACCCCGAACCGGAGCACGGGTTGGCCCGGGTTCGCTCGGCCCGCGAGGTGGGAGGCCTCGAGCCCTTGGGTGGCGAGCAACCCGAACGTCTCCCGGTGGAGCACCGCCCCCAGCGCGCGGGCGAGCGCGGGGTCCCGAACCTGGTCGGAGGGCAGGACCACGACCCGCACCCGGCCGCGACGAATCGGCACGATCCCTTCGAGCTCCGCGACCTCGACCAGCTCCCCCGGGGCCGCGCGGTTCCGCGCCGTCCCCTTCGACGGACCGGCGCTGCCCCGCCGGGCGGTGAGCGTCCCGGCCTCGATCGCGAGGAGTACGGCATCGCCCTTCTCGATCGGCCCGCGCGCCAACGCCTGCGTCGTCCGGATGATATGGAGGCGCTCGAGACGCTCGGCCAGGTCCTCTTCGAGGCTCCCTAGGGTCGCGTGCATCCACTCGACCCCGGCGAGGGTCGGACGGTACCGGCCGTCCCTGAGCTCGACCAGGCCGCGTCGGGTCAAGCCGCGGAAGGTGTGCGAGGCGGCCTGGACGGTGAGACCGAGCGGCTCGGCGACCGCCCGCAGCTGCGCGACCTCCCGGGTGGTGCACTCGTAGAGGAAGAGGAGGTCGCTCACGACACCGATCCGCCGAAGCGCCCGCAAGCCGGCCGGGGCGGGTCCGAACGTGGCTCGCGAGCGGGGCACGCCGCCCGAATGGCCCTCGCCCCTACAAGAGCGCGAGGTGGGCGGGACCGATCGGGAGGCGGGAGTTCACGGATGGGGGGAGGGACGGGTCGCCTCGCTCGTCCGTCGGATCTCCCGGATCCGGTCGCGGATACGGGCCGCTTCCTCGAAGTCGAGCTGTTCCGCGGCGAGCCTCATCTCCTCCTCGAGGTTCGCGAGGAGGAGCGGGAGCCGGTCCTTCCAGTACTTTCCGAGCCCGGACACGGAGAGCTCCCCGGACGGCGCGGCCTCCTCCGGGGCGAGGAGCGAACGGACCTCCTTGCGGACGCTCTCGGGTACGATCCCGTGTGCCTCGTTGAAGGCCACCTGCGCGGAACGCCGCCGCGCCATCTCGGCGGTCGCCCGCTGCATCGAGCCAGTCACGCGGTCGGCGTAGAGGACGACCTTCCCCGCCACGTTCCGGCTCGCTCGCCCGGAGGTCTGGACGATCGAGGTCTCGCTGCGGAGGTAGCCTTCCTTGTCGGCGTCTAGGATCGCGACAAAGCTCACTTCGGGGAGGTCGAGGCCCTCACGGAGAAGGTTGATCCCGACCAGCACGTCGAACCGTCCCAACCTCAGGTCGCGCAGGATCTCGACCCGCTTCAGGGTCTCGACGTCCGAGTGGAGGTAGCGGACCCGGAGCCCGAGGTTCGACAGGTAGTTCGCGAGCTCTTCGCTGGTCGCCTTGGTGAGGGTCGTCACCAGGGCCCGGTCGCCTCGTCCGATGCAGGCCCGGAGCTCTTGAACGAGGTCCGTGATGTGGCCCTTCAGGGGCCGAACCTCGATCGGAGGGTCGACCAGGCCGGTCGGCCGGATGATCTGCTCCACGAGCCCCTTCGATGCCTTGCGCTCGAACGGACCCGGCGTCGCGGAGACGAACACCGCCTGAGGGACATGGGCAAGGAACTCCGGGAACTTGAGCGGGCGGTTGTCGCGGCAGGAGGGAAGGCGCCAGCCGAATTCCACCAGGTTGTCCTTGCGGCTGCGGTCACCCTTGAACATCCCTTGGAGTTGGGGGACACCCACGTGGGACTCGTCCAGGAAGACGAGGAAGTCCTTCGGGAAGAAGTCGAGCAGGGTGTAGGGCGGCTCGCCGGGCTTACGGCCGGAGAAGTAGCGGGCGTAGTTCTCGACCCCCGAGCAGTACCCGGTCTCGCGCAGCATCTCGAGGTCGTAGTCGACCCTTCCCTGGAGGCGCTGGGCCTCGACGATCTTCTCCTCCGCCTTGAGCTCCGCGACCCGGTGGTCACGCTCGCGAGCGATCTCCGAGAGGATCCCCTTGAGCCGCTCGTCGATCGTAAGGAAGTGGGTCGCCGGGAAGATGAGGAGGTCGCGGAGCTCCCGGCGCTCGTCCCCGGTCACGGGGTCGAGCTCCGCGATGGCGGCGATCGCACTCCCCTCGAGGATGATGCGGTGGACCGTCTCGCCTGCTCCCATCACGTCGATCGTGCCGCCGCGGACGCGGAAGCGGCCCCGTTTCAGCTCGACGTCGTTGCGCGCGTACTTCATCCGGACGAGCTGCTCGAGCAGCGCCTGCCGTCCGATCGCCTGCCCGACGGCGAGCGGGACGACCGAGGCGCGATAATCTTCGGGCGAGCCGAGGCCGTAGATGCAGCTCACGGAAGCGACGATGAGGACGTCCCGCCGCGTGAGCAGCGCCTGGGTCGCCCGGTGGCGCAGCCGGTCGATCTCCTCGTTGATCGAAGCGTCCTTCTCGATGTAGAGGTCGATCTGGGGGACGTACGCCTCGGGCTGGTAGTAGTCGTAGTAGCTCACGAAGTACTCGACCGCGTTCCGCGGGAAGAGGGCCCGAAACTCGCTCACCAGCTGGGCCGCGAGCGTCTTGTTGGGGCTCACGACCAGCGTCGGGCGCTGGAGACGCTGGACCGCGTGGGCCATCGTGAACGTCTTACCGCTCCCCGTGACGCCGAGGAGCGTCACGAACTTCTCTCCCCGCTCGACCCGTCGGACCAGATCGTCGATCGCTTTCGGCTGGTCCCCCTGCGGGACGAGGTCGGTCTCGAGCTCGAACCGTCCCGGTAGCGCGGGGGCGTCGGGCTCGGCGGGGGAACGGCTCATGGCACCACGGGAAGGGCCGGCGGCCGGTGGCCGTAGCCCCGCGGGTCGAGGGTGACGGGCTCAAAGCCGATCTGCCCGAGGCGGGCGATCACCCGGGAGCGGAGCGGCTCCTCGAACAGCCGAGGCACCTCCTCCGGGTCGACCTCGACGCGGGCGGACCGGCCCCGCACGCGGACCCGTACCCGGCGGAAACCGTTCGACCGGAGAAACGCCTCGGCCTCTTCGATACGTCGGAGGAGGGACTCGGTGAGCGGGTCCCCGTGCGCTACGCGGGAGGCGAGACAGGCATCGGACGGCTGGTCCCAGTTCGGGAGACCCCGGCGATGGGCCGCCGCCCGCACCTCCGCCTTCCCCCAACCCGCCCAGAGGAGCGGGTGGCCGAACCCGGCCTCATCCATCGCCCGCAGTCCGGGACGGTCGTCCGCGAGGTCGTCCGTATGGATCCCGTCGAGGTACTGGCGGACCCCGCGGGGGGCTCCGAACGCACGGAGCGCATCCGTCTCCACGACCCGGCAGAAGTAGCACCGATTCGATGGGTTCGCACGGTACTCGTCCCGCCCGAGCGGGTCGGCGCGCACGACCGTGTGGGCAATTCCGACGGCCCTCGCCACCCGGTCGGCCCGGTCGAGTTCGGCCTGGGAGACCGCCGGCCCCGACAGCGTCACCGCGATCGCTGCCGCTCCCAGTGCCTCCTGTGCGAGCGCGGCGACCACGGAGGAGTCGACCCCTCCCGAGAGCGCCACCAGCGCCGGACCGCCGTCCCGTATGCGGAGCAGCAGCTCCTCTTCGGGACGGGGGAACGGGGACGGAAGTACGGTCGCCATGGTTCCCGTTGATAGCCGCGCCCGTTCCATACCGTTTGCCCTTCGTAACGCCCTTAGCCCACTTCCCGGTACCCCGCTCGATGAAAGCGGTCCGCGACGGAACGAGTTGGGTCCTTCGACTCGAGACGGGAGAGGATCTGTTCGAGGTGCTCTCCTCGTTCGCGGACCGGGAGGGTGTGCGGGCCGGGACGGTCCCGTTCGGGATCGGGATGTTCCGAGAGGCATCGTTCGGCTACTGGGACGGGACGCGGTACCAGCCCCACGACATCGACCGACCCCACGAGGTGGTCGCTCTGCACGGGACGATCGCACGGGCCGACGGACGGCCCTCCATCCACCTGCACAGCGCGGTCGCCGGTCCCGACCACCGGCTCATCGGGGGCCACTTGCTGCGCGCGAAGGTCGGCGCTCTCCTGGAGCTGGCCGTCGAAACGATCCCGGGCCGGGCGTTCGGCCGGCCGATGGTCGAGAGCATAGGGCTTCGGATGCTCGATCTGGAGCCCGGGGCGGACGTCTAGGCCCCGTCAGCCCTTTCTCTCTGCGGACAGCTCCCACCGACCGGATGTCCGACACTCCGCTCGACCTCTCTGGCCTCGACCCCCGTCTGGCCGAGGCGGTCGCCCGGCGGGGGATCCGGGAGTTCACGGAGATCCAGCGGCTCGCTGTTCCGGTGCTCCAGGGTCCCGCGGACGCCCTTCTCCTCTCTCCGACCGGCACCGGAAAGACCGAGGCCGCACTTCTGCCTCTCCTGTCGACTCGGCTCTCCGACCCCTCGCCGGCCATCTCCATCCTCTACGTGACCCCGCTCCGCGCGCTCAACCGCGACTTGGAACACCGCCTGGTATCGCTGGTCCACGAGGTCGGCCTCACGGCGGCGGTGCGGCATGGTGACACTCCGAGCTCGGCACGGCTCGCCCAGTCGCGGCAGCCGCCGGACCTCCTCCTCACGACCCCGGAGACGCTCCAGATCCTCTTGGTGGGCCGACGGCTGAGGACCGGCTTGGCCCATGTCCGCACGGTGATCGTCGATGAGGTGCACGAGCTGGTCGGCTCGGACCGTGGGGCCCAGCTCGCGCTCACGCTCGAGCGGCTGGACGCCCTCACCGGTCGACGGGTCCGAAGGGTGGGACTCTCCGCGACGGTCGGGAACCCGGCCGAGGTCGCCCGGTTCCTGTCGCCTCGGCCTCGAACGATTGAGGTGCGGGTCGCGGCGACCCGCCGGGTACTGGACCTGACGGCACGGAGCCCGACCCTTCTCCGACCCCCACTCCCGGAGGACCTCGTGCGCGACCTCAAGGCCGACCCGACCCTCCTCGCCGGACTTCGTCAGGTGGAGGAAGAGGTACGGGCCCACCGGACGACGCTCGTCTTCGTCAACACCCGGCCCACCGCGGAGGGGCTCGCGGCCCGGATGAACCGCCTCGCTCCCGACCTCCCCGTGGCTGTCCACCACGGCTCGCTCTCCCGAGAGGTCCGCGAGGAGGCGGAGCGGGCGTTCCGCGAGGGCCAGCTACGGGGACTGGTCGCCACGTCGTCCCTCGAGCTCGGGATCGATATCGGGGCGGTCGACCACGTCGTGCAGTTCGGTTCCCCGCACCAGGTCGGCCGTCTCGTCCAGCGGGTCGGACGGTCGGGCCACCGACTCGACCGAACGATCCACGGCACCGTCCTCGCCCTGGACGACGACGACCTCGAGGAAGCGGCGGTTCTGGCCCGCCGCGCGGACGCGGGGCAGGTGGAGCCGGCCAGCTGGCGCACGCGGAATCGACTTGCGGCTGCCCAGCAGATCGTCGCGAGCCTCCGGGCGGAAGGGACGGTCGACCCCGGGCCTCTCGTCACACTCCTGCGCCGCGCGACCGCCGTCCAGGACCTGACCGACGAGGAGTGGCGGGAGCTCATCGACTACCTGGTCGGCCTGTCGCTCGCGAAGCGGGTCGAGGGCAAGGTCGCCCCCGGGCGGGCGACCCTCCACCGCTTCTACGCCTCCCTCTCGCTCATCCCGGACGAGCGGACCTACCGGCTCCGCGATATCGCCACCCGACGTCTCATCGGGACGCTGGACGAGCGGTTCGTACTCACGCAGATCCTCGCCCAGCCCGAGGAGATCTTCCTCCTCCACGGCCGGACGTGGAAGGTCGTGGAGTACCGGGACGGGGAGCTGCTGGTCGAGACCGTCCAAGAGATTGGGCAGGAGCCCCGGTGGGCCGGCGAGGACCTGCCGGTCCCGTTCGACGTGGCCCAGGAGATCGGCCGTCTCCGGCGAACGGGGGAGTTCGATCGTTACCCCTTGCCGCCGGAGGACCGGGCCCGGCTCGTCGCCCGGCGGTCGGAGGCGGTCGAGCGGGGCACCCTCCCGACGGACGAGCGGGTGACCGTCACCTCGCGGGGCCGCCTGGTCGTCTACGGCGCCTGTTTCGGCACTCGGACGAACGAGACGCTGTCGCTCGCGGTGGCGGGCCTTTTGACCGCGCGGCTCGGAGCGAGGGTCGAGGTCGCTTCGGTCGAGCCGACGTGGTTTGTCCTCGAGCTCCCGATCGCCGTCGACCTCCCGTCCCTGGTCGACGCGTTCTCCATCGACCCGGCGGCGGTAGGTCCCCTGGTCGAACGCCTCGTGCCCTCAGGGCTCGACTATCGGTGGGTCTTCCTCGCGGTCGCTCGCAAGCTCGGTGTCCTCCCGGAGTCGGCCGACCCGCGCGACCTCCGAACGCTCGAACCGCTTCTCGCCGCCAGCCGCACGACCCCGCTCGGCGAAGAGGCGCTCGAGAAGACCCTGCACGACCGTTACGACCTCGGCCACGCGGTCGAGGTCCTGGAACGCGTGAGGTCGGGCACGGTCCGGGTCGAGGCGACCGCGCCGTCCGCCCTCACGGACGGGCCGCTCGAGCGGCTCGAGTGGCGGGCTGTCCCCGAAACGCCCCCTCCGACGCTCTTGAACGCGGTCCGCGAGCGCCTCGAGAAGGAACCGCTCGTCCTCGTCTGCCTGAGATGCGGCTTCACCCGCACGACCACCCCGGGGCGGTACCAGAAGGAAGGAGGGAGCCGATGCCTTCTCTGCCACGGCTCGTTGTCGGCCGTGCTCTCCCCCCGCCGCACCGAGGAGATCGACCGACTCTCTCGGTACGCGAAGCGGAAGTGGCGGCCGGAGCACCCCGCCCGCGGACGGACGGCGCGGCCCGCCCGCAAGGAACGCCCCTTGCCGCCGGAAACCGAGAACCTGGTCCGTGCCGGCTACACCTCCGCGGAACTGCTCGCCCATTACGGAGAGCGGGCCCTCTACGCCCTGGCGGCCCGCGGGGTCGGTCCCGAGACGGCGCGACGCCTTCTGATGCGGCTCTACCGGGACGATGCCTCGTTCTTCACGGAGATCCTGCGGGCGGAGCGAGCCTACGCTCGCACCCGCGCCTTCTGGGATTGACCGGGCCTCGCGGCCGCGCGGGCAGCCTCCGCCACGACCTCGTGCGGGGCGTCCGTGCGGAACCCCTCCGGGCGGGCATGCGTCCGCCCCGCGCGGTAGCCCCGGGCGGCGAGGGCGTCACGGAGCCCGGCCCACGACGGAGGGAACGGGAGGCCGAGCTCCGAGGCCATCACGTTCGGCTCGTAGTAGAACGGCTGGTCGACCGAGACCTCCTCCCGTAGGCGTGCGAGGAACCGACGGACCTCGTCCGGTCGAGCCGCGGTCGCCGGGACCTCGAGACGCGAGACCAATCGCTGGTCGAACAGCGGGCCGAGCCAGAGTGGGCCGTACGGACCCCCCTCGCCCACCCGGGGTCCTTCCCAGCGCGCCGGGTCGATAGTACCGACCGGATCCTCCGAACGATCCTTGCCACCAACCTCGAGGTAGCACCGTACGTGATGGTCGCGGACGTAGCTCAGGAGCGGTCGTATGCTCCGGTCTCTCGCCCGCGCTGAGCGCGCGAGGTAAGCAAGGAGGATGCGAAGCCCACCCTCCGGGCCGAGGCGTCCCCGGACGGGCCGTGCCCCGTAGCGACGGAGAGCCGCCGCCGGCTGGGCGCCCGCGAGGACCATCATGTCGGTCGCGGTGACGGCAAGGACGCCGCCCGGACGCACGGACGCGACCGCGGCCGGGACGAACGGGATGGGGCTCCCGAACGGGTCGACATCGACGTAGTCGAACGGGGATTCGGCCGGTGCCTGTCGGCCGTCGTCCGCACGAGCCGCGGCGGCGGGGAAGGACGCCGAGTTCCTCGCCAGAACGCAGAACGCCTCCGGGTTCGTTTCGGTCAGCAGGAAATGGCCGAAGGCGCCGGTCTCGCGGACCAGCCGAAGTCCCCGAACGCCGGTCGCGGCCGTGACCTCCCAGCCGGTCCGCGAGGTCGGGACGGCGGGGGCCCAGGCGCGGACGAACGCGACCCCGAGGTCGCGGTCGCCGGCCATCGCCGGGTTGTAGAAGACCGCCGCGCGCCGTCGCGGTCCCCGGCCGGGAGGGACCGAGGGCAGCCAGAGCTCCGTCCCGCCTTCGCGGGCGGGGGCTAGTGGGCTCGACCCGTGATCAGATGGACGATCTTGAACGCGAGGAGGTTCTTGTTGACCGGCGTCACCTCGAGGAGTCGTAGCTCGTCCCTCCGACGGATGTCCTGGAGCAGCGGATTGCGGGACTTCTTGTGGAGGGTCATCACGATCGACTTCGCCGAGTCGAGCGTCTCCATGACGCCCTTCGTGAACGCCTCGCTCTCGACCTCCATCTTGCCGACCTCGTCAATGACGATCACGTCGGCCGACTGGCGCGCCTCGGCGAGCGCGCGCGTGCCGAGGCCTTCTAGGGCGCCGATGTTGACGCCGTAGCGGCCGGAACGGACGCGCGACTTCAGCGACTCGTGGGCGAAGACCTCGTGCTCCTTCGTCATCCAGTCGGTAATCTGGAAGCCGGTGCGGCGCTGCTTCTCCACGATCGGTTCGGTCACCATCCCGCCGACCGTCACGCCCTCCTCCTCGAGGAGCTGGATGATGCGGAGCAGGGTCTGGGTCTTCCCCGACCCCGGAAGTCCAGTGATTCCAATCTTCACCGGGGGCGAAAGGCGACGGGGCATGGAGAATCTCAGGTGCCCGGACATTTAGGCGGGGAGCGAATAATAAGGCATCCCCCGGTGCCGGAGATGGACGCCGAGGGCGTCCCGTTCTCATGGACCCTCCCTCGAACGACTCGGTCTATCCGGTTCGAGAGGACACCTTTCTTCTCCTGCCGTTCGCTCGCTCGGCGAAGGGTCTGCGGCTGCTCGAGGTCGGCTGCGGGGCGGGCCGCGCTGCGCTCGACGCCGCGCGGGCGGGGGCTCGGGTGGTCGCCACCGACCTCAATCCGGCGGCCGTGCGTAGCGTGAGGGCAGCGGCGAAGACGGAGAGGCTCGATGTGGCCGTGGTCCGCGCCGACCTCGCGCGGGGGCTCGGCCGCTTCGACCGAGTGCTCGTGAACCCGCCCTACCTGCCGACCCGTCCGAGCGAACGGGACCCCGACCGCTGGCACAACCTCGCGTTAGATGGTGGTCCGGACGGCGCGCGGGTGACAGGGCGGATCGCTCGCCTCCTGCCGGGCCACCTCACCCCGAACGGCCGGGCCTACCTGGTCGTCTCGAGCCGACAGGACCCGGAGGCACTCCGACGCATCCGTGAACGGTGGGTCCGCGCGGGGGGCTCGGTCAAGTCGGTCGCGAGCCGCGACCTCCCCGGCGAGCGGCTCGAGGTGTGGGAGCTGAGGCTGGCCGCACTCCGCGGGACTACCGGTGGTCGGCCGCGTACGAGAGGACGGCGTTCAGGAACCGGTGACCGTCCCCAAAGCCGCGGGGCGAACCGGACCGGGTCCAGTCGGGCGCCTGGGCGCGGAAGAACGACCGCTCCGGGTGCGGCATCAGGCCAAAGACGTTCCCCTGCGGGTTCGTGAGGCCGGCCACGTTCCCCTCCGACCCGTTCGGGTTCCACGGGTACGACGCGGTCGAACCGTCCGGGGCCACCCAGCGGAACAGGAGCTGCCCCGCCGCCTCGAGCTCGCGGCGACGCTGGCTCCCTCCGGCAAGGACGAGCTTCCCCTCTCCGTGCGCCGACGGAAAGAGGAACCGCGTACCGACCGGGGTCTCCTGGAGCGGGGGGAACCGCCCACCTTCCCAAGCGACGAACGTCGGGCGGCACTCAAAGTGGCCGGAGTCGTTCGTCATCAACGCAGCCTCCGGGGTGCCGAGCCGGCCATCGGCCCGCCCGGGGAGGAGCCCGAGCTCGGTCAGGACCTGGAAGCCATTGCAGATCCCTCCCAGGATCTTCCCCGAACGGACGAACTCCTCGAGCTCAGGTCCGATCGCCGCCCGGATGCGCGCCGCGAGGATCGCGCCCGCGCGGACGTAATCCCCGGCCGAGAACCCGCCGGGGAGGAACGCCACGTCAAAGTCGGTCAGTCGGCGTCGCTCCTTCGGGCCGACATCCCGACCCTCGAACCGCTTCAGGTGGACGATCTCGGGCCGGGTACCGAGCGCGGCGAGGCCCACCCGAAGCTCCTCGTCGCAGTTGGTTCCCTCGATGGAGAAGATAGCGACCCGGAGCTTGGCCGTGCTCACGGTCGCCATGAGCGACCGCGGGGCTTAACCGTTGGCCGTCGACCCACCCGGCCCCACGGGCGGACCGAGGGGCGGGTCGAGGTAAAACACCCGGATTCGGGTTCCCTTCGGCACGGCTCGGCGTCCCGGAGGAAGGAGCGCGAACGCCGTGGCCCCTTTCAGGCTCGTGATCACGGAGGAGCCTCGGTAGGTCGTGTAGGCGCGCCCACCGTGGAACCGAAGCGGGACGACGGTGGCGAGTCCCGGCGAGGGAGCAACGGCCGGGCTTCCCAGCACCGCATATCCCGGCGTAAAGCCCGGTCCGGGCCGATGGCCCAGCCGCCGCAGCGCCGGTAGCACCAGCCAGTACATGTTGACGAGACAGGAGGTCGGATGACCGGGGAGGCCGAGGACGACCTTCCGTCCGCAGCGGGCGGCGAGGGTGGGCTTGCCGGCCCGCACGGCGATCCCGTGGAAGAGCAGCGTACCGAGCCTCGGAAGGATGCGGGGCAGATGGTCGCGTTCTCCGACCGAGCTTCCCCCGGTCGCGAGCACCAGGTCGGCGGAGTCGAGGGCGGCTCGGATCGAGCGCTCGATGACGTCCGGGTCGTCCGGGACGGGATCTTGGGGACGGGGCACGGCCCCCGCGGCGGTGATGACCGAGGCCAGGGTGGCGTTGTTGCTCTCAAAGATCCGGCCCGGTCCTTCGGCCGCGCCAGCGCGGAGGAGCTCGTTGCCGTTGGGGATGACCGCGACCACCGGACGGGAGAACACTCGGACCGTAGGGAGGCCACAGGCAGCAATCGCACCGAGCGAAACCGGGCCGAGCTCTCGCCCGCGCTCGGCGAGACGGGCACCGCGAGGGAAGTCGTGGCCGGGAGGGGAGATGCGGTCTCCCACGGGCACCGGCCGAAAAAGGCGGACCCGGTCGTCGGTCGCCTCGACCTCCTCAAAGATCACCACCGAATCGGCCCCGCGAGGGATGGCGCCCCCGGTGGCCATCGCGACCGCTTCGCCCGCCGCCAGCCGTCGAGGGAAGGTCGTTTCGGGGTAGACCTGGCCGACGACCTTGAGCTCGACCGGACGACCGGACCGCGCGGTCCGAGTGTCGCGGCTGCGGACGGCGTAACCGTCCCAGGTCGTCCGCGCGAACCCCGGCACGGGCCGGGGCGCCCGGACCTCCTCCGCAGCGACACGGCCGAAAGCCTCGACCACCGGTATCCGCTCCGTTCGGTCGACCGGCCGGATCGAGTCCATGAGGCGGTGCCGTGCCACTGCGACCGGCGTCAGCCGGCCGAACGGATGCATCTCCATCTTCGGGCGCCTCCTATCGGTACCCCTCAATCCATCGCGCGGCCGCTCGCACTCCGGCCCGGACAGTATGCTCGAGCGGCTGGCCCGCGAACCAGGCCGCGTAGAAGCCGCCGCGGAACGCGTCGCCCGCGCCCACGACCGTCCGCCGCCGCCGCGGGACGGGGGCCGAGGTATGGAAGGTACCCGCCCGGGAGAAGGCGGTCGCGCCCCGGGCTCCTTCCGTCCGGACGATCAGGGGGAACCTCTCGAGCAGCTCCGCGGGCCCGCGGACTCCGAGAAGCTCCTGTGCGCGGGTCACCTCGGACGCGTTCCCGAAGAGGATCTCCGCCCCCTCGGCCAGGCGCCGGAACTCCCGCGCCTCCCACCGATAGTGGATCTCCTGCGCCGGGTCGATCGCCACCCGAACTCCCCTCGTCCGGGCGGCCTCCTTGAGGGCGATGTGCGCCGAGGGAGGTCCGGTCGTGAGGTGGAGCCACGAGTAATCTCCGAGCACGGAGGTCCGCGCGTACGGACGGGCGGCGTCCTCCATCGGCCCCTGGTCCATGAACATCCGCTGGCCTCCCTTCGAGTCCTCGACGATGTAGCAGGTGGGAGTTGCCCGACCGGCGGTGGTCTCGACCAGACGGAGGTCGATGCGGGCGCGCTTCAGCTGCTCGGTGAACCTCGACGGAAAATCCTCTCCGACACGGGCGATGAGACCGGTCCGGACGCCGTTCCTCGAGGCGACCCACGCGATGTTGGCCGCCGTCCCCCCGAGCTCGGCCCGATTCCCCGTGAGCGGCACGGTCCGGTCGTGGGCGGGGAACTCCCGGACCGAGAGGAAACGGTCGACGTTGAGATGCCCCGCGACCAGAAGGTCCCGAGGACGTTCCTCCGGGTAGGATGCCATGGCCCGCGTTCGAGGTGAGGCGTGCCGGGCCATAGCGCTTCGGCCGCCGGGGAAGGTGGCCTTAAGGGCGCCGAGCGCTCGGCGCACCGGCGGCATGCTGGTCGAAGGAGCGATCCTGGACGCTGACGGGCCGCGACCGGCCTACGTTCGGTTCGCGGGGGGCCGTGTGGTCGAGGTCGGTCAGCTCGGCGCGGATTCCACTCGAGGGCGTGAACGTCGGGTGCGGGGCATCGTTCTCCCGTCCCCCGTCAACTCCCACACCCACCTGGGAGACTCCGTCTCGGTTCGGGAGCCTCCCGCCGGGACGGTGGCTCGGTTGGTCCGTCCGCCCTCCGGGTACAAGTTCCGGTTGCTGAAGGACTCGACTCCCGCCGAGAAGGTGGCAGCGATCCGGACGGCCCTTTACCGCATGGCGCGGGAGGGCATCCGGGCGGTCGTCGATTTTCGGGAGGAGGGGCTTCCGGGAGTGGAGCTCCTCCACGCGGCGGGGAAGCGCCTGCCGATCCGCACGACCATACTGGGGCGACCTCTGGCCCGCCCGATCGACCGCAAGGAGCTGACTCGGCTCCTGGACCGGGCGGACGGGGTCGGTCTCTCCAGCGCACGGGACGAGTCGGCCGAAACCCGGAGAACGGTGGCCCGGGCGTGCCGCGCGAGGGGCAAGCGTTTCGCCCTCCACGCCAGCGAGGCCGTACGGGAGGACCCGTCCGACTACCTCGACCCCACGCCGGACCTGCTCGTCCACCTCACCCGGGCGACGCGGGACGACCTGCGCGCCGTCCGCGATGCCCACGTCCCGGTGGTGGTCTGTCCCCGGTCGAACGCGTGGTTCGGGCGTTCGCCGGACCTCGCGGCGATGGAGGCGGAGGGCCTTCGGCTCCTGATCGGGACCGACAACGCGATGCTGCAAGCACCCTCCATCTGGAGGGAACTGGAGTTCGCGTTCGTCTCATCCCGGTTGCGACGTCGACCGGTGTCGGCGGCCGCGCTCGCGAGGGCCGCGTTGGTCGAACCGTGGAACTGGCTCCGTCTGCCCGACGCGGCCCGAGTCGCGCCAGAGATGCCCGTCCCTCCCACCGTCCTGCGACTGCCGAGCGACGACCCCGCCTACCAGGTGGTCACCCGAGCCACCGAACACCTTATCGTCCGATTCGGGCCCCGCGGGGCGCAGCGATCATGAAGATCGACGAGCTGTTCGCGCTCCTCCGGCGACGCGGCGTCCTCTGGCCCTCGGCGGAGATCTACGGCGGTGCCCAGGGGCTCTACGACTACGGACCGCTCGGCACGGCCCTCAAGCGACGGATCGAGGACGCCTGGGCGGCCTGGTTCGTCGGAGCCTCACCGGACTACTACCTGCTCGAGCCCTCCGAGATCCTCCCGGAAGCGGTCGTGCGCGCCTCCGGGCACCTCGAGAACTTTACCGACCCCGAGGTGACGTGCGACGCCTGCCACGCGGCGTTCCGGGCGGAGACGGTGCTCGAGAAGGTCCGCCCCGACGGCGTCGACGGTCTCTCCTCGGAGGAGATCGGCGAGATCGTCCACGCGACCAAGGTCCGGTGCCCGAACTGTGGCTCGCTCGAGCTCACCGTTCCCCGCCCGTTCAACCTCATGTTCGGGATGGACTTCGGCGTCACCGGGAAGGAGCGGGTCTACCTTCGCCCGGAGACCGCCCAGGGGAGCTATCTCTCGTTCTCGCGCATGTGGGACGTAGGGCGCCGGGCGCTCCCGCTCGGTATCGCCGTCATCGGCAAGGCCTACCGCAACGAGATCGCCCCCCGCCAGGTCCTGTTCCGGATGCGCTCGTTCGAGCAGGCCGAACTCCAGGTCTTCTTCGAGCCGGGGCGCTTTCCGGTGCCGTTCGACCGGGTCCGGGAGGAGAAGCTCCCCCTCCTCCGGGTCGCGGCCCGCGAGGCGGGCTCCGAGAGTCCGGAATGGGTGTCGGCGGGGTCGCTGGTCGCGGAGGGTGGGATTCCCGAGTTCTACGCCTACCACCTCGTCCACTTGTTCCGGTTCCTCAAGGACGTGCTCGGCTACCCGGCCGACCGCATCCGGTTCTTCGAGAAGTCCGACCGCGAGCGGGCCTTCTACAATCGCATCCAGTTCGACGCGGAGCTCCACCTCGAGAGCCTGGGAGGGTACAAGGAGGTCGCCGCGGTGCACTACCGGGGGGACTACGACCTCTCACGGCACAGCGAGGGTTCCGGGAAGGACCTCTCGGTGACGTTGGACGGCGGTCGGTCGGTGCTCCCCCATGTACTCGAGCTGACGTTCGGCGTCGACCGGAACCTCTGGGCGGTCGCGGACGTCCACTTGGCGAAGGACGGCGAGCGGACCGTCTGGAAGCTGCCGGCCTACCTCGCACCGGTCGCGGTCGGTGTTTTCCCGCTGATCCCGAAGGAGCACTCCGAGTTCGCTCTCCGGCTCGCGGCGGAGCTTCAAGCCGCGGGGGTCCCGACGCGGTACGATGACGCCGGGACGATCGGGAAGCGGTACGCCCGGATGGACGAGGCCGGGACGCCGTTCTGCCTGACCGTCGACGGGGGCACCGTGGGGGATGGGCCCGAGAACGGCACCGTCACCGTGCGGCAGCGCGACTCAAAGGCCCAGGAGCGCGTGAGCGCCGCAGCCGTGGGGGAGCGGATCCTGCCCCAACTTCGATTTCCGAGGGCGACGAGCGGGTGACCTCCCGCCTCGGTCCGTCGCGCGGTGCGCGAGCGAGACAATCGATATATCTCGTCCTCCCGTACGACCTTTTCGATGGCGACCGGCGGTGGGAACCCTCCCGAACCGACGGGCCCTTCTACTCCGCTCGAGGCGCGTCGGTCGCGCTGGCTCGGCCAGCAGTATGCCGACATCACGAAGCTCCGGGAGATGGCGGCCCGTCACGACCGCGCCGCCGCCCGGGCCCAGCAGCGAGTCTCGCGGCTCAACACGCACATCGAGAAGCTCCGCCACCAAGCCACCCTCCTGCGGGAGAAGGGCCAGAAGGCGCTCGCGACCGTTCCCGAGTTCGAGCAGCAGATCAAGCAGTTCGACCGTGATATCAAGGCGGCCACCGAACGGACGCACGGGGCCCCGTTGGGTTCGGACGTGACGAGCCTCCACTACCGCGTCCGCAAGCTCCAGCAGAAGATCGTCGACCGGCAGCAGAAGGCCCGCGCCCTCGAGCTCCGGGCGGCGACCAAGACCCAGAAGACCGCCGAGCTCAAGGTGAAAGTGGACCGCTACCACGAGACAGCCCGGCTGGAGGAGCAGGAGGCCGCCCAGCTCCGCCAGCGCGCGGACCGTCTCCAGCTCGTCTCCGAACAGGACGTCGCCGCGCACCTTGCGCCGGCGCACTCCTCGGCCGGGTCGGACGAGCCGCCCCGATCGCTATGAAGCTCATCGTCACGGTCGGGATGCCCGGCTCGGGCAAGGACGAGCTGGTCGGCGTCGCGCGGTCGATGGGCCTCGCGACCCTCAAGATGGGCGACCTCGTCCGGGACGAGACGCGCCGACGGAACCTCCCGGTCACCAACCCGAACGTGGCCCGGGTGGCGAGCGAAGAGCGGGAGAAGCACGGGCCGGGGATCTGGGCCCAGCGGGCGCTCCCGAAGCTCACCGAGACGCGGATGCTGGTGGACGGCTGCCGCTCCGACTCCGAAGTGACGGTCTTCCGCCACCACTTCGGCGACCTGTTCGTCCTCGGGATCTACGCCTCCCCCGAAACGCGGTACGACCGGATGACGAGTCGCAGCCGGGGGGACGACGGCGGCGGGCTGCAGGACTTCTACGACCGCGACCGCCGGGAGCTCAAGTGGGGGATTGGCAACGCCTTCGCGCTGTCGGATGGAATGCTGATCAACGAAGGGACCCTCGAGGAGTTCCGGCGGACCGCCCGCGCGACCATCGAACGTATCCTCCGCGAAGAGTAGCGCCCTCGGCCCGGCACGGTCAGCCGTGCCGCGACCCAAACAGCGCTTGGACCGAAGCGAACCGCTCGCGGTCGACCACCGCCGCCACCCGGGACCGACCCGCCGACAACCGGTCTACCTCTTCCACCAGCCGGCCATCCCGGGCGCGCGCGAACTCGCGGGAGCCCTTCCCCTTCGACACTTCCCGATCCCAGGCGACCGCATACTCGTCCGGGCTCGAGGGGGTGGGCGGGGCCCGCCCGACCCGGCGTTCGCGCACCGTGCGCCGGACGAGCTCCACGTAACCGATCTTCTCGACGAACATCGTGGCGGAGTCCTCCTCGCTCGGGTCGAGCGCGACCACCGGAACGCCGTGGTCGCGGCCCCAGGCGAGGCAATGGACGAACGACGGATTCGGGACCTGGACCTCGCCGAACCGCACGAGCCCTCGCACCTCGGCGAGCTCGTTCGAGGTCAGCGGGACGATTGGCTCGGCGTCCGAGAGGACGAAGTACTCGGTGAGGCCCCCGAGCTCCTCGGTGGGGAGGCCGAGCCCGAGCGCCTCGGGCCGGAACGCGTCGAGCTCGCGAAGGACCGCCGGGACCTCGGAAGAGAGTCCGCGGACCGGAGCGAGCAGCAGGACGTCAGCCGAGCGCGCGACATGCGCTGAGATCACGAACCTTCGCGCTCCTCGATCTCCTCGAGGAGGTCCTCCGGGTCGCGGTGACGCCGCAGCTCGGTCACCGTGAGGAGCGGCAGACCAGCGATCGAGGTGCGGTGAACGCTCTCACGGACGACAAACATCGCGTGCCCCTCGGCGACCCGCGCGATCCCGTGGAGCACCTCGGCCCGGTGGACCGCGGTCCGGAGACTTCCCACGGCCGCGAGGAGGACGTCCGGGGTGCGCGCGAGCGCATCGAACGGGGCCCGCACGGTGACGGTCACCTCGAGTCCCATTCCGCCCAACTGCCGCACCACGCCGTCCCGCAGCGGGTCGCCGGTCGGGACGAGGGACCGTTCCTCCGCACCCTCGGCCTCGCGGGGCTCGTCGGCTTCCGCCGGGCGATGGGCGAGGGCGAGGGGCCGGAATAGGTCGATCGGGTGGACCAGCGGCTCGCCGAGGTATTCCTCGATGCGACCGATGACCTGGGCCTCCGCGCCGGCGCCGTCCTCGTAGAGCTGGACCGCCCGTCGTGACACGCCGGCGATCGAGGCGAGCGCCCCGAGCGAGAGCCCGCGTTCGACCCGCAGGAGGTGAAGGCGCTCGCCGTCGATCCGCGCGAAGATCCCTCCGGGGCTCGCGTAGAAGAACGGCGGGACCGCCTTCTCGAGGTACTCCTGCAGCGTCTCCTCCGTGACGATAGGGACCCCGTAGCGGGTGTAGACGACCCCTGCCTCCAGCGGCGAGGCACCCGAAGTGTCACCGATCACGAGGACGGTCGCGGGGAAGAGCCGGCCGAGCTCGAGGAGGCGGGACGCCTCCTCCGCGTCCAGCGCGTCGATGTTCTTGAGGACCTTCACCAGGAGGAGCGTCGCGTCCCGACGCGCCGCGAGGTCGAAGCTCGACGGACGGACGCTGTGGGTGTCGGCGACGTAGAACCCGGCCTGCTCGAGTCGCTCGCGGATCTGCTCGATCCTTCGCTCCCGCGTGCGGGCCGTCACGACAACTCCGGAATAATTCAATTACCGCTCGTATTTAAAAACAGACGGTCGGGTCTCTCGGACGGAAGTGGGACTCGGAGGGGGAAAGGCGAGGGGACGTCGGTCCTTCCACCCCCCTACCGAGAGGCCCTCGGGTACTCCGGTTCGCCCCGAAGGGTGGGCCGCCCCCGAGGTACGACCGGCTCCTTCGGGCTGATATCCCCGGTGCTCCTGCGCCTCGAACCGAGGAGATGACCGCCTATCGTTCGGCCGAGAAGAGCCCCGCCTCGGCGCCGAAGACGCCCTTCCGCCGGTTCCTGGACGCGGACTGGGACCGCTGGCTCGAGGAGAACCCCGAGGTCGCGACCATCGCTGGCGTGACGCTCTTCGACGATCGCTGGACGGATGATTCACCGGCCGGCATCGACCGCCGTCGGCGACACCTCGAGGAG
>DASPQC010000009.1:0-77266 GCA_035625165.1 Thermoplasmata archaeon | reverse complement strand
CCGGTGAGCTTCACGATGAGGACGAGGAGCAGGAGGAGCGCGGCGACCTTCCACGCGACGCTCGCGACCCGAATCCAATGGAAGCGACGGACCGCGCGGTTAGGCAGCAGCGCCACGGGCGGCCTCCTCCTCGAGCTTCCGCTTGACCGTCTTCAGCATGCTGAACGAGTCGCGTTCCATTTCGTCGAAACGGAACTTGATGTACCGCACGATCTGCTCGAGCCGCGGGACGAGCATGTTCTCGATCGCGCTCGCCCGGCGCTTCGTCTTCTCGATCTCCTTCAGGAGCCGCCGAAGCGCGTTCTCCTTTTCGGCGATGTCGAGGACGACCTGGTAGATTCCCTGGAAGTGGTGGATTGACTCGTCGATCGAAGTAGGGAGGTCCAGGAGGGCCGGGGTCGGTACCGGAACGTACTCGCCGCGGTCGACCCTCGGCGTGCGGACCCCCATCACGTTCTTGGTCGCGACTTGGATCGGGAGTACGTCGGGGAGCAGCATCGAGATGTTCTCGAGTCGGGTCGGCCCCTCCATCATCTCGGCGAGGCGGATCGAGTCGTAGCCGCGCACGATCCGTTTCTGGAGGTCGCCGCGGAGGAGGAGCGCCTCGCGGGAGATCGAGAAGAACTCGGCGATGAGCGCCGAGCGCTTGAGCTTCAAGAGGTTCAACCCCCGCCTCGCCACGACGATCCGGCGGCGCGTCCGGAGGAGTTCGAGGCGGGTCGGACGAACGTTCTCGACGGCCACGGTCGTCCCTCGTCCCTACCCGGCCGCCGGTGGATGGGAGCGGAATTGCCGCACGAACTCCGGCCGGATCCGCTTCAACTCCGAGTCGGGGAAGTCGGAGAGGATGCTCCACGCGAGCTCGAGGCTCTGGTCGATCGTCCGGTCCTCGTCCGGTCGCTGACGGACGAATTCCGCCTCGAACCGGTCGGCGCCCTTGAGGTAGAGGCGGTCGGTGGAACTGAGCGCCTCCTCGCCGACGATCGCCGAGAGCGCCCGCTGGTCCTTCCCGGTGGCGTAGGTCGCGAACAGTTGGTCCGCGACGCCGCGGTGGTCCTCCCGCGTGCGGCCCTTGCCGATTCCCTGGTTCATGAGCCGCGAGAGGGAAGGGAGGACGTCGATGGGAGGGTAGATTCCCTTGCGCTGCAGGTCGCGACTGACGTAGATCTGGCCCTCGGTGATGTAGCCGGTCAGGTCGGGGATCGGGTGCGTCACGTCGTCCGACGGCATCGTCAGGATCGGGAATTGGGTGATCGAGCCCTTGCGCCCGTGGATCTTACCGGCCCGCTCGTAGAGGGTCGCGAGGTCGGTGTAGAGATAGCCCGGGTAGCCGCGGCGGCCGGGCACCTCGTCCCGCGCGGCCGACACCTCACGGAGGGCCTCGCAGTAACTGGTCATGTCGGTGAGGACGACCAGCACGTGAAGGTCCTTGTCGTAGGCCAAGTACTCGGCCGCCGTGAGCGCCATCCGCGGCGTGACGACCCGTTCCATGGAGGGGTCGGAGGAGAGGTTCAGGAAGACGACCGCTCGCTCGAGGGCTCCGGTCGTCTCGAACTCACGAAGGAAGAAGTTCGCTTCTTCGCTGGTGATTCCCATCGCCGCAAAGACGACCGCGAACCCCTCCGCGGAGTCGCGCAGCTTCGCCTGGCGGACGATCTGTGCGGCGATCTGGTTGTGGGGAAGTCCCGCTCCGGAGAAGATTGGGAGCTTCTGGCCCCGGACGAGTGTGTTGTTGACGTCGATGGTCGAGATTCCCGTCTGGATGAACTCGCTCGGCTCCTCGCGCGAGTAGGGGTTCATCGCGTTCCCGACGATCTCGCGGCGGATCTCGCTCACGATGCGCGGGCCCCCGTCGCGGGGTTCGCCGAGCCCGTTGAACACCCGCCCCTGGAGCTCGTCCGAGACGGCGAGGGTGGCCACCTCGCCCAGGAACTTCACCGTCGTCTGCTCGACATTGATGCCCATCGTCGGGCCGAACACTTGGACGATGGCGAGCCCCTTGCGGGAATCGAGCACCTGCCCTTGGCGGCGCTCGCCGCTCGGGAGCGCGATCTCGACGATCTCTCCATACGCGGCGTTCGTCACGTCGCGCACGAACAGGAGGGGACCCGCGACGCGGTCGATGGTCCGGTAATCGACCGGCACGCCGCCGGTCTTCCCGCCCGCCTTGGCGGCGCTCTTGGACGCCATCAGGCCGCTCCTGCGGTCGCGGCGACCGACTGGGCCATCTCGAGCTCGATCTGGTCGAACTGCTGGTCCCGCTCCGCCTCGGGAATCCACTTCATCCGCGAGAGCTTCGTCCGGACGGGCAGCTGCTGAAGTCGGGCGACGGTCGCCCCCTTCGCGATCGCTTCCTGCTCGCGTTCGCCGAACGAGAGGATCGCGCGGAGCATGCGATACTGTTTCTGGAGGGACGTGTAGCCATCGATGTCGTCGAAGGCGCTCTGCTGAAGGTAATCCTCGCGGACCATCCGCGCGACGTCCAGGATGCCCTTCTCCCGCTCGGGGAGAGCGTCCACTCCGACCAACTGCACGATCTCCTGGAGCTCGGCCTCCTTCTGCAGGATCTCGAGCGCCCGCTGCCGTAGCGGCACGAAGTCCTTCGCCAGCCCATTCTTGTACCAAGGTTCCAGGTCGGAGACGTAGAGGGAGTAGCTCTGAAGCCAGTTGATCGATGGGAAGTGGCGGCGCTGGGCGAGCGGGGCATCCAGGGCCCAGAAGACTCGGGTCGCCCTCAGCGTGTTCTGGCTCACGGGCTCGGACGTGTCGCCCCCGGGAGGGGATACGGCGCCGACCACGGTGACCGAGCCCATCCGTCCCTCCGGAGAAAGAGTGACGACCCGTCCCGCCCGCTCGTAGAACTCCGCGACCCGCCGGCCGAGGTAGGCCGGGTACCCCTCCTCACCGGGCATTTCCTCGAGCCGGCCGGAGATCTCGCGCATCGCCTCGGCCCACCGGCTGGTCGAGTCGGCCATCAACGCGACGTCGTACCCCATGTCCCGGTAGTACTCGGCGATGGTGATGCCCGTGTAGACACTGGCCTCGCGGGCGGCGACCGGCATGTTGGAGGTGTTCGCGATGAGGACCGTTCGTTCCATGAGCGGGCGCTTCGACTTGGGGTCGACCAGCTTCGGGAAGGTCGCCAGCACTTCCGTCATCTCGTTGCCCCGTTCACCGCAGCCGACGTAGACCACGATGTCCGAGTCGGACCACTTCGCGAACTGGTGCTGCATTACGGTCTTCCCGCTCCCGAAGGGTCCCGGGATGCACGCCGTGCCGCCCTTCGCTACCGGGAAGAACGTGTCGATGACTCGCTGACCCGAAACCAACGGGATGTCCGGGGGAAGTTTCTGGGTAACGGGCCGAGGTACGCGGACGACCCATTTCTGGGAGAGGCAGATCGGAACGCTCCCGCCCGGGGTCTTCACCTGGCCGATCGGGTCGTGGACGGTAAAGGAACCGCTCTTGATCTGGGTCAGCGTTCCCGAGACGTTGGGCGGGATCAGGATCCTGTGGAGGATGAGCTCGGTCTCCTGGACGGTTCCAACGATCGTCCCGGGAGTGACCTCGCTCCCCGGTTTCGCTGTGGCGGTGAACGCCCAGACCTTCTTCTCGTCGAGCGGCGCCGCGACGAACCCTCGAGTGATGAAGTCGCCCGCGCTCTTCTGAATCACATCGAGCGGTCGCTGGACCCCGTCGTAGATGGACGCGAGGAGGCCCGGTCCGAGCTCGACGCTGAGCGCTTGGCCCGTCGTCTCCACCGGGTCTCCGGGTCGAATCCCGGTCGTGTCCTCGTAGACCTGGACGGTCGCGGTCCCCCCGACCAAACGGATGATTTCCCCCACGAGGCCGAGCGACCCAACGCGGACGACGTCGTACATCTTTGCGTCCACGAGGCCTTCGGCGATGACGACCGGACCGGAAACTCGACCCACGACCCCTGCCATCTTCTTCTCCGAACTATGCCGGCACTTGGAGCGTGACGCCCAGGACGCGCTTCGCCAGCGCGTTGATGCTTTCGACCTCGTACTCACCGGACGGGGTCGGGACGAAGACCACCAGCGGTCGGAGGGAGCTGTCTGCCGCCAGCCGCTGGGAATCGGAAAGGCGGGCGCGGATCGATTGGCTGGCGATAACGAGGTTGTACCGCCCCTCGTCCATCACGCGCTCGAACTGCTCGACCATGTTCTCGGGCGTGACGTCGATCACGTCCTTGAGCCCGATCAGGCGGAAGCCGATCGCGAGCTCACGCTCGCCGAGCACAACGGTCTCCCCGCGATCGTTCGGCGCCTCGGGCACGGCGGAAGCGGCGGGTTTCTCCGCTATTTAAGCGCTCCCGACCCGCCTCGCCGGCGACGGCGCGCGGGAGCGGTCCGGACGCCCTTCTTCGCCCGGGCCCGGGCCTCGGAAGGAGCGGTCCGGTCCTCTCGGGCCACCTGGAAGGCGCGGGGCCGCGTGTCGGCCGCGGACGCGACGACGAGCTCCCGGAGCCGCCGCTCCCGGGTCTCGGGTCGAACGGCGCTTAAGACCCAGTAGGCGGCCAGGCGCCGATAGCTCGGAGGTTGTCGGGAGTAGTAACCCCAGGCGTTCGGGTCCGCGCGAAGGCGGGCGAGCTGGTCGGGGGCGAGGTCGCTAGGTCGACGCGCGTCGGAGGTCGAGCGATCCTCCGTGCGTTCGGCAAAAGCGCGTCTTCCGGCCGGCGCCATCCGGCCTTCGCGAAGGAGGCGTGCGAAGCGCTCGCGGTTGACGGCGCTCCACTGACTCCCCCGCCGGCGGGGCGCGAAGCGGTGGGCGTACCGGTCCTCGTCCAGTCGTCGGACCGTCGTGTCGATCCAGCCGAAACAGAGTGCCTCCTCGACGGCCGCGACGTAGTCGACCCCCACCCGACCGGTGTGCGCCTTGTGGAAGCCGACCCAGAGCTCCCGTTCGTCGGCGTGGTGCGCTTCGAACCAGGCGCGGAGCTTGTCCGGCGAACGGAAGAACCGGGCCGAGGAACCCATCGGACCGCCCCCCTACTTGTAGACGGAGCGGTGGACGTTTCCCTCTTCGTCCGTGATGAGGATGCACTCCCCCTCGCACTCGAAGAGGCACGCCTCGCAGACGATGCACTCCGGCCCGAGGACCGCGAGCGACTTCTCCCCCCGGAACTGGAACTTCGCGCCGACGGCCGCGTCGTCCACGACGTCCGGGACCTGGTCCCGGGGGCGGAGCTCGAAGACGTTCACGGGGCAAACGTCCTTGCAGTGCGAACAGCCGGTGCACTTCGCGATGTCGATGTCGACTTGAACCATCGCGGTTCCCATCCCACGGAACCGGGGCGGCTCATAGCGTTTCTCGACCTTAGGGAGAGTTTTAGGGGAGCCCGGCCCGTTCCTCGGGAGAGGGGCGATGGGCGAGGTCGTCCTCGGCACCAGCGGCTGGGACTACCCCGAGTGGGTCGGCAAGGTCTACCCGCCGCGCGGCGTCTCGGACCGGCTGCACTACTACGCCGGCCTCTTCCCGATCGTCGAGGTCAACTCGACGTTCTACCGGCTTCCCCCGCCGTCGGTCGCGGCGTCCTGGGTCCGGCGCACGCCGCCCAAGTTCCGGTTCGCGGCGAAGTTCCCCCAGTCGATCACCCACGACCTCCGGCTCGTGAACGCGGACGAGGAGCTCCACCGGTTCCTCGCGGTCGTCCGCCCGTTGCGGGACGCCGGGCGGTTCGCGGCCGGGCTCCTCCAACTTCCCCCCTCCCTGCCGTTCGAGCCCGGTACCGTGCGGGCGTTCTACGAGACGCTTCCGAAGGACCTTCCGGTCGCGGTCGAGTTCCGCGATCGGTCTTGGCTCGTCCCCGAATCGTACGCACTGCTCCGGGAGTTCGGGCTCGCGAACGTGATCGTGGACGGACCGCACCTTCCGGTCGCGACCGACGTGACCGCTCCCTTCAGTTACGTTCGCTGGCACGGCCACGGCTCGCCGACCTGGTACGACTACACCTATTCGGCCGCCGAGATCTCGGCGTGGGCGCCTCGGATCCGGTCGCTCGCGGAGGAAGCGTCCGTGGTCTACGGGTTCTTCAACAACCACTTCCGCGGGGACGCGGCCGTGAACTGCCGTTCGCTCTCGGAGCTCCTCGGGCTCGCCCCTCCGGCGACCCGTTCCCGGCTCGACTAGCCGCGCCTCCGCGCCGGTCCCACGGAAACGCCCCGTTCCCGGGCCGTTTCAACGTCTCCCGAACCGCCGCTTTAGAGCGGCCGGGCGCCTAGAGGCGACCGGTCGAGGACGATGACCGAGACGTTCACGGTGGAGCCCACGCTCCCGCCGGAGGATGCGCTCCTCTTCGAGCCGTTCCGGCCCGAGGAGCCGTCGCTCGCTCCGTCGGTCCCCGGCCTCCGTCTCCGCCTCGCGCCCCGCCGCTCGAGAGCCCGCCCGTCCCCGTGCCTTCCCTCCGCGCCGGCGCTCTTCCCCTGGCTCGCTGCCCGGTTCCGCCCGGGCGAGGCAACTCTCTGGTGCGGCCCCAAGGTCGCGGTGGAACCGATCCTCGAGATGGTCTACGCGGGGAACGCGGTCGCCCGCGGTCGCCTCTCCCTCCTCGAGGGGGCCAACCGGTTCCATCCGTACCGCGTGGGGGAGCTCGGCCGCTCGCTCGGGGTCGACGCGACCGAGACGCTCCGGCGGATCCGCATCGCTCGGGCGTTCACGGCCTACCAGATGGTCGCGCTCGTGGAGGCGTGGGCCCGCGAGGTCCGCCGCCATCCCCCCACGCTCCTCGTCGGCCACGACCTCCCCACCCTCTTCCTGGACGACGAGGTGCCGGCCGACGAGCGGGAGGCCCTCCTCCGTCACGTCGCCCGGACCTTGGGCGCGCTCCTCCACGACGTCCCGGTCCCGCTCCTCCTGACGCTCGGGCCGGGGGTCCTCGAGCGGTTCTCGGGCCTCGCGGAGGAGGGGCTGCGTTGGGCCGACCTGGTCTACTTCGAACGGGGGCCGGTCGCGCTCCGGGCCCGGGCGCTCCGGGACGACGCCCGGCTCGCGTTCGTCCCGCGCGCTCCCGGCCAGCGGGGGATGGAGGAGTTTGGCGGCCGGTCGGCCGCCGAGGAGGTGATCGCGTGGGACGTACCGCCCCGACGTACCGTCAGGCGCTCGAGGAGCGGATGAAACGCTGGGACGAATTCGCGCGGCTCCTCACGACGCCCGAGGAGCGGGCCGCCTTCGACCTCGTCCGGACGGGGGCGCGGCGGTACGTCGCCCAGGCGACGTACGTCGGGAGCCCGGACCTTCTGGAATCGATCCTCCTCTCCGTCCTCACCGACCTCGCGCGTCGGCTCCCCTCGGAGCCCGCGACGGCCCGCGTCCGCCACTAGGCCGGCCGTGGACGGAGCCTCCCCGACGCCCGACGGCTGGCTTCTCGACATCACCGAGAGCGCGGACGGACGCTCGGTCGTCCTCTGGGTGAAGGAGCGCCGGACCGGCCGCGTCCGGCGGACCGCGGTCGAGTACCGTCCGCCGTTCCTCCTCGAGGGGCCGAGGGAGGAGCTCGCTTCGCTCGCCCGCACGCTCCGCGAGCGACCGGACGTCGCCTCGGTCGAGCTCGGGAGCGGCCGCCCCTCGCTCTTCGACCGTCGCGCGCGGCCGGTCCTCACGGTCGTCCCCGCGCGGAACGCGGCGCGCCGGTCGCTCGCCCGGGCGGTCGATGCGCTCGGCGGCTACGGGCGGTTCACCCTCTACGACGTCGACCTGACCCCGCCGCAGCTCTACCATCTCACCCACGGGCTCTTCCCGTTCGCCCCGGTGGTCGGTCACGGCGCGGCGCTCGCCGCGACCGAGCCGGCGGAGACGGTCGACTACCCGACCCCGCCCCTCACGGTCGCTCCCCTCGAGGTGCGGGTCGCGGGAGAGCGACGGGGCCGCATCCCGCCGCCGGACGGTCGCCTGGGGTCGGTGCGGCTCGGGGAAGCGACCCTGGAGGGGCCCGAGACGGAGCTCCTCCGCGCCCTGGTCGATGAGCTCGCGCGCGCCGACCCGGACGTCCTCCTGACCGACGGCGGCGATTCGTTCGACCTTCCCTGGCTCTACCGGCGGGCGGCCGCGGTGGGCCTCCCCCCCGAGGAGTTCGTCCTCGGCCGGGAGGCGGTCGCGTTCCGCCCGTCGCGGCCGGCGCGCTCGTTCGAGTCGTACGGCCGCGTCCTCCACCGCGACGCGAGCTATCCGGTCCCCGGGCGGTTCCACGTCGACCGGGGGAACTCGTTCCTGTTCGATGACGCCTCGATCGCCGGCCTCGTGGACGCCGCCCGCCTCTCCCGCCTCTCGCTCCAGACGGTCGTCCGCCAGTCGCCCGGGACCTGCTTCACCGCGATGGAGATGGCGACGGCGCTCCGCCTCGGGGCCCACGTCCCGTGGAAGAAGAACCGGCCCGAGGGGTTCCGTCGGGCCGACCACCTCGTCCGGGCCGACCGCGGCGGGGTAATCTTCCTCCCGCCGGTCGGCGTCTTCGACCGGATCGACGAGTTCGACTTCGCGAGCCTCTACCCGCACATCATGGTCCGCAAGAACCTCTCGGCGGAGACGCTCGACTGCCGCTGCTGCCCGAAGAGCCCGGTCGTAGCGCCGGGGCTCGGCTACCGGTCGTGCCTCCGCCGGGTCGGGCTCATCCCGCGGACGCTCGCCCCGCTCCTCGCCCGTCGCCTCGCCTACAAGGCGGCGCTCAAGCGGCCGGGGCTCCCGGCCGACGAGGAGGCCCGCCTGAAGCGGCGGGTGAAGATGCTGAAATGGGTCCTCGTCACCGCCTTCGGTTACCAAGGGTACCGCAACGCCCGGTTCGGCCGGATCGAGTGCCACGAAGCGATCAACGCCTACGCCCGCGCGCTCTTGGCCGACCTCCTGCCGGAGGCGGAGCGGGCCGGCTACTCGGTCGTCCACGGGATCGTCGACTCGCTCTGGCTCGCGCCGACCGACCCGGCGCACCCGCCCGACCCGGTGGCGTTCGCGGAGCGGATGAGCGCCCGCTTCGACCTCCCGCTCGGCTACGAGGGGCGGTACCGCTGGGTCGTCTTCCTGCCGGCGGTGACCCACGGCCTCGGCGTCCCGAACCGCTACTACGGCCTCTACGAACACGGGGAGTTCAAGCTGCGTGGGATCGGCGCCCGACGCCACGACACGACCGAGCTCGTCCGCCGCTTCGAGGGGGAGGTCCTCGCCCTCTTCCGGAGCGCGCGGGACGCCGAAGGGATCCGGGCCCTCCTGCCCCGCGCCCTGGCCCGGGCCGACCTGTTCGCCGCGCGGCTCCGGGAGGGAGGCTGGCCGGTCGAGGAGCTCCTGATCGACCACCGGATCGGCCAGGCACCGGAGGCGTTCGTCACGTTCACCGACTCGGTCGCGGCGCTCCGCCAGCTCGCGGAGGCCGGGGCGGTCCGCGATGCCGGCGAGGCCGTGCGGTTCGTCCTCCTCGACCGGCGGAGCCGTTCGTGGCGCGGCCGGGTCCGGGCGGCGGAGCTCTTGACGGGCGACGAGCGGTACGACGTCGACGCCTACCTCGAGATCCTCGCCCGCGCGGCGGAGACCCTCCTCGCCCCGCTCGGTGTCCGACGCGAGGAGCTCCTCGGGCGATGGAGGGTCGCCGACCCCCCGGCCCGCGAGCGGTACCGCTCCCCCGAGAGCCGGGCCCAGCGCGCCCTCCTCGCGACAGCGGCGAGCGGCGGTAACGTTTAGTCACCCTCTCGGTGGGTTCCACGATGGCCCCGCGCGCCCGCCGTCGCCCCTCGGACCCCGCGCCGGCGGTCGACTCGCCCGCCCGGCGGGCTGCGGAGATCCGGGAGGCGGTCCGCCGGGGGGTCGTCCCCGACCTGGGGCCGCTCCTCGTCGCGCTCAGCGACCCGGTCGCGGGTGTCCGCCAGACGGCGGCGATCGCGCTCGGGATGCTCAAGGACCCGAGGGCCCGGAGCGCGCTCAGCGCGGCGCTGACCGACCCCGAGGCCGGAGTGCGGCGCGCCGCCGTGGAGGCGCTCGGGGCGGTCGGCCGGCCCGAGAGCCGGCTCGAACTCGAGCGGTCGCTCTCCGACCCGGACGCTTCCGTCCGGTGCAAGGCGGCGTTCGCCCTCGCGTCCCTCGCTCCGCCGGAGTCGGTGACGGCGCTCGCGGCCCGGCGGGACGACCCGGTCTGGGAGGTCCGCCAGGCGGTCGTCATCGCCCTCGGGCAGATCGCTACCCCAGCCGCGCGGTCGGAGGCCGAAGCGGCCCTCGCCGATCCGGTCGACCGGGTCCGCCGGGTGGCGGTGCTCGCGGTCGGCCACGCCGCGGACGACCGGACGATGGAGCGGCTCCGCGGATTCCTTCACGACCCGTCGGCCCGGGTCCGGGTCGCGGCCGCGGTGGTCGCCGGTCGCGTGCGCGACCGCGAAAGCGTCCCCCGGCTCCTCGAGCTCCTCGCCTCCCCGAAGAGCTGGGAAAAACCCGCGGTCCTCGTCGCCCTCGGCCGGATCGGGGACCCGTCGGCCGTGCCCTCCTTGGTCGCCTCCGCCGAGCACCCGGCCCGATGGGTTCGGACCTGCGCGGTCCATGCCCTCGCCGACATGAAGGCCCCCGAGGCGCGGACGGTCGCGCTCGCCCACCTCGGCGACCCTTCCTGGTCGGTCCGGGGAGCCGCCGCGGTGGCGCTCGGCGCGGTCGGGTCGCCGGACGACCTCCCTGCGTTGCTCACCACCCTTCGCGACCCGCACGCGTGGCCGCGGCGAGGAGCGATCTACGCCCTCGGCCGACTCGGTCTCTCCGAGGCCGCGCCGCGGATTCGCGACGAGCTCGACGACCCGGCCGCGGAGGTGCGTCTCGCCGCCGTCTGGGCCCTCGGTCGGCTCGGGGACGATGGGGCGCGCGAGGAGCTCGTCCGCCTGCTCTACCAGTTCCGTCCGACCCGGGCCGACTCGATGGCCGCCACCGACGCCGGGGGCTCGGAGGAGCCGCTTCAATCGGACGCGGAGAGCCGCCTGTTCGACGCCACCGTCCAGGCGCTCGGTCGTCTCTGCGAGCACTCCCCCGACGCGCTCATCCACCGGGCGCTTCGGGACGCCCGCGAGGGCCTCGAGGAGGATGACCTCGACCGGGCCGCCCGTCTCCCGCCACCCGAGCTCACCCCCGAGCGCGGCCCTCCGACCTTGAGGTCGCTCCTGGAGGGCGCCCTCTTCGCCTCGACCGACGACGAAGAGGCCTGATGCTCCGCGACCTCCGTCGGGGCGACACCGAACGGGTGTTCACGTTCCTCACCCGGGAGTTCCCTGAGGAAGAGGCGCTCCTCGGCACCCGTCCGGAAGGGTTCGAGAGGATCGTCTCCCGTGCCTTCCGCTGGGACACCCGCCTCCTCCTCGCGCTCGCGCGTCTGCTGGGTCGGTCGCCGTTCCGCTTCCTGGTCTTCGAAGCGGACGGCCAGATCGTCGGGACCACGATGGTCTCGTTCACGCCGCGCGCCGGCTACCTCGCGATGGTCGTGGTCGACCCGGCCTACCGAGGGCGCGGCCTCGCGCGGCGCCTCCTCGAGGAGGCCCGCGCGATCACCGCCCGGCGAGGGCGGCCCTACGTGGTGCTGGACGTGCTCGACTCGAACTCCCGGGCCGTGCATCTCTACGACTCCGCCGGATACCGTCGCCTCCGCGGAACGGGCCTCTATGTCCACGACCGGCCCGTCTCGCTCCTCCCGTTCGTTCCTCCACCGCAGGTCCGCCCGTTCGCCGCGGCCGACGCGGGGGTCCTCCTCGGGGTCTCGCAGCGAACCGTTCCAGCCGCCGTCCAGGAGGTTCTGCCGGCGTCGCCAAGCTCGTTCCGCCCGTCCCCCCGCTTGAACCACGCGATGGCGACGGAGGTCGCCGCGTGGGTCATCGACCGGGGCCACGGGGCGGAGGGGTACGTCTCGGGGGCGATCACCGCGGCGACCGAGGCCGGCCACCTCTCGGAGCCGCTCCTCTCCGATACCGTGCCCCCCGACCTCGGCGCCGCGCTCACGCGGACCGCGGCCGCCTGGTGTGCCGGACGGAAGGCGCCCCGGCTCGTCAGCGTGGCCGCGAACGAACCACCCCAGGCGCGGGCCGCCCTCGAGGCGGCCGGGTTCCACCATGCCATCTCGGTCTCGACGCTCTACCGGCCCGTCGGGTGAACGGCCGCCGCCACGGGGCGGCGTGGACGTCTACCTCTTCCCGGCCGTGGTCGGAGGCGGGCTCGGGGACATCGAGGAGGTGCTCGCCGCTGGTCGCGCACTTCGTCGGGCCGGCTTTCGGGTCGAGCTCTACCGCCGCCCGGGGCGGCCGCTCCCGCGAGGGGTGGACGGACCGTGGGCGTGGCCGGCGCTCCGGCGGACCCACGCGCTTCACCCTCGGGCCGCGGCGGCGCTCACCGTCTCCCCGGCGTTCGGCCTCAACGCTGCGCCCGGCCGTCCCGGGCCACTAGGGCGGGAGGGCCCCTGGGCCCACGAGGCCAGCGATATCGAGCGGACGTACGGCTCCGACCGCACGCTCCATCTGAGCCTCGAGGAGTTCGCCCGTACGCTCACCGTCCGCCGGGAGAACCTTGAACGCCTGAGGGAGGGCGGGGTCCGGGCCCGGGCGCTTTCCCGCCGCGGGAAGCAGTCGCGCGCCGCCGGGGACGTCGAGCGATTCCGAGCCGCGTTCCGGGAGTTTCGCGCGTTCGACCGTCCGAACGTGCTCCACCTCTTTGCGACGTTCGCGCCGGACTCCTCGTTCGCCCGCGAGATGCCCGAAGCGGTCCAGACGGGGCCGCTCTGGTCCAGGCGGTTCCGACCCAGTCCGCGCGGCACCTCTCGGGAACAGGAATCGTGGGTCTGGTACGCGAGCCCCGCGAGCGCGGAGCGGATCGCTCCTGCAGTCGTCCGCGGGCTCAAGGAGTCGGGCCGGAAAGTGCACCTCACGATCCGCTCCCCGCGTCCTTGGCGGTACCGACCGGACGAGGAGTGGGTCGAGCTGACCCAGGGTCCCCAACCGTCCCCCGCGTGGAGCCTCCGGTTCCGGGAAGCCTCCGTCCGGGTCGTGACCGGGAGCCGCACGCTGCTCGAGGCGCTCGAGGTGCGGGGGCCGTTCCTCTACTTCAACGGGGTCCTCGGCCGCGGCGGGGCAGCGCGTCGCCATCGACCCGAGAAGCTCCTCGCCCTCGTCCGCGCGGGCCGGGCGAACGGGGTCTCCGAGGAGCTGCTGCGGGACCTCAGGGATTTCTCCCGTGCCCGCCGGGTTCGAGAGGTGGTCCGGCGTGCCGCGGTTCGAAAGGGTGCGTGGAGGAACTTTCCCTCGCCATTCGTCCGACCGGCGTTCGCCCCTCCATTCGACGACGCCGGACGACTGATCGTCCGCACGGCCCGTCGGCTGGCTCGGTCCGGGGCCTCGTCCCAGAAGATCGTGCGGTCCCTCCGCTCCCACGCCGTCCTCACCGGGGCGGCCGGAGTCCGTCGCTCAGCCTCTCGCTCGGCGCCGACGCCGTAGCCGGGCTGTCCGGGCTCTCAGGAACTTTCGCGTGAGCTCGTGGTCGATCCGGAGGATCCTCCCGAGCTCGGCGACCGGTCGTGGGTGCTGGTCAACCCGAAGGTCCGTCCACCGGTCGCTTGAGGCACGGTCGAACCACGGCTCGCGGTGTACGACCACGAGCGCCGCGGACTGGACTCCGCGCCGGTCCCCACCCGCCCGGAGGCCCGCCTCGACCGCGCCGAACAGGCGGAGGTCGAGCGAACCGCGGCTCGCCTCGAAGTTTCGGGCCATCGCCTTCACCACGTCGTCGCTCGCGAGAAGGTTCCCCTGGCAGGAGAAACCCTCCCCCGTGATGTGGAGCGCGGAGTCGAGGCATTTCTTCCCCGTCCACGCCGCCACCCTTCCGCGTCGGTCGACGACCGCGAGCTGCCGGTGCTCTCGCTTCCGGTCCGCGTCGGTCAGCCGGCGGACGACCTCGGGAGCCGAGAGCCCGCGGCGGAGGAGGGAGAGTCCCTCCGGGCCGTATCCGTAATTGGAGAGGGCCTGGGTCGCGATCGCCCCCACCCTCCATTCCGCCCAGGGGACGGTCGCCCCGACCGAGATCGGGTGGGTGGAGACGGCCACCCCCCAGAAACCCCGCTCGACGTCCGACGCGACGATCGAGAACGTCCCCAGCTCCTCCGGCACCGGCCGCTGCATCGAGCGGCGGGAAGAGAGGGCCTCCAATAGCCTCGGCGTGCCGCGCCCTCTCCAAACTCTTAACCCCGTCCTTCCCCTTCGTCGGCGGTGCCCGCGGACGGGGGGACCCCGACGGCCGTCGCTCGCGCCCTGGTCGGGAGCGCGCTCTCCCTGCGTCGGGGGGAACATCTGGTCGTCTCGACCTGGAACCACACGCTCCCGTGGGCGAGCGCCCTGGTCGCCGAATCCCGCCGCATCGGCGCCCGTCCGCTCCTCCTCCTCGAGGACGAGGGCGCCTTCTGGCACAGTCTCGACACCGCCGTCTCTCCGCGGAGCTGGGCCCGACTCTCGTCGCCCGCTCGCTCCGCGTTACGGCACGCCGATGCCTTCCTCTACTTTCCCGGACCAGCCGACCGGCCCCGCCTGCACGCGCTCCCGCCCCAGCTCCAGTCCCCGTTCCTGGGCGCGGAAGACGAGTGGCTCCGCCGGGCGCGGGCGACCGGCCTGCGAGCGGTCCGCTGCCTCCTCGGGTACGCTTCGGATGCGCAGGCCGAACACTGGGCGGTCCCGGGGGCGCTCTGGCGGAGCCAGCTCGTCCGCGGTATCACCCAGGTGGACTACGGCGAGCTCAAGGCGAACGGGGCGAAGGCGGCCCGCCTGCTGGCCCGGGGCCGCGAGCTGCACCTGCAGGCCGGGAACGGCACGGACGTCCGTTTTCGTCTGCGGGGGCGGACCCCGTGGGTGGACGACGGCCAGGTCGACGCCGAGGACCGCCGCCGGGGCCAGGTCGTGGCGACCGCTCCCGCCGGGTCGGTCGTGGTCGCCGTCGACGAGCATTCGGCGACCGGGGTGGCCGTCTCCAACCGACCGAGCTTCCTTCGGCCGGGCCGGGTCGAAGGGGCCCAATGGGAGCTCGAGGGGGGCCGCCTTCGCAACTACTGGTACACCGACGGGGGGGAGGCGTTCGACGAGGAGTTCGCCGCCGCCCCGCGCGGCCGGGAGACGGTGGGGCTGGTCGCGCTCGGTCTGAACGACGCGCTCGACCGGTCGGTCCCCCAGGCCGAGGACCAGCCGGCCGGAACCGTCACGGTCGCGATCGGAGGAAACACCCACTACGGGGGGCGGAACCGGTGCCGCTTCCTTTCCTGGATCACGGTCGGGGAGGCGACGGTCGCGGTCGATGGCCGACCGCTGGTCGACCGAGGGAAGATCCTCTGAGCCGCGACGTCGGCTCGGTCGGTCGTTCTTCGACCGTCCGACGGTCCGCGTCGCGCGGGCGCTGCTCGGCACGACGCTGGTCGTGCGGGACGGCGCGGAGGAACGGTCGGTGCTCCTCTCCGAGACGGAGGCGTACGTCCGCGGAGATCCGGCGAGCCACGCGTTCCGGGGTCCGACCCGGCGCAACCGCTCGATGTTCGGCCGACCGGGGACCCTCTACGTCTTCCAGATCCATCAGGTCGTTTGCGCGAACCTCGTCACCCGCTGCGGCGAAGCCGTCCTCCTCCGAGCCGGAACCCCGAACCTCGGGGCCGATGGGAGAACGAGCGGCCCGGGGCGCCTCTGCCGCCACCTCGGCCTCACCCTCTCGGACGACGGGCGAGATGCGACCCGAGACCGCCGGGTGATGGTGCTCGCGCGGGGACGCCGGCCGCGGGCGGTCGTGGTCGGCCCGCGGGTCGGAATCCGTCAGGCGGTCGAGCGCCCGCTCCGCTTTGCGATCCGAGATGAGCCTTCCGTCTCGCGGCCCCGGCCGGGGCGTCCGCCTACCTCAGCTTCGCCCAGTCGTAGCCGCGGCGGCGGGAGTTCGCGCCGAACCCGCAGGAGGCGCAGACCTTCTTCTGCCGGTGGTACGAGTGGCGGCCGCACCGGCGGCAGATGACGTGGACGATCTTCCCTCCACGTCGGGCCGGTGTTCCCTTTCCCATTCGAACCCCTCCTACGGTGAGACGTAGATGATCGAGTCGCCGCGCACGAGCGTCACGCCCGCGTGCGGGGTGACGACGTCCTTCACGACCTCCTCAGCCCCCGAGAGCACGAGGTTCAGGTGCTGGTCGTAGGCGTCCAGGACCCCGCGGAACGAGCGTCCGCCCTTCGTCTCGACCAGGACCCGCTTGTGCAGGTTGTCGTGGAGGACGTCGAGCGGTTTCATCGGCGGGGGTGGTGGGCAGGACGGGTCGTCTTCTTAACGGTTGCCGACGACCGGGTCGCCGTTCCTCGAAGGAGGGCGCCCGGGGGAACCGAAAGGGTGGCGAGCAGCCGGGGCAGGTGGCGCGCGGCCGTCCCACGGGGCAGCGAACGGCGCACGCGTTCCGCCACCCGGGCCGCGATTCGGTCGGTGGGCCCGGCGGCCGGAACTACATACACGGCGGAACGGTCGATGCTCGGCCATTCGGTCTCGTAGAAGAACGCCTCGCGCCGAGCGACCGCCTCGTGCCGGGCATAGAGGTCCGGTGGATGGTGGGCCCGGTCGAGCCGGGCCCGTTCTCGCCGGAGCCGCTCGGGCACTTGAAGGTAGACGGTGAGGTCAGGAAGGCCCCACCGCCTTCGGAGCGCCAGTCGCTGCGCCCGCTCGGCGAGCTCGGACAGGAGCCCGGGCGAAGCCAGCCCCTCCCCGACGAGCCCGCGGGTGTAGGTGAGCGGGCCGAGAAACCCGGTGTCCGCGATGACCGACCAGCCCCGGTGAAGGAGCGCGCGCGCGACGGTCCATCGGTTCGCCTCCTCTTCGAGGAGGGTCCGTTCGATCCGGGCCAGCTCAGGGAGCGAGGAGAAGTGAAGGTCGATGGGCGGGGTCGTGCGGTCGTACGCCTCGGCGAGCGGCACCCAGTCCTGGGTCCGGGCGAGCCGCGCGACGACTGTGCTCTTCCCCGACGCCGACGGGCCGTCGACGGCCACGAGGCGGGGACGCGGTGGCACCGGATCGCCTCCGGCCCCGGAGAGGCCCGTCGAGAGAAAACCGTGCGCCCCGTTCGTTCCGTCGGCCTTTTGGGGGGCCGCGGTCTTCAACTGCCATGGCGGAGCCGGCCCCACGCCCGCATCGGTTCCACGCCCGGGTCCTGTCGGCCACGACCCTTCCCGAGATCGCGCGGGAGATCGGCGCGACCGCCTCCGACCCTGAGGGGGTCGGCATCATGACCCGCAAGGGCCGCATCTTCGCCGTCCGCCTGGACGAGGTCTCGCTGAAGGCCGCGCCCATCCTGAAGCAGGAGCTCCTGAGCGTCGGCGGCGACGCGGCCCATGCACGGGGCGTCGCCGACCATTCGGTCGCCCAGACGCCGGTCGTCCTCCTCGCGACGTGGGGCCAGTACCGTCGCCTCCTCCCGAAGCTCCGCCGGCAGCCATTCCGCCTGGCGGAGCTTTCGGAGGAGCTCGACCGCGCGCTGCGGAGCTTCGTCGCGCACGGACCGCGCCCGCTCAAGGCCGCCCACCGGACGATCACGCTCGGGGACCGCCCGCGGGTGATGGGGGTCGTGAACGTCACCCCGGACTCGTTCTCGGACGGCGGCCGGTACCTTGCGCCCGACCTCGCGGTCGCGCGCGCCGAGACGATGGCCTCGGAAGGGGCCGACGTGATCGACATCGGGGGCGAGTCGACACGGCCGGGGGCCACCTCGGTGAGCGCGGAGGTCGAGTGGAAGCGGGTCGGGCCCGTCCTCGACCGCCTGCGGGGACGCTTCAAGGTCCCGCTTTCGATCGACACCCGCCACGCGGAGGTCGCCGCGAAGGCGGTCGAGGCCGGTGCGGACCTCGTGAACGACGTCGAAGGGCTCCGAACCGAGGAGATGCGTCGCGTGGTCGCCCGCACCGGCGCCGCGGCGGTCGTGATGCACATGCGCGGCACCCCCGAGACGATGCAGTCGAACACGGACTACGTCGACCTTCGGGGCGAGGTCTACCGGACGCTCGCCGCGGCGACCGACCGCGCGGTCGCGGACGGGATCGAGCCGGACCGCCTCCTCATCGACCCGGGCCTCGGGTTCGGGAAGACGGCGGCCCAGAGCCTCGAGCTCCTCTGGCACGCGGACGAGTTCCGCAGCCTCGGATTCCCGGTCCTCCTCGGGGCCTCGCGGAAGTCGTTCCTCGGCTGGGCGCTCGGCTCCGGCGGCCCGCTCGACCGCATGGAGGCCGGGCTCGCCGCGGCCGTCCTCGCGGCCGAGCGAGGGGTCGACCTCGTCCGGACCCACGACGTGCGGGAGACGGTCCGGGCGCTCCAGTTGGTCGCCCGCGGCCGGACGCTCGCCGAGAGTGCGGCGCTCCCGGCCGAGCCGCTCGCGACCACCGAACCGGATTTCTAGTCAGGTCGAGGTCACCGGGGTCCCGTCGTCGTCGATGTCGACCTCGAGGACGAGCGACCCCACGTAGTCGCACTTCCCGCAATGGTAGACCTGGCCGACGATCGACCCCGCGATCAGTGCGACCTTCTCGGAGCCGCACTTCGGGCAGACGAGCATCGTCTTACCCCTTCGATGACGACGCACGGTCGTCCTCCTTGTCCTCGTCGTCCGGCTCGGACGGAGGGCTGTCGTCCGATTCGTCCTCCGGCTCCGCGGGGGGCTCCTCCTCGTCCGGCGCCGGCGTTCGCTCGGGCTCGCGGGTGACCTTCTTCCCCTCGGCCTCGGGAGGCGCCTCGGCCGCTTCGCCCCCGTTCCCCTCGATCGAGGGCTCGATCGTGATGGCGTCCCGGACCTCGTCCCCCTCGTCCAGCCGGATGACGCGGACGCCGAGGGTGTTCCTCGACTGCGTGCGGATGCCCTTGACCGCCATGCGGATGGTGATCCCCCGCTGGGTGGTGACGAGGAGCTCGGACGCGTCCGTCGTCGGCAGGACGGCGACCACCGTTCCGTTCCGCCCTCCGGTCTTGATCGTGCGGACCCCTTTCGCGCCCCGCTTGGTCTCGCGGTAGTCGGCGATCGGCGTCCGTTTCCCGAAGCCGGTGGTCGTGAGCGAGAGGAGGTTCGGGTACCGCGGGCTCACGACCGCCATCGCGACCACGCGGTCGTCCTTCGACTTGGAGAGCCGGACCCCGATCACCCCGTAGGTCGCGCGGCCCATCGGACGGACCTCGCCGAGGGCGAAACGGACCAGCTGGCCCGCGTGGGTGGAGAGCAGGATCTCGGTCGAGTCACCGGTGACGAGCATCACGTCCACCAGCTCGTCCCCCTCGTCGAGGAGGACGGCCTGGATCCCGCTCGTGCGGATGTTCTGGAACTGGTCCAGGGTCGTCCGTTTCACGATGCCGCGCCGGGTCGCGAACAGGAGCGCTCCCTCCCCGGCGAGGTCGTGGAGCGGGAGGAGCGTGCGGACGTGCTCGCCGTCCTTGAGCCGCGGGAGGAGGTTGATGATCGCCTTCCCCTTCGAGTGGCGGCTCCCCTCGGGGAGCTCGTAGGCCTTCAGGCGGTAGACCCGGCCCAGCGTGGTGAAGAACAGGACGTCGTCGTGCGTCCGCGTCACGAAGGTGCGGATGACGATGTCCTCCTCCTTCGTCTCCATCTGGACGAGGCCGCGGCCACCACGGCGTTGACGGCGGTACTGGTCGAGGGGGAGGCGCTTCACGTAGCCGTCGCGGGTGACGAGGACGACCACGTCCATGTCCGGTATCAGGTCCGCGAGGGTCCGTTCCGTGAACGCCGGGACGATGCGGGTCCTCCGGGGGTCGCCGAACCGCGTCTTGAGGTCGGTGAGCTCGTCCACGATGAGGCGGTCCAGAAGCTTCGGCGAGCCGAGGACCTCCTTGAGGTGGCGGACGAGCGCCTCCTTCTCCGCCTTCTCCTTCTCGACCGACTCGCGCTCGAGCGCCGTCAGGCGCGCGAGGCGCATGTCGAGGATCGCCTTCGCCTGCTCGGAGGAGAGCAGGAATTTCCCCATGAGGCTCGTCTCGGCGACCTGGGCGTCCCGCGAGCGCCGGATGATGCGGATGACCTCGTCGATGTGGTCGATGGCGGTGAGGAATCCCTCGAGGATGTGGAGCCGCTCCTCCGCCTTCTTGAGGTCGAACTTCGTCCGGCGGGTCAGCGTCTCCCGCCGGTGCGTCAGGTGGAGCTCCAAGAGCTCCTTGAGCGGGAGGACGCGGGGGCGTCCGCCCACGAGGCAGAGGTTGATCACGCCGAAACTCGTCTCGAGCGGCGTGTGCTCGTAGAGCCGGTTGAGGACGATCTCGCTCGGCGCGTCCCGGCGCAGCTCGAGGACGACGCTCGTCCCCGAACGGTCCGACTCGTCCCGGAGGTCGGTGATGCCGTCGATCCGCTTCGCCTTCACGAGGTCGGCGATCAGCTCGAGCAGCTGGGCCTTGTTGACCTCGTACGGGACCTCGGTGATGACGATCTCGTCCCGCTCTCCGCGCTCGCGGATCTCGGCGGTGCCGCGGAGGTGGACCATCCCGCGCCCGGTCTCGTACGCTTCGCGGATCCCCTCCTGCGAGAGATAGCCTCCCGTCGGGAAGTCCGGGCCGGGGAGGACCTTCATGATCTCATCCAAGGCCGCCTCGGGCCGGGCGAGGAGCAGCAGGAGCGCGTCGACCACCTCCCCCAGGTTGTGGGGGGGCATGTTGGTCGCCATGCCGACGGCGATCCCCGCGGAGCCGTTCACGAGGAGATTGGGGACCTTGGAGGGGAGCAGGAGCGGCTCCTTGAGCGTCCCGTCGAAGTTGTCCGACCAGTCGACCGTCTCCTTCTCGATGTCGAGAAGCATCTCCTCGGCAATCGGGGAGAGGCGGGCCTCCGTGTAGCGCATCGCCGCCGGCGCGTCTCCGTCGATCGACCCGAAGTTCCCCTGACCGTCGATCAAGGGGTAGCGGAGGCTGAACGGCTGCGCCATCCGAACGAGCGTGTCGTAGACCGCCATGTCGCCGTGCGGGTGGTACTTCCCGAGGACGTCGCCCACCGTCCGCGCGCTCTTGCGGTAGGCGTGGTCGTGGGTCGCTCCGGACTCCCACATCGACCAGAGGATCCGTCGCTGGGCCGGTTTGAGCCCGTCCCGGCCGAAGGGGAGCGCCCGCCCGACGATGACGCTCATGGCGTAATCGATGTACGAGCGGTGCATCTCCACCTCGAGCGGGTGGTCCCGCACCTTGTCGACCGGCGGGGCCGGCGTCGCGGGCGGGGCGTCGGTCATCGCGCAGCCCCTCCCGGAACGGCGAGCTGGGTGCTCAGGATGCGGTCCGCGGCCTCGAGGAAGCGGTCCCGGCTCCCGGCGGGGATCGAGGCACCGGCTGCCACCGGGTGACCCCCGCCTTCGCCACCCACCTCGGCGGCGGCGTCGCGGCAGACCGCGGCCAGGTTGAGCCCGCGGGTGACCAGGCGGTTCGTCCCGCGGCCGCTCACTTTCGACTGCTCGGGGGGTCGTTCGGAGAAGACGAACACGGGGAGGTCGGGGGGGAGGAGGAAGTTCATCGCGAGTCCGGCCTGGGTGCCCGCGAGGGTCGTCTCGGGGCTCTCGAACCAACGAAGGAACCGCATCGAATTAACGCCTTCATCCTCCACTCGCAAGAGCCCCCGCAGGATTCCCTCCCTCCACTCCTGCTCCGCGGCCCGGCTGCGGGCTTCGGCGCTGCGGTCCCCCAAGGCGAAGGCGACCCCCACCCCGGGGATCCCGGCCCGACCGCTGGCGTTCTGGAGGTTCGAGACCTCCTCGGCGTCCAGCCCCAGCGACGGGACGAAGAACCGCTCCTGGTCGACCAGCGCCACGAACTCCGGGAGGACATGGGCGGCCTCGAGATGGTGCTTCAACGCCTCGCCCAGGCCGTTCGCCTCGCCGGCCGTCAGGTCGGCGGGTGGGCGTCGAGGGTCGAGGTTGAGGCCGCGGAGGAATTCGGCGGCGGCGGGGGGACGGCCGGAGAGGCCGCGGAAGAACGGGTCCGTGCTCCGCGTGAGGGCCTCGGAGAGCGAGGGGCCGTAGAGCGCGAGGCCCGGCCGTCGCTGGATGATCGATCGGCGGACCGCCTCCTCGACCAGCCGACCGTTCAAGCCACGGAAACCTCCCACATGCTGCCGGTCCGCAATCGCCCCCGAGAGGCCCCACGGGGCGTTGTCCCAGTTGACGGGGTCGAGGAAGACGGTGAAGAGCCAGGTGAGCGTGCCGGCGCACATCTCGGTCATCCCGTCGACCCCCCAGTCGAGCGGGTTGACGAACGCGACGTGGGGCGGAAGGTCTGGGGGATGGGGGACCCCGGCGTAGCGGTGGTGGTCGAGCACCACCACCGGGTGCGGGTGACGGGCGAACAGGTCGAGCCACGTCGCCCCCGTGTCGGTCACGAGCACCGGGCCGGGAGTGCTCGCGAGGAGCTCCTCCATCCGCTCGCGCTCGACCCCCATCAGCGGAGTCGCCTGGGCCGGGTAGCCCAACCGGCCGAAGGCGCGGAGAGCGGACGAGGCGGCCGACACCCCGTCCCCGTCGTAGTGATAGATGACCCGCCAGCGACCGGGCTGGCCCAGCAGAAGGGAGCGAGCGCGGCCGAACTCTTCGGTGTACCGTGGGTCGGAAACGAAGCCGTCCGGGCCCGAGGGCATCACTCCACCTGGAGCGCTGCACCGGCGGCCGAGTACCGCCAGTTCTCGGGGATCCGTCGGCGCTGCCGGTAGTACCGGGCCAGCCGTCGGATCCGGGACTCGAGCAGGGTCAAGCCCCGCCGGTTGGAGAGGTCGTTCGGATGGGCTTCGAGGTGGCGCTGGAGGTGGACGACCCGCTTCAGGAGCGCCTGAAGGTCCTCCGGAATCTCCGGCTTCACCCCTTTCTCGGCGAGCAAGGTCCCGAGGCGCTTCCCGGTGACCGCGCGTGCGGAGGGGACCCCGTAGCCGTCCCGGAGCGTCTGGCCGATCTGGGCCCCGAGCCGCCCGGCTTTCGACAGGCGGACCGCCTGCTCGACGATCTCGTCCTGGGTCGCGGTGACCCACTCCGGCTTCGTGAGCGGGTACGGGCGGTGCGAGCCGGCTCGGCCCTTGCGCCCGGAATGGATACGCGACATCGGGGAAACGCGCGACACGCGTGCCCTACTTAACGGTTGGCGAACCGGCGCGAAGTTCTCGAGAGCGGAAGGCCGTTCAGGCGATCCGGTCGGTCTTCTCGAGCGCCTCGACCAGGAACCGCTTCCCCTCGGCCGTGATGCGGTAGCGGGCTCGGCCGCTGGGGGTCGCCCGCCGCGGGTAGTCGCTGCCGGAGTGGACCTCGACCAGGCGGTTCCGCACGAGAAGGCCGAGGGCGAGCGGTACCTTCACTCCCCCGCGCTCGATCGCCCAGAATCGGTCGAGCATTCGCTCGATGTCGGCGAGCTCGAGCGCCTGGTCCTTCGCTCGTCCCTCGTGGATCGACTCGACGCGGTTGAGCTGCTGCAGGATCGCGACCAAGGTGGCCCGGACCGGGTCCGGGGCCTCACCAGTGGGCATCGCGGAATCTACGCGAGGTCCCCCTACATAAAGGACGCCGGCTCGTCCTCGACCCACCGGCCCTACTCGACCCGCCCAGTGCGCTCGATTTCGTGGAGGAGGAACTCCTTCCCCTCGGTCGTGATGGTGAACCGCTCTCGGACCGTCCGGCCACGGCTCCAGGCGTACTCGGGGTCGGTGAGCTCCCGTGCGTAGCCGTTCGCGACGAGCACCTCCATCGCCCGTTTCGCTTCCTCGAGCGTGAGCTGCGGGAGCCGGGCCCTCGAGAGGAGGAAGCGCAGCTCCTCGAGCTCGACACCGGCCACGTCCTGCCGCTCCATCTCCGAGCGGTTGAGCTGCCGGAGGAGCTCGAGCATCGTGAGCTTGAGCTCGGCGGCCGCCTCCTCCGCGGTGTCGCCCACGACGGGAAATACGGGCGCTCTCGGATGAGGGTATCCCCCCCAAGGGCGGACCGTGGCGCTTTTAGGTGGGGACACTAGATACGCTACCGACCATGGGGTGCACCTGCCGAAACCCGGCCCGCTGTCCGATCTGCAACACTCAGGTGAGGGTGCCGCTCTCCAACCTCGAGAACGCGGCGGGAGGTGCGATCCTGGTCGACCGGTTCGCTCGACGGGATTCCTCGTCCTCGCGGGAGGGGCTTAGACGCCTCATCCAGGGCTGGGCCAGCTGCCCCTCGTGCGGCCACACGATCTACTTCGACCACTCGCGTTCGTGCGTCGCGGACGCGCTCTCCACGGCCGGGGTCCCGCTCGGGGAACGGGAGTCGATCCTCTCGAAGATCACGTTCCCGGAAGGGTAGCGTCGCGGGGCCGAGGATGCCGGATCCGAAGCCGACCGAAGAGTTCGTGGTGACCCCATACGAGGTCAAGGGCCGGATCGACTACGCGCGCCTTCGGGAGCTGTTCGGCACGCAGGAGGTGACGCCGCAGCTCCTCGCGAAGGTGCACCACACGGTCGGGGGCGACCTCCACCCGCTCCTCTCGCGAGGGATCTACTACTCCCACCGCGACCTGGGGCCGCTCCTGGACGGGTTCGTCAACGGACGGCCGTTCTTCCTCTACTCGGGGCGGGGCCCCTCGGGGCCTCTCCACACCTCCCACCTGGTGGCGTTCGACCTCTGCCGGTGGTTCCAGAAGCGGCTCGGCGTTCCGATGTACATCCAGATCACCGACGACGAGAAGTTCTGGGCCCGCTCGGGGCTCACCCCCGAGGAGACCGAGAAGTGGGGGATGGAGAACCTCTACGACATCCTCGCGCTCGGGTTCGACCCGAAGCGGACCCACGTCTTCTTCGACACCCGCTCGATCTCCGCGCTCTACCCGCTCGCGGTCCGGGTCGCGCAGAAGGTCACCTACTCGACCGTGAAGGCCGTCTTCGGGTTCAAGCCGAGCACGAACATCGGGCTCGTCTTCTACACCGCGCTCCAGTCGGTCCCCTGCTTCTACCCGTCCTGGGCCGAGGGCCGGTCGGTCCCCTGCCTCATCCCGTGCGGGATCGACCAGGACCCGCACTTCCGCGTCACTCGGGACCTCGCCGAGGGGTTGGGCTACCCGAAGCCGGCGCTGCTCCACAGCCAGATGATTCCGGGGCTTCTGGGGGACGCCGCGATGTCGACCACCGGGAACTCGGCCGACAACGCCCTCTTCCTGAACGACCCGCCGAAGGTGGTCGAGCGGAAGGTCCGCAACGGCTTCACCGGCGGGCGAGCGACCGTCGAGGAACAGCGGCGTCTGGGCGCGACCCCCGAGGTCTGCTCGATCTGGGCGCTCTGGCGGACCCGGTTCGCGGAGACCGACCAGAAGTTCGCCGAGATCACCGAGGGATGCCGGTCCGGAAAGCTCCTCTGCGGAGAGTGTAAGTCCCAGCTCATCGAGCGGGTCCACGCCTTCTACCGCCACCAGGCCGAGGCGAGGGAGAAGGTGAAGAGCTGGGCCGAGGAGACGATCATCACGGCTCCCCCCAGGCCCGGCTAGACCGGTCCTGATCGCACCGGTGTCCCGCTGAAGACCGGGAACGCTTACCCGACCTCAGGGCGCGGTGGGACCGGGCGGGGCCGAAGCTCCTCCGGTCGCGAGGGAGCCGGGGCGGGCGAGGGACCGGGGGCCCCCTCCGATTCTCCCCCCTCGAGCGTCGTGACGAGTCGGAGCATCGGTCGGAACAGCGAACGCCGGGCCCGCTCCGGGTCGAGCGTGAAGGCCCGCTCGTAGGCCGCGATTGCCTCCTCCTCGTCCCCCAACGAGAGCAGCGAGAGCGCGAGGTCGAGCCAGCTCTTCGCTTCGCGAGCGCCCTCCCGTTCGCCGACCTCACCCAAGTGGTCGTCCATCCGGCGCGGGGGGCTCGCCGTGGCTCCCTCCTCCTCCGGCCCCACGTCCTGCGAGAGGACCAGGGCCCGCTCGAACGCCGCGGAGGCCGACTCCTCGTCCCCCGACTCCGAGAGGGCGACTCCCAGCCGGTGCCAGGCGACCATGTCGTTCGGCTCCAGCGCCACCGCATGCCGGTAGGCCGTTACCGCCTCGCCCCACTCCTCGCGGAGCGAACGGGCGACTCCCAAGTGGAACCAAGCCTCCCCGTTCCGCGGGGCGAGCGCGATGGCGCGGGCGAGCGCGCCCTCCGCCTCCGGGGCCTGGCCGACATGCGCGAGCGAGATCCCGTAGTAGGACCAGGCGGCGGCATTGGTCGGCTCGTCGCGGACCACGTCGCGGAACGCCCGCACCGCTCCCTCGTACTCCCGACGGAGGAAGTAGTGTACACCGAGGTCGAAACGCTGCGTCACACCCGGTGGTGGGCGCAGGCGGCTCGGATGGAAAAGCCTGCCGTTCCTTCGGCGGACCGAGAAGTCGTCCCCGCCCCGGTCGCCGCCGAGGCCGCGCTCCGGCGGCACGCCGTCTTTATATCCCCCTGCGGTCCATGGCCGTCCGAGGAATCCGCGAGCAACCCGGTTCGAGCGTCCTGCCCGTCCTTCTTCTGCGACGAGAGTTCGCGCGACGATTGACGCTTGGGGATTCCCTCGAAAGCGAACGAGAACGCAGAACGAGGCGAAAGAGATGGCAGACAAGCCCTTGACGAAAGTGCGAGACCTGACGCCGAACTCGAAGCAAGTGAACGTCCTTGCGAAGGTCCTCAACATCGGGGACGCCAAGGAAGTGATGGGCAAGTTCGGGGACCCGAGGAAGGTCTGTGAGGCCGTGGTCGGCGACGACACGGCCACGATCATCCTCTCCCTGTGGAACGAGCAGATCGGGTCGATCCAGAAGGACGAGGTCATTCTGGTCGACAACGGCTACGTCTCGCTCGTGCGCGGCCACATGCGGCTCAACGTCGGCCGGTACGGGAACCTGACAAAGTCGACCGAGACGATCGGCGACATCAACCAGTCGCTCGACATGAGCCAGCAGGAGTTCGAGAGCGAGCGGCGGTCGTTCGGCGGTGGGGGATACCGCGACCGTGGCGGCTACGGCGGCGGCGGCCGCTACAGTGGCGGCGGCGGTGGCGGTGGTGGCGGCGGTGGGGGCCGGGAGCGCTCCGACTCCTACAAGCGCTACTGAAGGCCTCCCCGTTTCCCGCGCCGAACCCTTTCCCCCGCCCGATGGGCGGGGGCCCCTCTGCGGGTTCTATTAAATAGACCGCGCCGCTCGAGGGCACCGACCATGCCGGACGAGCATCTCGAGCTTACGCTCTACGTCCAGTCGAAGCGGGTCGTCACGACGTTCTACCGGACCTCCGCCACGTCCCCCGCCGGCCCCGCCACCACGACGCCGGTGATGGGCGCGCCCCCCCACAACCAGAACGAACCGGGGGTGGTCGCGGGCGACGCGATCCTGTTCCTCTCGGACGACCAGTCGCGGTGCGTCGCCCTCACCGAGGAGCTGGCCGTTCGCCGCGGCTACCACGTGCACGTGGTGGACATCGAGAAGGTCGGACGCCTGGAGCGGCTGGTCGCGGAGCATCTCCGCGGCGTCCAGACGTTCCCGGTCCTCATCTCTCCGCTCGGGAGCCGGCTCGAGGGAGCGGCGCAGTTCACCGAGGACAATCTGGCGGCGATGATGCCGACCGAGCTGAAGCACGTCCGCGCCTTCACCTACCTCAAGATCCGCGGCGGGGACCTCGACCGGATCCGCCGCCTCCTGGAGACGTTCCCCGAGGTGAAGGAGCTCCACTTCTTGACGGGCGACTGGGACATGCTGGCCGTCCTCCAGTTCCCGCCGAGCGCCTCCAACAAGCGGATGGTGCTCGACTTCGTGACCGAGCGGATCCGCGGGATCGCCGAGGTGCTCGACACGTCGACCGTGGTGCCGGAGTACACCGTCACCAAGCTCCCGATCACCTCGTAGGCTTCGGGCCCGCGGTCCTCGGACCGCGGCTGAGGGATACTCCCGGCCGACTACCGACGGGCTCGCGTTCGCCGGCGGGCTCCGCGGTGCCGGCGGGGAACGACCGGGATCCCGGACAGGGACGGAGCGGGGAACGGTCCCACGCCCTCCGACGTTCCGTAGAGCGAGTCGACCGTGAGGGGGTGTTCTTCGAGCCATGCGACCCCCTCGACGTAGGCGGCGAACCCCTCGAGACTGGTGAAGAGCGGGATCCCGAGTTCCACGGCCCGGCGGCGGAGGACGTACTCGTCCTCGAGCATCCGCTCGAACTTCTCCTGGGTCAACGAAAGGGGGACGTTGAGGAGGAGGTCGATTCCACCGCGGTCGAGGGCCTCGAGCACGTTCGGGTGCCGGTCGGGTTCGGAGACCTTGTGGAGCGTCTCGACCCTCCGGACCCCGCGCGCCGTCAGGAACGCGGCCGTGTCCTCGGTCGCGGCGACCTTGAGTCCGAGCTCCCCCAGCCGGCGGGCAACCGGCAGGAGGTCCTCCTTGAGCTCGGGACCGCCGACCGAGAGGAACGCCGTCCCCCGCCGCGGGACGAGGCGAACCCCGGTCGCGACCAGCGCCTTCACGAGCGCATCCGAGAACGTCGGCCCGAAGCAGGCGACCTCCCCGGTTGACTGCATCTCGACGCCCAAGAGGGGGTCGGAGCCGGCGAGCTGAAGGAACGAGAACTGGGGCACCTTCACCCCCCAGCGGCCCGGCGGCAGGGGCGCGACCCCGTCCCGCGAGATCGAGCGGCCGAGCATCGCGCGGGCGGCTTCCCGGAGCAGCGGGAGGCCGGTCGCCTTCGTGAGGAACGGGAGCGACCGGCTCGCCCTCAGATTGAGCTCGATGATCTGGTACGCCCGGTCCTTCACCAGGAACTGGACGTTGAACGGGCCGCGGATCGCCAGGGTCCGGGCGAGCCGCCGGGCCGCATCGAGGAGCTCCTCCTGGACCGCGGGCGGAGTGTGGCGGGGTGGGAGGCAGAAGATCGCGTCCCCCGAATGGACCCCGGCCCGTTCGACGTGCTCCAGGATGCCGGCGACCAGGACGCGTTTCCCGTCCGAGATCGCGTCCAGCTCGACCTCGGCCGCCCCCTCCACGAACTTCGTAATCACGACCGGGTGCTCCGGCGAGATCCGGGCCGCCTCGCCGAGGAACCGCGCGAGGTCCGCACGGCCGGCGATTACCCGCATCGCCTGCCCGCTGAGGACGTAGGAGGGCCGCACGAGGACCGGGTAGCCGACCTCGTCCGCGAACTCCGCAGCCTCGTCGACGGTCGTGAACGCGCGCCAGGCCGGCTGGGGGATGTGGAGCTCCTCCAGGAGGCGGGCGAACCGGGCCCGGTCCTCGGCGGTGTCGATGGACGCTGCGGGAGTCCCGAGGACCGGGATCCCGCACATCGCGAGGAGCGGGGTCAAGTTCTGGGCGAGCTGGCTGCCGACGCAGGTCACGACCCCGGTGAACCCCTCGAAGTCCTGGATGTCGCGGACGCGCTCCAGCGTGATCTCCTCGAAGTAGAGGCGGTCCGACCGGTCATAGTCGGTCGACACCGTCTCGGGGTTGGAGTTCAGCACCGCGACCTTCGGGACCCCCTCGGCGCGGAGCCCGTCCACGAGGTTCATGGTCGACCAGTCGAACTCCACGCTCGAGCCGATCCGGTACGGGCCGGCACCGACCACGAGCGCGGAGCCGCGGGGCATCGGACGGACGTCGTCCGCGTCCGCCCGGTAGGTGAGGTAGAGGTAGTTCGTCCGGGCCGGCCACTCCCCGGCGAGGGTGTCGATCATGCGGACCCGCGGCCGGATGCCCGCCGCCAACCGTCGTCGCCGCACCTCCTCCTCGTCCAGCTGCGCGGCGCGCCCGATCGCCCGGTCCGAGAGTCCGAGCTCCTTCGCCGACCGCAGGAGCGGCGCGGGAATCTCCCCGTCCGAGACCGCGCGGAGCGCGCGATGGGCCCGCTCGACTTCGCCGAGCGCGTCCACGAACCACCGGTCGATGAACGACGTCCGGGCGATGAGCTCGGGGTCGACCCCCCCGCGCAGCGCCTCGAGGACGCGGTAAAGGACCTCCGGGGTGGGCGCGGCGAGGTCCGCCAACACCTCGGGGGCGGGGCGAGGGGTCTCGGGGGGCAGGAGGTCCGCGCGGGGGTCGCCCATCCGGACCGCCTTCAACAGCGCCTCGGGGAACGAGGCCCCGATTCCCATCACCTCCCCGACCGACTTCATGGACGGGCCCAGCCGGCGGTCGGCCCGGGCGAACTTGTCCAGGTCCCAGCGGGGCAGCTTCACCACGATATAGTCAAGGGACGGCTCGAAGCAGGCCGTCGTGACGCCGGTGATCCGGTTCTTGAGCTCCGGTAGCGAGTAACCGAGCGCGAGCTTGGTCGCGACGTAGGCGAGGGGGTAGCCCGTCGCCTTGCTGGCGAGCGCGCTCGACCGGGAGAGCCGCGCGTTGATCTCGATGGCGTAGTACTCGTCGCTCTTCGTGTCGAGACAGAACTGGATGTTGCACTCACCGACGATCCCGCACTCCTCGACCGCTCGGAGCGCCGCGCGGCGGAGGAGCTGGTACTCGTGGTCGGTGAGCGTCTGGCTCGGGGCGACCACGACGTTGTCCCCCGTGTGGACGCGCATCCCGAGGACGTTCTCCATGTTGCAGACGGTGAGCGCGTTCCCTCGGCCGTCCCGGACGACCTCGTACTCGAGCTGCTTGAACGCCCCGACGTACCGCTCGAGCAGCACCTGCCCCACGGGGCTCGCCCGGAGCCCCCGCTCGACCACCTCCTGGAGCTCGGTGGGATTCCGTCCGACGCCGCCGCCCTTCCCGCCGAGCGTGAAGGCGACCCGAACCATGCTGGGGTAGCCGATCGTCTCGGCCGCCTCGAGCGCCTCCTCGACCGAGTAGACCGCGCGGCTGGGGAGGGTGGGGACGCGCGCCCGGGCCATCGCGCGGACGAACTTCGCCCGGTCCTCGGTCGCCTTGATGCCCGCGAGCGGGGTCCCGAGGACCCGGGTGCCCGTCCGTCGGAGGTCCCCGCGGTCGGAGAGCTGGATGCCCAAGTTGAGCGCGGTCTGGCCGCCGAAGGAGAGAAGGATCCCGTCCGGCCGCTCGGCCGAAAGTATCGGCGCGACAAACTCGGGAACGAGCGGCTGGAAGTAGACGCGGCCGCGACGCGGGGGGTCGGTCTGGAGGGTCGCGATGTTCGGGTTGACGACCACGGCAAAGACCTCCTCCTCCTCGAGCGCCTTCAGGCACTGGCTGCCGGAGTAGTCGAACTCGCCGGCCTCGCCGATCTTGAGCGCGCCGCTCCCGAGGACGATCACCTTCTCGGGCTTCGACACCGTCATGCGCGTCGCTTCACCTTCGCCACGAACCGGTCGAAGACGAACCCGGCTTCCTGGGGGCCCGGGTGGCCCTCCGGGTGGCCCTGGAGGGCGAGGACCCGGCCTCCCGCGTCGCGGAGTCCCTCGAGGGTCCCGTCGTCGGGGTTGGTCGCCCACGCCTGAAGATCGGTCCCCTTGAGCGACCGGGGGTCGACCGCGTAGCCGTGGTTCTCGCTCACGATCAGCGCGCGGCCGTCGGAGAAGCAGACGGTCTTGTTCTGGCCGCGGTGACCGTACTTGAGCTTGAACGTGGTCGCCCCGCGGGCGAGCGCGAGGAGCTGGTGGCCGAGGCAGATCCCCAGGGTCGGAAGGGCCCGGTTGGACGGTCGCGCGAGCTCCTCGATCGCCGGCTTGAGCTGCGCCGGGTCCCCCGGACCGTTCCCGACCAGGAGTCCCTTCACCCGGCGTCCTTCCCACGTGCGCGGGACCTCATGGTCGTACGGCAGTCGGAGGACGGAAGCCCCGCGGTCGAGCAACGCCCGGAGGATGCTGGCCTTCACCCCGCAGTCGAGGACGGCGACGAGCGGACCGCCGTTCCGCCGGAGCAGCTCGGGCCTCCGCGGAGCGACCTCCTTCATGAACGGCTCGTCTCCGTAGCGGGGGGCCGCAGCGATCGCCCGACGGAGCTCTTCGACCCGGACGGGACGGTCCGCCGGGCCCACATCGAGGACGCCGCGGACGACCCCTTCCGACCGCAGGTGCTCGGTCAAGCGACGCGTGTCGATGCCGCGGAGTCCGGGGATCCCCTCGTCCGAAAGCCAGTCCTCGAGCGAGCGGTCGCTCGACCAGTGGTTCGGTCGGGTCGTTCCTCGCACCAGCACGCCGCGGACCTGGAGCCCACCGCTCTCGAGGAGGGGGAGGCCGTCTGGGTCACGTGCCCCGGCGGGCGGCACCCCGTAGTTTCCGAGGAGCGGGTAGGTGAAGGTGAGGAGCTGACCGCGGAACGAGGGGTCGGTGAGCGACTCGGGATATCCGACCATCCCGGTCGTGAAGACGACCTCGCCGACCCGGCGGCCCGCGGCGCCGAACCCTGTTCCATCGAAGCGAGTCCCGTCCTCGAGAAGCAAAGTCCCCCGCAGCGCGGCCTCGTCGGCGGCGGACGGCACGGCGGTCGGGAACCCGACACGACCGAGGAAGCGGTCAGGGTTTAAGATTTGCCGACGCCGGGACCGTTACGCAGGCCGCCGGGCCGCGACGGCGCCGAGCGAGCCATCAAATCCTGCCGCCCGCTCGCCCGCGAGATGCCCGGTCCTCCCCGCCTCAAGGAACGGTACGACATCGTGGTGCTCGGGGGCGGTCATGCGGGGCTCCAGGCCGGCCTCAAGGCGGCCCTTCTTCACTACACGGCCGCGGTGATCGACCGTGGGCCGAAGTACTCGCGGTCGTACTACGCGCCGCGGATGGACAACATCCCCGGGTTTCCCGACGGGGTCTCGGGCCACCAGCTCCTCGACCTGCAGGTCGCCGCGGTGAAGCGGTTCAGCGAACGCGTCGGCTACTTCACCCCGGCCCGCGCGGTCGCCGCCCAGCGGACCGACCGGGGGTTCTCGGTCGTGTTCGACTGGCTGAAGCAGACGCACCGCACCGAGAGCCGTGCGCTCATCCTCGCGATGGGCGTGGTCGACCGGATCGCGGCGGTGGGCGGGAAGATCGACCCGATCTTCCCGTGGGCCAACTTCGGCCTCGTGAACTTCTGCCTCATCTGCGACGGGCACGAGCTTGAGGGAAAGACGGTCGCCGTGATCGGCCACGATGCCTTCGCGGCCCGGACGGCCCTCGACATCCTGCACTTCGAACCGAAGGCGGTTGAGCTCCTCACCCACGGTCACCCGCTCCTCGAGGGAACCGAAGGGGAGGAACGGACGACTCTGCTCGAGGCGCTGAAGGAGCACCGGATCGCCCACGTCCCCGCGGAGATGACGGGCTTTGACGAGATCCGCGAGAAGCGCTTCGGGGTGACTTTCGCGGACGGGAGTCACCGGAGCTTCGACCGTGGATTCTCCGCGCTCGGATGGTACGACATGCACCACGAGATCCCGCGCTCGCTCGGTTGTCGCTTCGACCCGGACGGGTACGTGGTCACCGACGAGGATTGCCGTGCCCTTTCCGCGGCCACCGGTGAGCCGATCCCCGGGCTCTACTGCGTCGGGGACCTCCGCAACGGGTGGAACCAGGTCCCCGAGGCGTGGGCCACGGCCGAGCGCGCGGTCATCCACGCTTGGGCCGAGTATCTGTAGCCGACGTCTTCGGTCGCGCGGGTCGGTCGCTACGCCGCGTGGGCCGTGGCGCGGACGTCCAAGTGCTTCGCGAGCTCGAAGAGGTCGCGCGCGACCGCGGAAGCCCCCGCGGCGAGGAACCGGTCGGTCGTCATGGTCACCGCGGTCGCCTCGCTCGGCTCCGGTAGGACCGCGTAGAACCGGACCCGGGCGCGGGTGGCCGTCTCCGCATCGATGAGGTGGTCGCCGACGAACAGCGCACGGTCGAGCGGTACCCCCATCTCGCGAAGCACGAGCAGGAGCGAGTCGGGCGACGGCTTCGCCGGTCCCGGGGCGCTTCGGCTCCTCAAGTACGAGAAGAACGGCGCGAGCCCGACCTTGTCGAGGGCGGCTCGGGCGAAGTGTTCGGAGCTCCGCGTGAGGACCCCGAGCCGGAACCCCCGGCTGGCGAGTCCCTGGAGGAGCTGGGGGGCCCCCGGTCGCGGCACCGTACGGGGAAGCGCCTCGAGCTCGATCTCGTCGACCGCCTTCGAGTACTCGGCCTCGAAACGGAAGAACTCCGTATCCGGGAGACCCTTCGTCCGCATCTCCTCGCGGGCCGTCTCGACGATCCGGTGGACCGGCTCCTGGACCGAGAGCCGTCCCGGCATCACCCCGTGCCGCTCCGCGATCCGAACGACGGTCGAGCGGATCCGGCCGAAGTCGTGGTGCGACAGTACGAGCGTTCCGTCGAGGTCGAAGACCACGCCGAGCAGCGGTTCGAGGAACCGGGGCACCGGTTCACGAGCGGGCATCTCTCCTCCGCGATGAGGTCCAGCCGCCCCGGCGGCGGTTAAGGGTTTCTCTCGACCGGCAGCGACTGCGCCCGGTCACGGCGGGCGGTAGTAGGTCAGACCGAACCAAGCGCCTCGCTCGCGGTCGTACGTCGTCCCGCACTGGTAGCAGAAGAAGATGCGATGGGGCGGCTCCTTCGGCTCGAACTCCATGCGGCCCCCGCAGATCGGGCAGTGGAGCTTCGCGATCTCGTTCGGAAGCCCGTGCCAGAGCTCCCGGCGCTGGTCGTGAACGACTCCGTCGTGCGGACAGACGTAGATGGGGAACGGCACCGTCGGAGAAGCCGGACCCTGGAGCGTCCGCCCGCAGACCGGACAGAACATCGCGGGGGAGAGACCCGCCCGGGGGAAGAACCCAACGTCCCGCCCGGTGGGGAGCCCTCTTCTAAGAGCCGGACGGGCGCTCGAGGGTGACCACCGACTCGCGGAGCTCGAAACTCCGTCGCTGGCCGCTGCGACGCTTGCGAGCGACTTCCACCGAGACGACCTTGAGGCCGAGCGACCGGCCGATCCGTGCGAGGAGGAGGTCGCCGGGCACGTAGACACCCGCGAGCAGGGAGTCGCCGACCACGAGGACGAACCGTCCCCCCGGTCGGAGCGCCCTACGGACGCCGGCCATCACTTCCGCCACATCCGCAAAGTAACGGTGGACGACGGCGTGGACGTCCGAGCGGCGGTAGCTCCCTTTGCGGTGGACGTTGTCGCGAATTCGCGGGAGGATCTCCTCAAGCCACGGGTCGGGCAGGTCCTGCGTGTGGAGGAACGGCGCCGTCTCCGCCCGCGGGAGGTTGTCGCAGGCGACCTCGGCGCGCCGGAGAGCCGCCAGGTCTCCGTACGACCGCGCGTACCCCAGCCAGGCGAGGTCGAGCTTGTAGTTCATCACGTAGTCCATGCCGTTCACGTACGGCGGGCTCGTGACCGCGAGGTCGATCTTCCCCGCGGGCCACCGGGCCGAGCGGGCATCCTCCCGGCGCACGTCGGCGGGCGGGCCCCATCGGACCCGTTCCGTTCGGAGGGCGGCGAGGTCCTCGGCCATCGCGGCCACCGCCGCCCGGAAACGCTCGAACGGGAGGGGGCCCGCCCCGGGGGCCGAGCGCGCGTAGCCGAGGCAAGGGGAACGGTGCAGCCGGCTCGAGGGGATCAGGATCCTCCCGAAGGCGAGACGGAGCGCATCGGCGGTCGCGCCGTCCTCGGGCGGCAAGGTCGCCTTCAGACGGGTGAGTTCGGCCAGGGCCGCCGGGCGGAACTGGCGACGAGTCTCACGCAGGAACGGGAGCGGTCCCGCCCGCGCTCGGGCCGCGGACCTGAGCAAACGCTCGGCGGCCGAAGCGAGCTCGGTCGGGTCGAGCTCGAAGTTCGTCTTGACGCGCGCCGCGAGGACGGCCGGCGCGAGCAGCTCCGACCCGACGGCCCGTCCCCCGGCGCGTCGCGCCTCGACGAGCGTGGTGCCGCTGCCGGCGAACGGGTCGAGGACCCGGAAGCCCCTCCCGTGCGGGGTCCGGTCGAGGATTCCTCGAACGAACTCCGCCGAGAATCCCTGGACGTACGGCCACCATCGATGGACGGGGAGCTCCTCGTTCGACCGAAACGTGATCGGACCGTCGTAGCGGCCGAGCGCCACCCCCTCCTCTCGTTCGAACCGTTCAACGAACTCCGCCGGCCCGGCGAAGTCGTCCCGCCCGGTAAGCTGCTCGAAGTCGCGGAGGACCCAGAGGCCGCGGCCCATGCGGAGCACCTCCCCTCCCTTTTCGAGTTCATCGAGGGTGGTCACGACTCGGAAGGTGGAGTCCGAGAGGCGCGCCGCGAGCTGGCGCACGGTCGCGCCGATCGCTCCGGTCTCCGCGAGCGCCGCCCGGAGGCTCTCGCGAGCGACCCCGTCCGTGGCCGGGGGATGTCCGGGAGCCGAAGCTAGCGACGTACGGTCGCCCTCCGGACCCGCGGCGCCACTTTCCGCCGGCGGCGGGCCGGCGCGACCGCGAGGGAGGCGAGCGCCCGGCGGGCGGCCCGTCGCTCACGCCGGCGGCGGACCCGGAGCGCTTCTCCCCAAGCCATCTCGGCTCGCTCGGGGTCCAAGGTGAGCAGCGCCACGTCCAGGTCGTGGAGGCGACCCAGGTGCGCCTGGAGTCGGCGGAACGCGACGGGGATGGAGGCGACCGCCTGCGGGTCGACGATACCGACGAGGTCGGCCGTGTGGCGAAGCTGCCGGAGGCGAATCCGCAGCCGGTGCAAGCGGTCGACCGTCGGCCGCCGACGGGCCTTCCGGTGGGCCTTCCGCACCCGGCCCCAGCGGTACTCGGTCTCAACCGCGAGGAGCCGCCGGAGACGGACACCGGCCGTGTGCAGCGGCGTCGAGTCGATCGCGACGCCCACTTCCTCGAGCAGACGGGCCTCCCGCTCGGTTCGCAGGAACGCCCGGAGGAGCTCGCGACCGGTGCGCGTGTCATCGCGGAGGCGGCTTAGGAACTCGTGGTAGCCGCGGGCGTCTTCCGGGGGGACCCGGGCCGACTCCACCTCCTCGAGGAGCGAGAGAACCACGTCGTGGTCGCGGACCTGACCAACCAGTCGGCTCAACCGCTTCCAGCGGCGCACGACCGGCCGCAACGCGTCCCGCTCTCGCTGAGGCAGGAGTTGCGCCCAGATGTTGAGCCCGACCAGGAGGCGGCGCATCTCCCGATGGAGCTGGTGGAGGCTCTCGACCGATGGATGGGGCTCGGTGATGGCGTGGTCGACCCGATGCGTGACGGAGTCGAGGCGACGGTGGAGCTCGGCCGAGAGCTGCACAGGGCGCGCGGGGCGCGGGGACGGGGGCAGATGCTCCTCCTCCGCTCGCCGGAACACGGTCGTCTAGAAAGGGATTCGGGGCCGACCCAGGGTCGGGCCGGTCGGTGCCAAGGGGCTTAATGGAACGCTTCTTCCCCGGGGCATGAACCGGGCCCGCGTGACGGTGACGCTTCGAGACTCGCGTCCCAGTCGCCCGGCCAGCACGCTCGGCGTCATCGACATCGGGTCGAACACGGCGCGCTTCGTAGCTTTCGAGGCCTCGCGCTCGCGGGCGGTCCGCGCGATCTACGAGACGAAGGACGCCCCGCGGCTCGGCCTCGGCCTCCTGCCGGACGGCAGCCTCTCGGAGGAGGCGGTCGCGCGCGGGGTGGGCACGGTACGACGGTTCTCCGAGGTCGCCCGGTCGCTCGGTCTCGGGCGAACGCTCGCGGTCGCGACCAGCGCCGTCCGGGACGCCACGAACGCGACCGAGTTCGTGCACGAGGTGGAACGGGCGACCGGGGTAACCCTTCGGATTCTCCCGGGGACGGAGGAGGCCCGGTATGCGTACCTCGGGGTCGCGAGTGCCTGGCCCCTCGAGAACGAGGTCATCTTCGACCTGGGCGGGGGTTCGATGCAGCTCGCCGAGGTGAGATCGGGGGGTCTGCGGAACTCCGTCAGCCTTCCGCTGGGCGTGCTTCGGCTCTCGAAGCGCTTCCTCGACCACGACCCGCCGAAACGGCGGGAGTGGGAGACGCTCCGCGAGCACGTCCGCGGCACACTGGCCTCGGTCGTGAAGGCGTTCGGGAAGCACTCCTACCGCCTCGTCGGCGTCGGAGGAACCGTCCGTTCGCTCGCGCGCGCCGCGATCGAGCTGAGGGACTGGCCGATCCGGCGGGTTCACGGCTACCCCCTCTACGCGCGGGATGTCTCGGCACTCCACGAGCTCCTCGCCGAGATGCCCGCGGCGAAGCGGCGAGCCGTCCCCGGTATCGGGAACGACCGGGCGGATGTCGTGCTCGCGGGGGTCGCGGTCCTGGAGGAGACGACCCGAGCGTTCGGCGCGGAGCGAATCATCGTTTCGGGTACGGGGATCCGGGAAGGGATCGCCCTCGAGGCGATCGGCGCCGAGCTCCCCGCGACCGCCGAGAGCCTCGCCGACCGCTCGGTCGCCGCCGCCGGGGAATCGTTCTCGCTCAAGGTCGACTCGGGGCGTGGGCTGGTCGACGCCGCGCTCTCGCTCTATGACCTCGTCGCCTTGCGGTTCGGCGGAGGTCCATCCGAGCGGCTCGCGCTTCGGGTCGCCGCCGGCATGCACGATGCGGGGTCGTCGGTCGACCTGTGGAACCATCCCGCTCACGCCTCCTATCTCATCCAAAGCTACCCGATCTGGGGGCTCGACCAGCGGGAGGTCCTGCTCGCCGGGATGGCCGCCTGGCTCCACGAGGGGGACGACCCCCCCTCCGAGTGGAAGCGGGATTTTCTCCCCATCGTCGGCGGGGAGGAGCTCGACACGGCGGTCAAGCTGGGGGCCCTCCTCGAGGTCGCGGAACTCCTCGCGCCGGCCCGGCCCCGGTTTTCCCTGCCGAACGGCTCGCGCACTCTGGGCGTTACCTTTTCTACCCCGACCGATACGGCGCTACCGCCCCGGTGGCCCGAGAAGGCGCGACGGCCGATGGAGCGGGTGTTCGACCTCGAGGTTCGGTTCCGTGATGCCTGAGACGCCCTCCCCGAACCACGGCTATCCGGGCCGGCTCCTCGTTTTCGAGGGACTGGATGGGAGCGGGAAGTCGACCCAGGCCGCGCTGCTGGGGAAGTGGCTCCAGTCGCAGGGCTACCGCGTCTTCTTCACCGAGTGGAACTCGTCGGAGCTCGTCTCGGGCGTGATCCGGCGCGGCAAGAAGAAGAACCTCCTGACTCCGACCACCTTCAGCCTCCTCCACGCCACCGACTTCGCCGACCGCTTCGAGCGGAAGATGCTTCCTCCGCTGCGGGCGGGCTACTTGGTCGTCTGCGACCGCTACGCCTACACGGCGTTCGTGCGGGACGCCGCGCGCGGCTGCGACCCTGCGTGGGTGCGGACGATCTACTCCTTCGCCCCCCGCCCGGACCGGGTCTTCTACTTCCGCGTCCCGGTGTCGGTCACGCTGCGGCGGAAGCTCGCCTCCCGGCTCAAGATCAACTACTACGAGGCCGGGATGGACCTCGGCCTATCGGACGATGTCGAGGAGAGCTACCTCAAGTTCCAGAACCGGCTCAAGCGCGAGTACGAGAAGCTCGCGCAGAGCGACCGCTTCACGGTGGTGGACTCCACCCGGCGGGTCGAGCAGATTCAGGCCGACCTCCGCGCGGCGGTCCGCCCGCTCCTGGACGGTTTCCCGACGGTCGAGAGGCTGATGCATGACGGGTAGGACGTACGGGACCCGCCTTCCCGGGATGCCCACCGGTCCCCTCCACGGCCGGCTGGTCGTCCTCGAGGGGGCGGACGGCTCGGGCCGGACCACGGAGGTGACCCTTCTCAAGGAGTGGCTCGAGGTCGAGGGTCACGCGGTGGTCGACACGGGTCTCCGCCGCTCCGACCTCGTCAGCGCCGAGATCGACCAGGCGAAGAAGGGCCACACGCTCGCGGCGACCACGATGGCGCTCCTCTACGCGGCCGACTTCGCCGACCAGCTCGAGAACAAGATCATCCCGGCGCTCTCCGCGGGCAGCACCGTGCTCGCCGACCGGTACATCTACACGCTGATGGCCCGCGCGATCGTCCGCGGGGCGACCCGCGAGTGGGCCCGCGAGCTCTACTCGTTCGCGGTCCGCCCGGACGTCATCGTCTTCCTCGAGGCACGGCCCGAGATCCTCCTCCATCGGTCGATCTCGAAGTACGGGTCGCTCGATTACTGGGAGAGCGGGATGGACCTCTCGCTCTCGCGGGACCTCTTCGAGAGCTTCTTCCTCTACCAGGAGCGCCTTTCGAAGGAGTTCGACTGGATGGCCGACCAGTACCGTTTCCACCGCGTGGACGCGAACCGGACCCCCGAGCAGGTCCACACGGACGTCCGGTCGCTGGTGGCGCCGCTCTACGCGGCGCGGCCGAAGGGCCCTACGACGCCCCGTCCGCGAGCTGCTTCCGCGTGAGCAGCCAGACGAGCCGTCCTCCGCCCGGCCTCACCCCGACCGGGAACTCGAGGCAAGCGGCGCCCCCTTTCGTCAGACGGACGACCGGGGCGCCGTCGCCCGTCAGGGCGAGGCCGACGAACTCGGCGAGGGTCGGTTCATGGCCGACCAGGAGGACCTCCTCGCCGGAGCGGACACACCGCTTCAGGCGGTCGAAGATCGGGCTCGGGAGGTTCCCCGGAGCGAGCTCGGGCCACGTCTCGAGCTTCGGAGGGTCGTCCAGCGCGGCGCGGACCATCTGGGCGGACGAGACAGCACGGTCGGCCGCACTCGAGGCGACCCGGGAGACCGGGTCGGTCACACGGGCGAGTCCCTTCGCCGCCCGTCGGGTCTGGGAGCGGCCCTTGGACGTAAGCGGCCGCCGCTCATCGTTCGGCCAGCGGACCGGGTCGCGGTCTTCGGCGGGGCCGTGACGGAAGACGACCACGCGAACGCTCTTGGTCGAGCCGTTATGCCGTGCCATCGACGCCAAGGAAGGGAAGGCGTCGAACGAATCGGGGTTGAAAATCCTTCCGATGGGCGTCGTCCGAGTTCGGAGGCTATATAGCCGGCACCGGAGGGCGGGCGCCCTCTCCCTCCTCGGAGGCGACGAAGGCGAGCGACCGGTCGAGGACGACCTGGGCAATGTCCTGACTGTACGCGATCGTCCGCTGGATCGACTCGAGGATGCGAGCGACGGCGGCGGCCGTCGCCGGGGGGGTCATGATGCCGTTGACCGCGGGCAGCAGCCGTTCGGAGAGGGCCCGTCCGGAGGCCATCAGCGCCTCCCCCATGTCGAGAAGGTCGTTGGCGCCCGACCCATCGGTCACCGCGAGCACCCCTTCCAGGTGCTCCATCGCCTGGCGATGGAACTGCTTCAGCGGGGTGATCGGCCCGACCCCATTCGGGAGCTCGACCAGCCGGCGGCCGGTCTCGCCCAGCGTGACCGCATGGTCGGCGATCCGTTCGAGGCTGCGCGCGACCGTCCAAGTTCCGAGGTGGGTCGTGTTCGGTCCCTCCGCCCCCAGGCGGAGGGCGGCAAGTCGCTGGATGTACCACGCCTCCCGGTCGATCTCGTCGTCGCGGCGTTCCCAGTACCCGTCCTCGCCGAGGGGCAGGCGGGCCCACGCATCGACCGACTCACGGTGGAACTCCACGACGAGGCGACCCATCCGCTCGATCCGTTGGGGAAGGGAAACCGGACTGTCGTAGGCCAGGTCGCGAAGGCGCAGGAGGCCCCCCTCGTCCGAGAGGATCTCGGGTTGGCGAGTACGGCGGCAGAACGTTCGGACGACCTCGCGGGTGGTCGGTGAGATGCGGGGCCGCTCGCGGAGCACAAACTCTCGGGCCCCGCCGAGGTAGGCGCCGAGGAGCCGGCGGAACACATGCTCGGGCGGCTCTCCTCGGCCGATATCGAGGGTCGCGATGGCGGGTCCCGTCTCGGTCGGTCGGGAAGCACCGCCCGGACGGAGGGCGGGCAGGGAATTCGGTCCGGTCGGTCGGTCGCGCCGGCGGGCGCGGGGGATGGGTTCCGGGGAACTTTCCGGGGCAGTCTCCCCGGTCCCCTCAGTCTCGGTCTGCTTCATCGTCCGACACAGGCGGCCGGCCGAATATATAGAAAATCGATGTAGACTATAGCTTCGACAATAGCGTCGGTAAGTCGCCGGGAGGGCCCGGCGGGCTACGGGGCGGAGGTTCGGAGCGCCTAATCGTCCGCGCCCGGTGACGCGCACCCATCGTCCGCGTTCCGCCGGAAACCACGCCCCTTCGGCGATTCTGTGGGGCCAGCTCAACCATGAAATACCCAGGGTCGGCTTCGCGCGGCCGGCGGACCCGTCCGGAGCCCGGATGACGGATTGGCTAAGCACCGCGCTCGCTCTGTGGGAGGCTTGGGGGACCTTCTCTCTCCTGTGCGCCGCCGGCCTGTTGGTCCTCCTCCTCGCGACGCCGGGCGCCGCGTCGGTGCGCGAGGGGGTGAGGGCCGTCTGGACGAAGCTCTTCCCCGGGACCGACCCCCGCCACCTCGACTGGAAGCCGCTCTTCGTCTTCGCGGCGGTCTGGTTCGGGGCAATCACCGTCTACGGCCTGCTTCACGGCCAGTACGGTTGCCATCCGCCCGGCGTGAGCGACCCGATCGGCCAACTCAACCAGGGCCGTGCGCTCTGGGCCGGGACCGACCCCTTCAACGTCTCGGATTGCGGCACGACCATCGAGGTCCCGTATGGACTCGCCGCGGTCCTGCTGGACGCCCTCGGAAGCCTCGGGGGGCTTCCCGGGATTTTCCTCGTGTGGGGCGCGGTCGGTCTCGCGCTCCTTCCCCTCACGTCGCTCCTGGCCGAGCGGAACCGACCGTACATCCTACTCTTCCTCCTCGCCTCCCCGCTCTTCGTCCCGACCATTGCCTACCAGATTGACGGAGCGACGAATGCCATCGTCCCCGCGACCGTGCTCCTCGCCCTCTACCTCGCCCGCCGGAACGAGCGGCTCGCGGCCGCGGTCGGTGGATTCCTCTCGACGGCCCGCTTCCCGAACCTCCTCCCGATCCTCTCCCTCTCGGGCTCCGCCCGCCGCCGGCCGGTCCTCGTCTTCTTCGCCGGCCTCGTCTCGTTCGCGGCCGTCACCCTCCTCTCCTTCGCTCTCTGGGGTGGAACCTTCTTCGAAACGGTCTTCACGAACCAGATCACTCGTCGCTCGTTCTCCCTCAACCTCTACGGCCCCCTCCTGTTCCACAACGCCCTCCCCTCCTCCTTCGGCGTCGAGCTCCTCCAGGCCACCCTGACCGTCGCCCTGGTCGCGGCCTGCTGCCTCTACGTCCGTTCCCCCGTGCGCGCGGTCGCGATCACGCTGGTCGGGTTCGCGCTGTTGACGCCATTCCTCTCGGTGAACATCCTCATCTGGCTCGTCCCGGTCGTCCTCGCCGGCGCCCGGGCCCGATGGTGGCTCTGGGGGGTCGGGGTGGTCGGGTCCCTGAACTACGGCCTCGCCCTCAACGTCTGGGCCTGGAACGATGGGGTCGTCTGGCCGAGCGAAGTGATGGACGTCGTCCTGACCGCGCTCCTCCTCGCCCTCTTCATCGACCTGTGGAGGGCGGAGCGGCGGGAGGAACCCGCGGACGGAGACCTGCGGCCAATCGCGCCGTTACCGGGCGCGGGTCGACCCTCCGCCGACATGGGCCGGGACGGATTCGAACCGTCGACCTCCGCGTTGTAAGCGCGGCGTCTTCACCGCTGGACCACCGGCCCGCGGTCGCCGGGAGAGGCACCCTCGGTCATGGCCATGTCGGTGGGACCGTGTTCCCGGTGCCGGACCCGCACGGCGAGTCCGCGCTCGAGCTCCTTCATCAGGCGGCCGGGGAGCGCCGCCTCGCCGACGCCGGCGAGCATCCCGTCGCGCAGGAGGATGACCGAGTCCCCGACCCGGATCGCGTCGTCGGCCGCGCGGACGCCGGGCACGAAGAGGTCCCCCTCGAGCGAGAGGGAAGGGTCGACCTCGACCGCGAGCGGAGGGGAAGGGAGCAATCGCCGGGCCCCCGCGACGGTCAGGTGGAAGAGCCCTCGCTCCTCCCGGACGGTCGCCAAGTCGGTACGACCGTCGGTCACCCGCTGGAACCACGGGCGTCCGGCGAGGCGGACCGGATCGGCGAAGAGCGACTCGGAGGCACGGCGCCCGAACTGGAGCGCGGCGAGCTCGCGAAGCTCCTCGCGGACCACGGCCAGCGCTCCGCCCGGGACGGGCGAGGTCGATTCGAGCGCCCGGCTCGCGGCGGACCGCAGGAGGCGGAGCGCCTCAGTCGAGGTGGTCCGGTCGTCCGTGAGCGTCCACTCCACCGGGAGGGTGGGTGGAAAGCTCTCGCGGAGGAATCCGTACTCCGCCGGGTCGAGATGCACGACCGCCCGTCGGTAGCGGCCCCCTCGGAGGAGATGGGCGAGCGCGCCCGTGACGAAGCCCCGCTCCGTTTCGGACCAGTCGCCGGTGACCGGTATGTCGTAGTGGCGCGCCGGCGGCACGTCCTCGAGTTCCCTCGGGACGAGCCCGATCGGCGAGGAGACCGAGACGACGTGCAGCCGCTCAAGGGGACGCAGCCCCTCGAGGGCGAAGGCGAAGCGTCGGTGCGACCGCGAGAGGCGATAGGGCTTGGTCTTCGAGCACGGGACGAGGAGGAGGACCTCCTTCGATGGCGGGGGTCGGTACCGCTCGAGGAGCCGGGAGCGGAACCGGACCATCTCGGGCCGTCGATAAGACTCCGCGATCACGTAGTTCCGGGTCCCGGTTCCGATGACCATCGCCCGCTCCTCGAGCAGAGGCCCCAGCTCCCGGTCGGCGTACCTCAGGAGCTCGCCCAGGACGGACTCCGAGGTCGTCCGGGACTCGACCAGCTCGCGGAGCCGCCCGGCCCGTGCGGCGGCCCGAGCCTCGGCGAGCGCGCTCCGGTAGGTCGCGACCGCGTGGAGGTCAAGGTCGACCGTCTCTCGGCCGGTGCATCCGGCGCACGGGCAGGCCCCCTCGGCCCGGAACCCGAGTGCGTCCCCGGTCCCGAACTGGGGGAGGAGGTAGTCTCCGTGGGCGGCCGCCATCCGACCCTCCGTGGTGTCGACTAGGTCGACCCCCACGTAGAGGAGGAACGGGATCCGGTTCGGGAGCGCGACCCGGGGCGTCCAAAGGAGCGGAGCTCCACCGACCCCGTTGCGAATCTCCCGTACTGCGCGGACGAACGGGGCTCCCTCCGCCCAGAGAGCGCGGGCGTTCCCGAGGACGATCAGTTCGGGTCGGGAGCGCCGCAGCTCCTCGGTCGCTGAGGGGGGGAGGGGCGCGTGCACGAGCGACGCCCGGGGCCCGATCGGATACGCTCCTCCTTCCGCCCCGCTCACTTCGGGAGTCAAAATCGGGAGGTCGAGGAGCAGGCTCTCATCTCCCGAGCGGAGGATTAGGCGGCGGCGGCCCGCGGCCGCCCCCTCCGAGAAGAGGCCGACCCCGTCTCCCCCCTCTCCCTCGCGCCGGCTCTCGAGGAGCGCGGGCACCGTCATCGTCAGCGGGCCCGCGGTAGCCCGTCCGAAGAGGCTGAGCCCGTCGAGTCGGTCCACCGTCCGCATGGTCGGTCTGCCGAAGGAAGGCGGCTACGGACCTTCGTCCGCCTTCGTCCCGCGACGGCGGCCGCGGGTCGCCGACGTCCCCGGAGGGAAGAACGATTCCCATGCGGCGAGGCGGGACTCGCGTCGGTCGGCACCGGCGTCGGTCCGGCCGCGCCGCCCGATGAGCGGGTCCTGGACGTCCCGTACCTCACGGAAAAACTCGGAGGGGTTCTCGCTCGCCTTCTCGAAGCCGTAGAGCATCAGCTGGCGGAGAAAGCTCGAGCGGCCGCGCCACCCGATCCGACGGCGCACCGCCGGGTTCAGGTGACGCTTCGCGAGCCGCCAGACCTCGTTCGTCGTCCGGTAGTCCCGGGCGGAGAGCCCGATCATGACCTGCGGCATGGTTCGTACCGTTGACGTTTCGACCCTCATTAGTCCGCCGACGGCGGAGACCGCTACAGCCGTACGGCCGGTCCGAACGGCAGGAACACCGCGAGCAGCGTTCCTGCGAGGAAGAGGACCGAGAGGGCGAAGTGCCGCTCGAACGGGACGCGGCTTTCGAGGGGGCGGTCGGCGAGCTTTAGGTCGGTGGCCGCAGTCAGTAGGGCCATCGCGACGAGCGCGGCAAAGTACGGGGCCGTGAGCCCGAGGGCCGCGCCAAAGACGGCCAGCAGAAGAAGGGCGACCGCGTGGAGGACCCCAACCAAGCGGACCGACCACCGGACCCCGAGCTTCAGCGGGAGCGAGAAGAGCCCGAGGGCCCGGTCGCTGTCGAGGTCTCCCAAGCTGTGGATCGTCTCGAACGCGGTGCCCCAAGCGAGGAGGGCGAAGACCGCGAGGAGGGTGACGAGCGGAAGCTCCCCTTCGACCGCAATGTAGACCGCGGCGGGCGTGACCGCTTGGACGAGGCCGAGGAAGGCGGTCGTGAACGACGTGACGCGCTTGGTGTAGCTGTAGCCGAAGACGAGGAGGAGCGCGACCGGGGCAAGGAAAAAGGCGAGGGAGTTGAGGAAGTAGGCCGCCACGACCAGGATGGCCCCGTTGGCGGCGGCGAACGAGAGCGCGAAGGCGCCCGACCGGGCCCCGGTGACGAGCGCCCGGTCGCGCGTTCGAGGGTTCGCGGCGTCCAGGTAGCGGTCGGCCCAGCGGTTGAAGCTGTGCCCGGCGTTCCGCGCCGCGACGAACGCGACCACGATGAGGAGGAACACTTCGATCGACGGGAGACCGTGGGCGGCGAGGAAGAGGAACGCGAGCGCGAACGCGAGGTTGAGGCCGAGGGTCTGGATCTCGAGGAATCGACCGAGCCCGCCCCCCGCGCGGGAGGGCGTCGGAAGGGAGTCGCTCACGTCGCCGGCCGTGAGAACAAGCGGGCGAGTGCCGGTTCCTCTCGAAGGAGTCGCTCCGCCGTCTCCGCGGCCGCCGGGTCAGAGCGGATCTCCTCGGGCCACGGTCGCGGGAAGCCGTCCTCCGGGCGCTTGCGCGTCGCGTCGACCCCGACCTTCCCCCCCACGTTGGGAACGGCATTCGAGATCGACAGCTGGTCGACCGGCCCCTGGACCAGTTCGAGGTCCCGGGCGGGGTCGGCCTGCAGCCCAACCCGGTAGAGTACCTCGGAGAGGTCGTGGACGTCCACGTCGTGGTCGACCACGATGAGGTAGCGGACGAACATCATCTGGCCCAGCCCCCAGAGGGCGTGCATCACCTTCCGCGGGTGGTCCGGGTACGCCTTCTTGATCGAGACGACACCGACGTTGATGAACAGCCCCTCGGTCGGGAGGTTCATGTCGACCAGTTCGGGGAGGACGAGGCGCACCACCGGTCGGAAGATTCGCGTGACCGCCGACCCGAGGACCGCGTCCTCGGTCGGCGGCTTCCCGGTGACGGTCGCCAGGTAGACCGGGCGGGAGCGGTGGGTCACCCGCGTGACGTGGAACACGGGGAACGGCTCGGGAGCCGAGTAGTAGCCGGTGTGGTCGCCGAACGGCCCCTCGACCGTTCGCTCCGTGGGGTCGACATAGCCCTCCAGCACGATCTCGGCCTGGGCCGGGACCTCGAGGTCGACCGAACGAGCCGGGGCGAGCTCGACCGGCTCCGAGCGGAGGAAGCCCGCGAAGACGAAGTTCGAGATCCCCTCGGGCACCGGCGCGAGGCCGGAGAAGATGCTCGCTGGGTCGAGGCCGATGGCGGCCGCGACCGGCATCCGCTCGCCCCGCTCGGCCCACTTGCGATAGTTGTTCGCGCCGACGCGGTGGACCTGGAAATGCATCCCGAGCGTGTCGCGACCGTACTGCTGGAGGCGGTAGACGCCGGTGTGCAGCTCCCCCGAGTCCGGGTCCTTCGTGAGGACGACGGGGAACGTGATCGTTCGGCCTCCGTCCTTCGGCCAGCACCGGAGGATCGGGAGCCGGTCTAGGTCGACGACCGACTCCTCGACCTCCTGGCAGGGGGCCGAGCTGACCCTCTTCGGCGCGAGGGACCGTAAGGTCGAGAGGGTCTCGATCGTCCCGCCCAGGTCCCGCAGAGCCCCCATCACGCCCGCCGGAGGGCGCAGGTGGACCAGCTTCTCCACCCGGTCGGCGACCTCGTCCACCGTGGCCGCTCCCAGCCCACGAGCGATGCGCCGAGCGTGGCCGAGGAGGTTGGTCACCACCGGCATCGAGGCCCCGGGAACGTTCTCGAACAGGAGGGCGGGACCGCCAGCGCGGAGGACCCGCTGAGTGACCTCCGTTACCTCAAGGTCGCGCGAGACCGGGCGGCGCACCCGCACGAGATCGCCGCTCGACTCGAGGTCGGCGAGGAACTCGCCGAGCGACCGGAACGTCACGTTCGCCGCCGAAACGTCCCGCTTATTAAACGACCCACGACCGGAACCGAAGGTTCATATCGGAACCTCGGCTCGGCGCGCGGATGCAGTCCGTCTCTCTCGAGTTTCGCACGTCGGACCTGACCCTGCTCGGGGTCATCCCCACGGGCCTCTTCGACAAGTACGAGGAGGTCGAGCTCCTCGAGACGCTCCGGCTCGAGAAGGGGTGGCGCCTCCAGCTACTGAGGGTGCGGCGCCGCGGGGCGCTCAAGACCGCCGCCGAGCTCGAGCAGGAGTCCCGGAGGATTCGCGCGCTCTACGGTCTCGAGAGCTTCGAGCTGGTCGAGCGACGGCCGAGGACCCGGGACTACATCCTCCTCGTCCGCCAGAAGAACCCGGAGCGACTGGCCCGCTGGCTCTCCCTCGCGGGCGGCGAGATCGCTCCGACCGCCCCGTTCCGCATCACCCCGGAGAAGGTCCTCGCGTCGTTCCACGGGGAGGAACGCGCCCTTCGTCGCGTGCTGCGTCGGCTCGACCGCGAGGAGTTCCCGTACCGCATCGTACGCGCCTCGGGTCGGCCCTACCTCTCGGAAGAGGGCTCTTCCCTCACTCCGCTCCAGGCGAAGCTCATCGCCCGCGCCTGGGTGCTCGGCTACTACGCGGTCCCTCGCCGCATCACGTTGACCCGTTTCTCCCGACAGTTCGGCCGCAGCGCACCCGCGGTCGGGAAGGCGCTGCGCAGGGCCGAGGGCCGATTGGTCGCCCGATGGCTCGCCGCGGAGGGAACCGTTCCCGAGTCGGAGCCCCCCGCCGCCCCGGCGCGGGAGATGTAAAGACCGAGAGGAGCTCCGTTCCCCCGTGCCGAGCCGCCCCCGAACGGTCGTGGTCGAGCGGGCGGACGACACCCCCTCCGTCCCGCTCCCTCGGAAAGCGACCGCGGGCTCCGCCTGCTTCGACCTCTTCGCCGCGCAGGCTGCGGACCTCGAATCGGGGAAGGTGACGCTCGTCCGTACCGGCTTTAAGATGCGCTGCCCCCGGGGCACGTTCCTCGAGGTCCGACCGCGGAGCGGTCTCTCCACCCGCGGGGTCGTGATGGCGAACGCCCCCGGAACGATTGACCACGACTACTCCGGAGAGGTTCGAGTGCCCCTCACCTACCTCTTTCCCGGTCGGTACCGCATCGAGGCCGGCGACCGGATCGGCCAGGTGCGACTCGTGGTCAACAGTCCGGTGCGCTTTCGGGTCGGTCGGGTCGCCCCGCTGCCTTCGCGGAACGGTGGGTTCGGCAGCACCGGTCGCTAGCCCGGGAACTCGCTCAGCAGCTTCTGTCGCCGCTTCGGTTCCGGCGCCGGAGGGGCCTGTCCGTGCTCGGCCCCGTACTGCACTCGCTCGAGCATCTCGTGCATCCGCCGCTCGCGGGAGAAGGCGGCCCGGTTCAGGCCGACGTCCCGCGTGCCGTCGGCGACCAGCACGACGGCCCGTCCGGTCCGGGCCCGGCCCGTCCGCCCGCGGCGCTGGATCGTCCGGATGACGTCCGGGATCGGCTCGTAGAAGACGACTAGGTCGGTCGCCGGGATGTCCAACCCCTCCTCCGCGACCGAGGTAGCTACGAGGCAGTTGATGTCGCCTGCTCGGAACCGGTCGAGGAGGTGCACCTGCACCTTCTGGGAGAGTCCGACCTCCTCGCCGCGGGCCGCCTGCCCGACGAAACGGGCCGCCCGCACCTTGGGGTCGTTGAGGTGATCGAACTCCTCGACGAGCCGGTCGACGGTGTCGCGATACTGGGAGAAGACGATGACGCGTGCGCCGGCTTTCGCGTGCAGCTCGTCCCGCACGATGCGAACGGTCGTCGCGACCTTCGGGTGCTCGAGGGTGATCTCCCGGAGGATCTCCTGGACCTTCCGGACATCCTCGTCCGTGAGGAACGCCCGCTGAGAGGGAGTCCAGCGCTTCCCCGGGGCGGGCGTCTGCCGCGAGAGGAACTCGCGGAGGGCGTCCACTCCCTGGCTCTCGATGAGCTCGAGGGCGTGCAGGCCCTTCATCGCGGCCGCCTGGGCCGTGACGGCCTGCCAGAGGGTCCCCGAGGACGTTGCGCCCTGCGCCCGCTCGACCGCGACCCGTTGGTGGAGTCGGCTCCCGACCTCGAGCAACGCTCGCCGGGTCGCTTCCCCGGCCGGCAGAAGGTCGAGGCGGCGGAGGACGTCCAGCTGTCGCTGGACCGCGGCGCGCAGCAGAATCGCGAGATGGCGGACCTCCACGGGGACCGGAACGGTCACCGTCTCAACGCCGATTCCGTGAAGGTAGGGGGCGACGTCCGGGCTCTGCTCCGTGCGGTACTCGAACCGCTCGATACCGAGGTGCGCCCACACTTCCTGAATCCGGGCGAGGTTCCCTCCGGGGGAGGCGGTCATCGCGAGCACGCGGGCGCGGGGGCCCTCCCGGTTCGCCTTCCCGATGACGGCGTAGGGGTAGTCTCCCACGGCCCGGTGCGCTTCGTCGAACACGATCAGCGAGAGCGTGTCGAGCGGGAACTGGCCGTCCTCGAGGTCGTTCGCCACGACCTGCGGAGTCGCGACGATCACCTGGGGGGGATGGAGGAGCGCGGCCCGTCGGTCGGGGGGAATCGCGCCGGTGAGGACGAGCGGCTCGGGGGCGAAGAGCGTCCGCGCGACCTCGCGGGCGTGCTGTACTACGAGCGGGCGGGTCGGAGCAAGGAACAGTACCGAGCGCGTCGGCGCGCGGAGCAGCGCTTCCGCGATGACGCGGAGCGCGATCGCCGTCTTGCCGAGGCCCGTAGGCAGGACAACCAGTGTGTTTCGGTCGGACGCCACCTGAGCGATCGACGCTTGGTACACCCGGTCTTCCAGGGTACCTGGACGGACGCGCGGATGTTCGACAGTCCCCACGCCCTCCACCCTTCCCCGGGCGAGTGGGCGCCGCTTTATTAGGGTCGGTCTACGGCGGGGGATGCTCCCCCTCGGGGTAGACGTTCTCCTCCTCGCGGCCGCGGTCGCCGTGCTGCTCTACCAGGGGCTGGCGATTCTCTTCGCCTACCAGATGCCCCTGCTCCATCCGCTGCCTCCCTCCTCCACGATCCCAACCCGTCGCAAGGTGAGTGTCGTCATCGCGGCGCGGAACGAGGAACTCGACCTTCCGTCGACGCTGCAGGCGATCTTGGCTCAGGACTACCCGAACCTCGAGGTCGTGGTGGTGGACGGCGGGTCGACCGACCGTACTCGCGAGATCGCGAAAACGTTCGCGCCACGTGTCCGCCTTTTCGAGGAGCCCCCCCTCCCCGAAGGGTGGGTCGGCAAGAACTGGGCCTGCTCCGTCGGGGCACGGGCGACCGATGGTGAATGGGTCCTGTTTCTGGACGCCGACGTGGGCACGCATCCGGCCGCCGTTCGGACCGTGGTCGACTGGGCCGAGCGAGAAGACGCTTCGCTCGCGTCGATCGGGGCGAAGGTGGAGATGGTCGGCTTCTGGGAACGGACCGTCCTCCCGTTCTTCGTCCAGATGGTGTTGACCTACTTCCGCAGCCCCCGGGTCAACCGCCGGGATTCCCGGGCCGCGCTCGCGAACGGACAGTTCCTCCTCGTCCGGCGGGACGACTACGTACAGCTCGGAGGGCACGAGGCCGTCCGAGGGCTCGTCCTCGAGGACGTCGCCCTCGCGCGGCGGTTCCGAGCGGCGGGCCGAACGCTCCGGCTTGCTTGGGCTCCCGAGCTTGCGCGGACCCGGATGTACCGAACTCGCGCCGAGATGAGGGAGGGGCTGCTCAAGAACATCCACGGGACGGACTACTCGACCGCACGGCAGCTCGGCTTCATGGTCGGGCTGGTCGGCCTGTTCCTGCTGCCGCTCGGTCTCCTCCCTCTCGGGGTCGCCACCCAGGATCCCTACCTCGCAGGGATGGGCGCGTTCCTCTACCTCGCGCTGTTCGGGAAGCACGTCGCGTTCACCCGGTCGCTCGGCGCCCCGTGGATCTACGGTCTCCTCTTCCCCGTCGCCGTGGGCTTCTACCTGGCCGTCGTCGCCACCTCGATCCGCCGCGGGGTCCGTCATCGGCCGATCGTGTGGAAAGGAAGGTCGTACCGGTGGCAGGGCTGACCCAGGAGCCCTGCGACCGCCGGTGCGGCTCGGAGCTCCGCCCTCTCCCCAGCGAACGCCCGGTCCCCAACATCTAAGTGGGCCCCGTGCGGTGGCGGTCGGCACCGATGGCCAGTTCCTCGGAGAAAGTCGAGGGCCTCCTCATCGGCGGTGAAGAGGTCCCGGGCACCCGCGGGGAGACGCGGACGCTGCTCGACCCGGCAACCAACCGCCCGCTCGCCCGCGTGGCGGTCGGCGGCGTCGACGACGCGCGGCAGGCGATGGAAGTCGCGGAGAGGGCGTTCCGCGAGTCCAACTGGGCCTCGGACGACGGCGCGCGTCGGGCGAAGGCACTGTTCCGGCTCGCCGGCCTCCTCGAGTCCGAGGCGGAGACGCTCGCCCGTCTCGAGACGCGGAACATGGGGAAGACCCTCCGCGAGTCGAAGGTCGACCTCAACTACGTCGTGCGGACCTTCGAGTACGTCGCGGGGCTCGCCGACAAGCTCGAGGGCGAAACGATTCCCGTCTCGGGGCCGCGGTTCGACTACACCGTCCGCGAGCCGCTCGGGGTCACGGTCCACATCGCCCCGTGGAACTACCCGCTCCTCCTCGCGATGCGCTCGGTCGCCCCCGCGCTGGCCGCGGGGAACTCGGTCGTCCTCAAGCCGGCGAGCCTTACGCCGCTCACCGCCCTCGCCGTCGCCCGACTCGCGGCCACTGCCGGTGTTCCCCCCGGCATCTTCAACGTGGTCCCGGGTAACGGCGGTGAGATCGGGGAGGCTCTGGTCGCCGACCCGCGGTGTGCCTCGCTCTCGTTCACCGGCAGCGGAGAGGTGGGGGAACGGGTCGCCGCGATCGCGGCGCGGCGGGTCATCCCGACCACCCTCGAGCTCGGCGGGAAGAGCCCGGTGATCGTCTTTCCGGACGCCGACCTCGAGCGGGCGGCGAAAGGAATCGCCTACGGGATCTTCGGGAACGCCGGCCAGATGTGCTGGGCCGCCTCCCGCCTGATCGTGCACGAAAGCGTTCGAGCTCCCCTGCTCGAGCGCCTCCGACCGATCGCGGAGGCGATGCGCCTCGGCCCCGGTCTGGAGGAGGGGGTCGACATGGGCCCCCTCGTCTCCCGCGACCAGGCCGCTCGCGTCCTCGAGTACATCGAAGCCGCGCTGTCGGAGGGCGGGAAGGTCCTCGCCGGCGGGCGCCGTGCCCCTGACCCGAAGCTGGCAGACGGGAACTTCGTGCTGCCTACGGTGCTGACCGATGTCCCTCCGGCGTCGCGGGCGGTGCGGGAGGAGATCTTCGGGCCGGTGCTGGCGACGTTCTCCTTTACGGACGCCGAGGAGGCGATACGGATCGCGAACGACACCCGCTACGGCCTCTTCGCGGCGCTCTGGACCCGCGACCTCGTGACCGCGCACTCGACCGCGCGTCGGCTCGAGGCCGGCATGGTGACCGTGAACGAGCCTCCGACCTCCTTCCCGCAGACGCCGTTCGGCGGGTTCAAGGCGAGCGGCCTCGGGTTTGAGCAGGGACGGCGCGTGGTCGAGAACTACACTCGCCGGAAGAACGTCCTCGTGCACCTCGCACCTCCGAAGCGCAAGGGCTGAACTCCCTCGCCCTGGTTCGTACGAAACCCCAAAAGGCAGAACGGGCCGTCGACCGCCCATGCCGTCGGCGCCATCGGCTCGAGCGACCTGGGGGGAGTGTCGTTTCTGCGGCGTGGCGGTGCCCCCGGGGGCCCGGAAGTGCACGATCTGTGGCGCAGAGGATCCGCTTCCCGCGGAGTCGGCTCGCCGGGCCCCCCGTCGCCTGCGCACCCGGCTGCGCCTCATCGGAGCGGTCCGCACCCTCATCGTGGTCGGCGTGATCGCCGCCCTGACCTACTCGTTGGTCTCGGTCGCGCTCCAAGGGGAGCCGAACGTCCCCGACCCTCTCACCACCGCGGGCTCCTACCTCATCGGGCCGGGCAACTTCACCGTCATCTCGGGCGAGATCACGGGGGGCGACTACGTCGTCGGGAACTTCACGAGCCTGACCCCCTCCGGCGCCTCGGTCGAGCTCGCGGTCTATAACTCCACCGAGTTCGTCGACTTCTACTCGCACTCGGAGGCCAGCCCGGCCTACACGATCCTGCCGTCTCCCACGGGCCGGATCATCTACTCGGCGCCCTACACCGACAATTTCTACTTCGTGTTCGAGAACCCGTACGCTCCCTCCACCCACCTCTCGGTCACGGTCTACATCACGACCGAGTACGAGTCGAACGTCGGGGACGAGGGGTTCGGATAGGCGCTACGGCGGGACGTCTTCGGCCGGGCCCTCGGGAGATTCGACCGTCCCCTCGAACCGTTTGAGGTACTGGGCGGGCACCCCGTCCACTAGGTAGACGGTCTTTCCCGCTCGCTTGATCACGATCCCGTCCGTACGGGCCTGCCTCGCGTCGATCTCGAGGAGGGTCGGTTCGGGGGTCCGCACGCGACCCGCGGCGAGGGCGTCGCCCGCCGTCTTCGACAGGTGGACCTTCTTTCGGTCGGACGGCTTGAGCCCCACCTCGAGGACGATGGACGCCTCCTCGGGGGTCACCGGGAAGTAGAGCTGGTCCGGGATGTTCTCGGTCGGGAGGTCCAAGTCGACATCCACCGTGTGGCCGTAGGTCGCCCGGACCCGGTCGTCTCGAACCTCGTAGCGGCCCTTCGCGTCCGTCTCGGCGATCGCGACCAAGTGCTGGACGCGTAGCCAGTGGTACGGCGGGTGCTTCTGCGAGATCGCGCGGGCGATCTGGGCGAGGGGGACCCAGCCGTGGGCGTCGACCTGGAGCCCATAACGGTCGGGGAAGTGACGGAGGATGCCGGTGAGGATCCGCCCCAGGTGGTCGAGCTCCCGGTCGTTCATCAGAAACCGACCGGGCTGCCCGCAGACCGGGCAGGCCTCCGCTCGGAAGTACCCGTGCTGGGCGCACTCCTTCAGCATGTCGCCCGGTCCGTCAGGCCTTGACCTTGTCGGCCTTTTTCTCGAAGTCGGTCAGGAGGTCGCCGTAGAGGTCCGCGAGGTCCTTCAGCACCCGCTTCAGCACCTGCTGGGGTCGCTCCCCCTTCGTTCGGACGAGAAGGGTCGGGCGGTCGAGGAACGGGTGGCCGAGGAAGTAGCGGGCCTCGACGACCTTCTCCTCCTCCTGCAGGGCCTCGACCAGCGGAATGAGGAGCGTCTCCTCCCCTCTCGGGAACTCGACGCGGAGCAGGTCGTGTTCCTTCTCGATGACGCGAAGCTCCATCGGCGCCCCGGGAGCCGGGCCACCAACGACCGCTTCTTAAGCGTGGCGGGACGGAGGTGGCTCCTCTCGGTGGTTCCCGGGAGTCGCCCGACGCGCCTATAACCCGCGTCGGCTCCGCGGAGGGGTCGTCCATGCGCTGGCTGGTCGTGGGCGGAGGAGCCCGAGAACACGCGATCGCCCGAACGCTCGCCCTCGCCGAGGTCGAGGTCGTCGTGGCGAGCGCGAACGCCAACCCCGGCCTCGACCGGATCGCTCGGGCGACGGCCCGGGTCGACCCGACCAAGGCGGACCGCGTGGTCGAGTTTGCCCGGCGCGAGCGTGTGCAGGCGGCCGTCATCGGCCCGGAGGCCCCGCTCGGGACGGGCGTCGCGGACGCCCTCCGCGCTGCCCAGATCCCCACGGTGGGACCGGGCCGGGAGGCGGCTCGGATCGAGACCTCCAAGCTCTACTGCCGCGAGCTCCTCGCCCGCCACTCGGTGCCGGGGCAGCCGCGGTGGGTCGCCCCCGCGACGCTCGAGGAGGTCGACCGGGCGCTCGCGAGCTTCCCCCAGCCGTTCGTCGTGAAGCCCGACGGGCTCACCGCCGGCAAGGGGGTGTGGGTCCAGGGCCTCGATTTCGCCGACGCGAAGGAGGGGGCCGTCTACGCGAAGTCGATCCTCCTCCAAGGGGGCCGGGTCCTCCTCGAGGAGAAGCTCGAGGGCGAGGAGTTCAGCCTGATGGCGTTCGTGACCGATTCGGGGGTCTACCCGATGCCCCTCGTCCAGGACTTCAAGCGCGCGCTCGAGGGAGACCAAGGGGGCAACACCGGCGGGATGGGTTCCTACTCGCAGCGGGACCACCTCCTCCCGTTCGTCGCCGGGGCCGACCGTGACCGGGCCCTCGAGACCCTTCATGCCGCCGTCGCAGCAATCCGAGCGGAAGGACTGAGTTACCGCGGCATCCTCTACGGGGGGTATCTCCTCACCGCCGCCGGACCCCGCCTCCTCGAGTTCAACGCCCGCTTCGGCGACCCGGAAGGGATCAACACCCTCACCCTCTACGAGAAGGGAGACTTCTCCGAACTCCTCCGCGGCGTCGCGATGGGCCGGGTCGACCCGAACCTCCTCCAGTTCCGCCTCCGGTCGACGGTGGTCAAGTACCTCGTCCCCCCCGGCTACGGGGGCCGGGTCCAGGCCGGCGGGCTCCTCACTCTTGACGAGGAAGCGATCGAAGCCGAGGGCGTGCACGTCGTCTACGGGAGCGTCGAAGCCGCCGGGCCCGGGACCGTACGGCTCGGGACCTCTCGCGGGGTCGCCCTCGTCGGAGAGGCGAGCGCGATCCACGAGGCCGGCCAGCGGGTCGAGGCGGCGCTCCGCCACGTAACCGGGACCTACTACCTCCGTCACGACATCGGCACGAAGGAGGACCTCGCGCGCCGGTGGGAGCATATGCGGAAGCTCACCGCGCCGGGGGCGAAGGCCTCCCCGCTCCCGCTGAGCGTCGCACCCCCGGACGCTCCGCCGTCCAGTGCCGCGGCCCCGGAGCTCCGTCTGAGCTAGCGGGCTTCGGGCCCAAGCGTCAAATAACCCCGTCCCGCTCGAGAGCCGCCCATGTTCTGTCCGAACTGCAAACGTCTCATGCGCCCCGACCGGGCCCACGGAGTCTGGCGGTGCGCCTCCTGCGGGGCGACCGTGCCTTTGGGCAAGGGGGTCGAGGTGCGTCACACGACCGCCCGTCCTCGCGACGTCGCGGTGGTCGAGGTGAAGCACGCCACGCTCCCCAAGACCGCGGAGCAGTGTCCGAAGTGCGGGAACGGCGAGGCCTACTGGGTCCTGCGCCAGACGCGGGGCGCGGACGAGCCCGAGACCCGCATCTTCGAGTGCACGAAATGCGGGCACAAGTGGCGGGAGTACCAGTGACGGCCCCCGAATTCGACCCGATCCAGCGGGCGTTCGCGCCCGACGCGATGGGCGTCTCCGTCCGACTGAGGGGCTGGGTGCTCCGCTCCCGGTCGTCGGGAGGGATCCTGTTCGTCGTCCTCCGCGACCGGACCGGCGTCATCCAAGTGACCGCCCGTCGGGACGCGCTCGGCGACGCCGCGTTCGACGCGGCCGAGCACGTGCAGGTCGAAGGGGCGGTCTGGGTCGAGGGGACGGTCGCCGAGGACCGGCGCGCGCCCGGGGGGCGGGAGGTGCGAGCGACCACCATCACGGTGGTCGACGCCGGCGAGCCATTCCCGATCTTCGCGGAGCAAACGGAGGAGTTCCGCCTCGACATGCGCCACCTCGCCATTCGCTCCCAGGAACACGTCGCGACCTTCCGCGTGAAGGCGGAGGTGCTCCGCGCGTTCCGCGAGTTCTTCGACCGCGAGGACATCCTCGAGATGACGCCCCCGATCCTCTCGGGGAACGCGGCGGAGGGCGGGGCGGAGGCGTTCCAGATCGACTACTTCGGCCGCCCGGGCTACCTCTCCCAGACGGCGCAGCTCTACCTCGAAGCGCTCCTCTTCCCCCACGAACGGGTCTGGGCGCTCACCCCGTCGTTCCGTGCAGAGAAGTCGCGCACGCCCCGTCACCTGACCGAGTTCCTGAACCTCGAGGTGGAGCTCGCGTGGTGCGACTTCGACCATCTCCTCGAGTTCACGGAGCGGATGTTCGCGACCGTCCTCCACACGGTCGCCGAGCGCCGGCCGAACGAGCTCGCTCAGCTCGGCCGCCCTCCCGCGGAGCTGCTCGCGATCCAACCGCCATTCCCGCGCCTTACCTACGCGAAGGCGATCGAGCGGTTGCAGGCCGCGGGCCTTTCCGTCCACTGGGGGAGCGACCTCGGCACGGCCGAGGAGCGGGCGTTGACACTCGAGGAAAAGACCCCGATGTTCCTCACCCACTTTCCGCGGGAGCTCAAGGCGTTCTACATGCTCCGCTCGCCGGACGACCCTCGGACGGTCGAGGCCGCCGACCTCCTCGCTCCCGAGGGGTACGGCGAGGTCGTCGGGGCGTCCTGCCGTGAGACCGACATCCCGCGGCTCACCGAACGGATCCGCGAGATCGGCGCCGACGTGAAGGAGTACGAGTGGTACCTCGACCTGCGACGTCACGGGAACGTCCCGCACGCCGGCTTCGGCCTCGGAATCGAACGCCTCCTCCGGTGGATGCTCCGCCGCGACCACATTCGGGAGACGACGCCGTTCCCGCGCACCCCTTCCCGCCACACGCCGTGAGCCGCGGACGCTCCGGCCCGTTCGTGAAGGGGAACGCTCAATAGGCGACGCGCGTCATACCGTCCCTGCGGAAACCGGGGGACCCACGGGAGTGACGGCACAAGGGTCGGACCGTGGCGCCGCCACCACCGGGACCGTTCAGGTCGAGCGGATCACGACCCAGGACGTGCCGGCGATCTGTGCGCTCTACAAGCGGGTCTGGGACCCGGCTCCCCCCGGACTGCCGGCCGAGTTCACGAAGTCGTGGGTCCCGACGCCGCTCGAGTTCACGAGCTGGATGGAAGGCGTCACGTACTTCGCGGCCCGGCGGGATGGACGCCTCCTCGGCATCGTCGGGGCCGAACTGCGGCGCGGCAGCTGCCGCCTGGTCCACCTCGCGGTCGACTCCGAGGCTCGGCGTCAGGGTATCGGCGTCGCGCTCGTCACGACCGCGGTCGACTGGGCGAAGCGGTCGAATGCGACCTCGATGTGGGTCGACCTCCTCGCGCGGTTCTCGGAAGCAGCGGCCTTGATGAAGCGTCTCGGCTTCGCCGAGGCGGGGCTGCTCCACCGCCACGTCTGGGGCGAGGACGTCCGATACTTCGAGCGGCTCCTCTAAGCGCCGTCCTCACGGGACGCGCCGGCCCGGCCGCGGCCACCGGCCGGAAGTCCGTGGGTCTGCTGGAGCGCGCGCAGCCGGCGCAGCCCTTCCTCCGGTCGGCCGTGGAAGAACTCGCGGGCCCCCCGGGCGAGCTGCATCGCCTCGAGTTCGGTCGCCGTCCCGTGCTTCCGCTCCTCGAGGAGGTAGTCGCCGTACTGCGCGATGTACCGCGGCAGCCCGGACTTGAGGCGGTTCACCGCTTGGAGCCTCAGCGCCCGAATCTGCTGCTTCAACGAAGCGAGCTTGCCGGCGCGAAGCTCCGCTTCGAGGTCTTCGGCGACCTCGGTCGGGTCGACCGGCGGTTCGACCCCGAGCACCGCCATGTCCTTCAACAGAGCGACGACCCGCTCGAGCTCCTCGCGGGCCTGGTCTAGGTGCCGTTCCTTGAGCGTCACGACCCGGTCGACCTGGTGGTAGGTCGCGAGCGCCTGGGCGATGTCGCCGGTGCGCGCGGCATGCAACGCGTCCTCGATCTGGTCGCGCTCCAGGCGGCTGTCGACAGCGTACGCCTCGAGGCGGGTGAGCCGGGACTTCGTCCGTTTGTCCCATTCCTCGAACGCGGTGACAATCCGCCGCTGGGCGATCCGCTCGATGCCGCGGACCACCTCGGCCCAAGGTTCCGGGTTCGGAGCCGACCTTGCCGCCTCCTCGGCCCACGCGGGAAGGCGGGGCAGGTCGGTCCCGAGGGCGCGCGCTCCCTCGGCCCACTGGTTCAGGCGAGCGAGCCGCCGGGAGAGCTCGGCCTCGAACGGGTTCGGGACGGGGGGCGCGCTCTTCCGCACCGGTGCGCGGGGGGCGGTCCCCCGGGGAACGGGCGCGGGCTTGGGTCGCTCCTCCTCGACCGCGGGAGCGGGTGACGGCTCGTCGGGCGGGTCGACCGATTCATCGATCCGGGGAAGGGCCGTCGGCTCGAGGGAGAACTGGCACGCGGGACAGACCCGCACGTCCGGCGCGAGCGTCGCCCCGCAGTTCGGGCAGAGAGAGTGGCTGCCTTCCATCGCGCCTCGCTAGGGGGTATGCAGGGGGTGAGATTTGAACTCACGAACTCCTACGAGACCAGGACCTCAACCTGGCGCCTTTGACCAAGCTGGGCCACCCCTGCACGACTCCGCCGCGCGTACGGGGCCCCGCCGATAACCTTTGCGAACACGAACCCGTCCGCCCAGCGTAACGTCGGCCCGTCCGAAAAAAGCCTTCTATGGGGGCGGGCTGGCCCGCGGCGCATGAACGACGCCGGGCCCCCCGGAGCGACGGTCTACATCGGCCAGAAGCCGACCATGACCTACGTCTTCCAGGTCGTCTCCCAACTCAACTCGGGGGCAGGCCCCGTGGTCGTGAAGGCGCGCGGGAACGCCATCGGCAAGGCGGTAGACGTGGTCGAGGTCGTCCGGCGGAGGTTCCTCGAGGGTCACGTCGAGCTCGGCGCGATCACGATCAGCACCGAGCGGCTCGTGAACCGCGACGGCCGGGACGCGAACGTCTCGTCCATCGCGATCCCGCTCACCCGAATCGGGCCCCCTCCGGCACCGTCGGCGCCGCCGGCGCCGATGGCGGCCCACCCGCCGCCCGGATGACCCACGTCCCGGCCCAGAGATCCCCGATGCGCTGACGCTCGGGCGAGAGCGCGATCCCGAGCGCGCCGATCGCTCCCAGGAGCGCGATCCCGCCGACCACGAAGGCCACCACTCCGAGGACCGAAAGGAGGCCGGCCGGCCAGACGACCCCTTCCAGTGTCACGCCGCCGGAGGCGCTGACCTTCGACCCGAAGGCGATCCCGATCGCGAGCCCGAGCGCCATCACGGTGAGGACGGGGAGGTTGGAGACGTTCCGCAGCATCGACGCGAGGCCGCCGGGCCGCTCGAGGCTGCGGTCCCGCACCCAGAGGTCGAGGAGCCACTTGCCGAGAGTCGTGCCGTAGACCGACTCGGCGACCACGAAGTAGAGGAACGAGCCGCTGATCACCGCGTAGATCGCGGTGTTGTACCCAAGGTTGCCGAGCAGGGCCGCCAGGTCACCGGGGACCGTGAGGGCGAGGAGGATGAACGGGACCGCCGCGACCGCGGCGAGGAGAGCGAGGTCGATCGCGAACGCGGCGACGCGGCGGCGAAGGGTCGCGAAGCGACGGAATCCAAGCTCGCGACCGAGGACCACCAGGAAGCGGGCGGCGAGCCACGCCCGGAACCCCTCGCGGGGGTCGGTGGTACCCGAACGGGCGACGGCGTCCAGATTCGCTTGGTCGCTCACGACCCACCCGGGCACCGGAAGACCGTCCCACGGTCGGTCGTCGCGCGGGGACCCGGTGCCGACCAGCCGCTGGGCCTGCGCGGCGGCCTCGCGGGCGGAACGCGCGGAGTCCGCGACCGAATCGGCGAGCTGGCCCCGGACCCCGGCACGGAACCCGCGAGCGAGCCGACCGATCGGGGTCGGCGTCTCCTCGCGGGCGGCCGGGTCGAGCGAGCGGGTCGGGCGTCCGGCCATCAGGTGGCCGGCGTACGCGGCCGCGAGGGCGAGCAGGCCGGAGAGGTAGACCAGGTCGGCGAGCCCCGCGCCTCCGATCGTGTAGAGCGCGCCCCCGCTCCCCGTGTAGAGGGGGGGTTGACGGAGGAGGTCCGCGCCGAGGAGCACCCCGAAGGTCGTGGCGAGGAAGGCGGTCGGCAGCGCGAAACCCTCCCGTCCGGGGAAGACCCACGGCGCGACCGCGACCGCGATGAGCCCGGCGGCCACCGGTGGAAGGAGGTAGTACGGGAACCACTCGGTGATTCCCACGCCCGGGATCGCGGCCGTCCCGGCGAACGTGGCGACCAGCGCTCCCGAGCTGAGCCCCCCGAGGAGCGCCACGGCGCGGAACGAGGGGTTGCCCGACCGAGCCGCGAGGGCCACGAGCACGACGGTGAACGTGGACCCTCCGAGGAGGACGAGGAGGGTGGTGGCTCCCGGAACCGAGAGGGAAGTCGTGGCCGCGACCCGCGCGACGAACGACGACCCGGTCGGCAGCACGAACTGAAACAGGACGGCGCTTTCCAGCAGCAGGAAGACGAGGTAGGCGGCGACGGAGCGACCGCGCGGGGGGGCGTACCGCCCGACGGCCAGGAGACCGACCAGGAGGGGAAACAGAGCGCCCGCGAAGCTCACCGCGAGCCAGTCTCCCGCGACCGGAGCGAACGGGAGGATCGCGAACGTGGCGAGGAGGCCCCCGGGGAGGAGGAGCCAGAACGCTTTGCGGCCCAGGCCCAGACTCTCCGCGAAAGGACCCTTCTCCCACGCGAGCAGGAACAGGACCGCCCAGAGGAGGGCCGGCAGAGTGAGCGCGGCGGCGTTGCCCGCGATGTCGATCGTGAGCTGGAACGGGTCGACCACGAGGGGGCCGTCTCCTACGGCGTCCGGGGCCGAGCCCGTGGGTTCGCTATACGCTTTGTTGGCGTGAATCGGGCCCGCTCCGACCCATGAAGGCAGGGGTCCTGCGAAGGACGGCCGCCCCCGCGGACCCTGGGGCAATCCTCCGCACGAGCCCGGCCTTCTCGGCCCGACCGCCGCGGGCGGAAGATTCTGACGGCCCACCGTTTTTCTTAAGGTTTTTCGAGGGCGACTCGCCGGCTCCGCGCGCCCAAACGTTTTGTCGGTAAGGGCGCCTCCGGGGGCGATGACGCCTCCGCGTGTTGAACAGGATTCACTCGGCCCTCGCGAGGTACCCGACTCGGCCTACTGGGGGATCCAGTCGCTTCGCGCCCGCGAGAACTTCCCCATCAGCGGCCTTCGGTCGTCCCCCCACCTGGTCCGCGCCTACGCACTGCTCAAACTCGCCTGCATCCGCGCGAATGTCGCGCTCGGAGGCCTAGACGCCGAGCGAGGGAAGGCGCTCAGCCAGGCGGCCGAAGAGATGGCCGCGGGGAAGTTCCCGGACGAGTTCATCGTGGACGTCTTCCAGGCGGGTGCCGGCACTTCCTTCCACATGAACGTGAACGAAGTGCTCACGAATCGCGCGCTCGAGATCATGGGGAAGCCGCGCGGGGACTACAAGACGCTCAGTCCCAACGACCACGTGAACCGCGGACAGTCGACCAACGACACCTACCCGGCGGCCGCCCAGGTGGCGGCGTTGTTCGCGCTGGGGGAGCTCAAGGGGTCGGTGGGGGTCCTGGCGGCGAGCCTCCGCAAGAAGGGAGAGGAGTTCCGGCGCGTACCGAAGGCCGGGCGGACGCACCTCAAGGACGCGATGCCGGTGACCCTCGGGGCGGAGTTCCAGGCCTACGCGTCCAGCCTCGAGCACATCCTCGAGGGGCTGCCGGCCGTCGAGCGTGCGCTGGCGGAGCTCCCGCTCGGAGGGAGCGCGGTCGGGAGCGGCGTCAACTCGGTGAAGGGGTTCCGCATCCGCGCCGTCGAGGAGCTCGCGCGCCTCACCAAGCTGTCGCTCACGCCGGCCCGCGACCCGTTCGAGACGATGCAGAGCCGTTGGCCGCTGGGGGCCGCTTCGGGCTGGATGCGTACCCTCGCGCTCGAGCTCGTCCGCGTCGCGAACGACCTTCGCCTCCTCTCGAGCGGGCCCGCCACCGGCTTCGACGAGATCCGCCTCCCCGAGATCCAGCCCGGCTCCTCCATCATGCCGGCGAAGGTGAACCCCTCGGCGGCGGAGTGCCTCGACATGGTCGCCTTCCACGTGCTCGGGGCGGATGCGGCGACCGCCTACTCGGTACAGGCCGGCCAGCTCGAGATCAACGTGATGATGCCGCTCGCCGCCTACGAGGTCCTGTTCGCGGCGCAGATCCTGACGAACTACCTGCCGGTCTTCGCGAAGTCGTGCGTGGACGGCATCACCGCGAACGCGCCCCGGATGGAGCGGTTCCTCGTGGAGTCGGCCGCGATCGGCACCGTGCTCACCCCGAAGCTCGGATACCTCAAGGTCGCCGAGCTCCTCCACGAGGTGGAGCGGACCCACCGGCCCCTGAAGGAACTCCTGGTCGAGCGGGGCCTGTTGACCCGCGAGGAGGTCGAGACGCTGCTCGGGGAAGCAGCCCTCCTCAAGCTGACCGAGCCCGTTCCGTAAGCCCTGGGCGCGGCACCGCCCCATAAGCCTAGGCTTAAAGCGGGGAGGCGGAGTCCGACCTCCACTCACGCATGGCAACGATCGAGGAGACCGCGATCGCACTCGGCAACCAAGCCTCGGACGAATTCCGCCGGGCGGCGGAGGTCTTGGGCAAGGTGGGGCTCACGAACTACGAGGCCCGGGCGTACATCGCCCTGGTCGGCCGGGGGGTCGGCGACGCCGCGACCCTCGCCGCCACCGCCGGCATTCCACGGACAAGCGCCTACAAGGTCCTCGAGTCGCTCGCCGAGAAGGGCTACGCCCAGCCGACCGGAGGGAAACCGCTCCTCTTCCGGCCCACACCACCGCTCGACGTCGCGGAGACGCTCAAGGGGGCGATCCAGGAGGTGTTCGAGCAGCTGGGCCAGCTCCACCGGGTGGTCGCCGAGCACGGCGAACCGCAGCTCGTCTACCTGCTGTCGGGCCGGGAGAAGGTCGTCCAGAAGATCGGGGACCTGCTCGACCAGTCGACCCAGTCCTTCATCCTGACCACCCCCCAGGTCGCGGAACTGAGGGACGAGCTCGGCAAGAAGATCCAGCACGCGGTGAAGCGCGGGGTGATGGTCACCTTCGTCACCGCTCCGCTCCAGAGGGTCCCGGAAGGGGTCGCCTACGTGCCGCGGGAGAACCTCATCGCGACGGAGGCGCTCGCGGACGGCGCTCACGCGCTGCTCGCGGCGCCGGGCCTCGACGCCTGTGGGTTCACCGACAACCCGATCCTCACGGCCCACCTCAAGCAGTTCCTCGAGGTGATCCTCGAGAAGGGGCCGCCGGGTTCCCGTTCCTAACCGGTCCGGAGGCCCGACGGTGGTCCCGGCGGGAGGGCCGCGCCGACTTCCTCCGGCCGAACGGGTCCGCTCGCGCCTCCGGGCGGTCGCCGGCGAGGATGTGGCGGCCCGTTTGCCGGCGGGCTACCAACGGATGGGCCGGGTGCTCCTCCTCCGGCTCTCCGAGGAGCTGCGGCCGCAGTTCCCCGTGATCGGGAGCGCCTGGCAGGAGGAGCTCGGAGTGGTGACCGTACTCGTACGTACGGGGCCCATCGCGGGAGAGTACCGGTCCCCCCAAGTCGAGGTGATCGCCGGCGGACCGACCGAGACCGAGGTGGTCGAGCACGGGGTCCGATGGCGGTTCGACGCGGCCCGGCTCATGTTTGCCGCTGGGAACCGCACCGAGCGCCGGCGCATCGGCGTCCTCGTTCGGCCCGGGGAGACCATGGTCGACCTGTTTGCGGGGATCGGTTACTTCGCGATTCCGGCCGCCCGCTCCGGACCGAGCACGCGAGTCCGGGCCGTCGAGAAGAATCCGGTCGCCTTCGGCTACCTAACGGAGAACCTCCGGCTCAATGGTGTCGCGGACCGCGTGGAGGCGATTCTCGGGGACAATCGGGAGGTGCCGCTCCCCACAGGGGTCGCGGACCGAGTGGTTCTCGGGTTCCTTCCGAGCGCAATCCCCTGGGTCGAGCGGGCAGTCGGGCTCGTGCGGGCGGAGGGAGGCTGGCTTCACGTGCACACGACCGCCGATGCGCGGTCCGCCCGAAAGGATGCCGCGCGGGCCGTCGAGCAGGCGGTGACGAGGGCGGGCGCCCGCTCCCTCGAGCCGGCCGCCGCCCGGGAGGTCAAGCCGTACGGGCCGGGACGGACCCACGTGGTGGTCGACGTGCGGGTGGCCCGTTCCCCCGCCTAGCGGGCCGCCGGAGCGGTCGCCCTCAGCGTGGCCACCGCGGTCGGGAAGGCGCGGGCGAACCGTTCGATGTCGGACGGGGGGTTCGAGAACGAGATCCGGATGAACCGCTGACCGTGGGTCGGAGATAGGTAGTTCCCCGCGCGGAGGAAGACATCGTACCGGCGGAGGAGCTCCTCTTGCAGCCGGTCGGGCGAAACGCCGGTCGTCCCCAGGTCGATCACCATCATGTTCGCGCGCGACGGATAGACCGGCAGCGAGGTTCCCTCAACCCCTCCGACCACCTCGCGGATGCGGGCGCCGTTCGCGCGGGTCTGCCGGACGACCTCCGGAATCCACGACCGCTTCGTGCGCAAGGCGGCGGCGGCCGCCACCTGCGCGAGAACGTTCACCCCGAGGTCGTTCGTGTTGTACCGTCCGATCGCCTTCGCGAGGTCGGGGAGGGCGAGGAACCCTCCCAGCCGGAGGCCGGCGAGACCGCAGTTCTTGGAGACCGACCAGACCGTCACGGTCTGCTCGGGGGCGAACTCGGCCGCGAGCGCGTGACCGTCGGAGAAGTCCCGGTAGGTCACGTCGTTCAAGAGGTAGAGGTGGTGGTCGTGGGCGATCTCCGCGATCGCGCGGACCTCCTCTCGGGGGTATCCCGAGCCGAGGGGGTTCAGGGGGTCGATGAGGAGGATCATCTTCGTCTTCGGCCCGATCGCCGCCTGGACCTGGTCGGCCGTGAGGCGGAACGGCGGTCGGTAGATGTCGAGGTTCACCGTCCGCGCGCCGGCGAGCTCGATGAACTTGTGGATGATGAGGTAGCTCGGGTCCGTCGCGACGACCTCGTCGCCGGCCGCGAGGAGCGCTCGCGTGATCATGTAGAGCGACTCGGTCCCGCCCCCCGTGACCATCGGCACGGCGCCGGAGAGGCCGAAATCCGTCCGCACGAGCTCGAGGAGCTCGGGGTCTCCGGTCATGACCGGGTACCCCTGGTACCTCCGCGCCCGGATTGCCTCCTCGAGCGCGCCCCGCACGACCTCGGGTGGCACGAGATGATTCGTGTTCTGCGAGAGCCAGGCGACCTCGCTCCACCGCGCGTGCGCGTACTTGAACGCGTCGAAGGAACTATCGGGCACGCGGCCGAACGGCCCGGCGTCTCCTTAACGGCTTTGGTCCCGCCCGGCTCCGGCCTCCGCGAGAAACGTCGTCACGATGCCGAGCGACTGCGGACAGGCGACGGTCCGCGGGAACCCGGCCCGCCGGAAGACGTCCACGAGCGCCGATCGGCCGGGGAGGCTCTTCAGCGACTCCGGGAGGTACCGGTACGGCCCCGCGCTGGCGACCAGCGCCCCGAGCGACGGAACGACGCGGTCGAAGTAGGCATGGAAGAACCGGGCGAAGGTCGGCGAGTCGGGCTCCGTGACCTCGAGGGTGAGGAGTGTCCCGCCGGGACGGAGGACGCGTCGCATCTCGGCAAAGGCGACCTCGAGGTCGGAGAGGTTCCGGGCGAGAAACGCGTTAGTCACGAGGTCGAAGGTTCCGTCGCGGAAGGGCAATCGGAGGGCGTTGGCCCGGGCAAAGCCGAGGCGTCCTTCTTCCCGCGGGCTCGCCCCGCGGGCGTGCCGAACCATCGCGCGGGTGAAGTCGGCCGCGACGACCCGGGACTCCGGGAAGTGACGCGACACGAGGCGCGCGAGCTGTCCGGTGCCCGAGCCCACGTCGAGGGCGCGGCGGACCGGGGCGCCCGCGCGGAATCGGTCGAGTTCCCAGAGTGCCCGCGGCCTCCAGAGGTAGTCGTTCCCGAGCGATGCGACGTGGTCGAACCACTCGTATCGCTCGACGATGTGGGCGAACATCCGGCGGACGTCCCTTTCGAACGTCGGGCGTCCCCGCTCCGGGTAGGGCGAACCGTCGGCCGCGGTCCGGCCCCCCGTTGCCGCCGTCGCCACGTTCGGGGAGCCGGGTGGCGAGCTTAACGGTGGGGGTCAGCCGTCCGACTTGAGCTTCGCTTGGAGGTCCTGGACCCGCGGCTCGAAGTCCGGGCGGTAGCTCAGGATGCCCGCCTCGATCCCTTCCTGCAGCCGCTCGGCCGCCTCAGCGCGGTCACCGCGCAGGAAGGAGAGGCGGGCGAGGCGGACGAGCATCTCGGAGGTCTCGGAGACGAGCCGCAGCTCCCGGGCCTGGGCGAGCGCGTCCTGGTAGTGTGCCTCGGCCGCGTCCCACCGTCCCTCCGACTCAGCGACCATGCCGTGGGTCATAGCGATCTGCTGCTGGGCCAAGCGGTCCCCGAGCGGAGCGACCGCGACGATCGCGCGCTCCAGGTCGGCGGCCCCCGGTTCGGGGCGGCCGAGCTCGGCGTGCCACTGGGCGAGGTTGAGAAGACAGTAGACGATGTAGAGCGGGGAGCGCGCCTCCTCGGCGGCAGTGAGCGCCGTCTGCACGTCCCGGAACGCCTCCTCGACCATCCCGACCGAATACTCGAGCACGCCCCGGTCCATGATGACCCGGGCGCGGGCCGACTGCTCGCCGGCCCGGTCGAAGAGAGCGGCCGCCCGTGCGAACAGCTCGAGCGCGGGCTGGAGATGACTCCCGCCGCGCGGGACCATCGTGTTGGCGATGTCGACGAGCGCGTGCCCCTGCTGGAGCGGCGTCCCCTCGCGCTCGGCGATCTCGAGCACCGCGCGCTGGTGGTGCTCCGCTCGCGGAAGGTCCCCCAAGCGCCACGCGACCAGACCGAGGACGCGGCTCGCGGCCATGAGGTCGAGCGGCGTCCCCCACCGCTCGAGGCCGATGAGCGCCTCGGTGGCGAGCGACTCCGCGCTGGGGTACTCGCTGCGGTCGACCCGGGTCTGGGCGAGGGCGAGGAGCGCCCGACCGAGCTCGAGGTCGGCCCCCGGGTGGGCTCTCGCGAGCCCGACCGCTTCCTCGAGCAGCTCGTCCGACCGGTTCCAGCTGCCAAGTTCGTCCAGTAGCCGTCCCTCCTCGGTCAGGAGCCGGACCTCGCGTCGGATGTCGCGGTCCGTGCGTCGTCGTTCGGCCTCGAGGGCGCGCTCGATGTGGGAGACGGCGGCGTCGTAGGCGTAGGCGCGGGTCGCCGTCTCGGCCGCCCGCACGTTGTAGTCGACCGCCTTCTCGTCGAGTCCCCCGAGGTAGAAGTGGCGGGCGAGGTCGACGTCGTTGGCCCCCCCCTTCTCCTCGAGGGCCACTCCGGTCTTGCGGTGGAGGATCCGCCGGCGTGTCTCGGTGAGCTCGGCGTAGACGTTCGCCCGCAGGGCCTCCGTGACGAACTCGTAGACCTCGTCGCCCTTCTCACGGAGAATCCCGTCGCGGACGAGGCGGTCGAGCGCCTCGGTCACCCGCTCCTCCTCGAGCCCCGCAACCGCCGCGAGGTCCTCGAAAGTGAACTCCTTCCCGAGGATGGCGCCGTAGGTGAGGATGCGCTGGTCGACCTCTCCGAGGCCGTGGAGCCGACGGACGAGCATCTCGGTGACATCCTCCGCCTCGTCGCCGGGAGGACCGACCGACCCGGTGGTCGCGCGGACGAGCAATTCGACAAACAGGGGGTTCCCCTCCGTCTGCGCGTGCCAGCGCTGGACGTCCTCGCTCCCCGGTGCCCGTCCTCCCAGGATCCACGTCGCGAACTCCGCCACCTCGGACGCGGCGAGCGGCCGAAGGGGGACCGACCGGAACGCGGGCGAGCGACCGAGGGCTTCGAGGAACGGGCGGGTGCGCGGCGGGGCCTCGACCGGGTCGATCGCCGTCGCGATGATCGCGATCCTCGTCTTCGGGAGCTCCGAGCTCAACCGCTCGAGGAAGGCGAGGGAGGAAGTGTCGGCGAAGTGGAGGTCGTCGATGGCGAGCAGGAGTGGCCGGTCGTGGGCCCGCTCGACCACTTGGTCGACCAGTCGGGCGAGCATCTCGTCCCGCACCGCGTCCAGCCCCTCGATTGCTGTGGCGCCGAGCGGAGCCAGCGCCTCCTCGAGAAGGCCGGAGCGAGGGGCGGCCGGAGTTTCCGAGGTTGGCGCCTCGGGAGGGCTCTCGCCGGTCACCGCCTCCCTAAGGAGCGGGGCGACGAACGGGTAGCTGTCGCCGACGCCGGACTTCGCCGGGCTCTCCTCTCCCGCGGAGAGCAGTCGACGCAACAGCGAAAACGGCGCCGGGAGGTCCGCGGGCAGTCCTCCCCCGGTGTGAATCTGGAACCCGCGCTCACCGGCCAGTTCGATCGCACGACCCAGGAGATGGCTCTTCCCGATTCCGCCGGGACCCACCAGCAAGACTCCGCCGCCGGTCCCCTCCCGGACCCGGTCGAGCTCTCGGCCGACCGCTTCCAAGACCTCCGAACGGCCGAACAGCGGCGAGACGTCCGTCTCGTGTCCCCGGCGCGCCGCGACCACGGGTAGAATTACCCCGGCGCGGGGCTATAAGGGATGTTGGTCGGTGGACGGTCCCGGCCGGGGGACCGCCCCCGCCTCCGCGGCTTCCAGCTGACGCTTGAGCTCGTCGTACCCCTGCGCATGGTGGGGTCTCAGTTCGGCGACCTTGAGGTCGGTCGCGACCTTGAACGCCGCCCGCGCCCCGTCGAGGTCGCGCGTCTTGAATCGGAGCCGCGCGAGGTAGAACTCGACCTCGGCGATGTCGGCGGTCAGCTCGTACCTCTGGGCGATCGCAAGGCTCTCCTCGAACGCATGGGCGGCCTCGTCCCATTGTCCGAGCTTCTCGGCGATGAGCCCGCGGTTCATGCAGACCTGCTGCACGCTGAACGTGTCCCCCAGCCGCTCGAGGAGACGGCCCGCCTGCTCGTTGTCCCGCTGCGCCTCCTCGAGCTCCCCGAGGGCGAGCCGGAGCTCGACGCCGGAGAGCAGGGCGCGTCCGGTCGACCGGGCATCGTGCGCCCGCTCGGCGGCCTCCCGGGCCTGGTCCAGGTACTCGAGCCCTTCGGTGGGTCGTTCCTCTCCGACCGTGACCCCGAGATTGTGGTACGCCCTCGAGAGCTCCGCCCAGTCCCCGGTCTGCCGCAGCCGGTCGACGGCCCGCCCGTACCACTCGATCGCCTCGCTGCGGACGTTCGCGCCGAGGAGGGCGAACGAGTTGCCGATGTCGATCGAAAGTCGTCCGAGGAGCTGCGGCTCGGCTTTCGGGGGAAGGGCGTCCATCGCCCGCATGCATTCGTCCAGTGCTTCGCGGTACCGTCCGCGCTGGAAGGCGATCCGGCCGAGGAGCCGGAACGTCTGGGCCATCCCGACCCGGTCCCCGGCCCGCTCGAAGAGGTGCAGCGCCTCGGTCGCGCGGGCGACGGCGGTCTCCACCTCGAGGTTCTCCCGCGCGACCTCGGCCCGCGCGAGCAGGAGCCGGGGCTGGGTACGCGGGTCACCGGTATCGGCCTTCGCGAGCGCATCCGTGTAGCAGCGGTCGGCGGCCCGGAAGTTTCCGAGGGCGAAGTAGAGGTCGCCGAGCGCCCTCGAGACCTCCATCTCGTCCGCACGGTGATCGCCCGCGAGGCTGGTGAGGTCGACCAGCACTCGCTCGAGGTGGTGGACAGCCACCTCCGGCTCCTCGGCCGCCCGGGCGACCTCGGCGGCCTTGCGGTTGTACTGGTACGACTTCTCGGGCACCTTTCCGAGGAAGAAATGCCGGCCGAGCTCGGCGAGCTCGGCGGGGGTGGGGTCGGGATGCATCCGCTCCATCACCTCGGCGATCTTCCGGTGGAGCACGCGCAACCGGCTCTCCGTGAGCGACCGGTAGACCCGAGCGCGAAACTCCTCCTCCTCGAACCCGAACCGTCCGCCGCCCGCCCGCTCACGAAGGACCCCGTCGTGGACGAGCCGCTCGAGCTGCTCGACCAGCGCCTCCTCGGAGAGGCCCATGGAGGCGGCCAGGAGGTCGAAGTCGAACTCCGACCCGATGGCGCTCGCGTAGGCGAGGATCCGTAGCTGTTCGTGGGTGAGCGCGGCGAGCGTCGGGCTGGTCTCGCCGGCCGCAGCGGACCCGGGGCTCGCGCGGTCGACCATCCGCTCGTAGAGACGCGTCGGACGGGGTTAAATCCATGGGGGCCCGGAATCCTCGGGCCACGACCGGCGGAACCGCTCCCCGCAAGGGTTATCTAACGCTCCCCAGGTCGGCGCCGCACGATGCCGGAGGAGGAGATGGCCGCCCCGGTGAGCGCGTACCGCCAGATGTCGACGGCGCGCAAGGTGTCGTTCTGGGGGTTCGCGTCGTTGGTCGTGCTCGGCATCACCTTCTACGTCTGGTGGGGGGTTTCCTTCGGAGTCTGGATCGACAACGGCGTCTACGCCGTGGTCGTGACGCTGCTGCTCTTCGGCCTCGCGGGGATGTGGCTCATGACCCCGAACCCTCCCTCTTCCTCGCCGCCGGAGTGAGCGGCGGAGCGGCCGACCTTCAGAGCGGTCGCGCCGCGAGCGCCCAGCGAACCCCCTCGGTCCGACCGCATCCGAGGCAGGGACCCGGCGGCCCGAGGGGCAGCGGGAGTTCTTCTTCGGGGATACCGAGCAGCGACCCGTCGAGGGAGGTCTCGATGCGGTGGCCGCACTCTTCGGCCCCGCACCAGGCGACCACACGGACCCGGTCCGACCGGGCGAGCTCATCCAGGGATTGGGCCGGTGCGAAGGAGTCGCGGAACGCGGCGAGCGCCTTCTCATAGAGGGCCCGGTCGAAGTCGCGGAGGCGTTCCGTGATGTCGGTCTCGAGCGCTCCGAAGGCGACGCGGCTGCGTCGGCCGAGCCGGTCGACGGCCGTCGCGCTCTTCGCCTCCGCCTCGCGCTTTCCCACCTCGAGCCTCAGCGGCACGCCGTGGAGTTCCCAGCGGTAGTACTTGGCGCCCGGACGCTCGTCGCCCGAGTCGAGGTAGACCCGTCGCCCCGCCGCCCGAAGACGGTCGGTGAGTTCACGGGCCACCGCCTCGGCCGCCCCCGGCGCATCCGAGGAGGGGATCGGCACGACCACCACTTCGAACGGCGCCACCGCGGTCGGGAAAACCGCCCCCTTCGCATCGCCGTGAACGGCGACCACCGCCCCCAGGAGGCGCTCGGAAAGTCCGAACGTCGTCTGGTGCACGAGCTGCTGGGTGCCGTCGGCCGCCTCGTAGCGGATGCCGTACGGCTCCGAGAAGTTGTCGCGGTAGTGGTGCACGCTCCCGATCTGCAGGGTCCGGACCTCCCCGACCGGGATGTCGAAGGCGATGGAGTAGTGGGCGCCGGCGAACTTGTCCCAATCCGGGCGCCGCACGGACACGTAGGGGAGGCAGAACGCCTCGGCCATGCGGCGGAACGCCGCGAGGTTGGAGCGGACCCGCTCGGTGGCGTGGGCTTCGTCCAGCTGGCAGGTGTGTTCCTCGAAGAAGTGGATCTCCCGGACACGAAAGAACGGCCGGGTCGTCTTCGTCTCGTAGCGGAACGTGTTGACGATCTGGTAGACGTTGAGCGGGAGGTCGCGGTGGGAGCGGACCCAGAGCGCGAAGGTGGGGTACATCGCGGTCTCGCTGGTCGGCCGCAGCACGAGCGGGATGTCGAGGTCCGAGAGACCGCCTTTCGTCACCCAGTAGACCTGCGCGTCGAACCCCTTGATGTGCTCCTTCTCCTTCGCGAACTCGTTCGCCGGAATGAGCGCCGGAAACTCGACCGCCTCCGACCCGGTCGCCTCGATCTCGCGGATGAGGACCGCGTCCAGATTGCGGCGCGCCTTCAGTCCGTAGGCGGTCCAGACGTTCATCCCCTTCACGCCGTAGCGCTTGTCGGAGAGGTTGGCCGCCTCGACGACCTCCAGGTACCAGTCGATGAACTTCGTACGCTTGTCCGGGAGGTCGACCATGCGGACGACCGAAGGGCAGGGGCCCGCCCATAAGCGTATCCGCCGAGGAGGGCAAGGGCGGAGGCGGCCCGCCGGGACGGATTTTCCGTAGAGGTTCGGTCCTCTCGACCCGAGGTGTTAAGCTCTCTCCCCGGCATAGGAGATGGGCCATGCGCCTCGTCGTCTGCGTCGACCGCGACGACGACCTCGGTCGCAAGGCCCAGGTCGCCGGCCCCGTGGTCGGTCGGTCGTCGGCCATCGATGCGGCCACCCGGCTCGCCACCGTCGACCCGGAGGATTCCGACACCAACGCGATCTTCGCCGCGGTGAGCCTCCTGGACGAGCTCAAGGGGGCGGGCGAGGAGTGCGAGGTCTGCGTGCTCACCGGCTCGCCGAAGGTCGGTGCGATCTCCGACCGTCGGGTCGCCGACCAGTTCGACCAGGTCTTGAAGGACGTGAAGGCGACGTCGGCCTACCTCGTCAGCGACGGGGCCGAGGACGAGTTCCTCTTCCCGATCCTCGCGTCCCGGGTCCGGATCGACGGGGTGCGCCGCGTGCTGGTCCGCCAGAGCCCGTCCATCGAATCGACGTACTACACGCTCGTCCGGGCCCTCAAGGACCCGAAGCTCCGCGCGAAGACGATCCTGCCGTTCGCCCTCGTCCTCCTGATTCTCGGACTCGCCGCCGCGGGCCACGTCCTCGACTGGGGGATCATCGGCCTCTCCATCGTCCTCGGGGTCTACCTCATCTTCTGGACGTTCGACATCGACGAGATGCTCATCGACTCCGTCCGCAGCGCCTCCTCCGACATCCGCACCGGGTCGGTCGCCTTCGGCTTCGGTCTGTTCGCGGTCGCCCTGGTCGGCGTCGGCTTCCTCAATGGCTACAACCTCTACTCAGCGAATCTGGGCTCGCCCCCGCTCGACCGGATCCTCTCGTTCCTGGACGGGGGCCTCCTCTTCTGGGTGCTCGGCGCCCTCGTCTGGGAGACCGGGCGGGCGGTCCGCCGGATGTTCGTCCGCGGCCGGTTCCCCCGCTCCTGGGTGGTCGCGACCACCTCCGTGGTGGGGATCGGGTTCCTGAGCTACGGGATCGTCTACCTCGTGCGGTACCTGGAGGGGCTGCTGAGCTCCGCCGGGGTCCCGCTGTTGGTCGGCTTCATCGTCGCGGGCCTCGGCCTCGTGATCGGCGCCGGGGTCCTCCAGCAGTACTTCAAGGCGGTCGCGCGGCGCAACGTCCCCGACCCCACGTCGGGGTGAGCCGGCCTAGTCGATCGAGACGCGAGCCGCGACCCGCTTGAGGTCGGCGACCGAGACCGACAGGCCGCACTGCTCCTGGAGCGTCGCCCGGACCCGCGAGATTCCACGACCGTGCTGGACGGCCCGGCCCGCGAGGGCGGCGAGGTCCTCCCAGTAGTTCCACGGGAAGACGACCCAGACCCACGCCGCCTTCGGAATCTCCTCGGCGAAGTAGGTCGGGCGGACGGTCGAATGGTCGATGTGGAGGAAGGTCGCCGTCTCGAGGCGGGACGGCCGCGCCGCGCGCACGTGCTCGACGGCGAGCCGAAGGCTCTCGCCCGTGTCCGTGATGTCGTCCACCACGAGCACCGTCTGACCCTCGACCGGGCCGCTCAGGCCCTCGGTCAGCTCCGCGTGCCCGTCCGGGGTCGCCGTGACCCCCCAGTGGCTCGCCCGCAGCGAGACGAGGCGTTTCACTCCGAGGCGGTCGCAGAGGAGACGACCGGGGACCCACCCTCCGCGGGTGAGCCCGACGACCGTCTCCGGGACCGCGCCGGCCGACCGGACAAGGTCGGCGACGCGGTCGGCCCACCCGTCGACGTCCCCCCACGTCGCCCGTCGGCAGCGCGGGAGGTCGTCCATCGGGGCGGGCGCCGGGCCCTCTACCCTACGGGTAGATCCCGCGGAGCCGCAGCGCGTCCACGACGCGCTGGATCGCGACGACGTAGGCCGCCGTCCGGTTGTGGACCTTGTACTGCAGGGCCGCCTTGTGGACGTCCTGGTAGGACTGGACCATCACGCGCTCGAGACGCGCGTTGACGTCCGCGAGGGGCCAGAAGAAGCCCTGGATGTCCTGGGCCCACTCGAAGTAGCTCACGGTGACGCCGCCCGCGTTCGCGAGGATGTCGGGGAGCACGGTCGCCTTCTTCTGGAAGAGGATCGTGTCCGCCTCGGGTACGGTCGGGCCGTTCGCGGCCTCGGCGATGATCTTCGCTTGGATCTTGTCGGCGTTCTTCGCCGTGATCTGGTTCTCGAGCGCGGCGGGGACCAGGATGTCCGCCTTCATCTCGAGGACGTCCTCGTTCGTGATCACCTTCGCGCCCGGGAAGCCGACCACCGAGCCGGTCTTCCGCTTGTGCTCTTCGATGGCGTGGGGGTTCATTCCGTCCGCCTTGTAGATTCCGCCCTTCGAGTCGGAGACGGCGATGATCTTCGCGCCCTGCTCGTCGTAGAGGAGGTTGGCGCAGACGTTCCCGGCGTTGCCGTAGCCTTGGACGGCCACCGTCCCGCCCTTCACACGGATGCCGACGTCCTTGGACGCTTCGCGGATCGTGTAGGCGCAGCCGCGGCCGGTCGCCTCGGCCCGTCCCTCGCTGCCACCGAGGCTGATGGGCTTCCCCGTCACGACGCCCGGGACGCTGTAGCCCTTCTGCATCGAGTAGGTGTCCATGATCCAGGCCATCGTCTGGCTGTCCGTGTAGACGTCCGGTGCCGGGATGTCGATCTCGGGTCCGATGATCCCGACGATCTCGCTCGTGTACCGGCGCGTCAAGCGCTCGAGCTCCCCCTTCGACATGTGCTTCGGGTCGCAGATGACGCCGCCCTTCGCACCGCCGTAGGGAATGTTGACGACCGCGCACTTCCAGGTCATCCAGGCCGCGAGCGCACGGACCTCGTCGAGCGTGACCTGCGGGTGGTAGCGGATACCGCCCTTGCACGGTCCGCGGGCCATGTTATACTGCACGCGGTGCCCGGTGAACACTCGGTAGGACCCGTCGTCCATCCGGACCGGGAAGTTGACCGTCAGCTCCCGCTTCGGGTGCTTCAGGACCTCTCGCATCCCACTGTCGAGGCCCATTAGGTCCGCGACAATGTCGACCTGCTTCTTCGCCGTCTCAAAGGGATTCGCCACTGAACCAGTGTTCACCATACCCGAAACCTCCGGGCAATGGCCCCACTTCGGCTCCTGATACTTATAGCTAAAGTGGACCCTGCGAGGGTAGCACACACTTCGACACCAGACGAACCCTCCGCCGGCTCAGCCGAGCGGGCGCCGCCGGGCCGAGAACGGGGCCCACCCGGCGGGGGGCATGGGCGTGACCCGACCCCCGGATCGGAGCCAGGCCCCCCGGCCCGGGCGCACCTGGCCGACCGCGGTAAGACGACCCCCCACCTTCCGGACGGCGCGTGCGGCCGGGGGGAACGCCCGCGGAGGAAGGGT
>DASPQC010000008.1:0-29147 GCA_035625165.1 Thermoplasmata archaeon | reverse complement strand
TCGACGGGTCCGCGTTTGCTTCCCCGAATACCCCCCGCTGGTCGACATCTTCCGATGGGCTGGGTTTTCCACCACCGTGGCCCCCGGCTCGGCGGCCGCGGCGGTCATTTCCCGGCCTCGAAACCCGGAGGGAATTCTCTGGTCATCGGACCGCCTCCACGAATGGGTACGCGGAGCGCGGGCCGTCGTGGTGGACGAGACGTTCCGGGAGTTCGCCGGCGTTCCCTCGGTCGCCGCTCGAGGGGAGCGGGGCTGGTGGGCGACCGGGTCGTTCACGAAGTTCTACGCCGCGGACGACCTCCGGGTCGGTTTCGTGGTCGCGCCCGAGGAGGAGGCGGCGGCGTTCGGCAGGTTCCATGGCCTTGCCTCCGACCTCGTGTCGCCGTATTCGATCGCGGGAGCTCGGGCGGCGCTCCGGGACCAAGAACGGATGCGCAGGGAGATCCGAGCCATCGTGGACCGCAATGTTGCGCGCTGGCAGCGGTCGGTCGGCGGTCCCGTTCCGGTCGCCCCCATCGCCTTCGACCGGTCCGGCGAGAACGGCGACTCCCTCGCGCGCCGCTGCCTCAAGGCCTCGGTGCTCGTTTGCCCCGGCTCCCTTTTCGGGGACCCGAGCGGGGTGCGAGTGTGCCTCACCCGCCGGGGCTTTCCTTCCGACCTTCGGGCGTACCTCGCCGTGCGTGGCAAGGCCGCCGAGAATGGAAGACCTAGCGCTGGGAGGCCGCGCCGTTCGGCTCGACTGCGCCGCGGCTGAAGGGCCCCACCGGGAGCCGGGGGAACGGAGGTCGCGGGACGAGGTCGACCCGCGTCGGGGCCGGCGGATGGGTCTGTTCCCGCAGGAACGTCTCGAGGAACCGGACCGCCCGGTCCGGGTCGGAATGTTGGGCCAGGAGGAACCCTCGGGCGAGCTCGGTCAGCACGGCCCGCACGGGGACGACCTCGCGGAGCTCCTCCGACTCCGCATCGATCCGGTCGACGTCCCGCTTCGGCCCGTCCATGGACATGGGACGAGCCGGGAACTTGGCACAAAAAGGAGACGCTCGACAGGCCGCGGGGGTCGACTCCGCTAACCGTGAAGATTTTACCCCTGCGCCGGCTCGAGCTCGTTGGTCACCATGAGCGACAGCACGCCCTCTTCTGTTCCGATCGCGACGTCCGAGAGCGCTTCGAAGCCCCACCGCGGGGTCGTCCTCCGGACGTCCGTCCCGGGGCCGAAGGCGAAGCGGATCGTTGGAGACGACAAGCGGTTCCTGATGACCAGCACGAAGACCTCGCCGATCGTCGCCGCCTCCGGCGAGGGGGTCTGGATCACCGACGTGGACGGAAACCGCCTCCTCGACTTCGCGTCGGGGGTCGCGGTCCAGGCCGTCGGCTACTCCCACCCCGAGGTTGTCCGCGCCATCCGCGAGCAGGCGGGGAAGCTCACCCATTTCGCCGGCACCGACTTCTACTACGAGAACCAGGTCCAGCTCGCCGAGCACCTGATCCGCATCACCCCCGGTGACTTCGACAAGAAGGTCTTCTTCACGAACAGCGGCACCGAGAGCGCCGAGGCCGCGCTCAAGATGGCGCGGTACCAGCGTCAGCGCCCGATCGTGATCGGTCTACTGGGCGCCTTCCACGGCCGCTCGATGGGCTCGCTCACGATGACGACCTCGAAGCCGGTCCAGCGGGCTCGCTTCGGGGCGTACGTCGGCGGTGGCCACCACATCCCGGCGCCCTACTGCTACCGCTGCCCCTACAAGCTCGAGTACCCGAGCTGCGACCTCTACTGCGCCAAGATCCTGAAGGAGCTCTACTTCCAGACGTCGATCCCACCGGACGACGTCGCCGCGTTCCTCGCTGAGCCGGTGATGGGCGAGGGGGGATACGTGGTGCCTCCGCCCCGCTGGCACTCGACCATGAAGGCGATCATCGACGAACACGGCATCCTGTTCATCGACGATGAGGTCCAGTCCGGCATCGGGCGGACGGGCAAGTGGTTCGCTATCGAACACCACGGCGTCACCCCGGACATCGTCACGATGGCGAAGGCGCTTGGTGGGGGCCTCCCCCTAGGCGCGATCGCCTTCCGCTCCGACCTCGACTTCCCGAACCAGGGGTCGCACTCGAACACCTTCGGCGGGAACCTGGTCTCGGTCGCCGCGTCCCTCGCGACACTGAACGTCATCGAGAAGGAGCATCTGATCGACAACGCCCGCGTGCAGGGAGACTACCTCCTGGGCCGCCTCAAGGAGCTGCAGCGGAAGTACGAGGAGATCGGGGACGTTCGCGGCCTCGGCCTCATGACGGCCACGGAGTTCGTCAAGGACCGGAAGACGAAGGAGCCCGCGGTCGCGCTCCGGGACCGGATCCTGGTCGAGGCCTACCAGCGGGGGCTCATCCTGCTCCCGTGCGGCCGCTCCTCCATCCGGTACATCCCCCCATTGATCATCCGACGGGAGGAGGTCGACGCGGGGGTCGAGATCCTGGACGCCGCGATCCGCGCGGCGCGCGCAGCGGGATGAAGTTCGGCCGGCTCGCCGGACCGGGCGAGGTCGTGCTCGCCGATGCGGAGCGCCCGGTCCCAGGACCCGGAGAGGTGACGGTCGAGCTCGCCGCCTGCGGCGTCTGCGGGACCGACCTCGAGAAGGTGCGCGGGAACTACCGGACGGCCGGCGTGCTGGGCCACGAGCCGGTGGGCCGGATCGCGGAGGCGGGGGAGGGGGTCCGAGACCTGGTCGGAGGTGACCGGGTCTTCGTCCACCACCACGTCCCTTGCTACTCGTGCGAGGTCTGCCGCCGCGGCGACTTCACCTTCTGCCCCACCTACTCGAAGACGAACATCCACCCGGGCGGGTTCGCTGAGGTGTTCCGGGTGCCGGCGGAGAACGTCTCGCGCGGGGCCGTCCTGCGGCTGAACGACCGGGTCGACTGGGGGTCGGGAGCCCTCCTCGAACCGGCCGGGTGCGCGCTCACGGCCCTCCGCAAGGTCGGGCTCCCCGACCATGCCCGCGCCTTCGTGCTCGGCCTCGGCCCCGTGGGACTCCTCTACGCCCGCCTCCTCAAGACGCTCGGAGCCTCCTGGGTCGGGGGGAGCGAAGTGTCGCCGCTGCGGCGAGCGGCCGCCGAACGGGGCGGCATCGACCTCGTGGTCGACCCACGGGTCGAGGGGGCGCTCGAAACGTCCGTCGCGCAAGCCACTTCGGGACAAGGAGTCGACCTCGCGGTGGTCGCGACCGGCCACCCGGCGGTCGCGAGGTCGGCATTCGGCATCGTCCGACGCGGGGGCACGCTCAACCTCTTCGGCCTCCCAGAGCTCGACAGCCGGCTGGACGTCGACCTCCAACAGCTCTACCTGCGGGGGGTCAAGGTCGTCCCGACCTACGCAACCACCGAGCCGGACCTCAAGGAGGTCCACGAACTCCTGACGAGCGGCCGGCTGAGGGTCTCCGACCTCGTGACCCACTTCGTTCCGCTGGGCTCGATCCGCGAGGCGTTTCGGCTCGCCGGGCGGCCCGACGAATCGGTCAAGGTGGCGGTGACGGGCCCCGCGTACTGAGCCGTCAGGCCGTGGCCCCGTCCGCGAGCACCTGTCCCTGGACGCGGCGGCCCGCTCCGACCCGCACCCCCGGACCGAGGATGCTCCCCACCACCGTCGCCTCCTTCTCCACGACGACCCCATCCATCAGGATCGACCGCTCGACGTGGGCGCCGGCCTCGACCCGAGCTCCCGGACCGAGCGTGACGTACTTCCCGAACGAGGCCCCGCGGGCGGTGGCGCCCGTCATGACCGCGACCGGGCCGGACCCGTACGCTCCGGACGGGACGCCCCCCTTTCCCCCGCGGCCGGCGTCGAACAGGAGCTCCTGGGCGTGGAGGAGGCGCTCGGGGGTTCCGGCGTCGTCCCAGTACCCTTGGAGTCGGTAGCCGTAGACTCCCTTCGGGAGGAGCTCCGGCATCACCTCGCGCTCGAAGCTCACCATTCGCCCGACCGGGATGTGGTCGAGCACCTCTCGCCGCCAGACCGCGATGCCGGCGTTGATCCAGCGGGAGGGGGCCTGCTCGGGCTCCGGTTTCTCGACGAACGCGCGGATTCGGTCGTCGGGGTCGAGCGCCGCGACACCATACGGTCGGGTGTCGTCGACTTCGAAGAGCGCCATCGTCCCGACGCCCCCGCGGCTCGCCTGGAATTGGGCCATGGCGGAGAGGTCAGCCGCAGCGATCACGTCCGAGTTGAGGAGATAGAACGGGTCGCTCATCCCGTCGCCCGCGTTCTTCATCCCGCCCGCGGTCCCGAGGGGCTCCACCTCCGGCACTGTGCGGATCGGGAATCGCGTCGGGTGAGCGCGCACGTAGGCGTCGATCACGTCGGCCTTGTAGCCGGTTGCCAGGACCGCTTCCTCGAGGGCGTCGGGGAGGAGGTCGAGCACGTGGTAGAGCATCGGCTTCCCGGCGATCGGAATCAGCTGCTTCGGAAGGGTGTAGGTGATCGGCCTCAGGCGCGTGCCGAATCCGCCGATGAGCACGAGCGCCTTCATCGGCGGCTCCACGACCCGGGCTATAATGGCCTTGTGGGGCGCCCGGGCGCACCGGGGGAAGGTCTATGCGGGGCCGAACCCTCTAGGCCGCCGTGACGCTTCATTCGATCGTCGTGGCCTTCGACGGGGAGAAACCGTCGGTCGCCGCCCTTTCCGAGGCTGCCGACATGGCTCGCAAGCTCGGGGCCCGCCTTTCGATCGTGACCGTCGTTCCGCTCACGGTGGGTGGCTATGGGGTCGAGCTCCCCCCGAGTGAGTCGCCGGCGTTCGCCGAGAAGGAGGCCCAGTCGCTGCTCGACCGGGAGCGCAGCCGCCTAGAATCCACCGGGCTTGCGGACGTCCGAACGGTCCTTCTGGAGGGGGACCCGGTCGACCAGGTGGTCGCCTACTGCGAGCGCGAGGCCGTGGACCTCTTGGTGGTCGGTTCGCGAGGACTTTCGAGCGCTGGGCGTTTCTTCCTGGGGAGCGTCTCCGACGGAATCCTGCATCACGCCCACTGCTCCGTTCTGATCGTGAAATCGACCACCGGGGCTCACCACTAGGCCCGCACGCCCCGGATCCCTGCCACCGCTCGCCAGGACCCAGGTCGTTCAGAAACGGTTTGGAAAGGGTTTCCGGGGTTGGGCCGGGTTCCCGGCCTCCCCGGGGGGTCCTCACGACCGGCTGCGCCGGTCTTAGGTTGGGACCGTGTCGCCGGTCTCCATCTCCGCGTGGGAGCCGATCGAGTGCCAGAAGCGTCCCCAGCGTGTCCGGAGGCCGACCCTGTGGGCCGGCGCCGGGCGCGTCTGGGCCGCGATCCAGCGGAAGTCCTCGCGCGGGTACTCCAGCGCGGCGAACTCCCTAACGGCTACCCCCCGCGGAGAGGGGACGACGCCAAGGTCGTTCCGAACAATCGGACCCGCCATCGTCATTCCCTCCTTCCTCGGTCATGGGCATCCATCCTCTGGTAGGTGGGGCACATAATGCTTCCGTCGGTCCGGAAGAATCGGTAACCAGGTGGCCGGGTAGGGACCCGGAACCACCCCCAAAAGTAGCGTTCACAGCTACATGTAATCTTTTATCGTGAAATCGGCACTTGTGCGACATTCTGTCGCTTGCGTGAGCAGTGCTTTTAAGGCGCTCGGGGCGTGCTAGCGCGACTCAGGCCGGACCTCGGTTCGCGGGGGGTCGATGGGGGCCTCAGGACTGGCCACCCGCGGGCAATTCGGCCTCCGCGAACGTCACGCGATAGTTACCGGCAAAGCCCACAACACTGCCCGCGACAATGCCGACCGCCTGGCCGAACAGGGGTGGAATCGCGAAGCTGAGGGCGAACAGCACCACCTCGTTGACCCCCAGCGACCCGAGCGAGACCCCGTAGTAGAGGCCGAGCCGGTAGGACAGGCGGTGGCGATGGCCGCGTTCGGTACGGAAGGTCCAGAGGTTGTTGAGCGCGAAGTTCCACAGGGTGGCCACGGCGAAGGCGACCGCGCTCGCGATGAAGTTGTCGACCGGATTGGAGGAGGTGACCGAGGCGGACCGAAGCACGCTGCGGATGAGGTCGAAGCTCGGACTCGGGGAAAGACGGTCCAAGACGAGGGTGAACACGATCAGGTTCACGAGGACGCCCGTGAGGCCCACCAGAAGGAACTTCCCGTACTTCGCAAGGAATGGGGCTCGGTCACTCGCGGGCGGCGGCCGGAGCGTGCTGGGCGTCCCTGTCTCCCCCATCCTTCAACCTCCCGGCGGTGCTTCCCCCGGGTTTGAATACCCATCGCTCCCGAGTCCGGTGAGGGAACCGGAGAACTCCCGGGGATTAGGCGGCCCGCGGGGCGGCGGACCGTGCCCGCGATAGCCACCCCAGCCGCTCGAGCTCGGAGAGGATGTACGCCGCCGATTCCTCCGGCTTCATCCGGACGGCATCGACCACGATCTCGGGGTGCTCGGGTGGCTCGTAGGGGTCGTCCACGCCGGTCATCTCGCGAATCTGTCCGGCGCGGGCCCTCTTGTAGAGTCCCTTCACGTCCCGCTGTTCGCAGACCTCGATGGGGGTGTTGACGTAGACCTCGACGAACCGCCCGATCTCGGTGCGGGCCCTCGCCCGGGAGGTACGGTAGGGGGAGATGAGCGCCACGATGGGGATCGCCCCATTCCTCGCGAGGACCTTCGCGACGAACGTCACCCGGCCCGCGTGCGCCTCGCGGGAGACCCGGTCGAACCCCAGGTCGGCGCTCAGGCCCTTGCGGATCTCGTCGCCGTCGAGGAGGTCCGTGTACCGACCGAGGGCCTCGAGCCGCTCGACCAGGACCTTCCCGATGGTCGTCTTTCCCGCGCTCGGCAGCCCGGTCAGCCAGATGCAGAACCCCGGCGGTCCACGGTTCATCTTTCCCTCATGGGGGGTGACGGCGTCGGCCATAGTGAGCGCGCGACCGTCGGGCCTTATCGCACATAACTCTAACGCCAGGGCTGACCGACGAGGCGGTCGCCCCGCGATGCCTCCCCCACCGCTCGTGGACCGACCGGGGCGCAGCGGTTCAGTGGGTCGCTTTCGTTCGGACGACCCTCGCGGTGGGTTTCGCCAGCGACTCGACGTCGGCCCTGAGCTCCTGCTTCTCGGCGTCGGTGAGCGGAAGGACCGGCGGCCGCACGTGGCCGCCCGCCATGCCGCGAAGCTCGCCCCAGTACTTCACCATCTGCACGGGGAGGCCCCCACCAGTGCGGGCCGCGATCCGGGACCACCATTTGCGGGAGAGCTGCTTCCAGGGCCAGATCCTCGGGTAGAGCTTGCGGGCTTCCTCAAGTCGCCCGGCGGTCGCGAGCTCGATGAAGGGGACGTACTCGTGCGAGGTCGGGGTGTCGAACCGCCAGTCGCTCGTGTTGGCGAACATCACCTGCTGGTGGAAGCCGTAGAACGGCTCGAAGAAGAAGATCTCCTCGTCCGGCGCGCTCATCACGGTCTTCTCCCCCGCGAGAAGGTGCGCGTCGATGCTGAGCTGCAGGTTGAAGCTCGCCTCCTTAATCGCGACCATCGTCGGCAGGTCAGCGAGCTTCGCGAGTCCGGCCGCCGACATCGTGATGCCGAACTGCGGGGAGTTGTAGAAGGCAAGGCCGAGGTCGGTCCGCTCTGAGACCTTCGTGACGAAGTCGACCACCTGGGCCTCGGTCTTCGTCATGATGTAGGGCGCGGCGATGATGGCGAGGTCGAACCCGGCTCGCTGCGCGGCGTCGGCCATCGCCACGACCTCCTTGAGCGAGGTGTGGGTGACCTGGAACGCGGTCAGCATCCGCCCCTTCACCACCGAAGGGACGAACTCCATCAGGCGGTATCGCTCGGCCTGGGTGAGGCTCCAGAACTCTCCCATGTTCCAGGAACAGCCGAGTCCGCGGGTGCCGAGCTGAGCGACCCGGTCGATGTTGGCGGCGAGCCCTCGCTCGTCGAGCTCGTCGTCGGGAGTGAACGGCGTGACGAGGGTCGTCCACTCGCCTCTCAGCTTCTCTCGACCCCACGACTTCGCCGTGGACCTCGTGTAGTCCATGCCCTTCGAAGTCGAAGTGAGGTTATAAACCGGTCCGTCAGGTGAGACCCACCCGACCGCGGTCGAAGCGCCGGCGGCGCCCTCGCCCACCACCGACCGGGGGCCCCGCGGTCGTAACCACTAGACGGGCGAAGGGTCGGCGGGAGTGGTCGTTGGAGGAGATCCCTTCTCGATGAGGAGGCGACTACTCGACCCCTCGAGAGGTTCGGCGGTGACCCGGTGACCTTTCCGTCCGGCCCAGGCGAGGATGTCGATGCGGGTGGGGATGTCCTTCACGACCGCCCACACTTTCGCCCCGGGCGGGAGCTTCCTCAACGTCTTTTCGAGCTCGGTGATGAGTCCCGTGCAATCCCCGGTGATGCTCCGGACTTCGGTCGCATCGTCCGGAATCGGCATGGATCGCAACGGAACGATCGTGCCTCACACCGCGAGGGGAGCCGTCGCGTAGACGTCCCGCTCGCCCGTCATGCGCTGAGTGAGCTCCCGCCGGAGGTTGGCCACGGCCGACGCCACGACCTTACCGCCGAATCGGTCCCCGTCCGTGCAGACCGCTCCGCGGACCCCGACGATGTCGGGGTTGATCCGCACCAGCGTGTCGAGGTTCTCCTTGCGGAGCGCCCCGGAGAGAGCGGTGCTCATCCCCAGCTCCTTGCCCTCTTCCACGAGGGTCTTGAGGGTCCGCTCGTCGATGAAGTCGAACAGGTTCCGCCCGTCCTTGGTGAGGGTGTCGATGAGCAACCCGTCGCTCCTGCTCTCGCGGGCCAGTCGGACCACGAGCTTCGGGTCGAGCCCGTGGTCATAGAGGTGACTGTCCGCGAACGTGGCGGCGATCAGCTTCGTGTCGAAGCCCTCGAGGGCTCGTCGACTCTCCTGGAGGATCCGGAGCGCCGTGGGGTAGTCGATCCCCACGAACCCCACCTTGACCGAGGTCGCGGCCAGCGCGGCGGCTCCGTAGACCGCGAGCGACACCGTCCCGGCCTGGTTGGGAACGGCCCCCAGGGTCACGCTCACGTGGATCCGCTTCGGGAACGCCGAACGGACCTCCCGGATGACCGGCGGGAAGTTGGACCCGACGACGATCTCCTTGAGATTCTTCACGTCGACGATGTCGGCTCCGCCCTCCACCGCCTGTCGGGCCTCCGCAAGATCCTGGACACTGACCATCAGCAACGTCATGGATGACTCCTCAGACGGACTCGGGGAGACGGCCATCATACTTCAGGTTCACCCCTGAACTGGGACGGCAGGGTGGTTCGGCGTCCCCGGGCGAGGGGAGGACTCATGGCAGGAGCCCCGGTGGGGAGGGCGGTATGAGCGCCTTCCAGGACTACTACCCGGACGACCTCGCCCACTGCTTCGGCTGCGGGCGGTTGAACGAGCATGGGCACCACCTGCGGAGCTTCTGGGATGGAGAGGAGAGCATCGCCCGGTTCACTCCTCAGCCATACCACACCGCGATTCCCGGCTTCGTGAACGGGGGGCTACTCGCCTCGCTCATCGATTGTCATGGCACGGGAACGGCCGCCGCGGCGGCGTACCGCGCGGAGGGGCGAGAGATGGGCACGCTGCCGGCCTACCGGTTCGTTACCGCCTCGCTCAAAGTCGACTACCTCCGCCCCACGCCGCTCGGGCCGGAGCTCCGGGTCCACGGGCGGGTGCGCTCGGTCGCGGAGCGGAAGGTCGTGGTCGAGGAATGGATCACGCTGGACGACGAGACGACCGTCCGCGGCGAGGTGGTCGCGGTGAAGCTCCCGGAGTCGATGCGGCCCTCTCGTTCCTGAAGAGCTGCCCTCAACATCGCGGTCCCGGGCGCGGCCGGTCGGAGGCGCGGCCGCCCGTCTCACTACGGTGTTGCTGCGGTGCTCGACCGGACTGGGTGCCCGACCCCGAGGTGGACGCTCACTCCCAGGGCCCAAAGGAGGATCGGGGCCACGATCAGGCGTTCGATGAGGCCGGGGTCCCAGGTCGTGTTGACCTGCTGGGTCGGCGCGTAGTACGCGAGCGAGACCAGGATGACCGCCCCGAGCACCAAAGAGAACCAGCGGAGGGACGACCAGGGGCTCGGAGGCAACATGCCGGCTGAAAGGATGACGAGCGCCAACCCTCCGGGAAGGAACACGAGCAGGGACACGGTGTCGTGAACGGGTGGATTCACGTTTTCCGGAAACGCCCCTACGAGGATTGCGGACAGGCTGGCCACCAGGAGGAGGGGGAGGCCGACCGCGCGGCTGCGACCCGGTGGAAACGCTCGCCATGCGAGCAGAATCCCCGCAAAGGCGAGGATGCCGAGGATGGCGATCGAGACGTTGAACACCTCGTGAAGCGGCGACGTGGCGGTGTTGCCCAGGTCGCTGATGTAGTTCGTCAGCAACGAGTAGCCGGAGTAGGCCGTTTGCACCCATGCCATCGCGACCACAAATTGGGCCGCCCCGAGGCCGATCAACACCGCTCCCCAGCGAGCAGGGTCCGAGCGCCGGCCGACGGTAGCTTCGACCATGGTGAAGGTACCTCTGTTTCTGGGTCGGGGACTCCTCCGAAGGATTTGAACTCGGGGCAGCCAGACTCATCTCGGAGAGGGCATCTCCCCCCAGCCGGATGACCGAGGGCACCGAACGACCACGGGCCCGCGACGCCGGAGTCTTGCTGGGCACGCTCCCGCCGGGGAGCCTGAACTCCATCACCGACGTTGCCGGAGTGACGGTGGGGCAGTCGACGATCATCCGGGGGGCGAACGTTCGCACCGGGGTCACGGCGATCGTCCCACGACCGGGGAACCTCCTCGAGCGACCGGTGGCCGGGGCGGTCCACTGGTCGAACGCATTCGGCAAGCTCATGGGAGCGACCCAGGTCGAAGAACTGGGCGAAATCGAAACGCCCGTTCTGCTGACCTCGACGCTGAATGTACCGCGAGTCGCGGACGCGCTGATCGATTACATGCTCGAGATCCCGGGAAACGAAGCGGTCGAATCGGTCAACCCGCTGGTCGCCGAGACGAACGACCGCCTGCTCAACGATGCTCGATTGCGCTCGGTGGGACGCGAGGAGGTTTTCGCTGCGTTACGGTCGGCGAAACGCACGCTTCCCGACGAAGGCGGGGTCGGCGCGGGAACTGGCACGGTCGCTTTCGGTTTCAAAGGGGGGATCGGAACCTCTTCGCGTCGGCTGCCCGACCCGCTGGGGGACCGGACGCTCGGCGTGCTGGTGCAGACCAACTACGGGGGTCTGCTCTCGATCGCCGGCGCTCCAGTGGGGCAGGAGCTACGCTCGGATTATCCCCGGACGAGTACCCCGCCCTCCGGAGGGTCGGTCGTGGTCGTTCTGGCTACCGACGCTCCGGTGGACGCTCGGAATCTGCGCCGGATCGCCCGTCGGGCGATGCTCGGAATCGGCCGGACCGGCGCGGACGGGTCGAACCGTAGCGGGGACTATGCGATCGCCTTCTCCACGCATGACGGTCCCTCCACGCTGAGGAACGATGCCATGGACCCGCTCTTCTGCGCGGCGATCGAGGCGACCGAGGAAGCCGTCTACAACTCCCTCTTCAGAGCTACGACCACCGCGGGTCGGGGTCGGACGGTGCCGGCGTTGCCCATCGACCGGACCCTCGACATCCTGCACCGCTACCATCGGCTTCGGGCACCGTAGCGCTTCGACGTCCACGAGCCGAATCGTCTAAGCCCTGACGTTACGTGCGGGCTCGGACACGATCTTGGCCGGACGGCGCCCGAAGTGAGCGAGAGGACTCGACCGAAGTCCGACTCCACGGAAGGAAGCCGCCGTTGACAAAACGGTTTTGGGGTGGTCTACGGTACGGGGACGCGTGAAGATCCGAGCCGCGTTGCCGGCCTTCCTTCCGCTCGAGGAGATCGAGCGCCGCATCTCCCCCATCCTCCCCGACGTCGACGTCGTCACCGACCCCCTGGGGGCGGGCCGCTACCCCGTGGACGAGGTCGATGTGCTGATCCTGACCACCTTCCACGAACTCACGCCCGAGATGGTGAGCCGGATGAAATCCCTCAAGTTCGTCCAGGTGGCGAGCACGGGGTACGACCGGGTCTCCCTCGCCGCGTGCCGAGACCGCGGCATCATCGTGTCGAACATCCCCGTGGCCAACTCGAAGACGGTCGCCGAGCACGTGCTGATGATGACCCTCGCCCTACTGCGCGACCTCCGGGGCCTCGACGGCGACCTGCGCAAGGGTGAGTGGCCCATGCTCACCGGGGCCAACGACCTCGCGGGGAAGGTCTTCGGAATCGCCGGCATGGGACGGATCGGCCGCGAGCTCGCCGCGCGACTCATCCCGTTCGAGGTCGCGACCATCTACACGGACCCGGTGCCGCTCTCTCCCGAGGAGGAACGTCGGCTCGGGGTGATGAAGACCGACTGGCGGGACCTCTTCGTCCACTCGGATGTGCTCTCCCTGCACCTGCCCTTGACGCCCCAAACCCGGGGGATCGTGGGGGCGACCGAGCTGGGCCTGATGAAAGACCAGGCGATCCTGATCAACACCGCGCGGGCGGAGCTGGTCGACCCGGTAGCGCTTCGAAAGGCGTTAGAGGACGGGAGGATCCGGGCGGGGATCGATGTCTACCCCACGGAGCCGCCGGATTTTTCCGACCCGATATTTCGGGCCCCGGGCACGGTGTTTACGCCCCACATGGCCGGGACCACGTTCGAGGCCCAGCAACGGTTCCTTCAGGAGACGGTGAAGAACGTCCTTCGGTACGTGCAGGGAAACGAGCCCCTCTACCGGGTGGACCGTCCGCCGGCGACCTAAGGGCCGCGGCCGCCGGGTAATCCATGAAGGCGGCCGAGCAGCTCTCGGAGATGCTCACGGCTCGCGGCGTTCGGGAGATCTTCGGGAACCCCGGAACCACCGAGCTTCCGTTCCTCGAGGGAATGGGGCAGCGATACTACCTCACCCTCCACGACGCAATCTCGGTGGGAGCGGCCGACGGACTCGCGCAGGTCCGACGGGCCGTCACCGTCGCGAACCTCCACGCAGCTCCCGGGCTCGGCAACTCGATCGGTTTCATCGATACCGCGCGACGGAATCGATCTCCCGTCCTCGTCACCGTCGGCCAGCAGGACCTCCGCCACCTCCACCTCCGTCCGCTGCTCTCCGGGGACTTCGAATCGATGGTCCGGGGGCTCGTCAAATCGGCCCAGGAGGTTCGACGTCCGGAGGACCTCAGCGAAGCGGTCCATCGGGCGTTCCGTCGCGCGCTCGAGCCTCCGATGGGACCCGTCCTGCTCAGCCTTCCGATGAACATCATGGGTGCTGAGGCGACAGCGGAAGTTCCAGAACCCCCGGCCCCCGTCGCTCCGGAAGAGGACGTCACGGCGGTCGCTGAACGCCTTCGGAACGCGACCAACCCGGTGATGGTCGTGGGATACGAGGTCGACCTTTTCGACGCCTTCTCCGAGGTCGGGGAGCTCGCCCACCGCCTCGGGGCGCCCGTCTACGCCGAGCCGATTTGCTCCCGGGCCCCCGTTTCCGCGGAGCTTCGGAACTTCGCGGGCGACCTCCTGCCCCAAAGCGCCCTGATCGGTTCCATCCTCGGGCTTCACGACCTGGTGGTCCTCGTGGGCGCCGACCTGACGCTCTATCCCTACAGCGCGGCGCCGATGATCCCGGGAGAACGGACGGTCTACCTCGGCAGCGACCCCTCGGTCCCCGAGAAACTTCGGTGCACGCACGCGTTGGGGAACCTGCGGCGGCTCCTCTCCGCCGTTCTAGACCACGTCCCTCCGTCCGGCCGAGTGTTCGCGCGCCCACCGGATTTCGGGAGGGCCAACCGGGTGGCCCGTGCCGCCCCCCGGATGGGCGGCGAGTACGTGATCGATACGATCCGGCGGGAGTTCGACGGATACACGGTCGTCGACGAATCGGTATCGCTCATCCCGACGTTGAAGTCGTTCGGATTCTACCGCGGGAAGGACAGCTACTTCTCCTCTCGGAGCCAGCAGCTCGGCTGGGCGCTGGCTGCCTCCATCGGCATCACGCTCGAGCGACCGAAGACGGTCGTGGTGATCGGGGACGGAGCCTTGCAGTACTCCGTGCAATCGCTCTGGACCCTCGCGCACTACCGGATCCCCACTAAGGTCGTGGTCCTGAACAACGGGGGCTACAACATCCTCAAGAGCTACTCGAAGGCGAATCATCCTCGATTGGCGAACGTCGACTACCTGGGCGTTCCGGGGGTCCACGTCGCGTCGTTGGCCCAGTCGTACGGCCTGACCGCCACGAGCGTGGACGCCCCGGCGGGGCTTCCCTCGGCGCTCGCCGAGCTCCGCGCCCAGGACGGGCCGGCGCTCCTCAACGTAGAGGTCGACCGAACGGTCCCCGACCTGTTCTCGTGACGGGGGGAAAACTCGGTCGGGAGAACGGAAGCCGAGGGAGGGAATCGAACCCCCAGGAAACGGATCTGCAGTCCGTCGCATTAACCATTCTGCCACCTCGGCGCGGTCGAGGTCAGGTGCCTCCGGCTTAAATCGCTCGAGGCGCGAGCCGTAGCTCTTCAGATGGGGCGAAAACCGCGCCGGATCCGAAGGAGCGCGGTACGGGCGGCGAGGTTCGCGCGCTCACCCCATCGGAGCGATCGCCCTCCGGCGACGGTGTTCCCGCGGCGGAGCGTTTCGAGCAGGTCTCTGGCGTGCGAGAGGCCGGAGGGAAACTCGGTGTACGCCCGGCCGAGGTCCGCCAGCTGGTGAACGTCGCTCCCCCCGGTCCCACCCAACCGCCGTTCGGCCGCCGCCCGCCGGGCGCGAGAGTTGGCCCACGAGGAAGAGTGGCCGTTGAGGACCTCGATCGCCGGGACCTGGACGGTCCTCAGCACCCGGCCCCCGATTCCGTGCCCCACACGGAACGGGTGCGCCGGCACCCCCACGCCTCCGTGCGCGACAATCCACTCGATCGTCTCGCCGATGGGCTGCTGAACTGGAGGGGCTTCCCGTACACCGTACGCGAGGAGATGCCCCTCTCGCGTCGACACCTCCACTCCGGGGAGCAAGACTAGATCGGGGAGCTCCCGCTGAAGCTGCTCGAGCTCCACCTGCCCTCGAACGGAGTTGTGGTCCGTGAGCGCGAAGCCATCCAACCCTGCCGCGACCAGGTGATGGGCAATCTCCCGCACCGTCAGCGAGGAATCGGGAGAGTAGCGGGAATGCACATGCAGGTCCAGATGGAGCGTCCCGCTCATCGGACCTTCGCGCCCGGCGCGACTTCGTCCCCCGGACGGACCGCGCCGTCGGCGGAAAAGGCCACGACCTCACCGTCCGCGGCGTCCGGAGCCCGGAGGCGCACGACCACCAGGCTCTGGGAGGGCCAGCTTCCGTGGACACGGACGGACCGACCGCCGACATCGACGGTGCTGCCCCCCGGCCCCGACTCCGCAACCCGCGCCACGAGAAGAGGCACCGACGCGAACTCCTCGTAGGTGATCATGCGATCCCCTGGCCCGGAACCGGGCAAGAAGGCCCCCGGCGAGATGCCGTCCGGAGGAGCGACCAGCACGGGCCGTTCCCCCTGGTCCACGGCCAGGATCATTCCTTGGGAGGTCATCCGTCGAATCGTCCGAGGCGCCAAATTCGCGAGGAGCACGACGGGCCGTCCGACCAGATCCTCGGTCGAGTACGAGGGACGCAATCCGGCGACCACCGTCCGTGGGCTGAGTTCTCCGACGTCGACCTCCATGACGTAGAGTTTGTCCGCCGCCGGGTGGGGGACCGCGCTTCGAATGACCCCGGCCCGGATCGTGAGCGGCACCACGCCTGTCGGCGGCGCCGTAGAAGCGGCGGCCGCCGGCCCTCGCCCCACCCCCTCCTTCGGAAACAGTGGACGAACCTCCCCCAGCGCCTGACCGGGGACCGGTGGCTCGAGAGCGCCCTTCCAGTCGTCCCGCCCGGGGGGCGACGGGTATCCAAGCATCCGGAACACTTCGGCGCTGGAGAACGGAAGGGTGGGGGCCAGCCACGTCGCAAGGGCCTTGATCGTCCACAGCGCCTCGTAGACGACTCGTGCACGGTCAGGCTCGGGGGCCTGCCACGGCTTCCCCTCGTGGAACCGCCGGTTCGCTTCCCGGACCTCCGCGAGGGCGAGGTCCAGCGCCTCCTTGAGCCGGACCGCCTCGAACTCCGCACCGATCTGGGCGTGCGCTTCCTCGAGCCGCAGCCCGACGCCCCCCGGGGCGTGGGGGTCCCATCCCGGCGGAGGCGCGGGGACCTTTCCCCCGTACCGTTCGCGGGCCAGCACGAGGGCCCGTTGCACCAGGTTCCCGTACTGGTTGGCCAAGACCTCCTCGCGCAACTGGTCGAATTCGGCCCAATCGAACTCCGTGTCGTGGTTCTGGGGCGCGAGCAGGCCGACGTAGAAGCGGATCACGTCGGGAGGATAACGCTCCAGCAGCGATGGCGCAAAGAGGAGGCCGTCGTCCGACCGGGATTTCGAAAGCTTTTCCGAGGAGACCAGCAACCACTCGTTCGCCGGGACATCGTAGGGCAGCTGGAGGCCGCCGACCCCCTGAAGGATCGCCGGCCAAAGGATGGTGTGATGGAACTTGTTGTCCTTGCCGACGAAGTAGTACTGGCGCACGGGTTCCCGTTCGGCCCAGAACCGCCTCCACGCGTCCGGGTCCCCGGAGCGGATCGCCCACTCCTTTGCCCCCGAGAGGTAGCCGATGACGGCTTCGAACCAGACGTAGATCCGCTTCGTGGGGTAGCCATCGAGCGGGAGCGGCACGCCCCAGTCGAGGTCACGCGTGATCGCGGTGGGGTGGAGACCCTCATCAAGGAAGTTCAGCGCGACCCGGCGGGTTCCGGGCCGCCAGTGCTCCTGCGCCCGGACGAACTCCGCGACCTTCGGCTCGAGTCGGTCCAGCTCGAGGTAGAACTGCTCCGTCTCGCGGAACTCGGCCGGAGTCGAGCACAACGCGCACCTCGGCGACCCGAGCTGGTCGGCTTCGAGCGGCCGCCCGCAGTGGTCGCACTCGTCCCCGCGGGCGTTCTCGAACCCACAGTGGGGGCACGTCCCCGTTAGGTAGCGGTCGGGGAGGAATCGGGCATGCTTCGGGCAGAAGGCGCCGTTCTCGGTCCGGCGTCGGATGAACCCGTGCTCGAGGAGCGCGAGGAAGACCTCGTGGACCGTCCGTTCGTGGAGGACGGTCCGGGTGGTGGTGAAGACGTCCCAGGTGATCCCGAGGCGTTCGAAGACCCCGCGGTTGATCGCGTGGACCTTGGAGGAAAGCTCGGCCGGGGACGTTCCCTGCTTCTCGGCCGTCACCAGGATCGGAGTCCCGTGCGCGTCCGACCCGGAGACCATCAGGACGTCGTCTCCCTTCAGCCGGTGGTACCGAGCGAACTGGTCCGCGGGGACGTAGGTGCTCGCGAGGTGGCCGATGTGGACGGCCCCGTTCGCGTAGGGCCAAGCCACCCCGATGAACACCCGGCCCATCGACACCTCCGCGGGGCGGACGACCGCCGGTGCGCCTATACGTTTTCGCGCCGCGAGAGGAGGCGGACCGCGGGCTTAATGGTCCGCGCTTCGTGAGGGCCTGCGTGCCCGACGACGAACCCCCGATGACCCGTGTCTCGGTGCCCGAGGCCGACCGAGAGATCGGGGTCCGTCACCCCGTGTTGACCCACGGATTCGTGACCCTGGTCGACTACATGGGGAACGACGCCGCGATCGTCCAGGCCGCTCGCGTGTCGTATGGTCGGGGGACCAAGTCGGTCCGAGACGACCGCGGACTCATTCGATACCTCATGCGTCACCGGCACACGACGCCATTCGAGATGGTGGATCTCAAGTTCCTCGTACGGCTTCCGATCTTTGTCGCTCGACAGTGGATTCGACACCGGACCGCGTGTTTGGCGGAGGGCACCCGCGTCCACTTCGACCTTCCGGGCGGCCTTCGAAGACGAGGGAACCAACTCTATTCGCTCTCGGTCGAGGAGATCTGGGACAGGTTCCAGCCGACGCGAAACCGGAACCCCCGTTTCCAGCGTGACCCCTATCTCCGGCGGACTCGGGTCCAGAAGATGCTGGTTCGTCAGCTAGATGAACGAGGATGGCTGCTCGACCATAGTCACATCGTTGGGGTTTCGAAAAATGGGCTCAAGCCTGTGTTCCGAATGACCCTGGACGACGGGAAGTTCATTGAATGTACCGCGGATCACCGTTTCCTCTTTCAGGACGGGTGGAAGACCCTAGCCGAAGCCACCGGATTACGGGAGTCCGCCGGTCGGGCGGTGTGGGCCGCAGGGGCGTACCAACTGTACACGAACGGCGCCGAGCTCGAGGTTCCGGCTCCATACCACAGCAAACTTTGGCTCGAGGACGTCTTCCTCCGACAGCATCGGTCCCCTGCTGAAATAGCGGAACTGTGCGGAGTACGGCCCAGGACGATTCGCATGTGGGTCCGTCGCCATGGCCTCCGACCGTCCCCCAGTCCCCCGGTCGGATTCCAACCTGGGAACAACTACGCCTCTCTAAGACCGAGCCGTCGGGGCATCCCGATTCCTCGACGCGCCTCTGGCTCCTACAGTCGACCCTACGTCGACAGGGATTGGTTGGAATCACGTTGGGTGGGTCTGGGGCTCCAAGTTCCGAGTATAGCGAAAGAGTGCGGCGTCAGCACGCACACCATCCGAGCATGGCTCCGTCGGCACAATCTGACCGACCACCCCCTGCATTCGCCCGCCTTCGCACCTGGTCACATCCCCTGGAATCTTGGAAAGACCTACAGAACGGGAGCCCGGACCATGACCGCAGCCCACTTGGCTATCATCCGGGCCACGCGAGCTGGACCGGCCTCGAACTTCTGGAAAGGCGGTTCCTCCAGCCAACGGCAGTCGATCGGGAGGTGGACCACCCAGGTGGCACCTGAGGTTCATCGACGCAACCACTGGACCTGCCAACTGTGCCACCGAACTGCTCCGGTCCTGCATGCTCACCATATCATCCCCGTGTGGGCGGATGAAAGCCGAGCCAGAGACCCCTCGAACCTGGCGACCCTTTGTGACGCCTGTCATCGTGAAGTGCACCTCGACGAACAGAGGTACGTCGAGATTCTGGGAAGCTCGCACCCCGGTAGGACGTGGCCGGAGAAGCCGCGGGGTCACCAGAAAGGGCTGACGGCTCCGAAGCTGGTTCAGATCCGGGGCTTTGAGTATCTGGGCCATCGCATGACCTATGACATCGAGGTCGACGGGCCGTCCCACAACTTCGTCGCCAATGGGATCGTCACCCACAACTCCGTGAACGAGTACTCGGCCCGCTACTCCGTCGTGCCCGACGAAGTTGAGATTCCTCCCGTTGAAGAGATCCGGTTTCAATCCCAGCGAAATCGCCAAGGCAGGGAAGAATCCGTCCCTCCCGAAGTGGCCGAGCGGTTTCGTTCCGACTTAGTGCGGGTCTCCGGCCAAGCCTACGAAGCCTACACTCGGGCTCTGGAAGCGGGCGTCGCCCGCGAAACCGCGCGGCTCCTGTTGCCCGTCGCTTACTACACTCAATGGTATTGGAAGACCAACCTCTGGAACCTGTTCCACTTCCTTTCCCTCAGGCTCGACCCTCACGCACAGGAAGAGATCCGTCTCTACGCTGCGGAGCTGGCCAAGCTGGCACAGTTGGTCTGTCCGATCGCGTTTGAGGCGTTCGAAGAGTTTCAGCTATCGGGAGTTGATTTCAGTCGCAGAGAACAGATCGCCCTCCGAGCACTCCTCGAAGGAAAGTCCCCCGAGAAGGCGTGCGAGGTCGCGGGACTCCCCCTCATTCGGCCGGACGGACGACCTATGACCAGTGGCGAGGGCGTCGAGTTTCTGGAAAAGCTCGAGCACCTTCGCTCGACCGAGTCAACCTAGGTACGGTCAGAATCGGGGTTCGCTCCCCGCTTCCAAGGTGAACCCGGGGCGGATGGAAAACGACGGAAGACGGCCCTCGAACCGCTGAGGGTCGACCGAGGCGAGCCGCTCCTGAGCTCCCGAGCCGTCGTTCGAGGCAATCAGAGTCGCGAGCCGTTCCGCCGCGCCGCCCGCGCGCATGACGCCGAATCCGTTGAACCCCGTGATGGTGTAGAGACCGGGGGCATCTCTCAAGGAACCCACGAAGGGTCGTCGGTCCGGGGTGGCAACGCACACTCCGGCCCAGGCACGGACGAGCTCCGCCTCGGCCCACCCGGGGAAGCGGTCGACCAGCGACTCGGCGATGTGGGTGACAAACCACTCGTCGCCGCTCGGGCGGAACGTCGATGGGTCGACCTCCTTGAGCTCAGTCCCGTCGCCGGCCAGGATGCGGCCGGCTTCCTCGGGACGGACGTAGACATCCACGTCGATATCATGGACCGAAGGGAACAGCTCGTTCGTGGGATTCGGCGGCCGGAGGAGGGCGGCCTGCGTTCGGTACGGCGCGAGCGGCAAGGGGTGTCCTACGGAGGCCAGGAGCCGCTTCGACCAAGCGCCGGCGGCGACCACGGCGCGCGGCGCTCGCACGGTCCGACCTGCCGACGATAGCGTCCAGCTCGACCCTTCGTTCCGGAATTCCGTCAACGGCTGTCCGAGAAGGAACTCGGTCCCCGCGGACCGCGCCCTCTCCGCGTAGATTTCCCCGATAGTGCTGGGTGCGACGACCGCGTCGTTCGGGCTCCATATCGCGCCCAGCACTCCGTCGAACCGGCCCCAGGGGATGCGGCGAGCAAGCTCGGACGCGGCCAGCGCCTCGACCGGGACGCCCCAGCTCCTCAGACGGGCGGAGGCCTCTTCCAGGACGGCGGCAGCTTCGGGATTCCGGGTCCATCGGGCGAACCCGTTCTTGTGGTAGGCGGAGGGGTCCCGGCGGGCGGCCAGTTCGGCATACTCTATGCTCGAGTGGCGGGCGACCTCGACGTCCCAGCGGTCCCACAGTTGCTCGGTGACGATCCCTGCAGCCCGACCCGTGGCACCGGCCCCGGGAGTTTCGGGGTCGAACACCACGACCGGGCCGACGCCTTTGCGCCCGAGGTGGTAGGCCAAGGCACAACCGGCGATCCCGGCTCCCAGGACGATGACCTCCGCGCGATCGACCGGCACGGCGGAGCCGGAGCCGCCGGCGACTTAATACTGCGGCTTCGAGCGCTGGTAGGCGTCCCGCAGCGCCTGGGTGTCGACGTGAGTGTAGATCTGAGTGGTCGCGACCGAGGCGTGCCCGAGAAGCTTCTGGATGTAGCGGATGTCGCAGCCCCGCGAGAGCAGGGCCGTCGCGAGCGTGTGGCGGAGCATGTGAGGGGTTACGCGGCGCGGGATGGTGGCCGTCTGAGCGGCCCGGCGAACGATCCGTTCGACCGTGACCGGCCCCACGGGGAAGAGACGAGTGGAGGAGGTCCCCGCGAGCGTCCGCTCCGTCAGGTACCGGTCGAGAGCGGCCCGGGTCCGGTCCTCGAGCACGACCTCGCGGTCCTTGTCCCCCTTGCCGCTTCGGACATGGAGGATGTTCCGCTCGAACTCGAGGTCCTCGAGCTGAAGGTGGCAGAGCTCGCCCACCCTCAACCCGCAGAACGCAAGGACGTGAACGATCGCGTTGTCACGCGGCGAGTCCTTCACCGCGTTCAAGAGTCGGTGCATCTCCTCCTCGGAAAGGTATCGAGGCAATCGCTCGGGCCGGCGCGGCGGCTCGAGCTGGTCGGCCGTCGAAAGTCCGAAGCTGCGGAAGAGGCAGGCGAGCCCGCGCACCGTGGTGTAGAGCGAGTTCTTTGAGTAGTGGCGTTGGAGGACGAGGTACTCGCGGAACGCCTCGAGGTCCCGCATCGTCACCTCGTCGAGCGGTTTCTGGGAGAACGCGAGGAACGTCCGCGCGATGTGCCCGTACTGCTTCACCGTGCACGGGCTGCGTTCCTGCGACTGGAGCATCCGTTGGAACCGCTCGACCATGTCGGTGACACTGAACGTCGGGGGCGAACCCTCGCCGCCACCGTCGGCTCGGAACTTCCGGGTCCCGTTCGGCGCGTGCGCGGGCGGTCCGGTGGAGGCCATCGAGGCTCGTTGTCCCAGGTTCGCTTAATAATCGTATGCGCGGAGTGGAACGACGAGGGTGTCTCGGGCTAAATAGCGTCGTCCCGTTGGCCCGAGGCGTGCGGTGTTCCTCCTGTAACGCCCCGGCGGTCATCGACCAGCCGTACCGCGGGTCGCACGCCTGCGCGCGGCACCTCGCCGAGTCGGTCCAGGAGCGGTTCCGGCGGGCGATGCACCGCCAGCTGCCCGGCTTTCGGTCGGGTACGGTCGCGGTGGCCCTCTCGGGAGGGAAGGATTCCTCGGTCGCCCTCCAGCTGTCCCAGCGGTACTTCCAGCGTCGACCCTCGGTTCGCCTCCTCGCGGTGAGCGTGGATGAAGGGATTGCCGGCTACCGCCCGGCCACCCTCGAGGCGGCGCGGGCGCTCACGGAAAGCTTGCACGTGGAGCACCGGGTCGTCCGGGCGTCGAGCGAGATCGGCACGACCGTCGACCGGACCGCCGCCGAGCGAGAGGCACCCCCCTGTTCCTTCTGCGGGGTCTGGCGGCGGCAGCTCCTCAACCGGGCCGCCCGGGAGGAGGGCGCAGACGTGCTCGTGCTCGGCTTCAACTTGGACGACCTCGCCCAGACGGTCTTAATGAACCTCGTGCGCGGAGACCTCGACCGCCTCGCCCGGATGGCGCCCCATCGCGTCCGCCAGCCCGGCCTCATCCCCCGCGTGGCTCCGCTCGCCGATGTCCCGGAGCGCGAGGTCTACCTCTACGCCCGCCTCGCGGGCCTTCCGTTCGACCACGCGGTCTGCCCCCACGCGGAAAGAGCCCTTCGAAACCGGTTCCGCGAGATCGTCTGGGACCTCGAGGAGGCGCAGCCCGGGACCCGACAGTCCCTTCTCAAGACCCACGAACGACTGGTCGACCTGCTCCTGCGGGAGGAGAGAGGCGGGGCCCCGTCCCGCTGCCGAGCGTGCGGGGAACCGTCCTCCGGCGACCTCTGCCGGGCCTGCGAGTTCCTTGGGACCGCGCCCTCCTCTCCCGGAGTCCCTCAAGTTCCATGACCGAACCGCAGTCCGGAAGCGACCCTCGAGCCTCGGTGAAGAAGCGCGTCTTCGTGGTCGGTGCCGGCCTCATGGGCAGCGGCATCGCGGCCCAATGCGCCGTGGCCGGTTACCCGGTGACCCTCGAGGACATCAACGAAGAACTCGCCCGCCGTGGCCTCTCGAACGCCCAGCGGGCCCTGGACCACGCCGTCTCCAAGCAGAAGCTCGGCCCGGGGGACCGGGACCAAGCGCTCGCCCGCATCGAGGTGGCCATCGGGCTCCGGCGCGCCGAATCGGCCGACCTCATCATCGAGGCCGCCCCCGAGGATCTCGGCCTCAAGCGTCGCCTCTTCCACGAGCTCGAGGAGGTCGCGAATCCGGGCGCGATCCTGGCCTCCAACACCTCCTCCCTCCCGATCACCTCGATTGGCCAGGACCTCGCCGACCCTGGCCGACTGGTGGGCCTCCACTTCTTCAACCCGGTCCTCCAGATGCCGCTCCTCGAGCTGATCCCGGGGCACCGGACCCGACCGGAGGTGCTCGAGGCCGCCCGGGCGTTCGCGCAGAGCCTCGGGAAGACCGTGGTCACGAGCGCCGACACTCCCGGATTCGTCACGACCCGCGCGCTGGCGGTCCTCGTCAACGAGGCTGCCTGGATGCTCTACGAGGGGGTGGCGACCCGGGACGACATCGACGCGGCCTACAAGCTCGGGTTCCACCACCCGATGGGGCCGTTCGAGCTGGTCGACCTGGTCGGCATCGACACGGCGGTCGCTATCCTCGACGTCCTCTGGGACGGGTTCCGGGACAGCCGGTATCGGGCGTGTCCCCTCCTTCGTACGATGGTCGCCGCGAAAAAGCTCGGACGTAAATCGGGGGAGGGCTTCTACCAGTACCCCTCGCGGACATGAGCATCATCGACGATTCGATCGACCTGGTCGTCCTCATCGTCGTCTCGCTGGTCCCGGCGCTCTTCTACCTGAGCTGGATTCGCGGGACCGAGCGGTACGGCACCGAGTCGTGGAGCCCGCTCCTGGGGGCGTTCGCCTACGGGGCGATCTTCGCGACCATCACCGCGGGGGTCGTGGAAGCGGTCATCGTCTCGGTCGGGACGGCCGTGAGCCAGAGCTACCCCGGACCCGAGTTCCTGTTCCTGAACGGCAACTCGACGGCCGGCGTGTTCTTCCTGGTCCTGGTGGTCGCGCCGTTCATCGAGGAGGCGCTCAAGGCGGCCGGGGTCGCCTCCCGCGGTTCGATGCTCCGCCAGCTGGCCGACGGGCCGGTCTTCGGAGCGTCCGTCGGGCTGGGGTTCGGGTTCTTCGAGACGTTCCTCTACGGCCTCGGGGCCTGGCTGGTCGGCGGGCTCGCCGCGGGCATCGTCCTGATCGCCGTCCGCAGCGTCTCGAGCGTCCTCCTCCACGGAAGCTCAACCGGGATGTTCGGCTACGGCTACGCTCGCTCCCGGTTCGTCCGAACAGGCCCCGGCTCCGGGTCGTACTACCTGGTCGCGGTCGGGATGCACGCCTCCTTCAACGCCCTCGCGTCCCTTGCCGTGCTCCTGCCGTTCATCGGCATCAGCGGCGTCGCGGCTGCGTGGGCTTCCCTGCTCGCGCTCGCGGCGGCCATCGCCTTCGCCTTCCTCGCGATCGAGCACGTCCGGACGATCATCCAGACGACCGACTACCCGGCCCTGTTGGGCCCCACGCGATTCCAGCCGCGCGGCGGCCGTCCACCGGCGTCGCCGCGCTAGGGGTTCGGCGGCGCGTCGCTCTTCCGCTGCCAGGCGGCCTCGCCGATCGACCGGTAGACCGCCGCCGCTTCGTCCGTCGGCGCCGCCTCCCCGGACTGTCCCACGTCCCGGATGCGCGCCTTCTTGAGGAGCCAGTAGTGGATCCGCCAGGTCTTCCCCCGCGAAACGGTCGCGTCCTCTTCCTCGCTCGTGAGGAGCCCCTCCTCCTCGAGCTGGTAAAACCGGTCGCGGTCCTCGCTCGAGAGCTTGTTGTCGAGCACGGTGTCGTCAGCCCCGAAGTAGCCCAAGACCATGCGCGCGGTGGGACGCGCCTCGGCGACCGGCATCTTTCCGCGAGCGACCAGGGTGTGTTCGATCGCCCGCGTCAGCTCGAGTTCCGTGATCGACGCCATCGCGGTCCGTCGAGGGGACGACCGCTCGGAGTAAAAAGGGTGCGCCGGTACCACGGCCGTCACGGTCAAGTGGAGGGGGGAGGTCGGCCGCGCGTGACCGAATCGGCCGAGTGGAGCCTCTCCCCGGCCGCTCTGACGGCCGCCCGACGCGCCCTGGGCCGCGGCCTCTGTCGCGAATGCTTCGGACGTCTGTTCGGGCGGTTGGGCCACGGGCTCTCCAACCCGCAGAGGGCGGACCGGCTCGAAGCCGCGCTCGCGGAGCGGCTCCCCCCGGCCGCCGAGCCGTGCACGGTGTGCGGCGGGGCGTTCGACCGCATCCCGGTCTGGGTCGACCGCGCGCTCAAGGCGGCCCAGTCGACCGAGTGGCACCGCTTCACGTGCGGGTCGCGGTGGGACCCGGAACGGCTGGCCGCGGAGGAGGCGCTCTGGGCCGAGGTGGCCACGGAGTGGGCCGAAAGCCTTCGCTCGGCGTTCAATCGGGAGTGGGGAAAGGCGATCGAGGCCGCCTCCGGCCAGAGCGGCGGGACCGAACGGGCCGACGTCGTCTTCCTCGCCGACCTCCCGGTTGGTCGGGTCGAGCTCACCATCATGCCGCTCTATCTGCGGGGTCGGTACCGCAAGCTCGACCGGACCCTGCCGCAGACCCGATGGCCGTGCCGCCGCTGCCGGGGTCAGGGCTGCGCCTCGTGTGGCGGCACCGGCAAGACGTACCCCACGAGCGTCGAAGAACTGATCGCGGCCCCGTTCGTCCGGGCGACTCAATCCGAGGGGACGCGGTTCCACGGGATGGGACGCGAGGACATCGACGCTCGGATGCTGGGACGAGGGCGGCCGTTCGTGCTCGAGCTGCTCCGCCCGCGGGTCCGGACGCTCGACCTTCCTGCCCTGATCGCTGGGCTCGAGCCGGGGGCCCAGGGGCGGGTCGAGGTCGAGGGACTTCGCCTCGCGGAGGCGGACGACGTGGTCGGCGTGAAGGAGGCCTCACCCGAGAAGAGCTACCGAGTCGACGTTCTCGGCGTCGTTCCGGTGGGAAAGGTTAATGAGGCCCTCGACCTCGCGCTCGGCCGAGCGATCGCCCAGCGCACGCCGACGCGCGTCGCGCACCGTCGATCCGACCGCGTCCGCACGCGGCGGATCCTCGCCGCGCGCCTCGTGAACGCGGCCGAGGGGCGGTTCACGCTCGAACTGAGGACCGAGGCCGGTACCTACGTCAAGGAGTGGGTGGAAGGAGATGGCGGACGCACCGATCCGAGCCTCGCGTCCTTGCTCGGGGTGCCCTTAAAGGTCGACTCTCTGGACGTACTCGAGGTCCACGATTCGGAGGCATAGGCAGATGGTCAAGAGTTCGAAGGGGTTCCGCTCCCGCTCGCGCGGGACGTTCACGAAGGAGGTCCGCGAGCGGGGCCTGCCGCCCGTGACCCGGTTCCTTCGGGAGTTCGAGGTCGGCGAGAAAGTGATCGTCCGCCTCGAGCCCTCCGACCCCCATGGGCAGCCCCACCCGCGCTACCAGGGGCGCACGTGCACGGTCGTCGCGAAGAGTGGCCGGGCCTACCGCATCGAGTTCCTCGACGGGGGAAAGCGAAAGGAGCTGGTCGCGAACCCCATCCACCTCATCCCGGCTGGCGGAGGCACTTCCGATGCCTGACCCGGTCCCGCTGGCCCGTGTGAAGGAGCTTCTCGCGGAGGAGGCGACCCGACGCACCCTCCCGCGCGAGGCCTCCCTGGCCCTCCAGCACGCCGAGCAGTTCGCCCGCCTCTCCCCCGAGGCGACCGAGAAACTGATCGCGGAGCTGAGGACCGTCCCGTCGGTCGACGCGGCGCTCGCGATCAAGCTCGCCGACACCCTCCCCCAGTATCCCGAAGAGATCCGCCTCCTCTTCTCGAAGGAGCGGGTTGCGCTGGACGAGGCGCAGGTCGCTCGTTTGCTCGAGATCGTCGCTCAGCACCGATGACCCGGAGGACGAGCAGTGGAGAGCTACGCGTACATCCTCGATTACCTGCCGAACGGTCGGCAGACCGAGCGCGGGTTCCACCGCGAGCCGCTCGCCCTCGCGGTCGGTGAGACCGAGCTCAAGCTGTTCGAGATCGTCCCGCGGCCCGGGGTCACCTTCACGGTCGGCCAGCGGATCCCTCTCCTCCCGTCGGGCGGGGTCCTGCCGCCCATCGACCATGTCCGGCGGCGGATCGGCCACGACGAGCTCACGGTGACCGGCCGCACCGAGCTCACGAACGCGCTCGAGGCGATCGTGAAGGAGAACAGCGCGAAGTATCTGCGGTTCTTCAACGAAGCCCCGGCCGTGTCGCGCCGGTTCCACCTCTTGGAACTCCTGCCGGGCATCGGCAAGAAGACGATGCAGCAGATCGTCGAGGAGCGCCGTCGGGCTCCCTTCCAGAGCTTCGCCGACATCGAGGAGCGGCTCCACCTGAAGAACCCCGAGCGGCTGATCGTCGGCCGCATCGAGCAGGAACTGGGCGGTGTCGAGGACAAGTACCGGCTCTTCGTCGCGCCGTAACTCCCTGCCCATCCCCGCCTTCTCGACCGTCCCCGAACACCCGGAAGAGGTCCTTCGGACACTGGAACGGCTCGGCGTCGCGCCGTCCAAGCGTTGGGGGCAGTCGTTCCTTACCGACCCGTTCGTCGCCGACGCCGAGGCCGCGCTCATCGAACTCCCACCGGGCCGGCCGATCCTCGAAGTGGGCGGCGGGCTCGGGATCCTGACCTCCGCAATCCTGCGCCGCGGGCTCGGACCCCTGACGGTCATCGAGCGCGACCGCCGCCTCGCGGCGTTCCTTGAATCGGCGTTCGGGCCGAGGGTTCAGGTCCTCACGGCGGACGCCCTCGAGGTCGACCTACCCAAGGTCGACTGCGCGGTCGGAAACCTCCCCTACTCGTCCGCCACGCGGATCCTCGACCGACTCCTCACGGCTCGCGTCCCCCGAATCGTCTTCCTCGTCCAGCAAGAGGTAGCGCAACGGATGGCCGCCGGACCCGGGTCGAAGGAGTACGGACGACTCTCGATCTTCGCCCAGCTCTACGGCTCGGTCGAGCTCTACCGGAGCGTAGGCGCCGAGGCGTTCACGCCCCGCCCCCGGGTGGAAAGCCGTCTCGCAGTGCACACGGCTCGGCCGGGTCCGCTGCCCGTTCCTTCGGTGCCCGTTCTCGAGCGCGCGGTGAGCGCCCTGTTCTCCTCGCGTCGCAAGCAGCTGGGGAACCTCCTTCCCCGGCTGGCTCCTTCCAAAGAAGCGGCGGAGCTGCTCGCGAAGGACGCCGGCTGGCCGGCGGACTGGCGGCACCATCGACCGGAGGAGCTGCCGCCCGAAGCCTACTTTGCTCTGGCCACGTGCCTATCCTCCTCGCGCTAGAGTCTTCCGCCGCCCGGAGGCGAAGGCCCGGCCTCCGGTTCGACGGCCATCCGTTCGGCGGGGCCGGTCGTTAGGGCCGGCCCTTCGGTCCCCACTCTTGGGCCGTCCCACCCGGGACCGCGTCCAAGTCGCTGCCGGCCGCCGACTAGGAGTTATGAAGGCTCGGCCGGTGCGCGCCGGCATGTGCCGAGGGGCCGTCTCTCGGGCACCTGAGCGAGCCTCGTCTGTCGTGGGCTCTCCCGCAACAGCAGAAGGTGCGGACCGTTTCCCCGTCACCGATGGGATGACCCAGGGAAGGTGAGCCGGGAGTGGCACCTCAGTCGACCGGCTCCGCGCCATCCCGCCCTCCGGCCGCGGGACGGCCGACCCGGAGGGAGATGCTGGCTCGCCACCCCATCAGCCCCGGGCTCTGGGCCGGCATCGGCATCCTCGGGGCATACCTCGCCGCCGCACTGAGCGCGATCGTCGTTTTCTGGCACTCCCTGGACCAGCTCAGCGTCCACCAAGGGTGGATCCCCCCGCCCCCCATCGTCGAGGTCTACCCTTCGTTGGCCCACCCGTTCGGGACCATCCCCGGGCTGGGCGTCGACACG
>DASPQC010000007.1:0-13781 GCA_035625165.1 Thermoplasmata archaeon | reverse complement strand
TTGTGAAAGCGCTGGGTGGTGATTCCCGGGAGCCGGGTCGGGACGTACAGGAACTCGAACCCGCCGCCCGGGGCCTTCGCGAGGGTGAGGTGGCCCCCGCCGAGTGCCTTCGCCTCTTCCACTCCCGAGATGAACGACTTCTCGCCGTGGAGGACGAACTCGTTCCCCTCCCGTCGGGCCGTCGTGCGCATCCCCCCGAGGTCGCTCCCTCCGGTCGGTTCGGTCGAGGCGATGCCGAGGAACGCCTTCCCGGCGCACACCGGGGGGAGGACCTCCTTCTTCGTCTCTTCCGTCCCGTGGCGGGCGAGGGTGAGGCCCCAGCCGGCCTCGAGGAGGAAGAAGACGGCGGTGGCCATCGAGGAGTCGCCCCGGCCCACCTCCTCCGCGGCGAGCTCCGTCAGGACCGCGGAAGCTCCCATGCCTCCGTACTCGGTGGGAGCCGGCATGGCGAGCAGGCCGAGGTCGGCCATCGCCTGGAGCACTTCCGCGGGGATCCGGGCTTCGGAGTCGATCCGGCGCTCGTTCGCCCGCAGGACCTTGTCCCCGAACTTGCGGCACGCCTCTTGAAAGGCCCGCTCCTCGTCGCTGAGCTCGAACTCCATAGGAATCGGGCGAGGACGTCGTGAGATGATTTAGCCTCGCCGCGGAGCGAGCGGGTCCTCCCGGGGCGGGAACGTCTTATGCCCTGCCCCGGTGTGAACGGTCGGAGGGGAGGAGCGTGCGGGTCCGGGTCGCGGTCAACGGGTTCGGTACGATCGGCAAGCGGGTCGCGGACGCTATCGCGAAGCAGCCCGACATGGAACTGGTCGGCGTCACGAAGACGCGGCCAAGCTTCGAGGCGACCCGGGCGGTGGAGAAGGGCTACCCGCTCTATGTCGCCGGGTCGAACGGGCTGGGGGCCTTCAAGGCGGCCGGGCTTCCGATCGCGGGTACGCTCGCGGACCTCCTCAAGAAGGTCGACGCGGTCGTGGACGCTTCGCCCGACAAGGTCGGGAAGGAGAACCGGAAGATCTACGACGCCGCCGGCGTCCGCGCGGTCTTCCAGGGAGGCGAGAAGGCGGAGGTCGCCGAAGCCTCCTTCAACGCCCTCGGCAACTTCGGGGCCTGCGTGGGGAAGCGGTACCTCCGAGTCGTCTCGTGCAACACGACCGGCCTGGCGCGCGCGGCGTCGATCGTGATCCCGAACTGGGGGGTCGACCACTGGGAGGCGACGCTCGTCCGTCGCGCCTCCGACCCGGCCGAGACCAAGAAGGGGCCGATCAACGGGATCATGCCCACCTTCCTGTTGCCGTCGCACCACGGTCCCGACGTCCGGACGATCTTCCCGGGGCTCTCGATCGCGACCACGGCGGTGGTGGTCCCGACGACGCTCATGCACGTCCACGTCAACCACGTGTTCCTCAAGCGAGCCCCCGCCGAGGCGGGCGAGCTCCTCTCGGCGTTCCGCCGCAGCCCGCGGTTCCACGTCTTCGCCCCGTGGGAGCACGCCGAGGGGACCCCGCAGGTGATGGAATACGCGCGGGACCGGGGCATCGGATTCAACGACATGATGGAGAACGTGCTCTGGGAGGAAGGGGTCCGGCTGGACGGCCGGGACCTCTTCTTTTTCCAGGCGATCCATCAGGAGTCGATCGTCGTGCCCGAGAACGTGGACGCGATCCGAGCGATGTTCGAGCTCGCGAAGGACGGCCGTGAGTCGATCGCGAAGACCGACAAAGCCCTCGGACTCCCCCTCCACTAGCGGGCCGCCGATTCGGATCCGCGACGCCCAGGGTCCTCGCGCGGTCGGGGCCGCGCGACGGCTCATCGAGCAGTATGGGGAGGGGCTCGGGGTCGACCTCGGGTTCCAGGGATTCGACCACGAGCTGGCCCGGCTGCCGGGAGAGTACGTCCCGCCCCGGGGGCGCCTTCTCCTCGCGACGGTCGGCCCGCGAGCCGTCGGGTGCGTCGGCGTACGCCCGCTCACCGCCCGTACCTGCGAGATGAAGCGCCTCTTCGTCCGCCCGTCCGCGCAGGGGCGAGGTGTCGGGCGGGCGCTGGTCATGGCCTCGCTCGAGGCCGCCCGCGAGGCCGGCTATCGGCGAATGCGGCTCGACACGCTCGGCTCGATGGTCCCGGCGATGGAGCTCTACCGGTCGGTGGGCTTCCGTGAGATCCGGCCCTATCGCTTCAACCCGATTCCCGGAGCCCGTTTCTTCGAGCTCGACCTGACGGGCCGGGACCGTGAAACAAGGGTGAGCCGACGCGTCACGCACGAGCGTCGCCGCCGACTTCGCCGGAGGTTCGACCTCCAGGTCCGGCGAGAGTGGCGGCGGTACACCGCCTCGCCGAACCGGGCGCTCCGCGGGGAGCTCCGGGCACGGTTCCTCCGTCGCTACCTACCCAGAAGGAAGGGCTGGGTCCTCGAGCTCGGGCCGGGTCCCGGGCGGTTCACCCCCACGATCGCCGCGTCCGGGGGGACGGTCGTGGCCGTCGACTTAAGCCGACCGATGCTCGAGTGGGCGCGCCAGCGGGCTAAGCCGATTTCCGCGCGGCTCCGGTGGGTCCGCGGAGCGGGGGAACGTCTGCCGATCCTCGCGGGGACGTTCGGGACCGCGGTCGTCTACGGGAACATCCTCGGTTTCGCGGGGCGGGAAGGCCCCCGACTGCTGGCCGAGCTCGCCCGGGTTCTCCGACCCGGGGGCCGGCTCATCCTCGATGTGGCCGCCCCGGTCTCCGCGACCCAGGAATTCTTGGTCGTCGGCTCCCAGCGCCGGTTTCTCCGCCGCGTGCTGCGCGACCCCCGACGCTACCTCTTGGAGGCCGTCCTGACGCACGGCCACCAGCATTACGACCCCGAGCGGATGGCCTTCTTCGAGTTCGATTTCTACACGGTCGAACGAGCGACGCGGGAGCTCGAGAAGGCCGGATTCCGCATCATCGACCGGATGGCCGTGGGGGTGGTCGCCGCCTACCAGGAGCGATTGGCCGCGAGCGCGCGCCGCGAGCCGAGAACCTGGGAGAACCTCCTTCGGCTGGAGGAGCGGGTCGGCCGTCGTTCGGGGGTGCTCGAGACCGGAGACGGGTTCGTGGTCGCCGCCGTCCGCTCCCGGAAGCCCTCGCGCGGCCGGGTCGCCTCTCGTTGACGACCCCAATCATCTTATAGCGGCCCCCACTCGCGCGCGGCACATGTACTACCTGGACCACCGGCGGGACGTTGTCCGGATCCCACCGGAGCGGCTCGGCCCCGAGCTCACCAACGTCCTCACCGAGCTCGCCCAGCAGCAGTTCGAGGGGAAACTGGTCGACGGCCAGAGTCTCGCGGTCACAATCCGCGACGTGAAGCCGATCGGCGAGGGCCACATCATCCACGGCGACGGTGGCGTCTACCAGGAGGTCGAGTACGAGGCGCTCCTCTTCCGGCCCGAGATCCAGGAGGTCGTGGAGGGCGCGGTGGTCGAGATTCGCAAATTCGGCGCCTTCGTCCGGTTCGGTCCGCTGGACGGCCTCCTCCACGTATCCCAGATCATGGACGACCGGGTGAACATCGACGAGCACAACCAGCGCCTCGTGGGGGTCGAGTCGAAGAAGGACCTCAAGGTCGGCTACCGGGTCCGAGCCCGGGTCGTCTCGCTGTCGCTCTCCGAGATTTCCCCTCGGGACAGCCGCATCGGCCTGACGATGCGCCAGCCGGCGCTCGGCCGCTTGGAATGGATCCAGGAGGCCCACAAGCGGGCCGACGAGAAGGCGGGCAAGAAGCCCTCCTCCGGGCCTGCCGGCAAGAAGCCGGTCGCGAAGCCGGCCGCGAAGCCGCCGACGGCCGCGGGGTGAGCATGATCAACCTCAAGGCGTGCAAGAGTTGCAACACGATCACCGAGGCGGCGAAATGCCCCCGGTGCGGCGGCGAGACCTCCCGCGAGTGGCAGGGGTACCTCGTCGTCATCGACCCGGAGAAGTCGGAGATCGCACGCAAGATGGGGATCCATGCCGCGGGCCGGTACGCGCTCCGCGTCAAGTGAAGGACGCGCCTGGGTCGTACCCGAGTCGCTCCGACCGACCCTGGCGGAACGGTACGGGCCCGTCCATGCCGGCGCCGACGCCGATCGACGGCTCGTCGCCCTCGGGACGTTCGGAGCCTGCGGGGACCGGGTGACCGCTCGAGCGATCGAGCTGAAGCACCTCCCGTTCATCGGCATTGTAGACTACAAGACGAAGCGGAAGGAGCCGGTCCCTGCCGGGACGTTCGCCCCCCTCGCGGCCCGACAACTCGTCCGGGTCCGGAACCCCGCGGGGACCCTCACCGAGGAGCTGCGCTCGGCCGTGAAGGAGTTGGTCCGGTCGGGCGGCGGGCTCGTCGAAGTGGACGGAGAGGAGGACCTCGGCTCGCTCGCGCTTGTCGAATCCCTCCCCGCCGGGGCCACCGTTATATACGGCATCCCGGGTGCGGGGGTCTCCTTTGTCCGCGTGGACGCGGTGTCCAAGGAGCACGTTCGGCACCTGATCGCGCTGATGGAACGGAGACGGATCCCCCTTGGAGATTAAGATCACCGACGAGCACGCGAACCCCCTGTTGAAGCGGCGTGAGTACCACTTCGAGATCGCGCACGCGACGGCAGCGACCCCGACCCGCGAGCAGGTGCGGGCCGAGCTCGCGAAGATCTTCAACGCGCCGAAGGACCGTGTCATCGTCGAGCGGATGAACGCGCGCTTCGGCACGGCCGTGACCCGCGGCGAGGCGAGGGTCTACGAGTCGGCCGAGGTCGCGAAGACGATCACCCGCGAGCACATCCTCGTCCGCAACAAACTCAAGGAGAAGCCCCAGAAGGGCACCCCGGCGGCGGCCCCCGCCGCCCCCGAAGCCCCGAAGGCGGAGCCCGAGAAGGCTCCGGCCGAGCCGAAGAAGGAGTGAGGCCGCGTGGCGAAAGCGCGCATCGGGCTCTACGAGACGAAGGGCGACCAGCTCACGCGCACGCACAAGTCCTGCCCGAAGTGCGGACCGGGTACCTTCCTCGCGGAGCACTCCGACCGTCGCTCGTGCGGCCGATGCGGCTACTCCGAATCGAAGGCCCCTCCCCCGGCGAAGGGGAAGGTCGCGAGGGCCGCGTGAGCGCCCGGCGCACCTCCGGGTCGCGACGCTAGGTTCCGGAAGCCTTCTGGGCAGGACCGGCCCGTGCCCCCTGGTCCGGTAGGGCCACGGCCTGGGCGATGCCGTAGAACACCATCGCGACGATGAACGCGACCGCCATCCCGAAGGAGTAGTCGTCGTTCGAGAAGCCGGAGAGGATGAACTGAACGCCGGCCGCGTCCGCGCCGAGCAACGAGAGGAGGCCCGCGACGTTGAGCCAGCGCATCATCCGGGGCTCGGAGCTCGGCAGCGAAAGGACCACGAGGACGACGGCGAGAATGAGGATGATCACGGCGATCGCGTAGTGCGCGCTCAGCACCGGGTCCCCCGTGTAGCGGAGCGCGGTGCCGACGTTGTCGGTGGAGGGGAACGTGCCGAAGAGGGCGACCCAGACGCCCAGGACGAACTGGAGGGAGATGAGCATCACGATCACTCGGAGCAGGAGGACCAATCGAGGGCTCGAAGCCATGACTCACCCGGCCCCCGAAGTCCGGGCCCCATTCATATCCATTCCCGTCGGAAGGCGGCGGTTAGTCTCGGCGTCCGCGGTCGGTCGGTCCGACACCGTTCGGGTCGTTCCGACGAATCGGGGCTCATCCCCTCCGCGGGTTCAGGCGGTGTCTTGGGCCAAGGAAAGTCGGCGGGCGCTGTGGCGGAAGAGGAGCACCGCCGGGACAACGGGTGCGAGCAGGAGGAGCCAGATGACGAGCGGATTCGCCGTGAACGAGAGCACCGCGCCGCCGAGGAGCACCGAGAGGATGAACCCGACCGCCCCGACCATGGCGAATGCTCCGTTGTAAGCTCCCACCTCGCCCGAGGGCGCGAGGTTGGAGGGAAGGGTCGCTTGGGGGATGGTGATGAGGTTCTCGCCGAAGGTGAGCACGACGACGGCGAGGAAGAAAACGGCCGTGGGAACGACGGCGAAGAGTCCCGCGGCGCCGAGACCGAGGAACGCCGCTCCGTAGAGGAGGAGACCGAGGATCGCGATCGTCGTGTGGCGGCGGCCGATGACGCTCTCGGTCGTGGCACTCTGGCCGAACACGACCACGAGGCCGTTCAGGGCGAGCCCGACCCCGAGGAGCGAGTAGGAGATCCCGAGCACGTTGTGGACGAACAGCGGGAACGTCACGCCCCACTGGCCGACCACTAGCGCGGCCAGCGCGACCGCGAGGAGGAGCTCGAGCGCGACCCGGTCGTGCGCGAGCCGGCGGAAGCTCGCGGCCATGCTGGGCGGCTTCGGGTCGGAAAGGGGCGACTCCGGTCGGCCGGCTCTCGACCGCATCCGTGCCAGCTCGAGGTCGCGCGGCGACGGAGCGAGGGTCAGCGCGAGGAAGAGCGCGCCGGCCGCGATGATGCCCGTCGCCACGGCGACGGAGCCCGCGAAGCCGATCGACGCGATGAGCAGACCCCCCGCCGTGACTCCCGCGGAGTATCCGGCGTTGAAGCCGATGCGGTAGAAGGTGAAGCCGCGGGTCCGCTCGGAACCGCTCGCGAAGTCGGCGATGTACGCCGATGCGGCCGGCCCGGCGAGGGTCGCGATCAGCCCACCGCCCAGCGCCGCGGCGATCGCACCGGGAAGTGACTGGAGAGCGAACGCGTAGGCGAGGCCCGCGGTCGCGGCCGTTTCCCCCGCGAGCCCGAGCAGGATGAGGCGGCGGCGGCCGACCCGGTCCGTCAGGAGCCCGCCGAGAAAGTTGAACGGCAGGAGCACCACGCCGACTCCCGCGATGATCGCGCCGACCTCGACGTAGCTCAGCCGCAGGACGTTCACCAGGAAGAGCGCCAGGAACGGGTTGTAGAGCGCGTTCCCCAGCATCCGGATCGCGACGCCGACGCCCAGGAGTCGGAGGTTGCGGTCCACGTGGGCCCACGGGGCCGTCGACTAAGAAGCTCGACTCACCGGGAGTGGGTGCCGGTGGTCCACGAAACCGGCATCCTCCCGACGCGGCCGCCAGCCGAAACGTCAAGAACGGGCCTGTTCTGGGACGGCGTTCTCCCGGAGGCGACGGGCCCGTAGTATAGCTTGGACATCACGGAGGCCTCCGGAGCCTCAAACCCGGGTTCGAATCCCGGCGGGCCCGTGACTCCGGTGACCGGGTCGAAAGGTCGGTCGACCGGAGAGTTCGGCCGGAAACCTCCGCCGGCCAGGGACCTAACAACGTTCAAGTAAGGCGACCGGGGTGAGGGGTCCGTCCATGCCATTCGGAAAATCATCGGACCATCCGGCGCGGGACGATACACCGCTCGAAGGGGTGACCGACTCCGCTCAGCTGGTCGCCCGCATCGAGGAGGAGCTCGACCTTCTCGTCCGCAACGTCGACATCCTCGAACGCCTCACGAAGAGCCCCCCGACGGGGATCATCCGACTCTCGGAGGCCCTCCACCTGCCGATCCACAAGACGCGCTATTCCCTGCACTTGCTCGAACGGGAGGGGGTCATCCAGCCCTCAGCGGACGGCGCCGTCGTGACCGACAAGGCCCGGGAGTACTGGGCGAACCTCGATTCCTCCCTCGACCGGATCACGGAGCTCATCCAGCACCTGAAACAAAGGGCGACCGAACACGTCGTTCGCTCGCCGTCCGGCCGGAAAGGCTATTAGCGCGATGCCAGCTCGGCGCCCCCGGTGCCGCCGTAGCTCAGTGGTAGAGCGATCGGCTGTTAACCGAAAGGTCAGCGGTTCGAAAGGAGGGCGGAACTCTGCCGCCGTCCCCAAACTCCGCTCGGCGGCGCCTCCGCCTTCTCGGATGCGGGCCCGTAGCTTAGCCCGGCTTAGAGCGACCGGCTCATAACCGGTCGGTCGACGGTTCAAATCCGTCCGGGCCCACTGCCTGCGAGCGTACGGACGAACGCACCTCCCTCGACGACTCTCGAAGTCCCGCGGAGGAGCCCGAACCACCGGAGGTTGGCGGGTCCGAATCACGCGAGGGGCTAAAGGGGAGGAGGCGATGCGAACCGCATGAAGTCCCGCCACCTCGGTCGAAACGGGCCCCGTGTTTCGGCCATCGGGCTCGGTTGCATGGGCATGTCGCAATCCTACGGGCGTCCCGACGACACGGAGTCCGTGGCCACGCTCCATCGCGCCCTCGACCTCGGGGTCAACTTCCTGGACACGGCGGACATCTACGGGCCGTTCACGAACGAGGAGCTGGTCGGTCGAACGATCCGGGAGCGACGTGAGGACGTGTTCCTCGCGACGAAGTGCGGGTTCGTGCCGGGCGAAGCGGGTCGACCGGGACAGGTCGACGGGAGCCCGGAGCACATCCGGGCCGCCTGCGACGCGAGCCTCCGCCGTCTCGGGGTCCGTACGATCGACCTCTACTATCTCCACCGGGTCGATCCCCGAACGCCGATCGAGGAGAGCGTCCGCGCGATGGCCGGCCTGGTCAACGAAGGGAAGGTTCGCTATCTCGGACTTTCCGAGGTGAGCCCTCGGACCCTGCGCCGAGCCTTGGCCGTTCATCCGATCACGGCCGTCCAGAGCGAGTACTCGCTCTGGACGAGGGACCCGGAGGGTGGGATCCTCCCGGCCTGTCGCGAACTCGGCGTCGGCTTCGTTCCGTTCAGCCCCCTCGGGCGTGGATTCCTCTCGGGCACGGTGCGCACACTGGAGGGGCTCCCTGCCGACGACTTCCGCCGTGGAGTTCCTCGATTCCAGGAAGGAAACTTGGGCCCCAACCTCGCCCTCGTCGACCGTTTCGCGGGGGTGGCGGCCGAGAAGGGCTGCACACCCGCCCAGCTCGCCCTCGCTTGGGTCCTCGCCCAGGGCGAGGAGATCGTCCCGATCCCCGGTACCAAACGGAGAAGGTACCTGGAAGAGAACGCCGCCGCGGTCGAGATCTCGCTCTCCGCCCGGGACCTTGCACGGATCGAAGGAGCCGTCCCCAAGGGCTCCGCGGCGGGCGAGCGGTACTCGCCCAGCAGCGCGGCGCTGGTGGACCGCTAGCCGAGAGCCAAGGACCGAAGGCTCCGAACTATCCCGCCGGGCGCCCGCAGTTCCGGCAGAAGCGCGCTCCGGGAACCAGCGCGCTCCCGCACTGGGAACAGAAGCCCCCACCACCGGCGGGCGGAGGGGCCGCCGGTGGAGGTGGGGCCGCCGAAGCGAGCGGAGGGGGCGGCGCAGCGAAGACCGCGGGGGGCGGGGCATAGTACGGCGGTTGTCCCATGGCCCCGGGGCCCTCGGTCATCGCATCTCCGAGCTTCACGTAGGCGATGAGGTACAGAACTCCCGGAATGAGGGTGGTGAGGAGCGAGAGGATGGCGAACACCAGCGTCGGGGTGCGGGCGCCCGCATAGTCCCCCTGCCTCGTCCGATCGTAGGAAAACAGGTAGACCAGGACCACGAAGAGGAGCCCGAGGACCGCCAGGAGCAAGAGCACGACACCGAGGAAGGGGAAGATCAGGAGGACCGCACCGGCGAGAAAGAAGAGCAGTACCTCCACGACCTGGATGACCAGCCCGATGAGAATCAGCGTCCCCGCGGTCTCCCCGGATTGATTCATGGATAGCCCGGACGGCCGAATAGGTCGCGGCCTCTTAATCTCGCGTCAGCGCCCTGGCTCACGGGCGCGGGCCGGGGAAGAGCACGAGGCGTTCCCGCTACCTTCAGAAAGGGGAAAGGAAAAGGTTGGACCGACCGCGGTTAACCGCAGCCGCACCCACCGGAACCACAGCCGCACCCGCCGCCGCCCTCGGGGGCGGTCGGCGTGTTCAGCGAGGTGATCTTGAATCCGGAGACGTTCAGGTCCTGGACGTAGTCGATCCGCGCCCCTTCGAGCATCGCGGCCGAAAGGTCGTCGACCACGATCGAGAAGCCGTCGATCTGGACGACCTGGTCCCCGTTGCGGGGGCGGTCGAACGCCATGCCGAAGGTCGGCCCACCGTGCCCTCCGCCGCCACCGCAGCCGCACCCGCCTCCCTCGGAGCCGCAGCCGCCTCCGCAGCCGCCGCCGCCACCGGATTGGAGGTAGACGCGGACCGCCGTGCCCGGTTTCTGGCTCTTGATGAGCTCCCGGACCTGGTCCTGCGCTTCCTTCGTGACTTCCAATTTGATCGGACTATCGCTCATGCCTAGGGCCCTCCTTCGCTACCCCGATTTCTCAACAATGGACGTGGTATAAAACGCCGGTGTTACTCTCACGCCGAAAACGACTTGCCGCACGAACAGGTCTGCTTCGCGTTCGGGTTCGTGATCTTGAACCCCGACTGCTCGAGGCCGAGAAGGAAGTCCACTTTGAGCCCATCGAGCAAGGGGGCGCTCGCCTTGTCGACGACGACCAAGAGGCCGTCCCGGTCGTAGGCGACCTCGTCGCCGGACTCTCGCCGGTCGAACGTCATGCCGTAGGTGAGACCCGAGCAGCCACCCCCCTCGACGTAGAGCCGGAGCGCCGAGTCGGACTTGCCCTGCCGCTCCATGATGTGGCGCACCTGATCCCGGGCGGATGGGGTGACCTCAATCGCGACCATGGTCCCTTGGGTGGTCTGAATCTACTCGCGGGGGGTTAAAAAAGGTCGCTGGCCCGCGCGTTAGCGCTCGATGGGGGTTTCCGGGCCCCGAGTGCGAGGGAGCGCTGGTCCGACGCCCCGGTCGGGGGGATGCCAAGACGGACGCTTATCTACCGGTGCGGGGTCCGCCGAACCGATGTGCCGACTGTTCGCGCAGCTGACCACAGTGCCCGGGTCGGCGGAGTCGTGGCTCGTCACCGCGGACCGCTCCCTCCTCGCCCAGTCGAACGTGACCCCGGAGGAGGCCCAGTCGGATGGCTGGGGGATCGGTTGGTACACGGACGGAGGTCGCACCCGCGTCGAGAAGGGCGTGGGTGGGGCGTACATGCCGGGGGAGCGGGACCGGTACGTACGAGCGGCGGCGGAGGCGAACGGCACCTTCATCATGGGCCACCTTCGGCACGCGAGCAACCCCCTCCACCTTCCGCCGGAGCGCCTCCTTGCCCTTGAGAACTCGCAACCGTTCGATACCCACACGGTGCTCTTTGGGCACAATGGCGCCATCCCGTTCCCGACCGAGACGCGGCCCCTCCTCGGCCTCTACGAGTCGAAGGTGAAGGGGGTCAACGACAGCGAGGTTCTCTTCTACCTCCTCCTGCGCCACACGGAGGAGACGGGCAACCCGCTGCTCGCCTACATCCGAACGACCGAGGACCTGGTCCGAGTGTGGCAGGCGATGAAGCGGCCGCCAATCCCGCCGTTCTCCGGGCTCAACATCCTCTTCTCCCGCGGGCCGGAGGAGCTCTGGGCATTCTGCCAGTGGACGGGGGACCACGGGACCGGGCTCATCGACTCCACCCGGCGGTACTACGAGATGACCTACCTCGCCCAGCCCCACCGGGTCATCGTCGGCAGCGAGCCGTTCGACGGAGAGCGCGGGGTTTGGAAGTCGCTCCCGAGCGGGTCCTACCTCCACGCGAGCCGCAACAGCCACCACGTGGAAGTGCAGTCCGGCCGCATCCCGCTCCCGACCGCGCTCGAGATGCCGGTCCCTCCCGCGTAGGTCGCCGCGCGAGCCCCGGGTCGGGGTCCTTCGAGCGTGTCGAGCGAGCTGGTCTCGGGGCCGGACCTCGGCGGAGGGTTCCTCCACCAGCTCTCGGTCGACCGCGAGGGGAGCTCCACCCACTTCACGTTCCACGCGCAGGCCGGCGGCTCGGACGCGAACGGACCTCCGCGCGGTCCGCTGGACGTCTTCGGGTTCGTCCACCCCCCAACCCCGTGCATGTTCGGGGGCCCGCGCTGCTGGCACCGCCGCTTCCTTCTTCCGGTCGCCGAGTCCGGGAAGGTCCGGCAGGCGTACCAGCGGAACCGCTTCGTCCTGGACGCGATGATGGGGCAGGCGTACCTCGGCCAGCCCGTCCCGTTCGAGTCGGCGCTGCGCGAGGTGGTGACCCGTATCTCGGGTCCGATGAGGTCTGGGGGCATCGGCTGGTATCTGGGAGGCTCCGCGGCCGCCCGCCTTCTCGGCGCACCGATCGAGCCGCGCGACATCGATCTGGGAACCACGGAAGAAGGCGTGGATCGGGTCGGGGAGCTCCTGCGCGACTTCCTGATCGAGCCGGTCGCGCTGACCGACTGGCCCCGGCCGGGCGTCGTTCGCGGGGCGCGGGCGTTCGTCGGGACATTCCGTGAGGGGGCCCGCGTTGAGTGGTCCGTTCCGTTCCCCTCCCTGGAGCCGCTCCCGCTCGAGGAGTGGAGCGGGCGGGAGGGCGTCGCCCGGCTGGAGACCGTCTCGTTCGCGGGCGAGACGCTGCGCGTGACCCGACCGGAGTACGCCCTCGTTCGAGCCGCGGAGGCCGGGCGGAACGACCGGGCCGAGACGCTCGCCACCTTTCTGCGCACGCGCGGCGCGGATGCAGAGCTGCTGGGCGTCCTCCTCGACCGGTCGCCCCTACCGGAAGCGCGGCGACGTGAGCTCCTCCGTTCGGTGACCGACGGGTGAGCCAACGGGGGCCGCCCGTCGTTCGTCTCGAGCCGTAGCTTCATAGCCCCCCAGCCGGGACGGGTCGCCGATGGAGGCCACGCTGGAGGTCGCTCGGCTCGAGCACCTGACCCCGCACGACCTGGTCTCCTACTTCCGGTGCCCTCACGAGATGGAGCTCCAGCGCGCCCTCCATGCACAGTTGCACACCGGGGCGCTCGGGCCGGTGAGGACGCCGCTCGACGTCGTGCCGTTGCGCCACTCTCCGCTGTTCTCACCCCCTCTCGGCCAGGTGGCCGTGAACGAGGGTCGTCTCGACATCTCGGACAGCGACCGGCTGGTCTACGAGGACCCCGGCGAGGACGACCTCCCGATGCTGTTCCCGCCCGAGCACGTCCAGCTGGACCCCCGCTTCTCAAACGGACACGCCAACCTCATCGACCCGGAGTGGGGGATCGCGGGCCGACCGGACCTCGTGGTCCATCGGGCCGACGGGAGCTTCGTTCCGGTCGAGTACAAGGAGACCCACCTCTTCGTCGGCTACCACGAAGCCCACGGGCGGCTGTTCGACACCGTCCAGGCGATCGCGGAGTGTCGCCTCGTGGAGGTGACCTTCGGGCGTCGCCCGCCGTTCGGCATCGTGCTCTACGGCGACCGGGCCGGGGATGGCCTTCACGAAGGATGGGTGGAGATCCCCTACGGCGAGTCAGAGGAGCGGTGGCTCCACGTCGCGCTCGGCCAGGTCCGTGAAGACCACGTGCGGGCGCCGGTGCCGGCGGAGAGAAACTGTGCCGGGTGCGGACCGAATGCCGAGGGGCTCTGCCGGTTCGCCGCTTCGCGGCCGATGGGGCGAGCGCCCCCGCGCCCCTTCACCGTCCGCTGAACTCGGGGCACGGGCCGGGGGACCCCCGGGCGGCTCTCGAAGGGATTAAGTAGAGGCGGCCGCTGCTAGAGAGGCCGCGCCACGGCGAAGCTGTTCGGTCGGCACATGCACCCGCAGAGGCCGGGGCCTCTTCGGGGAAGGGGCGAGGGTCCCTTCGCCGTGCCGGCGACGGGACCGATGACGCCAATCACACGCGTTCTGGACGCTTGTCAAGCGCAATCAGTGTAGCTGACTCCTGTCAGTTGGGGAATGGCTGGGCTCGGGCGCCGATGAAGGTCGTGCCAAGCTGCGATAAGCGGTGGGTAGGCGCAAGGAACCTGTGATCCACCGATCACCGAATCGGAACTCCGGTCCCGCAAGGGACATTCCG
>DASPQC010000006.1:0-5971 GCA_035625165.1 Thermoplasmata archaeon | reverse complement strand
GCAAGCTGAGTGTCTCGGGGTCCTGGAAGTACAAAGCTCGCGCCCGCTGCGAGGGCGATCGAAGCCTTGTGCATCACCTCGACGTGCGGGAGGTCCGAGTAGGACATCACGACCAAGTCAATCTTTTCTCGTCCGACCAGTTCCGATAGCTCCGATTCCGGGACGATCGGAATCCCCTTCGGGTACTCGGACCCGGCCAAGGAGGGAGGGTACACCCGTCCCGCAATGTTCGGAATCTGGGCGGCCGTGAAGGCAACGACCTCGAACTCCGGATGACCCCGGTAGAGGACGTTGAAGTTGTGAAAATCCCGGCCCGCCGCGCCCACGATGACCACTCGACGTCGTGCCATGTCGGGCTCCACGAACGCGGGGGCTATATGCTCGCCGTTCGGCGGGTCTCACTCTCGGGACTGGACTCCGCCCCACCATGGCGCCTTCCCGTCGTGCTCGGTCGAATGAGTTACGGTTCCCCGCGCCAGTATTCGAGAGCGTCCCGGATCGTCCGCTCGAGTGGATAGGAAGGCGAGTATCCGAGGGCCCGGAGGCGAGAAATGTCGCCGCGGTTGTCCGGTTCGTCGGTCGGCCGGAACAGCGAGGGATCGGGGACGATGTGGAGCGGAACACGAGACAGCCGCACCAATGTCTCCGCGATGTCCCGGATTGAGTAGCTCTGACCCGCCCCGACGTTCACCGGAGCCCGAGGGTCGCCCCGTTCGAAGACGAGCCACAGAGCCTTCACCACGTCGCGGATGTCGGAGACGTCCCGCTTGGTGTCGAGGTTCCCGACCTTCAGCTCTCCCGGCCTTCCCGTCCGCTCCAGTCGAGCGACCTGTCGGGCGAAGTCGTTGAGCGCGTCACCGGTCTTCCCCGGGCCGGTAGTTCCGAAGAGACGCGCCCTCAGAATCCTGAGACCGAAGTTGAGGGAGTACTGCAGTGACAGCATGTCCTGCGCGGCCTTAGAGACCCCGTAGGGATTGGTGGGGTTGAGGGGGACGTCCTCCGGGACCGGCAAGACGGTGGGTTCACCGTACGCCGACGCGGAGGCCGCGAGAAGAATGCCGCTCTTCGGGGGATGGGCTCGCAGCGCCTCGTAGAAACGGATGGTGCCGATTACGTTCGACTCAAAGGTATCTACCGGATCCTTCCACGCCTGCTGAGCATAGGCTTGGGCCGCGAGATGGAAGACCCCCTCGGGTCGAACCTTCTCGACGATCTTCGCGACGGCCGAGGGGTCGCGCATATCGAGCCGCTCCCAGTCGATCGAGGAGGGATTCGGCAGGCGAGTCGTGAGCTCCTCCTGGCTGAGGTATGTCCCCACGACCTCGTGACCGCGCTCGACCGCCGACTGGAGGAGGTGCCGTCCGATGAAGCCGGAAGCGCCGGTCACGAGGAGCTTCATGATCGACCGGCCGCTCCGAGGGCTCTTCCGTAATATCCTTTGGCCCTCTCCAACAGCGGGACGATTCCTATCGGGCGGGTTCGGCTCGGGCGGCAAGTGACCTTCTCTCCGTCTTCAGCATGCGCTCGAGCCGCCTCGCCAAAATTAGTTCGAGCAGAAAGACCCGTACGAACCCCAGGCCTTGGGTCACCTTGCTCGCTCCCTGGGTACGGGGTTCGAAGACGTAGCCGACCTCGGCGACCCTCCGTCCGTGGTTCATGACGAGCAAGAAGAGGAGGAGCTTGTAGCCCCGGTAGCTCGGGTCGACCGGGTGGAAAACCTCCCGACGGAAGGCGAAGAAGCCGGAAACGGGGTCCGTGACCCGCCTCGCATCCCGTAGCGCGAACTTCGCGGTCCACTCCGCTCCCCTCGAGATGAGGGCCCGTGCAAAGCTCCGTTCCCCCACCGCGCCCCCCGACACGTAGCGGCTGGCAATCGCAAGGCCCGCACCTCCCTCGAGTTCGTGAAGGAGCCCCAGCACGGTCTTCGGAGGATGCTGGCGGTCGGAGTCCATGATGACCACGTAGCGACCCCGTGCGTCTAGGATTCCCTGGCACTGGGCCTTGAGTGTGGTCTGCTTACCATCGTGTAAGATCGGACGGATTCGCGGGTCTGCAGCGGCCGCTATGGCGAGGTACTCCCGCGTGCCGTCCGTGCTCCCGTCATCCACAACGATCACCTCGTACGGGGGAAGGGGAAGTCGCCGCAGTTCCTCCACGATCCAGGGAAGGTTCTCGTGTTCGTTCAGGGTCGCGAGGACGATCGAAACGACTGGGGGGTTCGTTTGGGGAGGCGCCGGAACGCCGTGCGCCTCCATGGTGATGTCCCCCGCTTCAGTTGGAGCCCCGGACCGCCCAGGTCTGGAGGCCGTTCATCTCGAGGGCGAACTCGGTGACCCGGCCCCCCGCGTCCTGCACGGCCTTCGCGACCTTCGCCTTGCGAGCAAAGTCGCAGAAGAGGAGGATGTATCCGCCGCCCCCGGCTCCCACAAGCTTCCCTCCTAGCGCCCCCGCTTCTCGGGCCCGGGCATAGATCGCGTCGACCGTCTCGTTGGAAATCCCGTCCGTGAAACGCTTCTTGAACGCCCATCCTTCGTCGAGAAGGCGGCCCATCTCGTCGATGTTGCCTCGGAGAAGCTCGTTCTTCATGTCGATCGCGAGCTGCTTGGTAGCGTCGAGGGCTTCGACGGTCTCGCCCCGCTTCTCCGTGTAGCTCCGCTGCTGCTCTGCGATGATGTCGTTGGAGTAGTGGCTCGTCCCGGTGTAGCAGAGGAGGAGGCGGTAGGCGAGCTCGTTCATGACCTCGGGGTTGATCTTGAGCGGGTTCACGATCGTCCGGCGACCGGTGAACTCCATGAAGTTGAATCCGCCGAAGGCGGCCGCGTACTGGTCCTGGCGTCCGCCCTTGATCCCGAGCTCCTCACGTTCGATGCGGTAGGCGAGTTCCGCAACGTCGTACGAGGTCCAAGGCTCCCGAAGATGGTGCTGAAAGGCTCCGACCAGGGCGACGCACATCGTGGAGGAACTCCCGAGGCCGGTCCCCGGCGGCGCATCCGAGTGAAGGAACAGCTTGAGGTTCTCGTGCGATTTCGCCGGGGTCGCGTTGGGGGTAAGCACCTTGAGCGCGGCCTTCACGAGGTCGAGCTCGCCGTTGTAGATGAGGTCGGAGGCCCGACGATACGTGGCCGAGAGGTCGTAATCGAGCGATTCGACCGTGGTCCCTCCCCGATTCGACCGGTCGGCCTGGAGGGTGACGTACGCGAACTTGTCGATCGTGCAGTTGAGGACGGCGCCCCCCTTCTCCTCCGGGTACGGGGAGACGTCCGTGCCGCCACCGGCGAAGCTGATCCTGAGCGGCGCCCGGCTGCGGAGAATCTCCATACCGAGGGAGCTGGGACCGCCGAGGGACGCTTAATGCTTTTCCGAAGAAGCGGCCACCTACGCCGTGTGCTTCGAGGGGAACCCCGCGGCGAGGCGCGGAAGCGCGGCGAGATGCACCCCTTCGACGAGAGCCCAGAGGAGCACGGGCGCGACGATTAACCGTTCCATCCCCCCAGGGCCAAGCCCGAGGTAGGTGTTGGTCGAGAAGAGGATGATCGCGAGAATCACGACCAGCCCGGAGATGAGCGTGTACGAGCTCGAGTAGCGCCAGTGGGGCGGCGAGCGCATGGCGAACGAAACGATGAGGAAGGCGAGTCCAGCCCCCACGAAGGCGATGTCACTTGCGATGATGTGAGCCCCCCCGCTCAAGACGGGGGTCGTCTCGGGGAACACTCCGACACCAATCGCTCCGATACCCGCAACGAGGAGGAAGAAGAGGCCGATCCCCCGGCTGGGTCGCGCGTCGAAGGCATCCCACGCGAGAAACACCGCGAAGATGGTCAGGAGGCCGAGGAGGATCACTGAGCCATCGAAGACGAGGGCCCACGGAGAGTGCGCCCCTCCGAGGTCGCTGATGTAGTTCTGGGTCAGGCTGTAGCCGGCGTACTTCTGCTGGACGATGGCCATCGCCAGAATGAACTGGAGCGAGGCCACCAGAAACAGAAGGCCGCCCGTCCGGACACTGCGGCGAACGAGGGGTGCGCCCATGAGGGTCCCTCCGACGGCCCGAACGAGGTTCGCCACTCCCCCATAAAACCGGTCGGTGGAGTGGAAACGAGGTGTACGTGGTCCCCGGAATGCGTTCCCATGCTGGAGGGGAATCAGTAAGTGGCCCCAAATACACCCGGGGGCCCTGTCGAACCTATGTCCCCTCGATTTCGAAGTCCGGCATTGACAGTCGATGCTGTATGGATCCGAGGCGGACGGGTCCTGTTGGTCCGTCGAGGTCGTCCACCCTTCCAGGGCTTCTGGGCATTTCCTGGGGGATTTGTAGAGCTTCAGGAAACGGTCGAGGAGGCCTTGGTCCGGGAGCTCCTTGAGGAGACTGGCCTACGCGGAACCCCGGGGCCGTTGCTCGGTGTTTACTCGGGTCCGAACCGGGACCCCCGCAAGCCGACCACCTCGGTCGCCTTCCTCGTCAAGGGCCGGGGAGGAGAGCCCCGCGCTGGGGACGACGCGAGCTTCGCAGCGTGGGTTCCGTTGGACCAAGCCCACCCCTTGGCGTTTGACCACTCGAGGATGTTGCGGGACGCCCTGCGCCGTCGTTCCAAAGTCAAGGCCCGATACTAGGGCTAGCTCTAGTGACAGACTGGATTACGGGTCACGCGAGGGCGCCGGCGGAGAGGACGCCAGCGGGCCCGCGGACGTGGCGGGTCCTCGGGACCAGGAAAACGCCGCCCCGATGACGAGGACGACCACCGACCCCAGGAACGCAGCATGGATGCCGTTCAGGAACGAGGTCCCGACTCCACCGACCAGATTGGTCGTGCCCAGGAACACCCGGTAGGCCACGGGGCGGCTCACGCTCGCCGAGGCGATGGTGAGGGCGAGAACGAAGCTCAACAACGTCCCCATGTTCGCCAACGTTCCCCGAAGTCCGGCGATGGCACCGTAGGTCTTCGGTGAGGCCTGGCTCATGATCGCGGTGTTGTTCGCGGGGTAGAACATACCGGAACCGACACCGCTCAGGAGCGAAATCAGGGGAATCCACCCGAGCCACGCCGTGGGTCCAAGCAGGGAGTAGAGGCCGACCGCGGCCATCAGCAGAAGCATGCCACCGGTGGCGAGTGCTCTCGGGCCGAACCGGTCGACACGGCGGCCCATGAACGGACCCGCGAACGCCCCTACGAGATAGCCAGGGACGAGGAGCAGGGAGGCGTCGAGTGGAGAGAGTCCCCGCAGCCCCTGTAGGTACATTGTGAGCAGGAAGACCACCGAAAGATAGCCCAGGCTCTGAAGGAAGCCGGCCGAGAGGCTGAACCCCAGCAGCCGGTTCCTGAGCTGGCGAAGGTCGAGCATCGGCTCGGGCATCCGGAGCTCGACCATCACCCAGATCGGCACGAGGAGAAGACCGAGCACGACGTAGGTGAGATTGGCCCAGTCGAGACCGTACGAGGCGAAGTCGATCGCCCCGTAGGAGACGAGACCCAGGGCTCCGGCGAACAGAAGGAACCCCGGGATGTCGAACTTCACCGTCGTCTTCGGGACTTGGGGCAGGGTCCGGAGCCCCAGCACGACGGCGATCACCCCGATCGGGATGTTGATGAAGAAAATATACCGCCAGCCCAGGGCCGTCGTGATCACCCCGCCGAGCAGGATCCCCAGGATGGCCCCCACCGACCAGCCGAACGAGAGGAACCCGAAGGCTCGGCCCCGTTCGCGCGGCGGGAAGACCCGCGCGACCAGTGCCGCCCCGTTCGCGAACATGATCGCGCCCCCGATCGCTTGGACCCCTCGGGAAGCGATCAGAAAGTTCGCGGTCGGGGCGAACCCCGACAACGCCGACCCGACGGTGAAGAGCGCAAAACCACCGTTATAGACGGCCCCGAGGCCGAGAATATCCCCCAGCCGACCTGCCTGGGTCGTCAAAGTCGCCGTGATCAGGAGGTAGATCAGAATCGTCCAGATGATGCTCGACAGCGAGGCGGCGAGC
>DASPQC010000005.1:0-3594 GCA_035625165.1 Thermoplasmata archaeon | reverse complement strand
CCCCGTGCCCTCCGGACTACACGTCCAGGTACCGATAGAACTCGTACGGGTGGGGCCGCAGGTTCAGCTCGAGCTGCTCCTCGCGCTTCATCTCGACGTAGGTGTCGAGGAGGCTGTCGGCGAAGGCGGGCTTGAGGAAGGCCCGGTCGGAGGCCAGGCAGTCCAGCGCCTCCGCGAGCGAGCCAGGCAGCTCCCGGACCTGGAGCTCCCGCCGTCGGGCGGGCGTGAGCTTGTAGATGTTCTCGTCGACCGGGGGCGGTGGCTCGATCTTCCGCCGGATCCCGTCGAGCCCGGCGAGCGCCAGGGCCGCCTCGGTGAGGTAGATGTTCGCCGCAGAATCCGGCGTGCGGTACTCGATCCTCTTCGCCCCCGCGCGACCCTTGTGGTAGAACGGGATCCGAACGTTGGCCGACCGGTTCGCCTTGCTCCAGGCGATGAAGACCGGCGCCTCGTAGCCCGGGACGAGTCGGTGGTAGGAGTTCGTGATCGGGTTGGTGATGGCGCAGAGGGCGCGAGCGTGCTCGAGGAGCCCGCCGACGTAGTACCGGCACGTCTGGCTGACTTCGGCGTAGCGGTCGTCCGGGTCGAAGAACGCGTTCTGCCCCTTCGACCAGAGCGACTGGTTGGTGTGCATCCCGATGCCGTTGTCGCCGTAGATCGGCTTCGGCATCAGGCAGGCGATCTTCCCGTGGCGGCGCGCGACGTTCTTGATGACGTAGCGGAGGTCCTGGATGTGGTCGCCCATCGGGACCAGCTCGTCGAACTTCAGGTTGATCTCCGACTGGCTCGCGGTCGCGACCTCGTGGTGGTGGGCGTCCAGCGTCAGGTGGAAGTCGTCGGCGAGGATGTTGCACATCTCGGCGCGGAGCCCGACGAGCGAGTCGACCGGCGGGGTTCGGTGGTACCCTTCCTTGAGGCGGATTGTCGACTGGGAGGCTCCGGGCTGCCAGGGCGACTCGGCCTGGCGGATCAGGTAGCCGGCGCCGGCCCAGGCGTCCCGAACGCCCTGGTACGACGGGACGAGCTCGACCTGGTCGAAGACGAAGAACTCGACCTCGGGACCCCAGTAGGAGACGTCGTAGCCGGCCTGGGCGAGGACGTGCTCGACCTTGCGGGCGACCCCGCGGGGGTCGTGCTCGTACGGCTCCTTGGAGGCGCCGAGCCGGACGTCGCAGATGAACCGGACCGTGCGCCCGGCCTCGGGGTTCCAGGGGATGTTGGCGATCGTGGACGGGTCGGGGACGAGGAGCATGTCCGACTCGAAGATCTCTCGGAACCCCCGTACGGACGAGCCGTCGAGTTTCGGGACCCCCGTGCGGAACATCTCGGGCTCGAGCGCCGGGAGCGGGACGTCGACCTGGTTGTATCCGCCGAAGACGTCCGTGTAGAACAGCTGGACCCAGCGGACCTTCTCCGCCGCCAGGCGCTCGACCACCGCTTCGCCGTCCTCCGCCTTCCCCGCCGTTCGGCTCGCCATCCCGCTATCGCCCCGGGGGTCGGAGCGTGACCGGCTACAAGAACCCTGAGTGCAGGGAAATGGACGGACGTCCAGATTCTGCCCACCAGGCGTTATGTTCTGTGGCCGCTCTCAAGGGGCATGGGCCACACGTCCAGCCTGGACGAGCTCGACCGGTCGATCCTCGAGGAGCTCAACGTCGACGCGCGCGCGAGCCACCGGGCGATCGCCCACCGGTTGAAGGTCTCGCCGACGACCGTGAGCTCGCGCGTCGCGCAGATGGAGTCGGACGGCGTGATCCGCGGCTACGTTCCCGTCCTGGACGACGAGCTGCTCGGCTGGGACCTCTGCGCGGTGGTCGGCGTGCGGATCTCCAAGGGCAAGCTCCGGGAGGTCGAAGAGCGGCTCGCCCACGATCCCCACGCCTACGCCATCTACGACGTCACCGGCGACTACGACGCGCTCCTGATCGGCCGTTTCCGCGACCGGCGGGACCTCGACCGGTTCGTCAAGCATACGCTCCAGGACCCGCACGTCGAGCGGTCGAACACCCAGGTCGTGCTGAACCGGGTGAAGGAGGACCGCAGGGTCCCCGTGGTGTTACGGCCCGGCCCGCGGGCCCCCGCGGACTGAGGGCGGGCGCCGTCCCTCAAAGCTAAGTTGTCGAAGGTCGGTGCGCGAATCGTCGAGGGGTGGGTTATGGACTGGGGAATGAGCAACCGGATGCACCGCATGTTCCGCCCTCCGCTGGGCAACTCGGTCATGGTCGCGGTCGACCACGGCTACTTCATGGGCCCGACCCGACGGCTCGAGAACATCCGGGCGACCATCGCCCCCCTGCTCCCGTACGCCGACGTTCTCGGGCTCACCCGGGGGGTGTTGCGCACCTGCGTCCCTCCCGAGTCGACGACCCCGATCCTCCTGAGGGTCTCCGGAGGCGTGACCGTCCTCAAGGAGGACCTCTCCGACGAGGCGATCACGACGGCGATGCGCGACGCGGCCCGGCTCAACGTCAGCGCGGTCGCCCTCTCCGTCTTTATCGGCGCTCCGCACGAGCACCCGTCGCTGGTCAACCTCTCGAGGCTCGTCGACGACGGCGAGGAGGCGGGGATCCCCGTGATGGCGATCACGGCGGTCGGGAAGGAGCTCGAGAAGCGCGACGCCCGTTTCCTCGCTCTGGCCTGCCGGGTGTCGGCCGAGATCGGCGCGCATGTCGTGAAGACGTACTACTGCGACAACTTCTCCAAGGTCGTGGAGGGCTGCCCCGTGCCGATCGTGGTCGCCGGTGGGCCGAAGCTCGACTCCGACCGCGCGGCCCTCGAGCTCGCGCACGGTGCGGTCGCAGCGGGGGCCCACGGCCTTGACATGGGCCGCAACATCTGGCAATCGGACCATCCGGTCGCGATGTTGAAGGCGCTTCGGGCGATCGTTCACGACAAGGCGACGGTCCGCGAGGGGCTCGACATCCTCGAGGCCGAGAAGGTCCGGGGCTCGCCGCCCGTCCCGGCGGCGTGATCACCTCCACCCCAGGAATTGCCCCTCGCGCCCCCGCGCGAGCCCCGTGGTGCCCGGAGGTCGTCGAGGGTGGATCCCCGCAGGCGCGGGGTCCCTAGTCTCGGGGAAGCGGCCGTCAGAACGGTCATAAGCAGGACGACGCTCGGCGGCCCCGCGCGGGGATTGCCAAGCTTGGCCAAAGGCGCCAGATTCAGGGTCTGGTCCCGTAGGGGTTCGTGGGTTCAAATCCCTCTCCCCGCACACCACGGGTAGAGCGAACTATCGCCACGGACCGCGCGGCTCGAACGGCCAGTCCGCTCCAAGCCCACTGCCGGAACGACGGCCGTGGGTCTAGGAAGCCACGGTTCCGCGTCCTCCATAGGGGTGCTCGGGCGACTTCCGTACCCAAGCCATCCCCTGGCCCGCTGGATGTCGACCGGCAATCTGCAGCGGGGCCGGTCAACGGTCCTGCAGAGACTGAACTGCACACTCGCGAGGAGATTCGCGAGGAGATTCAGCGCACCCTCCGGGACCACGAGCCGGCCCTGCTTCGACAAGGCTCAACAGCCAAGGGTGTCATGCGCGCTCACCGTAGCCATGCCCGGACCGGGTCGTCGAAACCGAGGGGGGCTCCCGGGGCTCGA
>DASPQC010000004.1:0-7440 GCA_035625165.1 Thermoplasmata archaeon | reverse complement strand
GCGAAGGCCGAGGGCAAGAAGCTCGCGCCGGAGGCGCTCGAAACGATCGTCGCGGCGGGCGGTGGCGACCTTCGCCGCGCGACCAACCTCCTCCAGCTGGCCGCGACCCACGCCGATTTCGTCACCGCGGAGACCGTGAAGGAGTACGCCACCGTCCCCCTGCGCCGGGAAGTCGAGGCGATGCTGACCTCGGCCCTCAAGGGGAACTTCTTGGAGGCGCGTGACCGACTCTACGCCCTCTTTACCGACCGAGGGACGTCGGGCGAGGACATCCTGAAGGCGATGCACGGCTACCTTCCCGACATCCCCGACACCGTCCTCCCGCCCCGCGCGAAGGTGCGGCTGATCGAGTACCTGGGCGAAGTCGACTTCCGTCTGGCCCAAGGAGCCTCTGACCGGATTCAGCTCGAGGCGGTGCTGGCGCACCTCGCGGCCGAGAACACGCGAGGCGGCTAGGGATGGCTCGGCAGCGGGACGTAGCCGGGAAGCCCGAGGTCCATCGTCGGGCCGTCGCGGTCGGAGAACTCAAGGTCGGTCCCTCGACCCTGAGGGCGATCCGTTCCGGCCGGGTGGAGAAGGGAGACCCCATCGCTACCGGAGAGGTCGCCGGGCTTCAGGCCATGAAGCGGACCGCAGAGCTGATTCCACACTGCCACGCCATTCCGCTCACCTCGAGCCAGGTGGTCCTCACGGTCGGTCGCTCCTCGGTCCGGGTTACCTCGACCGCGGAGACCGTCGGCCGCACCGGCGTGGAAATGGAGGCTTTGGTCGGAGCGACCGTGGCCCTGCTGACGACGTGGGACATGGTCAAGTACCTCGAGAAGGATGCGCGGGGCCTCTATCCTCGGACCTCGCTCGGGGCGATTCGAGTGGTCCGGAAGGAGAAGCGGCCTCGGAAGGACTCATGACACCGTCATCCCCCGGAGCAGCGGCGAGTGACCGTCACCACCTCGGAGGCACGCGCTCCCTCGGCTTCGCGGTCCTTTCCGTTTCCGACACGCACACCGAGGAGGACGACCCCTCGGGCCAACTCGCGCAGCAGCTTCTCCGCGGGGCCGGGCACTCCATCACCCACTATGGGTTGGTGGCGAACTCGATTGCCGACGTGCGGGACCGCCTCGAACCGTGGCTCAAGGAGACCGGCGTGGAGGCGGCTCTGACGGTGGGCGGGACCGGTGTTTCCTCCCGCGACCTCACGGTGAACGCCCTCGAGACAATGGGGGGTCGCAAGCTCGAGGGTTTTGGCGAGATCTACCGTTCGATGAGCTTCGGAGAGGTCGGTCCTCTCGCGATGATCAGCCGGGCGAACCTCTACGTCCTCTTCGGTAAGCCTGTCTTCGCCCTCCCCGGGAGCGAGCGCGCGGTGCGAACCGCCCTCGAGAAGCTGATCCTCCCGGCGGTGATTCACCTGGTCGAGGAGCTCGAGCGGTAGCCCGCTACGGCTCAGCGGGGGCGGGCCATCCCGAGCGCTCCCATGGGGGGCGGCCCGGGGTCGAGCACCTGGGGGCCGAGGCCCTGCGCCCGGCAGAAGTCGGCCCACGCGGCGTTCGCGTCGACGTGGTGGGCGAGCAGGATCCCGCGTTCGGAGAGCGCCTCCCAGGCGGCCTTCAGCTCGAAGCGGGCCCGCGCGGCATCGGGACCGTTGTCGTAGAAGAAGACATCCACGCCCGAGGCGGAGGAAAGGATCTCCCTCAGCCGGTCCTCGGAGTTCCCGAGGGCGAGCGTCCAGCGGGACCGGAGCGCGGGCGGCACGAACTGGCCGACCGTCACGTTGCCGACCCCGGACATGCGGCCCGACGTCGGACCTGGACCGAGCGAAGTGAGCTCGCCCAAGCGGTTCGCTTCGAGCGCGGAAAGGATCCAGCTGGTCGAGTAGCCCGGCCGGACCCCGGTCTCGACCACCCGCTGGGGTCGGCACGCACGCACGAGGAGGTAGAGCAGGGCCCCTTGGGGTAGCTCCTGCGTGAACGCCATCCCGGCCCCCCGCTGAAGGAGAACGTCCGGAAGGTTGCTCTCCCGGAGCTCCCGGCAGAATCGTCGAAGCTCCGTCGGCGGCGCCCCCGTGAGGGCGGCGATCCGTTCGAGGGAGGCCTGCCGGAAGAGAAGCATCCGGTTGCGGATGCCCTTGCGGGCCGCGGGGCTGAGGAGGGAAGGCCGGTAGCCGCCGCGGTCGACGAACGGGACCGCATCGCCCATCGGAGGTCGTGGACGACGGGGCGCCGGGCGCGGGTCAAAACCAGGCGCAGAACTCACGAACCGAGAATGGGCGTGAATCTACAAAGAGTGTTCGTCCGGTCCCGGTCGTCGCTCCTGAGCGCCGGAGCTTCTCTCCGGGAAAGCACGAAAGGGAAGTCAACGCCCCTCGCTTCCCTCGCAGAAACGGAGGTTTTAATAGCCGACTCGCCTCGGAAGTATGCAAGGTGAGCTTCGATGGGCGTTCAGGAGATCGGCGGGTCTAACTTCGACCGTTTTGCCGGGGAGAACTCGGCGGTCGTGATTGACGTGTGGGCGCCCTGGTGCGGGCCCTGCCGCATGGTCTCCCCGATCGTGGACCGGCTGAGCGAGAAGTACCGCGGGAAGATCGCGTTCGGCAAGATGAACTCGGACGACAACGGCGAGAAGGCCGGCGCCCTCGGCATCATGAGCATCCCGACGCTCCTGTTCTTCAAGCAGGGGAAGCTGGTCGACCGCATCGTCGGCGCCTATCCCGAGGAAGTCATCGACGAGCACGTCCGCCGTCTGCTCTGACTCCTCCGCCCGGGGCACGGGCCCCGGAGTCGGGCCGCCCCTCCCGGCGGTCCGGCGGGAGACCCCGTAATCTTTAGTCTCCCGGGGACCGGGGGGGTGTGATGAGCTCCGCGCCGGCCGACCTCCAGCTAGCCCGCTACTCGTTCCGGAGGAAGCTCGACGAGATCGCGGCCTGCAAAGGCCGGGCGACCGAGCTCATCAGCTTCTACGTCTCGCCGGGGAAGCAGATCTCCGACGTGATGTCCTACCTCCGGAACGAGTATGCTCAGAGCTCCAACATCAAGAGCCGGACGACCCGCAAGAACGTGATGTGGGCGATCGAGTCTCTGATGGGCCGGGTGCGGGCCTTCAAGGAGCCGCCGGCCAACGGCGTCGCCTTTTTCGTCGGCAGCAAGGCGGTCGGTGCCGACAAGTCGGAGCCGGTGACGTTCATCGTCGAGCCGCCGGAGCCCCTCAACACCTACCTCTACCGATGCGACTCGAGCTTTTTCTTGGACCCGCTCCTCGCGATGGTTCACGAACCCGAGATCTGGGGGCTCATCGTAATGGACCGCGCCGAAGTGACGATCGGGTTCCTGCGGGGCAAGCGGGTCGAGACGCTCCGAAACCGGCAATCGCTCGTACCGAGCAAGCACGGCCGAGGCGGCCAGTCCCAGCACCGCTTCGAGCGGATGATCGAGCACGCGGCCCACGAGTTCTTCGTCAAGATCGGCGAGATGGCGAACGAGCTGTTCCTCCCGCGGAAGGACGACCTCAAGGGGATCCTCCTCGGCGGGCCGGGGGCGACCAAGGAGTACTTCTACAAGGAGAATTACCTCCACTACGAGCTCCAGGCGAAGGTCGTGCAGCCGCTTTTCGACACCGGTTACACCGACGAGTACGGCCTCAAAGAGCTGGTCGAAAAGGCGACCCAGACGCTCCATGGGCTCGAGCTCACGGAAGAGAAACGGATCGTCCAGCGGCTCCTGACCGAGATCCGCAAGGCCGAGCAGGGGCTCGCGGCCTACGGGGAGCGGGACGTCATCCACGCCCTCGAGCTGGGAGCCGTTGACACGCTCCTCATCTCGGAGGGCCTGCGCGAGCAGCGAGTCACGTTCCGCTGCACGATGTGCCAACACGAGTTCGTGAAGACCCTTCCGGACTCCGAGATCGACCGGGTGCTGGACGCTCCGTGCCCGAAGTGCGGCCAGCGGACGGTCACCGAGGGCGGCAGCGAGGACTTCGTCGAAGAGCTGTTCCGGCGGACGGCTGAGTCCGGTGGCACCGCCCGCCTCGTGTCCACCGAGAGCGAGGAAGGGGAGATGCTATCGAGGGCCTTCGGCGGGATCGCCGCCCTCCTCCGCTACCCGGTGCCGGCCGAGAGCCTCGCACGACGATGACCGCCGCCGGGCCACCACCACCGGGGGTCGATTTCACGAGGGCGCCCGGGGTGATGCCACCGCCGTCACCGGCTCCTCGGCCCCCGTTTTCCGACGAGACGCTCCGTTCCACCCTCCGGCTCGCCCGTTCCCTCGGCTTTGTGATCGCCTTCCTGGCTGGTCTCCTCTTTCTGCTGCTTCTCGTGGTCTGGTTCGTCGGGCTCCTCCTCGGTTTCTACGCGGCCGGCCTCGCGGGCGCGGTCTACTGTTTCCTCTCCGCGGTCGTGAACTACTTCCTGTGGGAGGAGCTCCCGTCGCTCCAGCGCCTGGTCGAAGAACGGCAGTACGCGGTCGTGCAGGACCGACTGGTTCTATGGATGGTGCTCGGCCTCCTCTTTTTCGTGGTGGAAGGGGTCGTTCTTGTGTTCGCCTACCTGGAGGCGGAGAGCCTCGCGCGCTCGCTCTCCGTACCTCCAGCCGGCCCGACCCCGCCGCCGGGGGCGGTGGGTTAGGGCCTTACGACAGACTCCTGGTCGGGGGCGCCACGAGCTCTACGGCGACACCCGGCTCGAACCCGGCCCGGCGGAACACGGCTCTCTTGAAACGCCGAGAACGAACCTGCTACCAGAGGTGGCTCAGCGGATCCTCTTCGTTCGGCGGCGGGGGGCTACCGGGAGTGGTGCCGCGGGCGGGGTGAGCTGTCACGCCGGCGGCTCCCGGAGGGTAGAGCCGCGCGTTGGGGTAGACGGGGGGCGGAATGCGACGCCGCTCGGTGACCAGCACCAGACCGGCAACGGCGACGACCAAGACTACAGCCCCCACGACCACCACGAAGAACAGACCGCGGGGTAAGCCGCCCACGGGGCTGGAGCAGCCGGCTCCGGTCGACAGGCAGTTCGCGATCGAATGAGCCTGACCGACGGACATCGGCTGGGCGACCACCGTGGTCCCGGGCGAGCTCTCGGCGGCCGGGGCGAGACCACCCTGCGGCTGAGCCGTCGCGACCGTTGCGGTCGAAGCGCCGAACGTCGTCTGGGCGGCCGTCAACGAGCTGGGTCCAACACGACCCGGCGTGAGGAAGAGAACCTCGCCCTGGCCGCCCGCTGTCAGCGAGGCGCTGCCGACGGAGTACTGGTCGAACGGCTGCGTAGCGCCGCCGAACAGGTCGAAGTCGTGGGGGACGAGCAGGAAGCCGTCGTAGAGGTCGGCGCCTCCGATGAGGACGAGCTGAATCGCGAGGCGGGTGTGGTGGTCGTGGAAGACCGGGGCGACATTGACCACCAATCCCGTGAGCGCCACCGCGGTCGAGGTGCTCCAGCTCCCTTGGCCCGACCCAGAGTTACCGGCTTGGGTGCCGTTGAACGAATGAGTCGACCAGGCATAGTCGATCATCCATTGCGCCGACGGCGACGCGACCGCTGCGGAGCTCCACTCGGAGACGCCGGAGAGGTTGAGGGGAACGAGGCCCAAGGCCGGGTCGAACTGAACGAAGGAGGCGGCGCTCGCCGACACGTTGAGGAAGGCACTCGCGCTCTTCAGGGCGGTCGCCGCCGTCAGAGATTCGGAAAGCGTCGCCCGGGCCATGTTGGATGCGTTCAGTATGCCGAGCGCTGGCACCGGAACACCGTTCACGAGGACGGTCGCGGCGGTGGTGAGGTTCGCGAAGGCCGTGTCGTTCTCCACCGCGTGGTAGCGAAGCTGGGCGTGGAGTCGCGGGGCCGCGAGCTGTACGGTGACGTCGAACCCGACCGTGCGCTGCTCTTCGAGCTGCGTCACGGTGGCGTTGACGCTCGTGGAAGTGAACACTACCGACCAACCGTACGATGCCGTCCAGGTCAGCGTGAGGTTCCCGTCGATGGTCGTGCCGGTCCAGCTGGCTTGCCCACCGTACGCCCACTGGGCGAGCGGATTTGCGGCGGGCTGTAGAACCCCCGCTCCCGACGCGGCGGCGAGACCGGTCCCTTCCACGCATACCATCAATAGGACGAGCGACACTCCGACGGCTGCGACGGTCCCTCGGGTAAGGACGGTCATGCTGAATCTCCTGGTACGAACGCTCCGAACCGAGAGAGAAATGCGGGGAGCGTCACTTAAAGACGGGGTCTCAACCGAGCCGCCCGGTTTGGACACCGTGCTAGTATGTAGCAAGGGAGGGGGTCTCACCGAGTGCGGGCCCTAACGGACGCCGAATCACGGGTGATGGCCGTGCTGCTCGCGGCGCGGCCGGACCGCGAGCGGGAGCGCCTCCACCAGGTGAAAATCCCGCGCTCCACCTACCACGCGGTCCGCCGCCGCGCGTACGAGGAGGGGTGGTTGCGCGACCGGTACGTGCCGGACCCGGTCCCGCTGGCCCGCCCCCACGTGAGCTTCTTCCTGATCCGCCCGTTCGCCGACCGGTCCGAGGAACTCATCCGCTGGGTCTCCTCCGACCCCGGAACGGTCGTCCTCTGGACCGGGACGCAGGTTGCGCTCGCCGTCGCGTTTCACTCGAAGTCCGCCGACGCCCGGAGAATGGCCGACCGAATCGGGGCCGACCGACTCGGTGGCATTCCGGCCGTGACGACCGTGCGGGCCGACGGACCGAACATCCCCGTCTACTTCGACTTCGAGGGCCTCTGGTGCCATCTCGCCGGGATCGAGGGGACGCTCGCGTATCCTCACGGGCTCGGCGGAAGCTCCTCCTCCGAACCCGATGGACGGGAGATCTCCAGCCTCACTCCGCACCAGACGTGGGCGGCCCGCGAGCTCGTGAACCGCCCGTTTGTCGCGGCCGCCCAGGGGCGCGGAGCCCACCTGGTCGGACCGTTCGGCCTTCCGTTCTCACAGAGGAGAATGCTCCTGCGCGGATGGGTGACCCACCGGACATTTCTCGACCCTTCCCGCGTTCCGCCCTACCAGGGCCGCACCGCGGACCAGGTGGTGTTCGTCACCGGTACACCCCGGCCCGAGGCCCGCCCTGAGCTCCTCTTTGGGCTGCTGACGAGAGAGTCCCGCGTCTTTCCATTCCTGATGGCGGTCGGCGCGGATCGCTGGCTCGTCGGGGCGCTCGGCGCCGCCGCGGGAACTCCCCCTTCACCGGGCCCGGCCCGCCGCGCGGTTCTTCCGACGCTGCGGGAATTCCTGGAAGGCATTGAGATTCTGCAAGAACCCGCGTCCGGATTCTCGGCACCGGTCGACCACCGATACGACCGGTTGCTGCCGGAAACCAACTCCGTGACCCCGACGAAGCCCTGATATCGAGGCCCGCCAGAACCGTCCCGGGCGCGTAGCCTAGTCTGGATAGGGCACCGGGTTCCTAACCCGGCGGTCGAGGGTTCAAATCCCTCCGCGCCCG
>DASPQC010000003.1:0-91756 GCA_035625165.1 Thermoplasmata archaeon | reverse complement strand
CAAGGGGTTCCACGCCGCACCGGGGACCTACACCGCCTCGGTGAAAGCGACCGCGGGATCGCTGGTCTATGAGAACCTGACCCGGGTCACCGTGTCGGCGAGCGGCGTCATCAGCCCGACGCTCGTGCTCAACCGGGCCGGGGTCTCCGTTACCGGGACGCTCACCGACCCGAAGGGGACCGCGCTCTCGATCAACACGACCGTCACGTTCGTCGGGCCCGGTCCGACGCGGGTGATCTCGAACGCGGTCGGCGGCACCTTCTCCGCCGTCCTGCCGCCGGATTCGACCTTCCAGGAGTTCGCGAACGCCACCGGCTCGACCACCGGGCCCAACGGGAGCTACTACGTCCAGTGGTCCGGCGAGGCGGGACAGACCTGTGTCGCCGGGAACTCGGCCTCCCAGTGCGCGCTCGCGATGCGGGGCGTGCCCGTGGGGGTCTGGCTCAACGGGAGCCTGACGAGCCCCGGCGTTCCCGGGAACGTCTCCGGGACCGTACGCCTCCTCGGTCCCTACCCCTCCAACAACGTCACGACCGTCTCCGCGGCCAACGGCTCGTTCTCCGTGCTGCTGAGCCCGGGAGCCTACTCCGTCTACGCCTCCGGAGGCGGAGGCTCGGAACCGCTCGCCGGGTTCTCCTCGGTCCTGGCGCTCCCCTCGGCCGCCGGCCCGGTCTCGTTCGTCCTCTCGCCGACCTGGATCGACACGATCTCGGTCGCGGCCCCGAACGCGACCGGGGCGACCGCCGGCCCGGCGACGGTCGTCGTCACCGACCCGTTCGGTCAACGGGTGCTCTTCGCCCAGGTGAGCCCGGGCTCGTCGGTACCGGTCGCACTGCCCCTCGGGACGTACTCCGTGACGGCGCAGGCCAACGGGACGCTCAACGGGATTGCGAGCGTGGCGACTGCCCGGACCACAGTCGTGGTCGCGCACGGGAACCTCGGGACGGTCCTTTACCTCACGGTTCCGGCCGTCAGTGCCGTCACGGGTTCGCTGGTGGGACCGACCGGCGCGACGGTGACCGCGGGCGGAGTCGTGACGTTCTCGTTCTCGGTCCGGGACGTGGGAAATGTCCCCGTCTCGGTCACCCCCGTCGGTTCTCCGAAGTTCTGGAGCTTCAACTTCACGACCACGAGCTACAATCTGACGCCCGGCGGACCCTCCGCCTCGGGCGAGGTCCGGATCGGCGTCCCCACCGGAACCGACGTCGACCACGGGTCGGTGCTCCTCCAGTTCGCGCTCTCGAACGGCACCGTGGTGGGCGCGGTCGTGCCCGGGCCTCGGGTGAACGTGGTGGGATACTATGGCGTCGCGGTCGGCTCGACGGCGACCGCGCCGACGGTCGGCGCCGAGGCCGTGGTCGTACCGTTCTACGTCGCCGACACCGGTAACCAGGGGGAGACCGTGCGGCTCACGGTCGCGGACGCCGCGCGCCTCGCCGCGCTCGGCTGGAACGCGACCTTAGAGGGCGCCGCCGGCGGCTACCTCACCGTCGCGATGTCGGCCGGTGCCAACCTCTCGGAGCACGCGAACCTGACCGCCCTCACCTCCGCGTTCGCCGCCCCCCTCTCGATCACGGTCGCGGCCACCGTGCTGAACGCCTCCGGCGCGGTCCAGTCCTCGACCACGCTCGCCGTCCCGCTGGCGGTGGTGAAGCTCCCGTCCACGAACGGGCAGAACCCGCTCAAGCTCACCGGCCCCTCGATCGCAGCGCCCTCGGCGCCGCTTCCCGTCTGGCTGGTGCCGCTCCTCTCCTTCGTCCCGGCGATCGCCCTGGCGGTCGTCATCGTCACCTACCGTTGGTGGCGCACTCGGAGGTGGACGCGACGTTGAACCGAACGCTCGGGTCCGTGGCCGGCGTGGCGCTGCTCCTCGTGCTGTTCCTCTCGGCGGTCCCGTTCCCGTCGGCGGCGGCCGCGACCGGGCGCTCTCTACCGGCCGCGATCGCCTCGTCACCCGTCACCGGGAACATCTCGGGCCCGACCCTCCTCGCCCTGCGGGCCACCGGGGCGGTCTACGAGATCCGCGGGAGCGGCGGTCCGGCCTACGCGGCCAACGGCTCCTTGGTCGGCAACGTGACCTACCACGCCACGGTCACGGGGCCGAACTTGACCGGCGTCTCCTTCACGCCGGAGGAGGCCGCCCTCTTCAACAACTCCCCCGACCGGGGAAGCCTCGACGTGGGGAACACGAGCGAGGTCCTCACCATCGTGGTCGAGGTCAGCTCGGCCTACAAGACCGAGAACCAGTCGATCAACGTCACGTGGACCGTCCACGTCGTTCAGCCGTACATCGTCCGGGCGACTCTGGTCGCGGGGCCGAACGCGACCGTCTCCCCGTTCACCGTCCTGGTCGACCTGGACGGAGTCCTGGTCGGCAACGTCTCGATCCCCACCCTGCTCCCGAACGAATCCTACCAGTTCAGCTACTCCTACGCGACCCTTGGGCTGTCGCCGGGGGAGCACACGTTCACCCTCTACCTCCAGGACCCGCACGGCCTCGTGGTCTTCGCGGGTGGGGCGACCATCTATTCCGTCACGTTCAACGTCCCGGGGGCGTCCCCGAACTACACCCTGTGGTACGTCGCGGGTGCGGTGGCGTTCTTCGGGACCACCTTTATATTCGTCACCCGGCTCGCCGCGCGCCGGCGCGGCCAAGGCCGGCGCTAAGGGACAGGGAAGGGCGACGGTGATCGCGCGCGAGGAGCTCAAGTGCACGTCGTGCGGCCGGGCCGTGCCGGCGAAAGGCGCCACCCAGTTCCCGTGTCCCTCGTGCGGCGAGGTCCCGATCGGACGATGCGCGCGCTGCCGCGACCAGAGCGTCACCTACCGCTGCCCGAAGTGCGGGTTCGAGGGACCGTAGGGGGTTCCGATGGGCCGGGTCGCTGTCCTCTTCCGCATCATGCCGCAGGGTGTCGACACCGACATGAACGAGGTCGCGAAGGGGGTGCGGGGATCGCTCCCGAACGGCGTCACGATCCGCGGCCTCCAAGTGAAGGACATCGCGTTCGGCCTCAAAGCGCTCCTCGTGTCGGTCGTGATGGACGACACCGGCGGGGTGCTGGACGCGACCGAGCATGCGTTCGCGAAGGTGCCCCAGGTCGAGTCGGTCGAAGTGATGGAGGAGGGGCTCCTGTAGACGGGTCCCCGTCACACGAGCCGTGGACCTCCTCACCCACGTCCTGGTCGCCTACCTCGTCACGTTCGGCCTGGTCGGGCCCCAACCCCAGTACCTCGCCGCCGGCGCGCTCGCGGGCGGACTTCCGGACGCGGACGCCCTGTTCTTCCCGATCGCGCGTCGCTTCCCGATCCTCCGCCACCACGGGATCACCCACTCGATCCTCGGGGTGTCGGTCATCGCCGGGGCCGGCTCGATCCTCGCGCCGCTCATCCTTCCCGGCGTACCGTGGGTCTACTTCCTCGTGATGGAGGCCGGGGGACTCGCCCACGTCCTCCAGGACGCCTTCACGAACTTCTCCGTCCCTCCGCTCCTCCCGTTCTCGGAGCGCCGACTCGCGCTGGACGCCGACCGGGCGATCAACTTCGTGACGCTCGTCGTCTCCGCGGTCGCGTTCTACCTCCTCCTCGGCGTCGAGCGGAACCGCGTTCCGGGGTCGGTCTACCTGTTCACCGTCTACCTCCTGATGGCGTTCTTCGCGGCCTACTTCGCGATCCGGCTCGCCGGTCGGATCTCCATCGGACGTCAGATCCGGTCACGGCCCGAGTTCGACCACGTCGTGCCGACCGGTAACCCGTTCGCCTGGGTGGTGCTGTCCGAGCGGGTCGAGAACGGTCGCTCCACCACGACCTGGGGCCGCTACGTCCTCGGGAAGGGGCTCGTCGAGGGGCCTTTGATGGTGGACGGTCCACTCGAACCGGTCCCGCACGTCGGGAGCCCCCGCTCGGAGAAGGAGGCGCTCGAGTGGTCGTACCCCCTCGCACGGAAGGCGAGCAGCGTCATCGAAGGGACCTACCACTTCGGAGAGGCGTTCGAGGACCCGGTGAAGGGCTGGGTCGCGGTGTGGTACTCCCTCGAGTTCACCGCCTTCGGCCGCTCCTCCGGTGTGCGCGTCCGGTTCCCGAAGGACGGCGCGCCGGTGGAAGTCCGCTCGACGTTCTACCGCCCCCTCCGGCACGCGCTGTAGCCCGCGGGTCGCAAGGCGATCGAGGGCGGGCCGCCCGTCCCCAGCCTACTTGTAGGTCGACTTGTGGACGGTGCCCTCGTCGTCGACGATCGTGATGCATTCCCCTTCGCACTCGAAGAGGCACGCCTCGCACATGATGCAGTCCGGTCCGTGGATGACCGCGGATTTCTCCGCGCGGAACTGGAACTTCGCGGCGACCGCCGGGTCGTCGACGACGTTCGGCCAATTCTCCCGCGGCTGCATCTCAAAGACGGTCACCGGGCAGACGTCCCGGCAGTGACTGCAACCGGTACACTTCTCGTGGGCCACCTCGACGCTGACCATGGTCAACCCGTTCGTTCACCGAGGATGGGTATATTAGGTGAGCCGGGTGCCCCGAGCGACAACCGCGCTCCGATGACCTCTTTTTCCCTTCACGGGATGTCGGCCGGGTCCCAGGCCCCGACGCGGCCCCCACCGGCCAGGGCATCCAACCGGGCCATCTCGTCCCGCGTGAGCTCGAAGGCGAAGACCTGAGCGTTCTCACGAATCCGCTCGCGGTGGACCGACTTCGGGAGCTCGACCACGCCGTGCTGGAGGCCCCAGCGGATCAGGACCTGGGCCGGAGTACGCGAGTGGGCGGCCGCCACCGCGCGCACGGTCGGCTCGTCGAGGCGGTGGCCGCGGGTGAGCGGCGACCATGCCTCGAGCCGGATGCCGTGGTCCGCGCAGTACCCCACCAGATGGGGGTCGAAGACGAACGGATGGAACTCGACCTGGTCGACCACGGGCGTGACCTCCGAGTGGGCCGCGAGCTCCTGGAGGTGGCGGACCGTGTAGTTGCTCACCCCGATCGCCCGGCAGGTTCCCTCGTGCTGGAGCTGTTCGAAGGCCCGCCAGGTGCCGAGGCGGTCCTCCGGTGACCGGGCGCGGGGCCAATGAATGAGGTAGAGGTCGATGTATCCCAGCCCGAGCTTCTCCAAGCTCCGGGCCGCGGCAGCCCGCGCCGCGTCGAACCCGTGGTCGGTGTACCAGAGCTTGGTCGTCACGTAGACCTCCTCGCGCGGAAGGCCCGAACGTCGCACCGCCTCCCCGACGTCGGCCTCGTTGCCGTACATCGCCGCGGTGTCGACGAGGCGATAGCCCTCCTCGAGGGCCCAGGCCACGGACTGACGGGTCACCGGACCGGGCTCGGTCTGGAACACGCCGATCCCGAGACAGGGGATCGCCGGGCCGCTCGAGAGCGGGAAGCGGCTGGCGATCGTGAGGCGAGCGGTCACCGGCGCTCCCGACGAGGGGGGTCGCGAGGGTCAGACACTCTCGGCATCTTCTAGCGACCTCCCGGACCGGCGACCGCCGAACGGAAGCGGGAGCTCACTCCCGCCTCTCCAAGACGGCGCTCGTGGTGCCGGAGCTGCGTCTCGTGCTCCGGGCAGAGCGAAAAACGCTGCCACTCCGCGGACGGCGACCGGGGGTCGGCTCGCGCCGCCCACAGATCGACCGGATGGGGCCGGTCGTCGCATGGACCCCCGCTCCCCAGGTCCGCGTCGCCGATCACGGGCCGGAACGCGAAGTCATACGCCCGACCCATGTCGCAGAGAGGGCGCTGGAAGATGGCGCTCACGGCGGAACGCCTCCGCGCCGTTTCCTCGGAGCTTTCGGACGAGGCGGCCGAACTCCGTCTCGGCCTTTTTTCTCAGGAAAGTGGTCCAAACGACTTGCCTCGCCCCCATGCGCAAGGCGGCCTATTCCGTCATGTCGACCGTAGGCCCTTCGGGGAAGACCCAAGGTCGTGAGCTCCCATCGGACAGAAGAACCGAGGCCGCTTGCGTCCGGCGGGCCGGGCCGGTTCACGACATCCTCCCAACGCTCCGGCGCCTCCGGCACGATTCGTGCCCTTCCGCCGTTCGAGCGCTCTCGTAATGCGTCCGCCGGCCCCACCCACCGCGGGGAGAGCCAGCGCGATTCCCTAAAATCCTTCCGATTCGGGGTCCTTCACGGCTATCTAGTCCTTCCGGGTAGGGAGATGGGCGGAGGCGTAACCCACGCGCCTCCACATTCGATGGCGACCGCTCGGGTCGGTGACTCCCAGCTCTTCTATCGGGTCGAGGGCCGGCATGGCGACCCGGTCGTCCTGATCCACGGCTCGCTCTCCGACCATCACACCTTCGACCGCGCGCGGCGATCGCTCGCGGTGTCGCTCCAGGTCCTGGTCTACGACCGGCGGGGATACGGCGAGAGCACCGGCCCCGCGAAGGCCCACGCGGTGGCCGACGACGCGGCGGACCTCGCGGGACTTCTCGAGGCCGCGAACCTCTATCCGGCGCACCTGGTAGCCCACTCCTACGGTGGCGCGGTGGCGATTCGCCTCGCGGTCGACCGCCCCGAACTCGTCCGCAGCCTCGCGCTGCACGAGCCTCCGTTCATCGGCCTCCTCCGGGACGACCCCGAGACGGCGGCGGAGGGGGAACGTCTCGAGCGCGGAGCCCAGGGGATTCGGGCGTTGATCGGTGCCGGCCGCATCGAAGAAGCGAGTCGGCTCCTGGTCGACGAGTTCTCCGGCGAGCCCGGGTCGTGGGACCGGCTCCCCGCCCCGACGCGGCAGGTACAGATGGGCTACGCGACGCGGTGGGACGAAGAGTTTCGCGACCCCGAGGCCGCGCGGCCCCGGGCCACCGAGGTTCGGGAGCTCCTGCTCCCGGTGCTGCTCACGGTTGGGGGGAAGAGCCCCCCGTTCCTCCACCGTATTGTTGACCGTCTGGGCGACCTCTTTAGGAACGCTTCCGTGGAGAACCTGCGGGATGTGGGTCACGTTCCCCAGCTCGCGCAGCCGGAAGAGTATGCCGGGGTAATCGGGACGTTCCTTCTCGAACGGGACGTGCCCACGACCTAACGACGACGCGGGCGGGACGACCCCGTGCGGCACCGGGGGCATTCCCCGGGGGCCGCATCGAACGGCGCGGCGTAAAAGACGGCCGATCCGGTGCCGTGCCGGAAACAGGCGAACAGTCGGTGTTGTATCTTACGGACCTCGAACGGGTAGACCCGCCAGTAGACAACCCGGATGGGTCGCACGGGACGCGCTCGCTCGAGGAAGCGCTCCGCGGTCCTTCCGAGCTCAGGACCGTGCCGCGAGGCGGCCCTCAGATCCCATCGACGGACGAGCGACGGCGGAAGAGCGCGGCGGCGCAGTTCCCGCAGTAGGAGGCTCTGCGGGTCCCGGTCCGACCATTCGGTGTACGACGCGACCGAGACGACACCGCCGGGGCAGGCGAAGACGCGCAGCTCTCCCGGGAGTGCCGTCCGTACGGTGTGCGGGAGCGTTTCGCGCTCGCAGTGGCGGTAGCATTTCGGGTGCGCGGGGCGCAGCGCTCGGGCCACGACGGGGGGCACGGCCGAGGGACGGGCCATCAACCGCTCCCGTGCTCGATGCGCCGAAGCCAATCGCTCGTCAAGAAGTCGTGCCACGCACGGCGCGTGCGGGCGACCTCTTCCGAGAAGCCGGTGAAAAGGTGGTCGACCTTTCCGTCGCTCCACTCGAGGAAGACCTGGGGGATGAGGTAGTCCGGCGAACGGTCTCCGTGGGAGCGCACGAGGCGGTCGGCGACCTTGAGCTGCGCGGGTCGGTCGATGTCGAGCCGCTGCACGGGAACCCGGAGCCGGCGGGCCAGCGTCCGCACGTTCCGGTCGGACAACGGGACGCAGTGCGGGCACCAGTTCGCGAGCACGATGGAGATCCTGCGGGGTCGGGGAGCATGTGTCGGCGAGCCTCGACCTCTCGTCGCGCGGCGGCGGTTCGACCCCACCATCCTCGGCCCCGTTGGTCGGAACCTTCCGATGCACCCTCCGCGTTATGAGTTCTTCACCAGTCGGCGGAGCGTGACCAAGGTCGAGCGGGCGAGCGTACGGGACGACCCGGCCCCGACGTGGGTCGTGGTGGCGCCCGGGGTTCGCACCCGGCTTCTCATCGAGGGGGACGGGACCGCGATCATGATCTACGAGATTGGACCCGGCGTGAGGTTGGAGACCCACTCCCACGAGTTCCCCGAATTCGGCGTGATGATGTCGGGCGAAGCCGACATGGACCTGGACGGCGAAGTGCGTCGCATCCGAGAAGGGGATGCCTACTACACTCCCGCCGGATGCCGCCACGGCATGACCGTACCGCCCGGCGGGCCGCCCGCGGCGGTGCTGGATGTCAGCATCACCCGGAACCCCACGAACCGGTCGGTCACGCCGTTCCTGCTCCGGCAGGCCCGCTCGGTCGTGAAGGCCACCGCTACCGCGGACTCTCCGGCGGAAAGTGCTCGAGCAGCTCCATCACCCCCTTCCCCAGCCACTGCCCCCCGTCCACGGTGAGTACCTCGCCCGTGACGTAGGCCGCGCGAGGGCTGACGAGGAACCGAACCGCCTCCGCGATGTCTTCGGGAGTTCCGAACCGCCCGAGCGGAACGCCTCTCGTGACCGCGTCCCGAATCTCGGGCGTCACCCAGAGCTGCCGGTCGGTTCCCTCGGTCCGTATCGGGCCGGGGGCCACCGCATTCACGCGGATCCCGTAGGGGGCCCATTCGACGGCGAGGGTCCGGGTGAGCGCCAGCACCCCCGCCTTCGCCGCCGCCGAGTGCGCGGTCCCGGGCCCCGCCATCCACGCGTAGGCGGCCACGATGTTCACGACCGACGCGCGCGGAGACCGCCGCAGCAACGGGAGCGCGGCCCGACTGCAGTAGAACGTGCCGTCCAGCACGATCCCGACCACCGCCCGCCATCCGTTGGGCGTGATCCGCTCCGCGGGCTGTACGAAGTTCCCGGCCGCGTTGTTGACGAGGACGTCCAGGCGGCCGAACGTTTGCTCGACCCGGCCCGCCAACCGTTCGACCTGGTCGTAGACTCGGACGTCTGTTGGGACCTCGAGGACCCGAGCCCCGGTCTTCCGCAGTTCGACCGCACCGGCGGAGAGGTGCTCGGGGGACCGGCTCGCGATCGCGAGGTCGTAACCGTCTTCGGCGAGCGCGGCGGCGATCGCCTTGCCAAGTCCTGTGCCACCGCCGGTGACGAGCGCGACGGGGCGGTCCGCTGCGGGTGTCGAGGAATCCGGGGTCATCGTGGGCGGCACCGGCTCGGTCGCTATGAACCTGATGCCGAGTTCATCACACGCGTCGTTTCCCTCAAGAGACCAGCCAGGAGCGGACCTCGGAGAGGTCCTCGGCCCCGAGACCCTCTCCGGGCCGACCGTCGCGGCGGAAGACGGGTCGGCCGTCGCGGAACACGATCACCGTCGGGATGACCTCGATTCCGAATCGTTCCCAGAGAGGACTCTCCTCGTCCGTCACGTCACCGACGGCAAAGCTGGCCCCCCGCGGCTCCGAGGCGAACGATTCGAACGACGGCCGGAACGCGCCACAAAACGGACACCAGTCGGCGAGGAACGCAACGACCCATGTGCCGGGTCGTCGGAGATGGCCCTCGGAGAAATCCCTCGGGGTGAGTCGTTCCATGGTGGCGGTGCGAACCGTCCACGAGACTCTCTCTCTTAACGTGATTACGACCGGAGGCTCACACCCCGACCCTTTCGGCGGCCGCGGTCGGTCCAGTACTCGGAGACACAACGCGCGGGCGTAAGGTCGAACAGCGGCGGAAGGTGCCGGGGGGCAGGTCGTCGGCCGACCCACTTGGAGGTGCCCGTCACGACCACGACCGGGCAGCGTCGAGTGGCCGCGAGGCTCGCGATGCGTCGGGTCCCGACCTTGTGGACCACCGACCCGTCTCCGTAGACCGCGTCGGCACCGATCAAGAGAAGGTCGCACTCCCGGACCGCGGACGCGGCCGCTCGGTCCGGGAGGAGCCGCACGGGGAGCCCCCGGCGGGCGAGCGAACGGGCCAGGCCCCAGCCCTCCCCGCCGGGCTCGCTCCAAAGCACCATCACTTCGCTCGGACGGTGACCGTCCGAGAGGGACAAGAGCGTACGTTCGACCGCCTCGCTGCGGCTCAAGGTGAGTACTCGCTTTCCGGCGAGTGCCCCCGGACGGACATGGCTGAGGATTCGTCGGGGCTCCGCATGGAGGCGTCGCAGGGTCGTTTGGACCCAACGGTCCGACCATCGGGGAAGGTCGCGCGCTTTCACCTTCCGCGCCGCCTCCGCCCAGACGCGGCTCCATTCGCGGAACGCCCCCATCGCGGGCTGGAGCCGGGAAAGCTCTTCGGCGATCGCCTTCGCCTGTCGAGGCCGCGCGTCCACGTTTCCCGTCCACAGGTTCGGGAGGTTCGCCCGCAACGCCCGGGCCGTGCGCAGCGCGAGCGACCCCGCACCGTGAGCCCGGTCCGCGGCCACGGTCGCGAACGTACGGACGAGCGCCCGCGGAATCGCCTTTGGCGGACCGCTCGGTGGCATGGCCTTGCGGGGTGGGCAGGGCGTCCGACTTCAAACCCTGCTCACTGCGCCGGTTACCGAGGGCCGGCCCGCCGAACGGCCCATCGCGTCCGTTTAGTAGGGGGCCGCGTTCGCCGCTCGAGGTCCGCGCCTCTACCCTCCGACGATGATCCGAGACGGCCAGATCGTCTGCGACCGCTGCCAGAAGACCATCACTCGCGTGACGAGCGTCCCCGCGGAGGGTTGGGAACGGATGCACAACCTGTGTTCTGAATGCTTTCACGCGGTCTGGCAGCAATCGATCCCGCGCGCCTGACCTACGGCGAGGGTCGGATCGCGACCGGGGCGTCAGGCCCTTCGAACGGCGCGAGTGTCTCGACGGCCTCATCCTCGAACCAGACGAGGGTGACGAAGTACCACGCGAGGACCAGGAGCGGGAGCAGGTTCGGGAGGCCGACCTGAGCTTCCGGAACGATGACCGCACCCGCCGTCAGGCGTCGGCCGGTGGCGACGGGTTCGACGTGCGCGACCTCATCGCCCGCGCTCGTGGAGAGCTTCCAGGCCGGGACCAGCATCCCGGCGCGCTGGAAGCCGAAGGAGGCGCCGTCCTCCGTCGTGAGGACGTGGCGGTGAAGATGCGCGGTCAGCTGGGCCATCGGTTTCGAGGCTCCCGCCGCGTGCAGGCCCACTCTCGGGTAGAGGAATCCGGTTCGGGTGAGGGACCACGGTCCGCTTGACGTGTCTACGGTGACCTGGCCCCCTCCCGCAGGGGGGCACCGGAGGACGGCGACCGGGCGATCGCCGGCCGAGAGGGTGAAGGTGACGGGGCCCTCCGAGGTGCGGAGCCAGTTGAGGGTGGAACGGTCGACCGACGAGAACGGAGACAGCGCCATCGGGGGCCGAGCGCCGCGTCCCCTCTTAATGGCGCGCCCGCGGTCACCTTTCGCGGGGAGCGCGGCCCTTGCGCAGGCTCATGTCCCGCTCGATGCGGGCGAGCTCGGCGAGGGCCTCGTCAACCGCCGGCGGGTTGGGCGTTTCGGAGGCCGGGCCTTTGGCGGGCTCGACTCCCTCCTCCGACCATGCGTCGACCGGCGAGGGGGCGGTGGGGGCGGGGATCGGCGGCGGCGCGACGGAGGCCGCCACCGCCGCGCCGAGGCCGCTCGAAGGAGCAGAACGTGCGGGTCCGCGACGGACCTCCGGCCGTGGGCGACCGAAATCGACGGGAACCGGAGGTGGAAGCGCGGCCGGTTCAGTCCGCTTGGCCACAGCAGGCGCTGGGACCCGCTCTGCGAACGGGTCCTCGCGCCCGAAGAAGTAGGCGAGTGTTCCCCCGATCGCCGCGACGAACCCGAGCAGAACGCAGAGGCTGGACAGGGGAAAAGAACCGGGACCGACCGGCCGAAGGAGCCACCAGACGAGGGCACCGGCGACGAAGAAGGCCGCGGCGGCGAGAAAGAGGCCGATTCCGTTCCGAAACAGGAACGGCGTGGGAGGCGTAGGGCCGGTGGTTCGATCACCCGCCGTCCGATCGGTGCCGGACCGGGCCGTGACGGACCCGATCGACCCACGCACGGTGGTCACGTGAGCCTCCCCCACCACCGGTAAAGGCCACACCCCGGGATAAACAGGTTGCCGTGGGCTTTGGAGATCTCGCGGCGGAGGGAGAGCGCCTCGCCCATCAATAGCCGGCCAAGGCGAACACGAGCCCGCTGACCAGAAGACAGATGAGCCCGATGAGCGACAGCAACCCGCTCGTGAAACCGAGTCCGATCCAACCGACGAGCGCGATGACCAGAAGGACCGCGCCCGCCGTGAAACTCTCCGACCTGCCGCGCCCTCTCCCGATGAGCGCGAAGACCCCGACGATGAGGCCGACGACGATCAGGATGGCGGCGTGGCTCCAATCCCCGAGCCCGCCCGCCGGATGACCGAGGGCCAGGACGACGGCCCCCCGAACGAGATTGAGGATCCCCGAGAGCAGGAACAGTCCCGCGGCCAGAGCGCCGAAGATGAACCCGACGCGTCGGTCTCCTCCGTCTGACATCCACGGACCTTGACCGAGACGGTCCGGCGGGGCCATATCGTTGGCCCCCGGCGACGCGGACGTAAGTCCATAAGAACCGTTCGCGTTCGGCTCTCGATGGCCATTCGCCGGGGGGAGCCCGCGCGGCGTCACGAGGCCGGCCGCGGCGTCCCCGGTCCCGACCAAACGGTCCGCGCTTCCGTGTCCGAGTTCTGGACTCTCCACCCGTTGGGCGTTCCCTCTCTCGGGAGTTCGATGGCGGATGTTCCTTCGGGGGTTCGAGCGGGTGGAGGCTTGAACGTCACCGGGTGAGGGGAAGTGCTACGGGAGACGACCTTCCTGGTGGGAGGAGCGCTCACCATCGCGCTCGGGGTCGCCCTCGGCGCGGGACTTCTGTGGGCCGGGGCCGGGTGGGACTACGTGGGCGCCTGGCTCGCGGCGGGGATGGCGGTTGGTTTCGGCTGGTTCTTTGTCTACGTCGCACGCGATGAAGGACGGCAGCGCCGTCAGTTCCTCCGCGAGCAGGAGAAGGGGGAGGGTAGTCCACGTTCTCCCCGCGGCCGCTGAATCGAGCCCGTCCCAGCAAACCTTTAGATGGACCCGCACCGTCCAACGGACGTGGCCGGGATGGGGTAGCTTGGCCTATCCTGGGGGACTGTGGATCCCTCGACCCGGGTTCAAAGCGGCACGGGGCCAACCCCCGTACCCTGAGACTCTCGGTCCCGGCCCTACGACCGTCGGGCCCGGCGACGCGTGAGCTTCGGGCGCCGCCGCGAGAGCCTTTCGATCGTCTCCGGGAGCTCGCTTAAGGAGTAGTCGGCCCAGGCGGCTCCCCACTTCTTGAGGTCGAGCGGGGTAAGGTTCCAGGTCGGGAACCGGGAGGCGCGCCCGAGCGGCGTGACGCCAGCCACCTCCGCCGCGGCCTCCATATCGAATCGCGAGTCCCCCACGAGGAAGATGGGGGCGCCCGGGAACCGACGTCGGTACTCGACGAGGTGCTCCCGCTTCGTTCCCTCGCGCGACCCGAGCACCGCGTCGAACCAGAATCGGAGACCTTCCCGCTCGAGGAGAAGGTCCGCCATCTCGGTCTCGGCGCCGGTGGAGATGGCGAGCGTCCACGACGCATCGGCGAGGCGCTTGAGGAGCTTCGGGACCTCGGGGAATGGCTTCGCCCGGGCGTACGCCTCCTTGACCTTCCGTTGGTGGAACGTCCGCGCTGCCCCGGTCCGTTGAGGCGCGGGGGCGGCCGGATACAGCTGGGCGAGCTGGGCTTCGAACGGCATTCCCGTCGTCGCAAGGTAATGGACCCGGGCCTCCTCCGTCGGAGTGCCGAACGCCTTCTCCATCACGTCGGCCGCGACCTCGCTGATCGCCCAGATGTCGTCCAGGATCGTTCCATCCAGGTCGAACACCACCACTCCCCGAGGCACCGCCTTCGGTGCCGGGGGAGGGGTGGCGACTACCGGTCGCTCCACCTCGGCGAATTGGCTCACGGCGGAGGGAACGGGCGAGAGTGGATTCTCCGGTCCCCCCATCGCCCCGGTGGTCCCGTCCGCCCTCCCGTTCTCAGAGCGCCCCCCCGAACGCATCGCGCGGTCGAACGGCGGTCCCTCTTTAAGCCGCCGTGCGCCGGTTGCCTAAAGGGACCGGGGGCATCCCGGTCCGCGGGGGAACCGTCCGTGCATCCGAGTCACGTGATCCGAGGTCGCACTACCCAGCTCCTCGCAGGACGTCGCATCGTGGTCGGCGTATCCGGGTCGATCGGGGCCATCGAAGTGCCCCGGATTATCCGAGAGCTGATTCGCCACGGAGCGGAGGTGCGGGCCGTGATGAGTCCCGAGGCGGCCCGGCTGGTCACGCCGGAGAGCCTCGAGTTCGCGACGGGGCATCCGCCGGTGCTCAAGCTCTCTGGCAACGTCGAGCACGTGACGCTCCTCGGGCCCGGAGAGGGCCAGGCCGACCTCTTCCTGATCTGCCCGGCGACCGCGAACACGATCGCCAAGGTCGCCCACGGGATTGACGACACGCCCGTGACCTCGTTCGCCTCAGTCGCCCTGGGCGGGGGAGTCCCGATGTTGGTTGCGCCGGCGATGCACGCGCACATGGGAGTGAACCCCGCGGTTCGCGAGGCACTGGAAAAACTCCAAGGCTGGGGGGTCGGGGTGATCACCGGCGCGAGCGTCGAGGGAGAGGAGAAGGTCGCCGGGCCCGAAGAGGTCGCGGCCGCGGTCCTCCACCGGATCGTGGCGAGTCCGTGGCGCGGACGACGCGTGATCGTTATCGGAGGAGCGGCCCGGGAGTCGATTGATTCGGTCCGGTCGGTGACGAACGAGAGCTCCGGTCGGTCGGCCGTGGCACTCGCGAACCAGGCGTTCTACCGAGGCGCGGAGGTCGAGTTCTGGTCGGGGGCCCTCCAGGTGGCGATTCCGCCTTGGTTGAGCTCGGTCCCGTGGCGAAGCGTGACCGACCTCCTCCGGCTCGCGGCGGAGCGCCGAGCTTCCCTGGCCTCCGCCGCTGCCGTCTTCGTTCCCGCAGCGCTCTCCGACTTCACGCTCGAACCTCGGAAGGGAAAGATCTCCTCCCGGGAGCAGGCGACCCTCACGCTCACCCTCGAGCGGGCCCCGAAGGTCCTCCCGGAGCTTCGACGGCTGGCTCCGTCGCCCACCCTGCTCGTGGGGTTCAAGCTCGAGGCGACGAGTGGAGGTCGGTCCCTCGAGACGGAGGGCCGGAAGCTCGCCGAGGAGACCGGCGCCGACTGGGTGGTCGCCAACGACGTGCGGTCGATGGGAGGGACGATGACGGAGGCGGTCGTCCTCGGACCCAAGGGCTCGCGGGAGAAGGTGCGCGTGTCGAAGTTCGACCTCGCCGGTCTCCTCCTCGACCGGGTGGGCCGTCAACTCGAATCTCGTCCGACGGCGCCCCCCACTCGCCCGCCCCGCCGCGTCCATCGGCGCTCGACCGCCCGACCGCGGTCGGAGCCGCATTCGCCGTAGGGTCGACCCAAGCGACCGGACCCGCCGGACCTCGGACCGCCCGCCGCCCTTAAGTCGGGCACCCGATTGCGCGCCGAGGATTCCTATGGTCAAGCTCGCCGAGTGGAGGGGCAAGGATGTGTTCCGAAAGTACGGAGTTCCCCTCCCGAGGGGCGCGGTCGCGCGGTCGGCCGAGGAGGCCGAGTCGCTCACTCGTTCGGGAGCGGTGCCGCTCCCGTGCGTCGTGAAGGCCCAGGTGCTCTCCGGAGGACGGGGGAAGGGCGGGCTGGTAAGGTTCGCGAACTCCCCCGAGGAGGCCCGGTCCGCCGCGGCGTCCATCCTGGGCCTCACCTTCAAGGACGAGAAGGTGAAGGAGGTCCTCCTCGAGGAGAAGCTCCCGATCAATCGGGAGCTCTACGTCTCCCTGACCCTCGACCGAGCGCTCCGGCTCCCGATCCTCATCACGAGCCCTCACGGAGGAGTCGAGATCGAGTCGGTGCCGGATTCCGAGATCGACCGCCAGCCGGTCGACCCGTTCCCGGGACTCACCGCCTACGAGCGCCGGAGGGCGGCGAAGTCGCTCGGACTGGAGGGGGGACCCGCGAAGTCGCTCGACGGTCTGCTCGTAGGCCTGTGGAATGCGTTCCAGCGCGAGGACGCGGAGCTCGTCGAGATCAACCCACTCGCGGTGGTCGGTGACCGCCTCGTGGCGCTGGACGCCAAGGTGACGATCGAGGACGACGCCTCGTTCCGCCATCCCGACTACGCGGAGATCCGCGACGACCGCACGCCGCTCGAGGAGATCGCGCGCGAGAAGGAGATCGCCTTCGTCCAGCTGGACGGGAACATCGGCGTGATCGCGAACGGCGCCGGTCTCACGATGGCGACCCTGGACGTGCTCAAGGAGCTGGGAGGAAGCCCCGGCGTCTTCCTGGACCTCGGGGGGACGGACGACCCAAAGAAGGTCGCCGAGGCGTTCCTCCTGATGGCTCAAGCGAAGCCGGCGGCGGTCTTCCTGAACATCTTCGGCGGGGTGACGAAGTGCGACACGGTCGCCCGCGGTCTCGTCGAGGCGATGTCCCAGGTCGCCCCGGCCGATCGGTTCCCGCTAGTCGCTCGCATCCGCGGCAACAACGAGGTCGAGGGGACGACGATCCTGCGGGCCGCGGGCGTCACCGCCGTGCCGGACCTGAAGGAGTCGGCCCAGGCCGCGGTCGAGGCGGCGCGGAGGGCCCGATGACCGTCCTCGTCGACCACGAGACCCGGGTGGTGGTCCAGGGGATCACCGGCCACCAGGGAATGGTCCACTCGCGCCAGATGCGGGAGTTCGGCACGCAGGTGGTCGCGGGCGTGACCCCCGGGAAGGCGGGTACCGACGTCGATGGCGTTCCCGTCTTCGATTCAGTGCGCGAGGCGGTCGCGCGGAGTCAGGCGAACGCGAGCTGCATCTTCGTCCCCGCGCCGTTCGCCAAGGACGCGCTGATCGAGGCGGTAGACGCCGGAATCCGCCTCGCGACGGTCGTGACCGAGCACATCCCATTTCACGACATGCTGGTCATGTACCATTACGCCCGGGCGAAGGGAACCCGCATCATCGGCCCGAACTGCCCGGGGATCGCCGCGCCGGGGAAGGCGAAGGTCGGGATCATCCCGAACATGGTGTTCCGTCCCGGGCGGGTGGGCGTCATCTCGCGGAGCGGGACGTTGACGTACGAGATCGTGAACGGGATCAAGGAGCGCGGCCTCGGTCAGTCGACCTGCATCGGACTGGGGGGCGACCCCGTGGTCGGCACGACGTTCTTGGACGCGCTCCCCCTCTTCGACCAGGACCCGGAGACCGACCTCATCGTGATGGTCGGTGAGATCGGGGGGACCGCGGAGGAGGACGCCGCGGAGTACATCGAACGCCACTTCTCGAAGCCGGTGGTCGCCTACATCGCCGGGCGCTCCGCACCGCCGGGGAAGCGGATGGGCCATGCGGGGGCGATCATCACCCGTGGACGCGGTACGGCCGAGACGAAGGTCGCCGCGCTCGAGAAGGCGGGGGCGCGGGTGGCTCGGTTCCCGTACGAGATCCCCGGGCTCGTCCAAGAGGCGGCTGCCCGGCTGGTGCGCCGATGAGCGGAGCTCCCCGTCCCCGCGAGGAGCCCGAGGAGGAGCCGTGCATCGTTCCCGGGTGCGGAGCGGCGAGCATCCGGCATCTCGCCCTCTCGGAGGCCGCGAAAGCGTTCCGAAACCTCCCCGAGAAGGGGCGGAGGGCCCCGCTCTGCCGCGACCACTACCGCGAGTGGAAGAAGGCGACCAAAGAGGCGCGGAAGCTCGACCGGCTCGGCTGGTAGGGAAGGGAATCGGTTCGGAGACCGGCGGTCGCTAGGACCGGTCCGTCACTGCTTGCGCATCTTCTGGGCCCTCATGCGGCGGCGCATCCGCTTCTTGCGCCACTTCCACCGCATGTGGCCGCGTTTCTTCCAGACCCGGGAGGAGCGTTTCATTCCCTCACTGACCGAACGCGCGCGGGTAAGGGTCTCCGTTTATTAGCGTTCCCCCGAGGAGGGCGCCCCCTCGCGCCGGCCCCCACGGACCGCGAGGGGTTCCCCCGGACGACCGCGACCATCATTCCGTCGTACCCCTTCGACCCGACCGTCTGGACGACGGTGGCCGAGAGCCGAGGGTCGTGGGCGACCCGCTCGTTCATGCGACGGACGCCGAGGACGCTCTCGTCCTCACCCGACTCGACGACCACGTCGCCGCGACGTACGACGTTGTCGGCGATGATGAGCGCCCCCGGTCGCGCCAGGCGGAGCGCCCAGTCGAGATACTCCGGGTACTCTCGCTTGTCCGCGTCGATGAAGACGAGGTCGAACGGCCCCTCCTCCCCCTCCGCGAGCTTCGGCAGGCTCTCGAGGGCCGGTCCCACCCGGACCTCGACGCGGTCGGCGAGCCCGCCACGGGCGAGGTTGGACTGCGCGATGTCCGCATGCGCGCGGTCGACCTCGAGCGTCACGAGCCGCCCCTCCAAGGGGAGCGCCCGAGCGAGCCAGAGGGTGCTGTACCCTCCGAGCGTCCCGATCTCGAGGATCCGCCGGGCGTTCACGGCGGTCGCGAGGAGGTAGAGGAGCTTTCCCTGGAGGGGCGAGACCTGGATGTCGGGAAGCCCCGCGCGCCGGCTCGCCTCGAGCGCGGCCGACAGGACGGGGTCGTCGGCACCCACGGTCGCCTCGTAGTAGCGGTCGACGTTGGTCCAGACCGAGAGGAGCTCGGGCGGCGAAGGGCGCTGAGGCATGCGCGGGCGAGGACGGAGACGTTCATGGGCTCGCGCCTCGTCATTAATTAGCCTCGTCCTCTCGGTCGGGCGTGCTGGACGTGGCGGACCTGGAGGTGAACGTCCTCGAGTTCCGCCAGCGGGCGTTCCAGTTCGAGCGGGTCGTGGAGGTCGGAGGGACCCCCTACGCGGTCTTCTCGCGCACAGAGACCGAGAGCGAGGCCCGGTTCCGACCGAAGCTCGTGCACCTTCGCCTGGTCGTTCCTCAGGCCTGGCTACTCCTCGACCCGGCGGAGGACGTCCTGCTGGTCGCCCGCGACGGGGCGACCGTTCCCGAGCATCCCACCGACTCCGTGGTCGAGGTGGACGCCGAGCCTTCTGACTTCGTCGAGCAGGGGATCGAGTTCCGGCGCGTCACGTCGCCGGAGCACGCGTTCGTCTACGCGCCGGCCGAGCTCGCGGAGGCGCTGCTCGTCCCGAAGGGACTCGCAGCGCTCGGGATTCGGTAGGGCCGACCTACGCCTTCGGGCGCATGATCCGCTCGATCAGCGCCGCGAGGATGGCGCCGATGATCGGCGCGACCCAAAAGATCCAGTCCTGCTGGATGGCCCACCGGTCGCCCGAGAACCCGATCGAGAGGAGCGCCGGCGCGAAGCTCCGCGCCGGGTTGACGGAGGCCCCGTCGATCGGGATCGCGACCAGGTTCGTCATCGCAAGGGTCAGCGCGATGCCGACCGGCGCGAGGTTCTTCGCGAACCCCTCGGTGCGCGTCGCGAACAGGATGACCGTCACCAGGAAGAACGTCATGACGACCTCGAGGAGGAAGACCGAGCCCATCGACACGAGGTAGGGCGAGCCGTTGCCGGAGTATCCTTGGGAGGCCAGCGCCATCCCTTGGGCGCTCCCCCAGAGGGGGGAATAGCCGTAGGCGACGCCCGCGATGGTCGCGACGGCGAGGATCCCGCCCAGGACCTGCGCGAGGATGTAGGCGACCGCGTCCATGGGCTTCGTCCGGCCGCTCATCCACATCGCGACCGTGACGGCGGGGTTGAAGTGGGCTCCGGAGACGTCCCCGAAGGCGTAGATCATCCCGAGCACGCCGAAGCCCAGCGAGAGGCTCAGGAGGAGCACGCGCACCTCGGGCACCTCGCCCACGTTGGGGGCGAACAGCGCATTCGGCAGGAGGACGGCCGCGCCCGTGATGGAGATCACCAGGCCGAAAGTCCCCACGAACTCCGCAAGGTACCGTTGTCCGGACGACCACGTCATCGGGGACCGTGACCCCGAGCGCCCTCTAAAACCTTCGCCGAGCCGGTTAACTCTCTCGCCGGAGGGCATCGAAGGTCGGGGTCCCGTTGCTGCGAGGTGCCCGGGGTCTCCGGATCGGCCGCCTCGGGCCGCGACCCGGTCAGATCACGCCCATTTCGGTGAGCTTCTCGGGAAGGTAGTGGTCGGTCACGTAGTTGAGGCCGTACTTCGCGAGCGACTGCTGTTCCGCCTTCTTGCCGTTCTTGAGCATCAGTTCGATCTCCGCCCGCCACTCGGCGGTCCCGAAGCGGGGGTCGGTGAGCTCGGCCTGGAGCGCTCGGATGTCCTGCTCGGAGAGCTTGTCGGAGGGGAGGTCGTAGTTCTCGATGTCGGAGGCGGTGACCCCGAGGAACTCGGCGCTCGGGGTGGCGAGGTAGCTCGAGAGGTGCGCCGTCTTGATCGCTCCGTAGGCGACGCTCGCGTAGATTCGGAACGACCAGGGGTCGCCGTCGGTGAAGACGACGATCGGGAGCTTGAGCTCGTCCGAGATCCGCTTCAAGAACCGCCGGGTCGACCGCGCCGGCTGGCCCTTCAGGTGGACGAGGACCGCGTCCTGCTTCTCGTCAAAGTTGTTCTCCGCGAGCCGGTCGACCATGCCGCCGCATTCGATGGCGATGACGAACTTCGCGTTCGTCCCGACGAACTGAATCTTCTCCTTCTCGACATTGAACGGCAGCGAGTAGCCGCCGTCACCGACGTCGTCCCGGCAGTTGATCCGCTTTACGACCCCCTTGCGGTTCCGCTCCTTGATCGTGAGGTCGCCGATGACCGACGCGCCGTTCTCCTCGGGGTGGAGGCGGAAGTCCTCGCGCAGGCGCTCGCACATCACCTCCAAGTCCTCGATCAGGAGGTTCGACTCGTCCTCGGTGTGGAATTTCGCATCTTCCCACGCTTCGCTGATGTAGTAGAGCTCCCGGAGGGTCGACGTCTTGCGGTCGCGGGCCATCTCATTGATGAAATCGACCAGGTAGAACGTCCGGAGGAGCATGAGCGCCCCGTCGAGCTTTCGAGCGCTCCGCGTGCCCATCGCCTTCCCCAGTTTCCACACCCCGTCCCGCGCCTGGAAGGAGAGGTTCTGCTTCGTCCGGAGGGGGAGCCGCATCCGCGGGATCTCCCCGCGGTCGAGCTGGTCGTAGATCTGTCCGGCGAGCGAAAGGGTGGGCGCCAGCGCGTCGGCGCGTACCTTCGGGAGGTCCGCTCCGTCACTCGTCTTCGTGGGCGCCTTGACTCGCCTCGGCGGCATCGTAGTCCACCTCCTCCTCACCGGTCCCGTTCGCGGCCTCCTCGGCGTCGGCCGCCTCGGCGGCTTCGACGATCGTGCGCGGGAGCCGTACGTCCCAGTCGCCGGGGAGCGGGTCCGCGCCCAGGAGGTGCGCCTCGTCGATTCCCGCGACGTACCAGTCGAAATCGCTCGGCTCTACGTCCGCCGGGGCCGGGAGGGTGAGCGAGAGCTGGGTCCGGGCGTTCGGCCCGAGCTTCGGGAGCGTCCACCAGGCCCTACCGAGCGGGGCGTCCGTCCCGTCCGGCGCCGGCTCCATCGTCGCTGTCGGCAGCAGCTCCGGTGGCATTTCGCAGAAAATCTCGAGGGCGCGAGCTCGCGGGGTGAAGTTCGTGACCTCGACCCCGACGGCGACCCGCTTCGGGTCGGGAGTGACCTTCGTCTCGACGTTCACGACGTCCATGATGCGGGTGATGACGGGCGTGAGGTCCGGCGGCGGCTTTCCGACCAAGTGGCTCGTCTTCTCGGCGAGCTTCGGGAGGATCCGCTGGATGATCTCAAACTTGTCGGACGCGAACGCCCGTCGGCTTTTCCGCGAGAGGTGCGTCCTCAGGTGACGGGCTCCCGCCTGGAGCGCGAGCGTGATCTCGCGGTCGATATCGGGGTCCTCCGCGACCGCCTCCTTGGCCTCGCTCGTGAATGGGATCTTGGTCGAGGCGACGTGAACGAGAAGGAGCGCCGGCCCGGCGGGGAGCCCGGTGCCGCCCTTCTGGTCGAGCCCGTACCGTCGCCAGTCCATCGAGCAGATCGCGTTCGTGATGGCGCAGGCCCCTTGCTGGAACAGGAGCGGGACGCGGTTCGCGAAACGGAGGATCTGGACCGGCTGGTCGGCGGGCAGCCCCCCGCCGTAGACGAGGCCGACCTCGACCATGAACGGGAAGCCGCCGCGCACCTTCGGGGGCCGGCTCACCGGGGGTGCGAAGAACTCCGGCCGGAGCTCGCCGAGCACGTTCCGTAGGCCCCGCTTGATCAGCATCGCCCCGATGGGAGAAAGGCAGTCGGCCGAGGGGGCGATGAGCGGCACCTCGTGGAGGGCGGCGAGCAACCTCTCCTGCCGCTCCGCCTGGACCGCGGCCGGAGCGTCGGACCCCGAGATTCCCGAGCGAACGAGCACGTCGCGCACCGCCCGGGAGCTCACCCCCTGGAGATCCCTCGAGAGAAACTCCGAGAGAGTGGCGCGCCGGGTCCCCTTGAGAAGGTAGCCGAGCTCGCCGAGTTCGAGGCCATACGGGTGAGGGAGCGTCTCCTTCGCGGGCGGAGGCAGGTCGGTGGTCGCCCGCTCGAAGGTGACCCGGGTACCGTCGGGCTCTACGTAGACGATCCGACAGTGCGGGTTCACGATCGCCGTGCCTCGCAGGTACTCGAGCGGGGACTGGCGACCGCGAGTGTACCGTGCCTTGATCACGAGCTCGACTTTCGTCCCGTGGGGGCGGTCCCAGAGGACGAGGTCTTCGGCCACCACTTTCGGCTGGTTCTTCTGGGTGTCGATGACCAGGTCGAGGACATGGGCGGCCTCCTCTTCCTCCACCTTGGAGATGATGTGCGCGGGGCGCGCGGTGGTCAGATTTGCATAGAGGACGGCGGCACTGATCCCGATCCCCTGCTGTCCGCGCGCCTGGCGGTTCGAGTGGAAGCGGGAGCCGTAGAGCAGCCGCGCGAACACGTTGGGGATCTCACGCCGAAGGATCCCGGGGCCATTGTCGGTCACGGCGACGCGGAACCGATCCTCGGATTGCTTCGAGACCTCGACCAGGACCTCGGGGAGAACGCGTGCCTCTTCCGCGCCGTCGATTGAATTGTCGACCCCTTCTTTCACCGTCGTGAGGAGCGCGCGCTGCGGGTTGTCGAATCCGAGAATCTGACGGTTTCGTTCGAAGAATTCCGCGACCGAGATTTCCCGTTGCTTCGCGGCGAGTTGCTGCGCGATGGTCTGCGCCGGCGGCACCGTCCGATAGGGGACGGGGGCCCTTGATAAGGCCCGCGTTCGAGTCGAACGATGTTCACTCCCCGCCCCGCGGGACCGCCCCGCGTGGACGGGCCGCGACGTCCCTCAAGACCGGCCGGAACGGCCGCCACCGGTCGGACTCGGCGAGGTCGATGTCGACGACCGCCACCGATTCGTCCGGCCCCAGTCCTTTCACCGGTGCCGCCGCTCCCTCCAGCGGCTCTCCTCGTACGTCCCAGGCGCCCGAGCCGCCCCCGAAGACGAGGCCGTCCTCCACTCCGACCCGGTTCACGAACACGACCGGGAGGCCGTTCTCAATCGCCCGGGCCGGGAGGAGTCGCTCGAAGAGGCGGGCGCTCGTCACCGGCGAGGCGCTCAGTATGACCAACAGCTCCGCCCCGGCCAGGGCGAGGTCGCGCGAGACCTCCGGAAAGAAGGTGTCGTAACAGACCTCGAGACCGACCGCGTGTCCTCCGACCGTGAGCGGGCGGCTCGTGTCGGTCGGCGTGAACTGAATGCCCTCCTCGAACGGGCCGAATGTCGGGAGGTATCGTTTCTGTTGGGCGGAAAGGTCGCCCGACGGATGAACGAGCAGCGCCGCGTTGAAGACCTCGCCGCGGCGCTCGCTTGAGGCGAGCGGGGTCCCCACGAGGATCGCCGACCCGGTCTCCCGCGCGACCGCCTTCAGTCGCCCGGTCGATTCGTCCCCTTCTTTCAGGGCGAGGCGGTGCAGCTGGTCGCCGATACGGTAGCCCGAGAGGTAGAGCTCAGGGAACACCGCGAGGTCGCACGGAGCGGCGCGGACGACTGCCTCGAGGCGGGCGAGGTTCGCCGATCGGTCGCCCCGCGCGGGGGCGAGCTGGGCGAGCAGGACGCGCATCAGTAGAAGTAACGACGCACGGCCAAAAGGTACACGAACAGCATGATGAGGAGCAGGAACAGGATCGTGATCGAGCCGGTGAAGAACAGGTAGGCGTCGGTCGCGAAGACGAGGACGATGGTCGTCCAGAGCGCCCAGGTCTCCTGGCGCCACAGGCTGGTCGCGATCGCGAGGAGGAGCGCCCCGAGGATGGCGAGGATGCCGGCGCCCAAGACGTCGATCGACTGGAAGATCTCGAGCGAGGACGGGACGGCGCTCCCGAGAAAGGCACTCAGGAGGAAGAGGAGGCCGGCGAGCAGCATCACCAGGCCCAGGAGCGCAATGAGGACCGAGACGACGGCGACGCCGACCGGAAGCCGGGGCCGCGCCTCGGTCGGCTCCCAGCGCGGCGGCAGGTGGTCGAACTCGACCCCTGAGTTCGAGGTGGCGGAGGCGTTGGAGGAACCGCTCATCGCACGCCCGGTCGCCCAAGAGGCGGCCGGGGGGAAGATGTAGCTTTCGTTCGAGGGGCGGCCCGGCTTCAGAACCGGCGCTCCGCGACGCCGTGCGCGAGCCACTCGAGGAGCTGCCGGTAGGGTCCCGGCGGGACCGGTTCCAAGGAGCGGACGGCGCGGTCGGCCCACCGCTCGCCCTCCGCGTGTACCGCGGCCGCGGCGCCGGCAAGGTCGGTGAGCTCCTTGAGACGGAAGAGGTGCTTCGCCCGCTTCCGTCGTAGCTGGAAGAGCTCCTCGTATTCCGCCTGGCGGCGGCCGTCCAGGCGGGCGTAGGTCTCGAGGCCGACCAGGGTGGGGTTCCCCTCCCTGAGGTCGTTGTAGAGCGGCTTTCCGAGCAGGTCCGGGTCCCCGTAGACGTCCAGGAGGTCGTCCCGCACCTGGAAGGCGATACCGAGGGCCTTCCCGTAGGTCTGGAGGGCGTTCACCGTCTCGGGCGGCGAGCCCGCAATCTCGGCGACCGAGGAGAGCGCCGCCGCGATGATCGCGGCCGTCTTCCGCTCGACCACCCTAAAGTAGTGCTCTCGGCCCGTCGACAGGTCGAACCGGGACGCCTCCTGGAGGACCTCCCCCTCGACCAGGTCGGCGCACGCCTCGCCGCAGCGCAGGATGATCGATTTCGGGTACTCGGCCGCGAGCTCGAACGCGCGGACGAAGAGGTAGTCGCCCGACACGATCGCGAGCGGCAGTCCGAACGCCCTCGGCATGGAGAGGCGCCCGCGGCGGGTGTCGGCGTGGTCGATGACATCGTCGTGGACGAGGGTCGCCGTGTGGATCAGCTGGAAGGCGGCCGCCAGCGAGACGATTGGCTGCGTGGAGGGCGCGCCGAGCGCCCGGTGCGCGGCCGCCATAAGCAGGGGGCGAACCCGCTTCCCACCGGTCGCGACCGCATAGCGCGCCGCCTCGGTGAGCTGCGCGTAGGTCGAGCCCAAGACCTGGTTCAGCCGCCAGTCGATGTCGGCCAAGTCGCGGACCAGGACCGGAAGGAGCTCTCCCACCTTGGAGGCGGTCGCGGCGCCGAGCGTCTGCGTGACCAGCGCCTCGAGGGACGCTTCGGCGGCGTCCGGGCCGGGGCCGACCGTCACGAGTTCCTCCCCAGCCGGGCGGGCCAACGCAGCCGCATCATCGCGTCGAGACCCGACACCCCGATATATCGCATACCCAGCGCCAAGAGGGGGTCGTTCCCGCTGATCCGGTCGGCGAACCGTTGTAGCCGGGCGGCCCGGTCGAGCGGATGGTGGAGCGCAGCCCGCCAGGCCGGGTCGTAGTCCGAGAGCGGTCGCCCCTCGCGGACGTGGCGGGCGGCGGCCCCTCCGGCGAGCCAGCCGCTCAGCATCGCCGTCGGGATCCCGCCGCCGTTGGTCGCCATCACCAGGTTCGCGGCGTCCCCGGCGAGGAGCGCGCGGCCGAAGACGAGGCTCTCCGGCGGGGGGCCGATCGGGACCCACCACGTGGTCGGGGCGCGGGACGGTCCGAGCCCCGTCCGCTCGAGGAACCGGTGGAGCAGTCCCCCCAGCGTCTCCCCCGGCCGGAGCCGCTGGACGCCCAGCCCGACGTTCGCGTCGTGGGCCCTCGGGAACCGCCACGCGTAGCCGTGGTGGGCCGTCCGACCGAAATAGACGTCGATGTCCTCGTCCAGCGGACCATCCACGGTCGCCGTGATCATGCGGAACAGGACGCGCGCCGGTCGGAAGCCGACCGATCGGCCGACCGTCGAGATCGGGCCGTCCGCCCCGACCACGACTTCGGCCCGGATGCTCGTCCGGTCGGCGAGCCGGACCTCGTCGTCGAAGACGCCGGTGACCCCCACGGGGTACCGGAGCTGGGCACCGGCCCCCTCGGCCTCGATGGCAAGGGCCTTGTCGAACGCCCGGCGGGAGACGGTCGCACCGGCGAGGGGGAACCGGAACCGGTGTCCGTAGGGGGAGATGCACGTCATGTACCGGGTCTCGCGGAGGACGGTTTCCGGCGGGATCTCGTAGGCGGCCGCGACCAGCTCCGGGCAACCGAAGAGGTCGATGAGCTCGCGCGGGGCGGGGACGAACTCCCCGCACTGGACCGGGTGACCGAGCTCCTCGCGATGGTCGAGGAGCAGGGTACGGGCCCCGCCCTGAGCGGCGGCGCGGGCCGCGAGCGACCCGGCGGGTCCCGCCCCGACGACGACGACGTCGAACCGTTCCATGGGCCTTACGCCCCGGTCGCCACGAAGTGCTGGGCCGCCGTCTGGACGGCGCCGAAGATCGGCTGGGGGTAGACCCCGAGCGCCACGATCGCCACCGCGGCGATCCCGACCGCGACGGCCCGGCCCCAGCCGAACCCGCCGGCCCCCAGGACCGGCGGCTCCGAACCGCCGACCACCGCGCCCGCCGGTAGAGGGGCCGGGGCGGGCGGGGTGTCGAAGAACATCACCTTGAGGACGCGGGCGTAGTAGAATACCGAGAGGGCGCTGTTGAGCAGCCCCGCCACCGCGAGCCAGACGAAGTAGCCCTGGGCTTGGACGGCCGAGCTGAACAGGATGAACTTCGACCAGAACCCGATCGTGAACGGCACGCCGGCGAGCGAGAGCAGCATCAGGCCGAAGGCCGTACCGAGGAGCGGCCGCCGCGCGCCGAGCCCCCGCCAGTCGTCGATGAGGGGGCCGACGCCGAGGCCGGCGACCCCCGCGACCACGAGGAACGCGCCGCCCTTCATGAACACGTGGGCGAAGACCTGGAGCGTCGCACCCGCGATCGCCGGCGCCGTGCCGACCGTGATCCCGATCAGCATGTAGCCGGCCTGGCTGATCGAGGAGTAGGCGAGCATCCGCTTCATCTCCTTCTGGAGGAGCGCGAGCACGTTGCCCACCGTCATCGTGAGGACCGCGACCACGGCGAGGACGATCTGCACCACCGGCCCCAGGGCGGCCGAGCCGCCGGCGAACGGCGACCACCCGGTCGACGTGACGACGAGGACCGGGCCGATGAGGACGAGGAAGAAGGCGAAGATGCCGACCTTCTTCGAAGCGCCCGCGAGGAAGGCGGTGACGTCGGTCGGCGCGCCGTCGTAGACGTCCACCGCCCAGGCGTGGAACGGCACGAGGGTCGCCTTGAACGCGAGCCCGGCGATCAAGAAGGCGTAGCCGAGGAGGACGAGGACCGGTCCGCCGGCGATCGTCGTCCCGGCGGCCGCCTGCGAGTGGATGAGGTAGAGGTTGGTCGTCCCGTAGGCGCCGAAGAGCAGGGAAGCCCCGAAGAACGAGAGGGTGGTCGAGAGGGCGCCGATGATGTAGAACTTCATCGCCGCCTCGAGCGAGCGGGCGTCCCGGCGCGAATAGGCGACCAGGAGGTAGGTCGAGATGCTGGTGACCTCGATCGACAGGAGGAGGAAGATGAGGTCGGAGGCGACCGCGACCAAGAGCATGCCGAGGGTCGCGAGCGAGAGGAGCCCGAAGAAGATCGGAGCGCCCTTCTCTCGGCTCGGTCGGCTCAACGAGGCGACCGAGACCAGCAACGCGGCGAGGAGGAAGATCGCCTGGAAGACGAGGCCGAGCGAGGTGAAGGTGTAGAGAGAGGCCGTGCGGAGCGCAGGGGCCGGGTCGACCTGTCCCGCGGGGACGGTCGCGAGGCCAGCGATCGGCGCGAACCCCAGGTCGGCGACCACGAACAGCAGCGCGAGCGCCGTCCCGCCGACGGCGACCGCGCCCACCGCCTCGAGCCGACGCACCCCGACCACATCGAAGAGGAAGATGAGGAGGGCGGCCCCGAGGAGGATGAGCTCGGGGACCCATGGCCCGACGAACGACGCGAGCGCCATCGGGCTACGGCCCTCCGGGGAAGCCCTTCACCGGGGAGCTCGTGATGACGTTCACGAGCAACCCGGGCAGGATCCCGAACAGGACGGTCATCGCGACCAGGAGGCCCATCCCGGCCCCTTCGTACCAGTTCACGTCCTGGGTCTCGAGCGGCACGCCCTTCGGCGGTCCGAAGAGCATCCGCTGCATCATCCAGAGGTAGAACGCCGCGGTGACGACCAGGATGATGAGCGGAATGAACACCCAGTAGGTGAGGCCGTCCCAGGTCGCGAGCAGGGCGGCGAATTCGGCGGGGAAGCTGATGAGCGCCGGGAGCCCGAGCGAGGCGAGCGACCCCACCATGATCATGGTGGAAAGCGCGGGGGTGGTCGGGGTGATTCCGCCGATCGAGGGGATGTCGCGGGAGCCGAACGTGTGGTGAACGGTCCCGGCGGTCATGAACATGAGACCGCTCACGACCCCGTGGGCGAACATGAGGAGGACCGCGGCCAGGAGCCCGAGGGAGGAGTCGAGGGCGATCGCGAGCAGTACGATGCCCATGTGGTTGATGGACGAGTAGGCGACCAGCCGTTTGAGGTCCCGCTGGGAGAGGGAGACGATCGACCCCCAGGCGATCGAGAGGAAGGCGACGAAGAACAGGATCGGCTGGACGTTGTGGAGCCCCACCCGCCCGGGGCTCCCCAGGATCTCGACCGCCCAGCGGATGAGCCCGTAGCCGCCGAGCTTCAAGAGGAGCCCGGCGAGCAGCACCGACCCTCCCGTCGGCGCTTCGACGTGGGCGTCGGGGAGCCAGGTGTGGAACGGGACGATCGGGAACTTGACCCCGAAGCCGAAGAACAGCGCGAGGAACAGGAACGACTGGACGACCGGGGAGAGGGAGGGGGCCGCCGCGTAGACGGCCGAGAAGTCGAAGGAGGTCGCGCCGGAGTAGAAGGCGAGCGCGAGCAGCCCCACCAGCATCGAGATCGAGGCGACGTGGGTGTAGACGAAGAACTTGAGCGCGGCGTAGCGGCGCCGCGGTCCTCCCCAGAAACCGATCAGGAAGAACATCGGGACGAGGACGGCCTCCCAGAACAGGAAGAAGAGGAGGATGTCGAGCGCGACGAAGACCCCGGCGCAGCCCAGGCACGTCAACAGGACGAGGCCGAAGTAGGCGGCCGGCCGCTTCTCCTCGCCCCACGAGTAGACGACCGTCGCGATCTGCAGGATCGCCGTGAGGAGGATCAGGACGAGGGAGATGCCGTCCACCCCGACCGTGTAGTTCACCTGGAGCCAGCCCAAGTGGATCCACGGGTGCGACTCCGAGAGCGCGAACCCCGGGATGCCGTTCGCGTAGCCCGGCCAGCCGGGGTAGACCAGGAGGAGCGCCGACACCTCGAGGAGGAACACGGCCGACGTCGCGAGGGCGACCCAGCGGGCGTACCGGCCCGAGGCGAACGTGAGGACGGTCCCGGCGAGCAGGGTCCCGAGGACGATCGAGATCCACGGGAGCATCCTACGTACCTCCAAAGTGGGCGACGACGTAGGGCGCGACGACGAGCAGCAGCACGAACAGCGCCAGGAGGCCCGCGACCACGTAGGCCGCGTAATCGGAGACGACTCCCGACTGGATCCGACGCAGGCGGTCGCTCGTCCAGGCGAATCCTCGCTCGAAGCCGTGGACCGTGCCGTCGATCACGTACTGGTCGAAGAAGTCCGCGGCGCGGGCGACCGTGTAGACGCCCTTCGCCCCGATCCAGTCGTAGGTGACTTTGAAGTAGTACCGGTTGAGGAGGAGCCGTCGCACCGGCTGGGCGGCGCTTGTGGAGGGGAGGTCGACGACCCGGCCGTTCCCCCAGAGGAGCCAGGCGACGCCGATGCCGCTGCCCGCGAGGCCGACGCTGACGGCCGAGAGGAGGAGGTCGGTGGTCCCGTACGTCGGCGGGATGCCGCCCACTCCGTAGCCGTGGAAGAGGAGGCCCTGGAAGTTGGGCCAGAAGACGAAGAGGCCGGCGCCGACCGCGAACGCTGAGAGGACGATGAGCGGCACCTGCATCACCCACGGGCCCTCGTGGGGGTGCGGGAGGGTCGGGTCGCGGGTCTTCTCCCCGGAAAAGGCGAGGAACCAGGCGCGGAAGATGTAGTAGGCCGTGAGGAAGACCGCCGCAAAGGCGAGCAGGAAGAACGGCCAGTACGCCGGATGGGCGCCAAGCTGGGAGTAGACGGAGGCGAGGATATCGTCCTTCGACCAGAATCCGGCGAACGGGGGAATCCCGGACAGCGCGAGCCCCCCGACCGCGAAGGCGGTCGCCGTGAGCGGCATCGCGCGTCGGAGCCCGCCCATCTTGAACAGGTCCTGGGTGCCGATGGCGTGGATGACCGAGCCGGCGGCGAGGAAGAGGAGCGCCTTGAAGAACGCGTGGGTGAAGAGGTGGTAGAGCCCGACCATCGTGAACCCGGCGCCGACGGCGAGCACCATGTAGCCGAGCTGGCTCACGGTCGAGTAGGCGATCACGCGCTTGATGTCCGGGTGGACGACCGCCATGGTCGCCGCGAAGAAGGCCGTGAACCCGCCGATGCCGACGATGACGAGACTCACGAACGACGTGAACCCGATGAAGACGGAGGTGACCGCGAGGAGGTAGACACCCGCGGCGACCATGGTCGCGGCGTGGATGAGCGCGGAGACGGTGGTCGGGCCCTCCATCGCGTCCGGCAACCAGACGTGGAGCGGGAACTGCGCGCTCTTTCCCGCGGCCCCGCCGAGGATCATGATCCCGGCGACGGTGAGGGTGGTCGAGTTCGCGGTCGCGCCGGCGAGGAACGGCTGGGAGCCGTTCGCGAAGACGAACCCGTTCGCGGCCCAGCCGCCGGAGCCCAGCGGACCGGCGGTCGCGTAGGTGGAGAAGAGGATGAAGATCCCGAGGAGGAACATCACGTCGCCGACGCGCGTGACCAGGAACGCCTCCTTCGCGGCGCTCGAGGCGCTCGGCTTCTCGTAGTAGAAGCCGATCAAGAAGTAGGAGCAGAGGCCGACCAGCTCCCAGAAGAGGAAGAACTCGAGCAGGTTGTTCGAGATGACGAGGCCGTTCATCGCGGCGAGGAACAGCGAGAGCTCCGAGTAGTACCGCGGCAGGCCGCGGTCGTGGTGCATGTACTCGATCGAGTAGAGCATCACGAGGAAGCCGACCACCGTCACGACGATCAGCATCAACGCGGAGATCGGGTCGACCAGGGTCCCGACCACGAGCGTGAAGCCGTTCGGGAACGGGCCTGCCCCGGGGAGGGTGAACCAAGTGTACTGGACGTTGGTCCACGAGCCCGGCGACATCATCTCGCCGGCGCCGATCAGCACCCCCACGACCATCGCCGCGCCTGAGAAGGCGACCGCAACCCAGCCGCCCCACTCGAGGCGCTTCATCCGCGTCCCGCCGAGGCCGACGATGACGAACGACAGGACCATCAGGAGGGGGACGAGGAAGGCGTAGCCGAACAGCCCGTTGAGAACGCTCATCGTCCTCCCTCAGAGCTTGAGCTCGTTCGCCTCGGCGACGTTGATCGATCGGCGGACGCGGTTGAGCGCGAGGACGATCCCCAGGCCGACCGCCACCTCGGTGGCGGCGAAGCCGATCACGACGATCGCGATCGACTGGCCCATCACTGCGACCGGCCCGCCTTCGAACGCGGCGAAGTAGACGAAGTTCAGGATCGCCGCGCTCATGGCGATCTCGATCGCGATCAGCAGCAGGATGAAGTTCCGGCGGGTCAGAATCCCGAAAAGGCCGACCGCGACCAAGGCGGCGGAGAGCGCGAGGAACCCGACGATGGGCAGGGCCGTCATTCTCGGCCCTCCCGGACGAGGTAGATCGCCCCCGAGACCGCGCTCAGCATCACGAGGCCGAGCAGCAGCAGCCACGGCCCGTACGTACCGAACAGCGCCTCCGAGAGGGCGGAGGGGTCGACCGAGCGGACGGGGAGCTGTCCCTGCGGGAATTCCCCGACGGTCGCGACCACGAAGATGAACGTCACCACCGCGAGCGCGAGCGGGACCGCCCCCAGGCCCGTCGCCGCCTCGCGAGAGAAGATCCGCTTCCGCGTGACCATGACGCCGAAGAGGAGGAGGACGGTGACCGCTCCCGCGTAGACGCCGAGCTGGAGGACCCCCAGGAACGGGGCCGAGAGCAGGAAGTAGATCGCCGCGAGGTCGATGAAGAAGAGGGCGATCCACAGGATGGTGTGGACGAGCTCCCGCACGAGCAGGGCGGCAACGCCGGTGACGAGGGCGACCCCGGCGAGGGCCAGGAATGCGAGTTCCTCGACGCTCACTTGCGAGTCCCCCAGAAGAGGCACTCTTTGGGACAGACGCTGATGCAGGTACCGCAGCGCACGCAGTCCGAGTCGTTGACGACCGGCTCCTTCCAGATCCGCTTCGGGACCTTCTCGCCGGGTTTCGCCTCAGGCTTCGGGATGTCGAGCATCGTGATGCACTGCGTGGGGCAGTCACGCGCGCAGGCGTTGCATCCGATGCACAGCGGCGGGTCGAGGAGGATCGCGTCCTCGTTCGCCGGCCGCGCGAGCCGGATCGGGTTCATCGGGAGCTTCGAGTGGAAGTTCTGGTAGAGGCGTTCGGGCGAGTAGACCATGTCGGACCGCTTCGTCACCGAAAGCTCGTAGCGGGTCGTCATGGTGAGGCACCCCTCGGGGCAGGCGTCCGAGCAGAAGCCGCAGTAGCTGCATTTCCCGTAGTCGATCTGGGGGCACTTCTTCGGGTGCTTCGGGTCGCCGCCGGGCACCGTGACCATGTCGATGCACAGGTCCGGGCAGGAGAACTGGCAGAGGTTGCAGCTGATGCAGGTGGCGATGTTGAGCGCGTGGACGCCCCGATAGTTGTCCCAGACCGGACCGACGCCGATCGGTCGGCCGGAGGCGACCCCGACCCGCTCGCGGAACTTCGGGTCCTCGAGCCGCTCGTAGGGGAAGACGATGGTGGAGGGTCGCACGAGGCTCCGGGCGAACTGTCGGGCGGCGGTGGCCATCGGGCGGGCGACCCAGAGGATCGGGTTCTCGTTCGGCTTTTCCTTGGCGTTCACTTCGCTCGCCATCGAACGATCGACCCTCCTACACCCCGACGGACGGCACGCAGCCGATTCCCGGGAGGCACTTCACGGTCACCAGCACCGCCGCGAGGAAGACCGCGAGCAACGAGAGCGGAATCATCCGGTTCCAGCCGACGCGGAGCAGCTGGTCGGTCCGTACCCGGGGGAGCGAGGCCCGGATCCAGACGAACACCGCGAAGACGATGTAGGTCTTGAGGACGAACCAGAAGATCCCGGCGAGCGGGAAGGTGGTCAGTGCGCTCGGGATCCACGACGGCATCGTCCATCCCCCGAGGAACAGGAGCACCACCAGCACGCTCCCGACCAGGGCGCGGAGGTAGTCGGTGAACATGAAGAAGGCGAACAGCATCCCACCGTACTCCGTGTTCCACCCCTCGACCAGCTCGGCTTCCGCCTCGGGCAGGTCGAACGGGATCCGCTCCATCTCCGCGAGCATCCCGGTGACGAACACGATGAGCGCGAGGAAGAGCGGGATCCAGAACCAGTAGTTCTGCTGCTCCGTGACGATGGTCGTGAGGTCGAAGCTCCCCGCGACGATGACGACCGCCACGACCGCGAGGAGGATCGGCACCTCGTAGGCGATCATCTGGGCGGCGGAGCGCATCCCGCCCATCAGCGAGTACTTGTTGTTGCTCGACCAGGCGCTGATGAAAATGAAGAGGGGGGCGAACGAGAAGATCGCGAGGGCGAGGAGGAGGGTGAGCGGGAGGGCCCCCGAGTTCCAGCCCGACGAGAACGGCAGGATTCCGAAGAGGATGATGGACGTGACCATGTAGACGGTCGGGCCGGACCAGAATCCGAGGGGGTCGGCCTCGCGCGGACGGACCGTGTCCTTGCGGAACAGCTTGAACCCGTCGGCGAAGTTCTGGAGGAGCCCGGCGTAGCCGACGTGCATCGCGCCACGCCGGTCCATGATCCGGCCGAGGAGCTTCCGCTCGACCCAGATCAGGAAGATCGTGTTGAGCATGCTCGCCGCGAGGAGGATCGCTGCGAAGATCAGTACCGCAATGGTCGTCTCGAAGGCCGGGTAGGTGATCCATCCACGCACCGGCTGCGGGAAGATCGAGCCGATGGCCCCGAGGATCGTGACGGAGAGGAGGTCGGAGACCGAGTAGAGCGTGTAGCTCGACATTCGATATCCCCCTCAGCGGTCGACCTCGCCGATGCAGACGTCGACGCTTCCCATGATCGGGGGGATGTCCGCGACGCGGTAGCCGACCAGGTACTGGCGCGCCGCGCTGACGTTGGCGAACACCGGGGACCGGAACTTCACTCGGTAGGGATGCTCGGTGCCCTCGTTCACGACGTAGGCCTGAGCTTCCCCGTGGGGCTCCTCGACCGACGAGAACCCGACGCCCTTCGGGTAGTTCCTCTTGAGGAGGTAGCCCTCCTTGCCGACCGGCGCGTACGGGGCGCCGAGCCATCGCGGAAGGCTGTCCGCCATGACCGGGCCGGGATGGCGGTCGAGCCAGTCGAGCACCTGCCGGAGGATGCGGACCGACTGGCGCATCTCCTCCATGCGCACGAGGTAGCGCCCGGTGACGTCCGCGGTGTCCGCGAGCGCGACATCGAACTCCAACTGGTCGTAGACGGAGTACGGCCGGTCCTTGCGCAGGTCGCGCTTCAGCCCGGCGGACCTGAGCATCGGGCCGGTAACTCCGTGCGTGACGCAGTCGTCGGCCTTCAAGATCCCTAGCCCGTCGCACCGCTTGTGGAAGATCGCCGACCCGAGGCACAGCTGGTCGTACTCGACGAAGCGGTCGACGAGCCAGTCAAGGACCTTCCGGGCCCGGTCCGTGAACCCGGGCGGGAGGTCGTTCCGCACGCCGCCCACCCGCATGTACTCGTAGGTCATGCGCGCGCCGGTGTAGCTCTGGAACAGGTCGAGGATCAGGTCGCGGTCGCGCATCCCGTAGAGGAACGGGCTCATCAGGCCGATGTCCTGGACGAACGCAGCGTACCACATGATGTGCGAGCCGATCCGCTGGAACTCGTCGCACATCGTGCGGATGTACTCGGCCCGCTCCGGCGGGTCGATGTGGAGCGCCCGTTCCGAGGCGAGGACGTAGAGATGCTCCCAGGCGAGACCCGCGACGTAGCACGTCCGGTCCATCAGTGTCACGACCTCGTTGTAGTGGCGGTCCTCGCTGATCTTCTCGATCCCGCGGTGGAGGTAGCCCATCTCGGGGTCGACGTCCAGCACCACTTCGCCGTCGATGTGGACCCGGAGGTTCCAGAGGCCGTGCGTCATGGGGTGCTGGGGCCCCATGTTGATCCACATCTCAGACACGGCGCGACTTCACCTCCAGCTCCTCGGGCTCGTGGATCTTGAACGACCGCAGGAGCGGGTGGAAAGCGTACCCGTCCGGCGTCAGAAGATGCCGTAGGTCCGGGTGGTGGTCGAAGGTGATGCCGACCAGCTCCCACGCCTCCCGCTCGTGCCAGTTCGCGCTCGGCCAGACCTCGGAGGCCGTCTCGACGCGCGGGTCGTCGGCCGGGACGTCCGTGGAAAGGAAGGCGTACTGCTTCGCTTCGTCCGACCAGACGACGTAGAAGACCTCGCGATGGTCGACCCAGTCGATCGCACCGACCATGGAGAGGTGGGAGAACCCGAGCTCGTCCCGCATCGTGCGGAAGGCGTCGACCGCTCCCTCCCGTCGGAAGCGCACGCGCCCGGCGGTGCCCTCGAACGGTTCGACTCCGATCAGGCGTTCACCGACGCGGGGGGCGAGGGCCCGCTCGAGGTCGCTCGGTTCCACGCTTGCCTCCGTGCGGTGCCATTCCTCCGGGAAGGGGTCACTCCTTGCGCTCCCGGATGAGGTTCTCGAGTCGGAGGATGCCGTCCAGCATCGCCTCCGGCCGGGGTGGGCACCCGGCGATGTAGACGTCGACGGGGACGAGCTTGTCGACCCCCGGCACGACCGAGTAGGCGGTTCGGAACGGCCCCCCGCCGGTCGCGCAGTTGCCCATCGCGATGACCCACTTCGGCTCGGGGATCTGCTCGTAGAGCGTGATCAGCTTGTGCGCGACCTTCCACGTCACCGTCCCGTTGACGATCATGAGGTCGCATTGGCGGGGCGAAGAGCGCGGGACGACTCCGAACCGCTCCGCATCCCAGCGGGCGCCGAACGCGGCGGCGAACTCGATCGCGCAGCAGGCGAGCCCCCAGTGGAGCGGGAAGAGGGAGTTCCTCCCGGCCCAGTTGAACAAGGGGTCGACCACCTTCGCGTTGCCCTGCTCGGCGAGGAGCGACGAGAGCGCCTCCTTGGCCGCCGGGATGAACTCCTTCGACCGGAGCGCCTCGATCTCGAGGAACGGGACCGCGGGTTGCCCGGCCATCGGGAGCTCTTTCCCCAGCGCGAGCTCCCCGGCGGAGGACTTGGGCGGCGACGTGGCGGAGGCCGGTGTCGTCACACCACCCACCTCTTCTCGCCGCTCAGCGCGTAGTAGATGCCCGTGATGGCGAGCGCGGTGAAGCCGGCCGCGATGAACACGGGGTACCAGGCGGAGTTCGCCGCGCGGAACGTGAGGGCCCAGAGCGCGAGGAGGAAGCCCAAGATGTCGACCGCGACGAAGACGATCGCGAACGTGTAGTGCTGGGTTGGGAAATCGATCTGAGCCTCCCCTTCGGCCTCTTCGCCGCACTCGTAGGTCGTGAGCTGGAGGTACGACTGCCGTCGCCGCGCCCCGATCCAGTGGTTCGCGGCGAGCGAACCCCCGCCAAAGATGGCGGCGACCACCACGAAGACGAGGAACGTAGTGACCCCTGCTTCCATCGTTTCCACCTCGAGGCGGGGATTAGTGTCGATGAGACCCGCCGGCGTTATTTAACCTCATTCGGGACAAATCCGTCCGGCGGCCCTCGAAGCTTAAGGAGTTGCCTCGGGTCCCCGCCGCGATGGGCCGAATGGAGTTCCGTCCGCCCGTCTCACTCATGGGGGGGCGGGTCGCGCTGCTCCCGCTCGACCGAGCACACTCGGAGGCGCTCTGGCGGGCGTCGCGTGACCCGGAGGTGGGCCGCTACATGCTGCTTGGACCCGGGGAAACGCGCCCCGAGTTCGACGAGATGATCACGACGGTCCTCGGCCGGCAAGCGTCGGGCGTCGACCTGGCCTTCACCACGACCCGTCTGCCCGACCGAACCCCAATCGGAATGACGCGGTTCATGGAGATCGACCGCGACAACGGCGCAGTCGAGATCGGCGGGAGCTGGCTCGATCCGGTCTACTGGGGCTCGCCGGTCAACACCGAGGCGAAGTGGCTCATGTTCCGGCACGCCTTCGAGGTCGAGGGAGCGCATCGCGTGTGGCTGCGCACCGATGCCCGGAACGTCCGCTCGCAACGGGCGATCGCCGCCTTGGGGGCGATCCGCGAGGCGGAGATGCGGGAGCACCTCAAACGGCGCGACGGATTCTACCGGTCGTCGATCTACTTCAGCGTGCTCGCGGGCGAATGGCCAGAGGTGCGGGCGCGGCTCGAGGCGAAGATCCGGCAGCCGTGGACCGCGCCGGCCCGGGGGACGCCGTGAGCCCGATGGCGTTCCGGCCCCCGGTGTCGCTCCGAGGACGGTACGTGACGCTGGACCCGCTCGACCGGGCCGACATCGCCGGGCTCGCCTCCGCGTGCAAGGACCCGGAGGTCTGGCGCGTCCTCCGCATCGGGCCGGGCCGTACGGTCGAGGAGATGACCCCGGTGGTCGAGCAGCTCCTCGCCCTACAGGCCGCGGGAAAGCTGCTCCCGTTCACCGTCCGACTCGCGTCGAACGGGATCCCGATCGGGGTCTTTCGCTACCTCGAGATCGACCGACCGAACGAGTCGGTCGAACTCGGAACGTGGATCGGGCGACCGTGGTGGCGCACGCCGATCAACACCGAGATCAAACTCCTCGCCTTTCGTCACGCTTTCGAGGGCGAGGGAGCCCATCGCGTCCAGCTCAAGACCGACATTCGCAACGTCCGGTCGGCGGTCTCGATCGAGCGACTGGGGGCCGTACGCGAGGGAGTGCTCCGGGAGCACATCCGGCTGAAGGACGGGACGATGCGGTCCTCCGTCTACTATAGTGTCCTCGCGAGCGAGTGGCCGACCATCCGCGACCGGCTGGAACGCTTCCTCGCGCGCCCTTGGGCCGGGGAGATCCCCCAAACCCCGTGACCTGCCCGGCCGGGGAGTACCGGTGGCGTTCCCTCAGGAGAACTTCGGAGGGCGCTTCTCGCGGAACGCCCGGACCCCCTCGGGCAGCTCGCTGCCTCGGGCGGCCTCCACCGCGCCCCTCCGCTCGAGCATCATCTGGGTCTCAAGGCTTCCGGTGAACGCTGAGTTCAAGAGCTGCTTCATCCAGCCGTAGGCGAAGGTCGGTCCGTGGGCCAGCTCCTCCGCCCGCTCGGCCGCCCGCCGCCGCAGGTCCGCGGCCGGCACGACCTCGTGGACCAGCCCCAGCTCCTTCGCACGGGCCGCTCCGATGCGGGCGTTCGTGAACAGAAGCTCCTGGGCAAGCCCGAGTCCGAGGTAGTGGGGAAGGAAGTAGGTGAGACCCCCATCGGGAACCGCTCCGAGCGCCGGGAACGCCGGGACGAGGACCGCCTCTTCCGACGCGATCCGCCAGTCGCACGCGAGCGCCAGCGAAAGCCCTCCCCCCGCCGCGACCCCGGGCAACGCGGCCAGCACCGGCTTACGCATCCCGACGACCTCCCGGACGGAGTGCTCGAGCTCCCCGGAAATCTCGTGGAAGACCCGCGGAAGCTCGCCGCGGGCCATGTGCTCCTCCATCGCGCCCACGTCCCCGCCCGCGCTGAACGCGCGCCCCTCGCCGGTCAGTAGGACCGCGCGGAGCGCGGGGTCGAGCGCCGCGCGTTCCAGGGCGTGGCGCAGCTCTCCGAACATCGGTGCGTCCAGGGCGTTTAGGCGGTCGGGGCGGGCGATTCGAATCTCGAGGACGGAGCCCTTCCGTTCCTCGACGATACAGCTCGGCATGGCGGCGCGGCGGACCGCGTGCCGGGGGATAATCCTGCGCCCCGAGGGTCACGTGGAGGGCGGCGGAGGCCGTCGCCGGGGGTCCGTCGTGGCGGGAGGAGCGCCCGGGGACTGCCCGGGGCCGGACGAAGGGGGCGGGCCGGCCGACGGAGCGGACGGCGCTTGCATGCCCCGGCTCCTGCCTTCCGTCCCGGACGGCGGCGGAGCGATCTCGTCCGCGTTGGGGAGCTCGGGGGCCGGGGAGCCCTTCACGGCCTTGCCACCGTAGGGGGAGACGAGGGAGGTGGACTCGTCCGATTCGGCCTTGATCTCGTCCTCGATCGACTTGATCTCGGTCAGGAGCTCCTCCTGGCGGGGGATGGGGCCTAGGATGTCGTCCATCGTACCGATGCGCTTCTCGAGCTCGTCCAGCGTGCTGAGGGCGCGGTCCGGCACCTGCCGGCTCGTGCCCATGTACTCGCTCGCCCCTTCCACGAGGCGCGAGAACTCGAACGGGAAGAGGATCTTGGTCGCCTGGCCGTCTCCGACCTTCGCGACCGTGTCCAGGGAGAGCACGGTCAAGGCCTTCGAGTCGAGGACGCCGGCTCCGAGCGACAGGATGCGCAGGCGCTGGGACTCTCCCTGGGCCTGCAGGATGGTGGCGACCCGGGCTCCTTCGGCCTCCAGAATCTGGGACTGACGGACTCCCTCGGCCTGCAGGATACGGGACCGCTTCTGCCCCTCGGCGACCAGGATCGCGCTCCGCTTCTCCCCGTCGGCCCGCAGGACCGCGGCCCGGCGTTGACGCTCGGCCGCCGTCTGCTCCTCCATCGCGGTCTTGACAGGACCCACCGGGTCGACCTCCTTGATCTCGACCGCATCGACCCGTACGCCCCACTTGTCGGTCGCCTCGTCCAGGATATCTCGGAGGCGCGTGTTGATCCGTTCCCGGTTGTAGAGAATCTCATCCAGTTCCATGTCGCCGATGATCGAACGTAGGGTCGTCTGAGCGAGCGCGACCGTCGCGATGTGGTAGTCCTGGACTTGGAAGATCGCCTTCGGGGCGTCGACGACCTTGATGTAGATGATCGCGTCGACGTTGGTCGGCGAGTTGTCCTTCGTGATGACCTCCTGGCGGGGCACCTCGAGCACCTGCGTCCGCAGGTCGATCTTGAGGACGCTCGCAAGCGGGCTCACGAGGTTGAACCCGGGGTTGATCATCCGCTTGTACGACCCGAGCAGGGTGACAATCCCCTGCTGGTACGGCTGGATCGTGTAGATCATCCGCGTCAGGATGACGAGGATGATGATCGCGGCGAAGACCGTCACCAGGACGATGACCGTGTAGTCCATCGTGAGTACCCCCTTCTCTCCGACCCGTCAGCTCTCCGCACTCCCCGGCAATCCATCCCGACCTGTAACCCTTTCCGAACGCCCCTCGGGTCTCATGGGGCCTTCGGTGGTTCGATAGGAACGACGGAGACCGAGACCCCCTCGCCGTGGACGATCCGTACCCGGGTTCCTGCGGGAATCGGGCGGTCGGCCCTCGCCGACCAGATCTCCGAGCGGACCCTCACCTTTCCCCGGAGGTTGTTCGGTTCCACGGCCGTGATGACGATCGCCTCCTCGCCGACCAGTCCCCCGCTCGTCGTGGAGAGCGGTCGATGCGTCGGCGCGACCCAACGATAGTACGGGATCTCGACGAGCCCCGCGACCACCGCGGCGAGGACGATGGCGAACGGTCCGACCCAGCTGTCCAGCAGGGTGTCCGGGAGGAACAGGTAGAGGAAACCCGCGACCAGAAGGATCGACCCGGGGATGAGGAGGAGCGCCCCCGGGTGGATCAGCTCGAACGCGAAGAGGATGATGCCGAGGATGATGAGGGCAATCCCGAACGACGCTACTACTTCCGTCACAGTCCTCGCTCGGTCGGGGAGGACCGGGGTCGAGATAAAGACGGAGGGGCGCTCGCGGACCGCTACCGGATGTACTGGTCCGTGGTCGCGAGGTCGAACCGCGGAACGACCCGAAGGTGCCGACCGTGGCCGCCGGGAGCGTACGCCAGGAACGGATAGAGACGCCAGAGGTCACCCTCGGCCATCCGCGTCGCGATGTGGTTCGGTCCGAAGGCGGTCCTCGTCACCCGGGCCGTCACCTGGCGCACCGACCGCTCGTCCAGGTACCCCAACGCATGAAGGTACTCGTGCGCGAGGATGACATAGACGAACGAGTTGAACTCCGCCGGGGAGCCGGCCCGGTCGCGCATCACTTCGACCAACCCCTCGTTCATCACGATGAGGTTGCCGGTGACCTGCCAGTAGGCCCCGAGCCCCGGTGGGAGGTCGGAGAGGCCGAGTCCCAATCCGGGCCGCTCGATCCCGAGGACCCGACGGACGGCCTCCCGGACCACCTGGAAGATGGCGTCGTAGCTCGCCGGGCTTTCGAGTCGCCGAGCGAGCTCGGGCCGCAGCGGCACGGGTCCCTCGGGAGGGCTCGCCGGCGGAGGGCTGGGGCGGGGGGTCGGGCCCAGGAAGGCGGCCATTGTGCGCTCTACGTTGCCGGGGGGTTTATAGAGTCACTGGCGCGCACGCCAGCTGGATACCTGGCCCTCCTCGCCGCCGGAGGGATGGTCGAGCGAGAACCTAAGTGTCGCTTGGGGTCCCCGGGGGAGGATGCCGAGGAGCGAGGACGTCGTCTTCCCGCGACGCGAGCGGTTCGAGGACCGCCGCAAGGAGCGCCAGCAGCGGAAGGTGGTCGACCAGTTCTTCGACCACGCCACCCTGCTCGCGGTCTCCCGGCTCGTGAACCAGGGGCTGTTCGACGCGGTCGACTTCCCGATATCGACGGGGAAGGAGGGTGGGGTCTTCCGGGCGACCAAGGGCGAGGAGTATCGCGCCGTCAAGATCTACCGCATCGCGAACACGACCTTCCGTAACCTCCCCGCCTACGCGGTCGACGAGCTTCGGCGCGAAACCAGCGTGCGGAACTTCGGGGGACTCATCTACGCCTGGACCCGGCGGGAACACACCATCCTCTCGCGCCTCGAAGCGGCGGGCGTCCGAGCGCCGAGGCCGTACGGCCATTACAAGAACGTCCTCGTGATGGAGTTCATCGGAAGCGCCGAGGGGGCGGCGCCCCGTCTTCGCGATTCAGTGGTGGACGACCCCGCGGCGCTCTACGAGGACCTGGTCGGGGAGATCGGTCGGATGGTGCGCGAGGCAAAGCTCGTCCACGGCGACCTCTCCCCCTACAACACGCTCTACCACGACGGGAAGGTCGTCTTGATCGACGTCGCCCAGGCGGTGGCGACCGACCACCCTTCGGCGCGCCACCTCCTCGAGCGGGACGTCGAGAACTTCGCCCGGTTCATCGAGCGCTTGGGCCATCCCGTGGAGCCTTCCGAGTTCCTCCGGGCGGTCGGCGGCGACACGGTCGGTCCGCCGGTGCGGGAGGCTTGACGATGCCGACGCTCTATGCGCGAATCCCGGAGGACCGAGTGGGGGTCGTGATCGGAGCGGGGGGCCGCACCCGCCGGGACATCGCGCGGCAGACCTCCACCGAGGTCGTCGTGGACGCCGAGGAAGGCGAGGTCCGCCTCACCGGGCCCGACACCGACCCGATGAGCGTGCTCACCGCCCGGGACATCGTGCTCGCGATCGGGAGGGGGTTCTCGCCGGGGCGCGCGATGCGGCTCCTCAAGGAGAACACGTTCCTCGCGATTCTCGACATCAAGTTCACCACCGGCCACAAGGAGAAGGCGGCGCTCCGGCGGATCCGGTCGAGAGTGATCGGCACGGGCGGCCGCGCCCGGGAGCGGATCGAGGAGCTGTCCGGTTGCTCCGTCAGTGTCTACGGTTCGACCGTCGCGCTCATCGGAACCGAGGAGCAGCTCGACCGGGCGACCCGAGCGGTGGAGCTCCTCCTGAAGGGAAGCGAACATTCGACCGTCTTCCATCTGCTGACCCGGCTCAAGCGGGACGCCGCCGTCGCCGAGGCGACGGCGCCCGTCGATGCCGGGGCCCCACCGGAGTGACGGTGGCGAAGAACGTCCCCCTGGACTCCGCGACCCTGGGCTGGGCGCGCGCGGCGTTCCAGCGGTACTACGCGGGGGCCGCGGTCGAGCCCCCCTACCGGCTGGCCCGCCGCGAGTTCGCCGCGTTCCCGTTCCTGACGGAGACGCTGATGCGCCGCCATGCGACCCTGGCCACGGCCGACGCGTTCCGCGACTTCCTCCGCCGGCAGGTGCCGCGCCACGTCTACTACTCCTCGGCCTACTACCGCCATCCCGAGGCGCCGAACATGGCGGCCAAGGAGTGGCTCGGCGCCGACCTGATCTTCGACCTCGATTCCGACCACCTCCGCGGCGCCGCGACCCTCGACTACGCCGGCCAGCTCGCCCTCGTGAAGTCCCGCCTCATCGACCTCGTGGACGACTTCCTCCTCGGTGACTTCGGCATCGACCCGGCGTCCACGGAGTTCGTCTTCTCGGGAGGTCGAGGCTACCATGTCCACGTGCGCGACGATCGGTTCCTTTCGCTGACCAGCCCGGAGCGCCGCGAGCTGGTCGACTACGTTCTGGGCACGGGGGTTGACCCCCTGCGCGCCGTCGAGCGCCGACGGGAGGATGTCCGCCGGGGGCGGACGGCCCAGGTGCTGGACGACGACGGGTCGTCGTCCGCCGCCCGGTCGGCCCCGCGTCTTGTGACGCTCGCCCCGCCGGACGCCCCCGGGTGGCGCGGTCGCACGACCCGAGCCCTGCTTCAGGCCCTCGAGCGATGGGAGCGCTCCGGGGTCGGGGCCGCGGAGCAGGACCTTCGGGGGTACGGCCTCGAAGCCGCGGAGGCGCACCGGGTCGCGCGACTGCTCGTCACGAAAGGGGGCGCGGCCAAGATCCGTTCCTCCCTCTCCCTCGACGTCTTCAAGCAGAAGCTCCCGTCCGGCTTTCTCGAAGCGGTCATCGCGGGGGCCTCGGTCGACGTCCAGGGAGAGACGGACGCCCCGGTCACGACGGACATCCACCGCCTCATCCGTCTTCCCGGATCCCTCCACGGGGGAACGGGGTTCCGGGTCGTTCCCCTCTCGCGCGACGCGATCGACGGCTTCGACCCGTTCCGGGACGCGGTCGCGTTCCCGCTCGACGGGGACCGCACCGCCGTGAAGTACCTCGAGGAGGTCCGCTACTCGTTTCCCGGCAACGGCGTGACCGGCCACCCCGAGGGGACGGACGAGCTGCCCCTCCCCGTCGCGCTGTTCCTGGTCCTCAGGGGGGAGGCGGAGCTTCGGCCTTCACCGGGATGAGGAGCCGTCCGATCTTTTCGATCGACGCTTCCACCTGGTCCCCCGCCTTCAGCTTCCGCGACTCGTTCCCGAACTCATAGCCCGGTACGCCCCCGAGACTCCCCAGCGAGAGCAGGTCTCCCGGCTCGAGCGTGATCCCCGTCGAGAGGTGAGCGACGATCTGTGGGATGCGGAAGACGTAGTCGGAGCTGTCGCCTTTCTGGCGGACGGTCCCGCCGACCTTGAGCTCCATCGCGAGCGGGTAGGGGTCACCGACCTCCTCCTTCGGCACGACCCACGGGCCGACCGCCATGGTCGAGTCGAACCCCTTGCCCATCACCCAGTCGGTCGGCCCTTCACCGGGATACTGGAGGTCGCGGTAGCCCATGTCGAGGGCGATCGTGTAGCCCGCGACGTACTCCATCGCCTGCTCGGGCGCGATGTGCTTTCCCCGACGGCCGATGACGGCGGCGAGCTCCAGTTCGACGTCCGGGAACGCGCCGGCCGGGTTGAGGATGAGCGCCTCGCTCGGGCCGACCAGGCTGTTCGAAAACCGCGTGAAGACGTACGGCTGCTTCGGGGTCGGCTTCTGCTGCTCCGCGAGGTGGCTCTTCGAGTTGGAGGCGAGGCAGTAGATCTTCTGGCCGCGGACGACCGGCGCCGCGAGCTTCACGCCCTCCTCGGCCTTGAACAGAAAACGCGCGCCGGTGGCCGCCCGCGGCGTCCAGCCCATCGACCGCCGCCGGTCGATGTAGTCGGTGATCTTCTTCGTCAGCTCGACCGAGTCGGCGCCCCCTCGGAAGAAGGCCTGCATGTCGCGGAACCGGCTCGGGTCGGCGCCCTTCACGGGGTTGACCCCGAAGTAGTCGCGGCAGGCGATGTCGAGGTCGATGAACTCGTTGGCGTCCGTGATCATCCCGAAATGGAACTGATCCTGGAGGGTGAAGTGTACCAGCTTCATCGGAGCCCTCGCGGACCGGGGAAGCCTCCGGGTTGATAACGGTGCGCGCAGACCGTTCCGGGGCGGGGGGCGGTCTTACCGGAAGTGACGGGAGACCGCGAGGAGATAGATGAACAGAAGTGCCGCGAGGATGAAGCCCAGGCTCACGAACCGACCGGCGAGGCCGTAGCTCACCATCTCGAAGATCATGAAGAGCAGAGTGAGGACCAGCGCCCAGAGGCGGAGGTGCCAGAGCCCGAGCGCGAGGCCGAGGATGATGAGGCCGAGGATGAGGATGACCGCACCCGCGATCACGCCGGAGAGCCCGAGGACGTTCCCCGCACCGAGTAAGGCCGGAGCGGCGGCACCGGCGAGGACGAACGCCCCGAGCACGATCCAGAGGACGCCAAACAGTCCGACCAGGAAGGCGAGGATGGAAACGCCGATGGGCCGCGACGGCGCCGGTGCGTAACTGGGGGCGCTCATACCGATGCTCCGAGGGAGACCTCCCGAGATTCACCGGGGCGGTGGGATATGAAGGTGCGTTTCGATGTCAGGGGGGTCGAATCGCCGCGTGGGAAGCATCCGGCTCCCCCCGGTCCTTCGGGACGTAGGTGGCGACGTATCCCGGACCGAGACGCTCGACGCTCACGAGAGCGAGCTCGGTGAGCGGGTCCGTCCCTTTGGTCTCCGGACCCGCGAGCATCGGCGGCGCGGTCGTCCCCCCGATGAGGACGGGGGCGAAGTAGACGGTGAGGCGGTCGAAGAGCTGACCGCGGAGGACGCTCGAGAGGATCCCCGAGCCTCCCTCGACCATCAGCCGGCGGATGCCGAACTCGTAGAGGCGGAGGAAGAGGACCTCGAGGTCGACCCGGTCTCGTCCGGCGACCACGGTGCGCACGTGCGGCGGGAACGAGCGGGTCGACCGCTCGCTCGTCGCGAGAATGGTGGGAGCCTTCCCGTCCAGGACCCGTGCCCGCTCCGGGGTGCGGCCACTTCCGTCGACGATGACGCGGGTCGGGTTTGTTCCCTCGGGTTCCCCGAGGAGCTCCCAGTGGACCCGCAGGGAGGGGTCGTCCTTGATGACCGTGCCGACGCCCACCAGGATCGCCTCCGAGTGGGCCCGGAGGCGCTGCACTCGGTAGAGGTCCGCCTCCGACGAGAGCCGCGCGCGCTCGCCCCCGGCAAACGCGAGGCGCCCGTCCAGGGAGACCGCGCAGTTGACCCAGACGGCGGGACGATGGGGCCCCGGGGCGGCGGCTTCGGCGGCTCCCATCACTCCGTCGGCCGGAGCCGCGCGACCTCCGCCTCCATCTCCGCGGTCGGTTCGCCCGCCGCCCTGAGGTCGTCGAGGTTGATCGAAACGTTGGCGAGCGCCCCTTCGGCCGCCGCCCGGAACATCGCCAGCGAGGTGACGAGGTCGCTCCCGAGCGCCGCCTTGGTGTGCTCTCGCACGCTCGCGAGCTGCTTCGCGAGCTCGACGGCGTCGCGCGCGGTGCCGAGCGGCACCTCCGCCGCGCCTCGGATCGCGGCGAGGACCGTCGCCTTCGCCGCCGGGTCGTCCGGGTGTTCCTTGCGCGCCCGGCGCGCACTGCGGACGGCGTCGTAGGAGCGCGCGTCTTCGTCCATCCGGTCGAGGAACCGGGTCCGCGCGACCGTCAGTCGCTCGGAGAGGGCGCGAAGCTCTTCCGACGGTTTCGCCGGGTCGATCGAGTAGGCGAGGACCATCTCCCCGAGGGCGCAGGCGAGGGCGGCGACCAGGGCCGCCGCGCTCCCGCCGCCCGGGGTCGGAGTTCGGGCCGCGAGCCGGGCAGCGAACGACGCGATCGACTCGTGACCGGGGCCCGAGGTGTCTACCGCGCGGACCTTCCGCTCGAGCACGTTGGCGCGGTCAAAGCCGTGGAGCCGAAGGTAGTACTCGGAAGCATCGAACAGCGCGTCCTCGGGAATGAGGCCCACCACCTCGGACTCCTCGATGTCGACGCCGTACCGCGCCGCCTCGAGCCTAACCGCCTCGAACGCGCGATGGACGGGGGTAATGCGGTAGTCGGTCAGGTTCATCGACACCTGGGCCCGGTTGCGCTCGCGGATCTCGAAGCCCAGCGCCTTCACCTCGGGAAGCCCCCCGTCGCGGGCGCGCACGGCCTTGGCGATCCGTTTCGCGACCGCGACGTCCGGGGTGGTAAGGTAGGCGTTGTAGGCGATGAGGACGGGCCGAGCCCCGATCGCGACCGCCCCGGCGGTCGGGTGAACTCGGGAGGGGCCGAAGTCGGGGGCCCGCGCAGGGTCGGTCGCGATGGACGCACGGATTCCCTCGAACTGCCCCTCACGCACCTTCGCGAGGTCCGTCCGTTCGGGTCGACGGGCCGCTCGGCCGTAGAGGTAGACGGGGATCTCGAGTTCGCGAGCGACCCGCTCGCCGAGCCGTTCGGCGAGCTTCACCGCGTCCGCCATGGTCGATTCGCCGAGGGGGACGAAGGGGACGACGTCGGTCGCCCCCATGCGGGGATGCTCCCCCTGGTGGTGAGTGAGGTCGATGGTCGCGGTCGCGACCTTCATCATGCGGACCACGGCCTCGAGGAGCGCATCGCCCTCCCCTACCAGGCTGATGACGCAGCGATTGTGGTCGGCGTTCCGTTCCGCGTCCAGGACGGTCACGCCCGGAACCTCTCGCGCGGCCGCGGTGATCCGTCCGATCTTCGTCTCGTCTCGTCCCTCCGAGAAATTGGGGACACACTCGAACCGAGTCATGGAGGGGAACCTCCGAACGTCTCGAGAAGGGTCTGGTGTCCGCGGGTCTCGGCCGGCGTCGCGCCGGAGGAGGGACGCTGCCGGGCCCGGGCGATCGCCGCCCGGACCCGAGCCTCCGCGAACCCGTGTCCTTCCACGAGGACCTTCAGCACCTTCGCCTCGTCCACCGGCCCGAACGATGGCGCCGGCATCTCGGCGGCGCTGGGATGACGGAAGATCTCCGCGACCTCGGTCGACTCGGCGAGGTCGAGGCCGACCTTCTTCACGGTCGCCTCGAATCCCAGGTGGTCCTTCACGAGCTTCAACGCCTTCTTCGGACCGTACCCTCGCACGCCGTCGTTGAAGTCCGTGCCGACGATGATGCCGAGGAGGATGAGTTCCTCCCCGTCGATGCCGAGAGTCGCGAGCAGGTCCTCTCGCACGACCAGCTGGGCCCCGGGGCTCGTGCCCGCGCGGCCGCGAGCCGCCAGTCCGCGAACGAGGCGAGGAGCGCCGAACAGAAGGCTGTCGTAGTCCTCCGACGCGCTCGCCCAGACCGCTCCCCGCGCGGCCATCTGGGCGGCCTGGGCCTCCCCTTCCCCGGGGGCCTGAAGCGCCGGCACACCGAGTGCCCCGAGCAGCTCCTTGAGCTCCTCGACCATCTCGCGCGTGAGGCGGGAGGTCTGCGCGGCCTTGCGCCGGGCGGTCTCGAGGTCCCCCACGGCCAGTGCCGCCTGCCACTCCCCTTCCGCCCGTTCCTTGGCGGCGATTCGGGCACGGATGGTGCCGGCCTTCCGCTCCGGCGGTCGCCCATCGAAGACCCAGACCGGCAGTACTCCCTCCCTCAGGAGGGCCGTCGTCCGGTAGAAGACGCCCATAAGGTGGCTCGTCACTCGCCCGTCCGGGTCGGAGAACAGCTGGCCGTCCCGCTGTCGGATGGTCGCGAGGAACTGATAGGCGGCGTTGTACCCGTCGACCGCGAGCGTGCGACCCGCGAGCGCCTCCCACGGCAGCTCCTGTGCCGTCACGAGGTCCTTGAGTGGGAGCCCCACGTCGCCGAGGAGCGGGGAAGAGTACTTGGGTTTGGCGTCGCGCGAGGCCGCCGGAGCGCGGCGAGTGAACCCCGACGCTCTTTAGGAGCAGCGTCATCGGTCCCGCGGTGGCCACCAATGGAGTTCGTCTGGCGCGAGGAAGGTCCGTCCAGCGTGGGTCCCAGCCCCGGGTCCGTGATGATCACGGCGTTCCCGAGCGCAGGCCTCGCATCGATTGTCGCCGGGCACTACATGGTGCGCTCGCTCACGCTCCCGCGCGTCGGCCGGTTCGAGTCCCCCGACCTCTCCCCGATCGCGGTCATTCAGGGTGGCATCGTCCACCCGGCGGTCCGGGTCTACGGGCGCGGAAACGTGGGACTGGTGATCTCGGAGTTCCCTCCTTCCCCGGCCCAAGCGAACGCGATCGCGAAGACGATCCTGGACAATGCCGAGCGCCGGAAGGTCCGCCTGATCGTCGGGCTCGAAGGAGTCGTACCCCACCCCATCACCGAGGAAGAGGAGTCGGAGGGCGGTGGTGCGGAAGGCTCGGCCGAGCCCACGGCCGAGGCCCGGACCGACGCGGCCCCCGAGCAGGTATGGGTCGCCTACTCCCGGCGGGATGCGGGCGTGCTCAAGGCCTTTGAGCCGACCCGCGCGCGGGCGCTCGAGGACGGCGTGATCGGGGGGGTGTCCGGCTCCCTCCTGGTGCAGGGGATCGGCCGGACAATCCCGGTCGCGGTCCTGCTGGTGAGCACACGGCTCGCCGAGGGACTACCCGACCATCGGGCAGCCGCGGCGCTGATCGAAACCCTCGACCGTCTGCTCCCCGAGATTAAGATCGACACCGGCCCCCTGCGCGCGCAGGCGGAGGAGATCGAGAAGGCCCTCCGCGCCGCCCTGAAGGCCCACCGGCAGGCGCACCCGGAGACCCCCACCACTCCGGTCGGCGAAATGTACCGCTGAGCAGCCGAGGCTCGTCCAGGCGGGAGCCAGGGGAGGCCCGCGGGCTACGCGAACGTCTCTTGGTAGGTCAAGAGGTAGAAGCTGCCGCCAACCATGACCGCGACCAGGACGAGGATCGCGATTGGGTTTGACGCGAATCGGTAGATCGTCACTCCGATGAGGGCGGCCGGCAGCACGAGCGTCAAGAGGACCGTCGCGAGCCGACCGTTCATCGCCCTTGGACGCAAACGACCCCCGTCTTAACATTAAGGGGCGAGCGCCCAAGGAGGCCGGCGCTCGCCCGGGAAAGGGTTAGGACGCAGAGGGGGACCGGGCCTCGGGCACGACCTCGAAGGTCAGCTCCACTTCGGCCCCCGTCGCTGGGGCGGCCGGAACCAAGGGGGGCAGAGGGACGGGTGGGGCGGGGAGCGGGGATTCGGGCGGGGCAAAGACGGCCGGGGGCTCCGTGACCGTCGCCTCCGCGAGCATTGAAATCTCTGCCGCATGCGCAGCCTCGATCATCGCTTCGGCCGGGTCCAGGTAGGACCGCTGGATGTGGGTCTCGATGACGTGGGCCCAGTGGGCCGTCACCCGCGAGAAGGCAAGGTGGGCCTGGGTCGCGACCAGGCTCTCGTTGTCGAGCGTCTGGAAGGTCGCCCGCCCGCGCTCCCGCTTCTCGACGAAGGCCGAAATCAGATGCAGTCGGCCGATGGCCCGGTCCGCGAGCGCACGTCGGTCGCCCTCGCATCGGAACGGCTTCACCACGAAGACGCTCACGACCTCGGCATTCCGGCTCGCCACCTCGAGGATGTACGGGAGGGCGCCGCTGCCCGCGCCTCCGCCGAGGCTTCCCACGAGGATCACGAAGGTCGCGCCGCGGAAGATTCGCTCGAGGGCTGGCTCGGCCGCTCCGGCGAGAGTACCCCCGACGACGGGAGAGCCGCCGGTATCTCCTTCGGTGCCGGTATCAGGGCCTAGGTACACCCTCCGGTCGAACTCCTCGTAGGACTGGACCTTCGGGTCGCAGTTGATGGCGACCGTTTCCAGGTGACGAATGTGACGGCGCGCGATCTCCGCGCCGATGCGGATGGCTCCGCCCCCGACGGCCGCGAGGACGACCCGGACCTCCTGGCCCAGCCGCAGGTGGGCGGGCCACGCGTCCTCTCTGGGTCCGCCGTTCGACTGCGTTACTGGTCGTTCTCCGTTCGCGCGCTCGGCCTCGTAGGTCCCCACAACCCCCCCTCGACCACGTTCGGCATGCTCCTCCTACCGCCCGACGACCCCTTTCCGCTCCAGCTCCTTGCCGCTTTGGACGAGCTCGCCGACCTGGGTGCGGGTCTCGACCGCCTCGCGGACGGAGGCCCGCGCACGCTGCGCGAGCTCCCGGGCCTTGAGCTCGATCTCGCCGCGGCGGACGAACTCGGCGAGCACGTCGCTCGCCTTCCGGCCGTTCGCGACCAACCGGGCGTAGGCCTCGAGGTCGGCGTACTCCTCCGGTCGCAGGCGCACGGGGACCTCGATGAAGCCCTCGGCGTCCACAGGGGGAGTGGGGGCCGTCGACAGCGCCCGGGACTGCAGGAACGCATGCAGCGCCGCCCGCATGAGCTCGGAGCGGGTCGTGAACTCGCCGCTTGCCACGAACGAGTCGACCAGCTGGAGCTCCTTGCGGTTGCACCGTAGGGCGATGCGCGCGTCCTCGGCGGTCTCCCGAGGTACCTCCGGCTCGCGAGCGCGGTCCGGTTTCCCTTTCGGAGCGTTGTCGAACACAGTCGAGCAAAGGGATGTTAGTTTCACCTACTTAAACCGGAGCACGCGACTCTCTCGCTTTCTGGCCAGCACACTTATCGTGTGGAATTTCTGACGTGTCGAACGCAACCGCGATCGCGTCGAACGCTCCGCAAGTGTCCCATTCACTGAGTATAACTTCCCTCTGCGTACACGTAATCGTTCGTGGCTACGCCGTTTGCGCTCGATCTCTCGGCTCCGCGGCTTCCTACTGAGGGAGATCGGGCGGGTCCGGCTCGGTAGCTGAGATGCCGTTCCCGCCTGGTCCAATGCGACTGGGCGGTGGGCGAAACTGCTCGCACTGTTCGACCCCAAAACGCCCCGTTGCTTGCCGAGACAATAGTTTTTGAACCTGACGGTTCGTTTCCGGACCGAAAACGAGCGCAGCATCGGCCGAGGGCCCTCCCCCCGCGTGCGCCGCATTGACGTGCGGAGGTGTGTCACTATGCGCATTAGTGTGTATCACGTCAATTGACGTATTACAGTTCGCTTGTTGCCGGCTGATGAACCATAGGGCTTCATATACCGGTGCTCGCGCATAGCGACACCCGCGGGTCATCCGACCCATCGGAGGAAGAAGCGAATGAACGTATTCGGCAAGCGAGAGCGAAGCTGGAGAAAAGCGCGGAAGCGCGGGGTATCGCCGATCATCGCGACGATTCTACTGGTCGCGATTACGGTCGTGCTGGCCGCTGTGCTCTACGTGCTGATCTCTGGGCTGACGCACGGACCCGGGTCCACACCGATCGGGTCGGCGTTCAGCATGGGAGCTGCGGTTAGTTCCACGTGTTCCGTCGGAGCCGGTGGAACTGTCGCTACCAAGGGCTGCACGCAGGGCGACTTCATCTACACCCTGACGGTCGAGACTTCAACGGTCTCGCTCGGCAGTGTGTTGTTTGAGGTCAAGACAGCCGCGGGCGGTGTCGTGTCGACCGGCGCGAACGCGGGCGGGTTCGCCGTTGAGCCGCTCGCGGGAGGCACTCCGGCCTGCTACTCGGCCATCGCGGCGACCACGGCCCTGGTGATGAGCGCGGTCTGCACCACGACGGGAACCTACACGTCGGCCACTCCCCTCACGAACGTGTTCAACGTCATCGTGGACATGGGGACGACCACGGCCACCACGGGTCTCGGCTATTCGCTCATCGCGATCGGCACGGGGTCCTACTCGGGCAACACTGCGCCCGCCAGCCTCCCGTAGACAGCGCAGTCGCTCTGAGACACGAGACTAACCCTTTCCCCACCTCGGAAACCTCCCTGCCCGTGAGGGCAAGGGGGTTTCGGGGACTTGTTTCGAGAGGTGTGAGTATCCCACACCCAGCTCGGTGCGGAGAAACCGAAATCGGTCAGCCTTCCGCAAACGACTAAATAGGCCTCCCCTGCTGATTAATGGGCGATATGCGCGTCAACCGCCATCGCCCTGCCGCGGGCTTCCTCTTTTCGAACACCCCAAGGGGACGACTTGCCCCGCTCCGGTTCCGCTCGCGTCAGCGAGGAGTTTCCGATGTGGTCGCGACGATCATCCTCCTCGCCCTCACGGTAACCTTGTTCGCTTCGATCTTTGCATGGGTGACGACCTTCCCATCCCCTCCTCCCCAGAACTCGAACTCCTTCCAAGCCGCCCTGATCAAGACCTCGAACGGGACCTCACTGAAGGGGATCTCGATCCTCCATCTGACCGGGCCATCGCTCCCCGGCGCTGGCGGAAACCTGCTGGTCTACTTCAAGTCCGCACGCAACCCGACCGCCCCGGAGTTCCAAACCCCGATCCCCGTGGCCTGGGGGATCAACAACGCGAGTTCCTGGAATCTCGGGCAGACATGGATCTACTACTTCCCGATCCACCAGCAACCGACGCTCCCCGACAACATCACGGTCTTCATCGTCTCGCCGACCCAGCTCTACTTCAGTGTGATCCTGCCCGGTCTAGCTATCTCCGTCGGACCGACCATTACCCAGACGGGCACCAACCCGGCGTCGCCCTACCTCGGAGCGACCTTCCAAGTCTGGGCCGTGATCACGGGCACCGTGACGGCGGGCTCGGTCTACGTGAACCTGGGCGGGGTTCCAGGCCTTTCTGCAGTCTCTCAATCGATGTCGCTGAACGCTCAGGGTCTCTGGACCTACACGGTCCCGGCCAGTGCGACCAACACGTCGGGCACGTTCTACGGGTTCATTACCGCGGGAGGCGCCGGTCAGAACACGACGGCCCAGGTCACGATCACTATCGCGAACAAGCTGACGACGGGCGCCGTCCTTTCCGTTTCCCTGGTCATGATCCCGCAGCCCCCCGTGCTCCCCGGCACGAGCGGGTACTTTGCGGCGGTCGTGACCTATCTCGGGTCACTCGCGGGCGAACCGGTGACCGCCACCTTCTGGGTGAATCAGACCGTGGGCGGCCCGTGGAAGCCGCAATCGGTCAGCCTCGCCGGCGCGACGGGGTACACTATCACGGGGCCATCGTCTGTCACGATCTACAGCGCCACCCCGCTCACGTACAGTGGATGGATCCTCAACTCGACCATTCTGGTCACGGCCTCGGCAACCGTCACCGGGGTCGGGAGCGCGTCGGGCTCAACCCTCTTCAAGACGGCCAACCTGGTCCAGACCGAGGTCTACACGGTCCCCACGACCACCTTCACCCACAGCGGTGGCGTGGGCGGGTGCTCGGCGACCGCCTCCCCGTACTGCCCGTACCTCAACATCACGGTCTGGGACAACTGGACAGGCACCGGCGCGCCGGCCTCGCTCTCCTTCTCGGGGATGGTCTACGCAAACTCGAGCGGTAAGTCGTACAGCTACTCGGTCGGTGCCACGACGGTGAACTCCGGTTCTTCTGTCGTGGTCGACCCGGTCGGGTCGAAGACCCGGTGGGTTCCCACGGTCGCGGGGACGTACACGATGATCGACGTCCTCACGGTCACGTCCAGCGGGACCGTGGTGGCGCTCATCTGGGATGGGTACTCGATCGTCGTGCACTAGCGGAGCGTCCGACCCGCCCGTTGGCTTCCCGTTCGTCACCGCGCCCCCGAGGGCCAGGGTAGAGCCTCGGACGCCGGGAAATCTCCGGACCGAGGATTCACCACCGGTTCAGCCCTTGGGGTTCAGCGCGGTTCCGCACTTCCAGCAGGTGGCCTCGTTCGCATAGACCACCGCGTGGCAGTTCGGGCACGTCATCTCTCCCGCGGCCGCCGCCGCGGCCGCGGTGGCCGCCGCCGACGATTCGGGCGGGGGGCCGGACGGTAGCGGGGTCTTGGGCCCGGCGGGAGGCGGAGAGGTCGGCGGCACCGGCCCCGCCCGCCGCCGCTGGCTGTCGGCCCGTCGGCGCTCGCGGTTCTTGAACGCCACGTAGATGAGGAGGACGATGAAGTAGGGCGCGCCGAGGTAGAGCGCCGACTCAAGGTAGACTGACCCGATGAGCGCGAAGTAGACGGTGCCATACCCGCCGATTACGGGCCCTTCGATTCCGTCGTATTGCGGGTCCCCCACGAGGAAAATCCACTCGAGGCCGTGGGTGGACAGGTTCTCCATCGCGAGGCCCATCTGCCAATCCCAGATTCCATTCGAACCGATCGTGAAGCGGAAGCTCTCCCGCGTCGGGCCGGTGTGATTGGCCCAGTACCCCGAGGGGAAGGTGATCGTGCGGTTGTAGAACGGATAGCCCGCACTGCACACGGGTGAACTGTTACCCGTGGCGCCCGGACAGGTGCTGATGTAGAGGCTGAGCCAGAGCGGCGACGAGTTGTCCGGCGAGAGGTACTGGGGATAGATCGTCACGTTCCAGGTGAAGTTGGTCGAGGTCGAGCCGAGGAAGGGGCCGACGGACGCGTTCTGCAACACGGCCCCTCCGTGTCCCTCGGGAAGATCCGGGCTCGAGCTGGCGGCCGGGGTCGGGCTCATGATCTCGCTGCTCAGGACCGCGGTCGCGACCGGAGCCAGCAGCAGGATGACGACCAGTCCAGAGAGGGCGAGGAATCGAGGGCGCTTGAGGCCGGAGTAGATCGGTAGCGCGAGACCGACGATCAGGAAGACCGGGATCGCGAGCAGCGGAGTGACGTAAGTGAACGTCGCGAACACCAGAACGAGGGACAGCGCGATCAGGAACGCCCGGCCAGCGGCCGTCTGGACGAAACCCCTAAAGCCGCGGGCCTTCTCTTGCTGCACGGGACGGCCGGCAAGACCGCGCATCCCTAATTACCTGATGGTCGCCCAACCGAGCTCCTTCGCGACGACGGCGCCCGCCCTCGCCTTGATCGTCCTCGACGGGTTGGGGGACCGCCCTCACCCCGACACGGGCGGCCGGAGCCCGGTGGAAGCGGCGGCGACACCGAACCTGGACCGTCTTCTGTCCTTCGGTCAGATTGGACAAGTCGTGGTGGTCGGGCCGGGCATCGCTCCCGAGTCGGATGCGGGGGTCTTCGCGCTCCTCGGCTACGACCCGGTACACGATTCGCCCGGGCGCGGGGTCTTGGAGGCGATTGGCGTGGAGGTGCCGCTGGCGCCGGGGGACGTTGCGCTCCGTCTCAACTTTGCCACCTCGGACGGCGCGGGGACGATTCTCGATTCCCGGGTGGGGCGCTCCCTCACGACCGTCGAGGCCCAGGACCTCGCTCGGTCGGTCACCGCGGCGGACCTTCTCGCGGACGTCGGGATCCGGGCCGAGGTCCGGGCGACGGTCGGCCACCGGGGCGTGCTCTGGCTCCATCCGACGTCGGGTGGCCGCCTCTCGCCGAACATCTCGAACGCCGACCCGTTCTACGAGAAGGTAGGCGGAATGGGCCAGGCTCGCCGGCCGGAGGTACCGCGGGTCCTCGCCGTGACGCCGCTGGACGGGACCCCAGAGGCCGCGCGGACCGCGGAGGCCGTCAATCGATTCCTCGACCGTGCGGCGGCCGTGCTCGCCGGTCACCGCGTGAACGCGCGCCGGGCGATGGGGGGTAAGAAGATCGCGAATGCCCTCCTGGTGCGCAACGCGGGGGCGCTCACCGACCCTCCGGTCGTCTCCTTCGAGTCGAAGTACGGACTCCATGGAGCGGCCCTCACGGAGATGCCCGTAGAACGGGGCATTGCGCGAGTCCTCGGTCTCGAGGACCGGTACGTCGGTCCGATGGGCGCGGACCGCGACCGCGGCTATGCCGACCGGGCGCGGGCGACCCGCGAGCTTGTCGCGCGGTCCCCGTTTGTGTACGTGCACCTCAAGGGGCCGGACGAACCGGGGCACGACGGCAACGCCCTCCTGAAGAAGGAGGTCATCGAAGCGATCGACCGTTCGTTCTTCGGGCCGTTCCTGGACGGCCTCGACCTGGGGAAGGTCCGGCTCGCGGTGACGGCCGACCATGCGACGCCGGCCGTCCTCAAGGGCCACTCGGACGACCCCGTGCCGTTCCTGCTCTCGGGAGCGGGGGTCGCCTCCAGTTCGGGCGGTGCTCCGGCCAAGTTCGGGGAGGGTTCGGCCGCACGCGGAGCTCTCGGGCTCCGTCGCGGGGGGGACGTGCTTCCTCTCCTGCTCCACCCGCCCGCGGTCGCGAAATGAAGTGCCGGGCGCTCATCGTCCCCCGCCACCGGGGGGAGGCGACGCGCCGAACGCTCGCAGAATCCGGGTGGCTACGGACGGACCTCGCCATCCGGGCGGAGGGCGACCATCTCCTCCTGCCGCTGACGGACGGAGCACCCCCCTCTCCGCGGGACGATTCGCGGGTGGAAGAGCGTGAGTTTGAGGCGGTGTCTCCCGCGGGTCCGCGGGAATACCGAGACCTCCTGGACTGGCCGGAACCGCTCAAAGACGCGCTCCCGCGGTCGTTCGACGTCATCGGCGACATAGTGGTCATCCGGCTGCCACCGGAACTCGAAGTTCGTCGGGAGGAGGTCGGGCGAGCGCTGCTGCGGTTCGTCTCCGGAACGCGGGTCGTGGGGTCCGACCACGGGGTGCACGGCCCCGAGCGCCGCCGCCGGGTCGAGCGGATCGCCGGGTCCGGTGACTTCTCCACCCGGCATCGAGAGAACCACCTCGAGTTCGATGTCGACCTCGAGCGAGCCTACTTTTCCCCACGTCTCGCGCGGGAGCACGCCGCGGTCGCGGAGCAGGTGCGTCACGGCGACCGGGTTCTCGACCTCTGCTGCGGGGTCGGCCCCTTCTCCGTGACGATCGCGAGGGACGGACGGGCCGAGCGGGTGACGGCGGTCGACTCGAACCCCGACGCGATCGCGCTCCTCCGGAGCACGCTCGCGCGGTATCCGTTCGGGCGGGTCGTGACCCCGGTCGTGTCGAGGGTGGAGGAGTTCCTGCCCTCCACCGAACCGGTCGAGCGGGTCGTGCTCAATCTTCCTCACGAAGGGATTAAGTACCTACCCCTGGTCGGACCGGCCGTCCGGCCGCATGGGCGTGTGTACTACTACGAGGTCGTTCCCCGAACTGAGGTCGAGGAGCGAACGGAGGAGGTCGTGAGCTCCCTGCGCCCCGCGACCGGATGGAAAGTGGCCGATTCTCACGTGGTTCACCCCTACTCCCCTCTCTCCGACCTGCGAGCCTTCACGCTCGAGCGGTCGGGGGAGTGAGTCCGGATGGCGATCATCGTCGGCCTTGAAGAGACGTCGGCCTCCGACCTGCCGCTGGTCGGAGGGAAGGCGGGAAAGCTCGGGGAGCTGGTGCGCGAGGGGCTGCCGGTGCCCCCGGGGTTCGTGGTGACGACGGAAGCCTACCAGGCCTTCGTCGATTCGACCGACCTCAAGCAAGTCCTACCGGCCGCGCTGCGGTCGATCGACCTCGCCCGCTCCGAAACGGTCGACGCCGCCTCCGCGCGGATCCGGACCGCGTTCGAGACGACTGAGTTCCCGGCCGAGCTCCGGCGCACGATCGCCGAGGCTTACGAACGGTTCGTCAGGACCCACGACGTCCGCTTTTCGGCGGTACGCTCGAGCGCGACCGCGGAGGACCTCGAAGGAGCGTCGTTCGCCGGACTCCAGGAAACGTACCTCAACGTCACGGGGGTCGACAACGTCCTCGACGCCGTACGGAAATGCTGGGGCTCGCTGTTCACCCCGCGCGTCCTCGTGTACCGCCAGAAGAAGGGGTTCGATCACTCCACTGTTCAGCTCGCCGTCCTCGTCCAGAAGATGGTCGACTCGACCGTCTCCGGGATCCTCTTCACCCGCGACCCGAACACCGGCGAGAACCACATGATCGTCGAGGCCGGCTTCGGCCTCGGCGAGGCGATCGTCGGCGGCGAGGTCACGCCGGACCACTACGTGATCGACGGCGCGACCTTGAAGGTCATCCACAAGCAGATATCGGAGCAGCGGGTGCGGGTTGTCCGCGCCGAGAAGGGAGGAAACCGACGTGAAGAGGTACCGGCCGATGAGCGCTCGCGCCAGAAGCTGTCCGACCAACGCCTCCAGCGCCTCGTCTCCCTCGCCCGGCTCATCGAATCGCATTACCGACGCCCGATGGATGTCGAATGGTGTGCCGATGCCGAATCGCTCTACATCGTCCAAGCGAGGCCTGTGACGACCATCCCGACCTCGACCGTTCCCGGCGCAGGAGGGGAAGCGGCCGCCGACAAGGGCGAGAATGCCCCGATCCTGCGGGGGTTCGGCGCGAGCCCCGGGGTCGCGTCGGGCGTCGCCCGGATCCTCCATGGGCCGGCGGAGATGGACCGCCTCAAGGCCGGCGAGGTCCTCATCACCTCGATGACGACCCCCGACATGGTGCCGGCGATGTCGCAGGCGTCGGCGATTGTCACGGACGAGGGCGGGATGACCTGCCACGCCGCGATCGTCTCCCGCGAACTCGGAGTGCCCTGCGTCGTCGGGACGCGGGAAGCGACCAAGGTGATCCAGGACGGATCCGAGGTGACCGTGGACGGGAAGACCGGGACGGTGTTCCGCGGCCTCCGCGCCCATCCGAAACCCGCCGCCGCGGCCCCCGCCGCCGTTCCGACGGTAGTCGGAGGTCACGAGGGGACGCCGGTCACCGCCACCAAGATCCTCGTGAACGTCGGGGTCCCCGAGAAGGCCGAAGAGTACGCCCGCCTGCCCGTGGCCGGGGTCGGGCTTCTCCGGATCGAGTTCATCTTCACGGCGCACGTCCGCGAACACCCGCTCGCGCTGCTCAAGAAGGGCCGGAAGGAGGAGCTCGTCCGCCGACTGGCCGAGGGGATCGGCAAGGTCTGCCAGGCGTTCCATCCGCGGCCGGTCATCATCCGCACCTCCGACTTCAAGACGAACGAATACCGCGGCATGCCGGGCGGCGAGGAGTTCGAGCCGACCGAGGAGAACCCGATGATCGGCTGGCGCGGCTGCTCCCGGTACATCTCCCCGGTCTACCGACCGGCGTTCCTCTGTGAGCTCGAGGCGATCCACCGCGTGCGGACCGAGATGGGCTTGAAGAATGCGATGGTGATGCTGCCGTTCGTCCGCAACACCTGGGAGCTCGAGGAGATCGTCGAGATGATGCGCGCCCAGGGGCTCAAGCGCTCGCGCGACTTCAAGCTCTACCTCATGGCCGAGGTCCCCTCGACCGTTCTGCTCGCCCGCGAGTTCTCGAAGCACTGCGACGGCTTCTCGATCTGGTCGAACGACCTGACCCAACTCGTCCTGGGCGCCGACCGCGACTCGGAGACGCTCGGACGGATGGGCTACTTCGACGAGCGCGACCCCGCCGTGCAGCGCGCGATCGAGCTCCTGCTCGAGGGCGCCCACGCCGAAGGGCGTACGGTCGGGATCTGCGGCCAGGGACCGAGCGTCTACCCCGAGTTCGCCGAGTTCCTCGTGCGCCGCGGGATCGACTCGATCTCGCTCAACGCGGACACGGTCATCTCCACCACCCGCACGATCGCCTCGCTCGAGCAGCGGATGAAGCTCGAGGGGCTCCGGCCGCGGGAGTAGGATCAGGCCCCCGCCCCGGCAAGGTTCACCGGGCGCTCGACCGCGGAGGTCGCCACCGGGGCGGGCCCGGGGGGCCGACCGGCGGAAGCGCGAGCTCTGCCTCGGGCGGGAGTTCGTACACTCGGAACGATCTCGCGGGGAGGAACCCTAGTGCCTCGAGGCGGTGCTGCAGGCGGGGCGAATCCGCGAAAATCGAGGTGCGCGCCCCCGGCCCCGTGGGACGGTGGGCGAGCGCCCACTGGACCAGGCGGGAGGCGGCCCGGTTCCCGCGCGCGTCCGCCCGGGTCGCGACCGCGTGGATCCCGGCCGCGGAGCGGTACCGGTAGAGAAGTGCGGCGGAGACCGCTCTCTCGTGGAGGAAGGCGAGGAGCGGGACGAGCCGTTCGTCCGGATTCGGGTGGTGCCATGCGATGTCCACCGCCGACCGGAACTCCGGCCGTTCCTTCTCACCGGTCCAGAACGAGGCGATGAGGTCGAGCTCGCCGGCTTCGGCAGGGCGGACCTCGATGTCGGAGGGCTCCTCGAGGACGGAATCGGGCCGCTCGAGCATCAGGACCAGAGGGGACGGTCGGGGACGGAAGCCGAACCGACGGAGTCCCGCGTCCACATGCGTAGGGGCCGGGTCCGGGACGCGGAACGTCGGGCGCAGCGCTCGCTGGAAGTAGTGGTCGAGGGCCCGTTCGAAGAACGCGGTCTGGCGCTCGGCTCCGACCCCCTTCTCCTGGACGAAGTTGAACCGGGGGACCGGAATCTTCTCGTGCGTGACGAGGGTCGCCCCCGGCACTTCGAGGGCGAAGCCGCCCAGCGTCAGGATGAACTGGCGCTCGGAGTCGAGCGCCGCCTCGACATCGGAGGGGTCGGCCACAGAGAGGGGAGGCCTCCCCCCTTAAGGGGCATTGCTCCCCCGCGGGGGTCGTGGGTCGGGCTATCCATCATTAAGAAGCAGGCGTTCCCGTCCCCGGTCGGGAGGGCTCCTCCCGAAGGAGAGCGATGAGCGCTACGGTGCTCCGCCCGCCGGCGACCGTTGCCGTGCTCGGCGGAGGGAACATGGGAAGCGGGATCGCCCAAGCGGCCGCCCAGGCCGGTTTCACGGTACGCGTCCGCGACGTGGACGCGGCCGCGATCGCCCGCGGTCGCGGGCTGATCGAGAAGACCCTCGCGGGGGCGATCGAACGGAGGAAGACGACGCCGGCGAAGCGGGACGAGGTGCTCGGACGGCTGACCTTCACGACCGACCTCGCGGAAGCCGTGCGCGGCGCTGGGCTGGTGGTCGAGGCCGTCTTCGAGGAAATGACGGTGAAGCGCTCGCTCTTCTCCGAGCTCGCTCCCCAGGTGGGGCCGGAGGTGATCGTCGCGACCAACACCTCCTCGCTTTCGGTCACGGAGCTCGCCGAAGGGTTCCCTCGGCCCGAGCGCTTCGCGGGCCTCCATTTCTTCTATCCGGCCGCGATCAACAAGCTGGTCGAGATCATCGGGGGCGCAGCCACCGACCGCGCGACCCTGGACGAGCTCGAACGATTCTGCTACCTCCTCCGCAAGATTCCGATCGAGACCAAGGACGTCGCGGGGTTCTGCGTCAACCGCTACTTCGTGCCCTACCTCAACGAGGCGACCCGGCTCGCCGAGGAGGGCGTCGCGAGCCTCGGCACGATCGAGGCGGTCGGCCGCGAGCTGTTCGGCGCGACCCTGGGACCGTTCGAGCTGATGAACGTCACGGGCATCCCGATCGCCTTCCACGCGAACAGCTCGCTCCACCGGGCCTTCGGGCCGGCCTACGCGCCATCGAAACTCCTCGGCGAACAGTTCCGCTCGGGAAAGCCATGGGCCTGGAAGGGGACCCCGGTGGAGCCGGAAAAGAAGGCGGCGGTCCGAGACCGTTTCGTCGGCCTTACGGTCGGGATTGCCACGCGCCTCGTCGAAGAAGGCGTCGCGACCGCGGAAGCGACCGACCGCGGCGCGGTGGTCGGTCTTCGTCGCCGCCAGGGGCCCTTCGCGCTCCTCTCCTCGATCGGCCTGCCGGAGGGCGCGCGTCTCGTCGAGGAGTACGCCCGCCGGTGGCCCGGCGAGTTCCCCGTCTCGAAAGAGCTCAAGGCCCGGGCGGAGCGCGGAGAAAAGGTCTGGCCGCTCTCGCTCGTCCGGGTCGAGAAGAAGGGTCCTGTCGCCTGGGTGCTCCTCGACCGCCCGGAGGTGCTGAACTCGCTCAATTCCGACCTGTTGGGTCAGGTCGAGCAGGCGTTCGACCGTCTCGAGGACGCCGCGGGAGTGCGCGCGGTGGTGCTCGCCGGCTCCTCCCCCGTCTTCGCCGCCGGGGCCGACATCGCCGAGATGGCCGAGAAGGACCCGGCCGAGGGGAACGACTTCGGGTTTCTCGGCCAGCGGGTGGCGGCGCGGGTCGCGCGGTTCCCAGCCCCCGTGATCGCGCTCGTGGAGGGCTACGCCCTCGGGGGTGGGCTGGAGCTTGCGCTCTCGGCCGACTTTATCCTCGCCGCCGAAGGGGCGCTCCTCGGGTTCCCCGAGGTGACGGTCGGCATCCATTCCGGGATGGGCGGCGCCACCCGGGTGAGCCGGCTCATCGGCGGCGCCAAGACGAAGCTGCTCGCCTTCAGCGGCGTCCCCGTGACCGCCGAGGAGGCCTACCGCCAGGGGTTCGTTGCGAAGGTCGTGCCCGCGGCGACGGCGCGCGCGGACGCGCAGGTGCTCGCCGAGACGATCGCGAGCCGGGCGCCGCTCGCGGTCCGGTGGATCAAACAGGTGGTCGACCGGGGGCTCGAGACCTCCGAGGAGGCCGCCCTGAAGCTCGAGGGCGACTCCGCCGGGCGCACGTTCACGACGACCGACCGCACCGAGGGGATGCGGGCGTTCCTCGAGCGCCGGAAGCCGCGCTTCGAAGGAAAGTGATGCGACCCGCTTAGCCGGTCGCCGCGAGCTTCGTGTACGCCTCGGCCGACAGCAGCGTCGCGGGATCGACCGGTCCCGTGAGCTCGAGGCGGAAGAGCCACCCCTTCCCGTACGGGTCCTGATTGATCCACTCGGGGTGGGTCTTGAGTTCGGCGTTCGCCTCGACGACCGTCCCCGCACCGGGCGCGTAGACGTCCGCGACCGTCTTCACCGACTCGAGGACGAGGACGCTCTGGTCCTTTCCCACCGTCTTGCCGACCGCGGGAAGGTCAACGAAGACGATGTCGGTGAGCTGTGCCTGGGCGTGGTCGGTGATGCCGACCGTCGCCCGATTCCCCTCGATGCGGACCCACTCGTGGCTCTTCGTGTACTTGAGTTCCGTTGGTACCTTCCCTACGTCGGTCACGTTCCTCCCTCCCAGTGGTCGCGGTATCGGACCTGCTCCTCGGTCGGCTCATCGAGTCCCGCTCCGAGGGGTTCGAGCGCGGCCCGCGCGACCGCGCGGTCGATCTCGGCGGGGACCGCGGTGAGCCGCGGCGCCATCGACCGCCCGTGCCGCGCCAGATGCTCGGCGCTCAGCGCTTGGAGCGCGAAGGAGAGGTCCATGATCTCGACCGGGTGCCCCTGGCCGGCGGCCAGGTTGATGAGTCGGCCCTCGCCGAGGAGATAGGCGCGGCGTCCGTCGGCAAAACGGTATTCCTCTACGTTGGGGCGGGCCGTGCGGTGGCTGACGGCGAGGCCCTCCAGGTCCTTCCGCGACACCTCGACGTCGAAGTGACCCGCGTTCGCCAGCAGACAACCGTCCTTGAGGACCTTCAAGTGCTCCTCGCGGACGACCCCGGTCTGGCCGGTGACCGTCACGATGAGGTCGGCCGACCGAGCGGCATCCAGCATCGGTCGCACGCGGAAGCCGTCCAGCCGCGCCTCGAGGGCGCGGACCGGGTCCACTTCCGTGACCGTCACGGTCGCTCCGAGGCCGTGCAACCGCGCGGCCACGCCCTTCCCGCACCAGCCGTAGCCCGCGACCACGGCCTCCCGACCCGCGATGAGGAGGTTGGTCGCGCTCAAGATCCCGTCGATCGTGGATTGCCCGGTCCCGTAGCGGTTGTCGAACAGGTGCTTCATCTCGGCGTCGTTCACGTCGACCGCGGGAAAGAGGAGCCGCCCCTCCTTCTCGAGGGCCTTGAGCCGGGTGACCCCGGTGGTCGTCTCCTCGGTCGACCCCCGGACCTTCCCGCGCTCCCGGCGCTTCCCGTGGAAGAGGGCGACCAGGTCGGCGCCGTCGTCGATGATGACGTCGGGGTTCGCCTCGAGCATCGTCTCCACCCCCGCGCGGTACGCGGCGAGCGATTCGCCCTTCTCGGCGTGGGTCTCCACGCCGGCCTCGCGAACGGCCGCGACCGCGTCGTCGTCGGTCGAGAGCGGGTTGGAGGCGGCGAGTCGGACGTCCGCGCCGCCCGCTTGGAGGGCGAGGGCGAGGACGCACGTCTTCGCCTCGACATGAAGGACGGCCGAAATGGTGAGCCCCGCGAACGGGCGTTCGGTCTCGAAGCGGCGGCGAACCGCGCCGAGCACCGGCATGTGCGACTCGGCCCACTCGAGCTTGAGGCGACCTCGCGCCACGTCCCCGGCCACGGCTCCGACCCGCGGAACCGAACCGGGGTCGAGTTAAAACACCGCGGAAGGGGTTGGGCGCGGAAGGCGCTGTCCGCTCACTGGGTCACGGCGCTGCAGAACGGACAGATGAGATACTCTGTCGGGATCTCCTTCCCGCAGCTCGGGCAGGGCTTCATCGCGCCGGCGGCGGCCGGGGGCGGGGTCACGGGCGGAGTCGGCGCGGCGGCCCGCAGCGGGGCTCCGGTGTCACCGGGCGCAGGCGCGGCGCCGCCGCCCTGCTTCGGAGGACCACCCGTGGGGGCGCTCACCTCGCCGGGCGGCGGGGCCGTCATGCCGGCGCGGGGGATCCCCTGGCCCTGCTGCAGCTTCCACTGGCTGAACGACGTGTAGGTCGGCTGGCGCTTCCACCAGTCCCAGAACGACCCCTCGTTGTAGTTCTCACCGAGCTCCTTCTTCGCCTCGGCGCGGTACTTCTGCGTGTAGTCGTCGTACCCTTGCCGCTCCGGGTCGGCCTCCCCCTCGCCGGGCTTCCCCAGCAGCTGGGCGGCGCACTCGGGGCAGAACTTCGAGTCGGCGGGGATGGTCGACGCGCACCGGCTGCAGCGGATGAGGTCGCTCTCGAACTCGGCACCGCACTTCGGACACGTCGTCGCGTCTTCGGGGATCAGGTTGCCGCACTCCCCGCACTCGACCAGCTTTCCCGCCGCCTGGCGGCGGGCGACCAGGAGGACCGCGACGATGCCGACCGCGACCGCGGCGGCGATGGCGAGCCAGGCCCACAGCGGCAGTCCGAGGAACTTCTCGAACAGGAAGTTGCTCACCGACGGCGAGCTCGGCGGCACCGAGTACTCGCCGCTGAGCCGGGTGAGGTTGGTGACGTTGTTGTAGATCGCCTCCACGCTGATGTAGTAGGTCGTGCCCGCGGAGAGGTAGTTCGAGAGCGGCAGCCAGTGGACGGTGAACGGTCCGGCGAACGCCGCTCCGATGCCGATCGTGATCTGGCCCCCTCCGTTCACAGGGGTTGCGATGACGTAGAGCGTGGCCGGCTGCGAGCCGTTGTACCGGACGACGCCGTCCGTAAAGTACGTCCCGCCGAGCGAAAGGGGCGAGGGCGGGAGGCTCAGGTTAAAGAGACCGACCTCGGACTGCTTGATGACGGAGGGCACCCCCAGGCTGAAGTTCCGGCCACCGTACTTCGCGAGGTCCTCGTTGACGGTGACGTTGACCTCGAACTGGTGGGCGAACGGCTTCCCCTGGAGCCCCGTGATCGTGTCGTTGATTATCCAAGTGAGGTTGAAGATGAACTTCTGGCCCGGGGCGACCAGGTCGACCGGGAAGGCCGCCCGGTCGAGCGTGAGCTCCCTGGTCGCGTTCCAGTAGAGGGACGCCTGAACGTAGAACACCTTTCCGGTCCCGGTGTCGTTCAGCACCATCTCGGCCCCGAACACCTGGCCGATGCGCACGGTCGCGTTCGGCGCGACGGTGGCGTTCGCGGTCACGATCGCCGTCGCGGAGAGGCCGACGAAGTACGACGGGAAGTTGATGCCCGGGCCGAAGTCCGGCATGCCGTACCGCGGGGTGCCGAAGGCGACTCCGAACGGGTAGGGCGAGACCCCCGACCAGTTGAACGAGCGGGTGCTGTTGGTCGAGGCGGGGACCTTGATGAACAGATGGTATCCTCCGATGAAGTTCCCGTCTGGTAGGGTCGTGCCGTTGACCTGGCTCGAGGCCAGCAGGAGATACGCCGTGCCGTTGAAGCCGGAGGTCCCGTAGGCCGGGAGGCCGTGCTTCGCGTCCCAGTACTGGAGGTAGCTCCAGATCGCCGGGTTCGCGCTGGACAGGTTGTTGAGGTGGTTCGCCGTGGCGTTGTTCGTCTCGCTCTCGTTGAGTGAGGAGTAGGCGTGGACCGTGCCGCCCTGGACGGGAAGGACCCCGCCAAGCCCGGTCATGTTGAAGCCGGTCCAGCGGTAGAGGTAGGCGTTGCTGGTCGCGTCCGGTAGGATGGCGGACGTGGTGAAGACGCCCGGGATCGGGTTCAGGATGGTCATGTTCCCGAGATAGGCGGTCGCTCCGTCCGTCAAGAGGAGCTTGTTCGAGAACCACGGGTAGGGCGAGACCTGGGAGACCGGGGACGCCGGGACGTCGGCGAACGTGAGGTCGAACGGTGTGTCGACCGAGTTGAGCTGAGAGCCCGCTCCGGTCACGGTGATGTCGTAGGAGAGCGGAGGCGTGAGGGCGAAGAACAGTTGGCTCACCGGGACCGTCGGGCCCGAGCTGGATGTGGTCTCGACGGCGATCCGGGACGGGCCGACTCCGAAGTCGCCGGTGTAATTGAGGTAGTTCAGCATGCCCGCCTTGTTGACGGCTTGGGTGAGGGCGGCGGTGAATGGTACCGCCGTGAACCCGTTGATGGTGTCGTTCAGGAGCGTGAGCGTACCCAACGGATAGCCGACGCCGGCGTACCACACCGTGATGCCCACGGTGGTCACGAGGGCGTTCGTATCGTTGTAGTAGACCCCGACCTCCCCACCCGCGACGCCGTACGGATACAGCCAGTCGCGCGAGAGGTTCACCGTGTCGCTCGGGGTGAAGAGACTCGTGAAATTGAGACCGCCCGTCAGATCGACGTTCGTGACGTTCAGCGGAACAGGGGCCGGAAGGCCGTTCACTTGGCTATCGTCCGCGTAGGTGTTGTTGACCAGGCTCCCGAACAGGTCGAGGGTTCCGCCGCCTTCGACCTTGACGGTCGGCGCCCACTCGGTGTCGCCCAGGATGACGGACGGCTCGACCAGGCTCGCGACCTCAGGATTCGATCGGATCGCGGAGTTGTTGAGGTAGAGGGTCGCGCCGGTCCCGTTCACCGTCACCCACCCGGGGAAGGCGAGCGAGGAGTTCCAGAGCGACATCGAGCCGGTGACGGTGAGGGCGAGCTTCGCGTAGGCATCCGGGAGCGCGAGGACCTCCGTCGTGACGGTCGAGTTGTACAGGTCGACCGTCCCGAAGTCATTGAAGTGGTAGATGTGCGAGAGACGGGAGATCGGGGTACCGGAAACGCCGACGAACTCCACGAAGGAGACGGTGACGTTGCGGACAATCAGGGTCCCGCCCGCTTCCACCGTGATGTTCCCGCCCATGTAGAAGTTCGACGAACCGGGCGTCGGGTGGATCGTGTAGACAGTGCCCGGCAGGACCACGAGGTCGCCATGGGTGACGATTCCCGCCGGTGAAAGGTGCGACCCGGGGGCGGTGGACGGCGCCGTTCCCGGAAGCAGGACCGGTCGCTGGGCGACCACCAGGAAGCTGCTCGCGACCACGGCGAGCACCACCACGAGGGCGATGAGGGCTCCTCGCATCGTTCGGCTAGCCTGACGTCCCGTTCCCCCGGACGCCGGAGGATGGCCCGAAAAACGGCTCACGTTCGAAGAAAGGCCGGCATCCCCTACATAAAGGTCACTTTGCCACTTCGGGGAGGATTATCCGTCCCGGGGAGCGCCCAGGGCAAGGCCGGGTCGCCGCGGGACGGCTCCGGGCGCTCACCCGCTCGGCATCCGGACCACGACCTTGCCGAACAGGTCCGGCTGGTCGAATCGTCGGAACGCCTCCGCCGCGTGCTCGAACGGATGCTCGGAATCGATCACGGCCCTGAGCCGCCCGGCCGCGATCTCCGCAAGGACCTCCGCGAACTCCCGCGCGCCCGCCATGGTGGTGCCCCGGAGGGAGCCCTGGCGCCAGAAGAGCATCCTCAGGTCCACCTCGGCGACGCCGCCGGCGGTCGCGCCGAAGACGACCAGCCGCCCGGCGCGGGCGAGGGCTCGCAGCGAGCGAGGAACGGTCGGAGTCCCGACGGAATCCACGATCACGTCGACCCCCTTCTTCTCGCTCCATTCCCAGAGGACGCGGTCGAGCGGGCGGTCGGTGTCATCAAACACGAGGGCGTCGGCCACTCCGATCTGTCGGACCCGCTCCGCCTTCTCCGCGGAACGGGTCGCGACGGCAACGCGGGCGCCCAGCAGCTTTGCGATCTGGACCGCGGCCGTGGAGGTCCCGCCGCCCGCACCCACGACCGCCACGCGTTCACCCGGCTTCACCTGGCCGACCGTCTTGAGGGCTCTCCACGCGGTCAGGAAGACGAGGGGCACCGCCGCGCCCTCCGCGAACGTGAGGTGGGCGGGTAACGGGTGCACGTTGCGCCGGGGCACGACCACGAAATCGGTCGCCGACCCTTGCGTGTGCTCTCCGAGGATGCGGTAGCGCCGGCAGAGCGCCTCATCGCCCGCGCGACACGCATCGCAGGTTCCGTCCCAGAGCCCCGGGTTGAGGAGGACCCGAGTCCCCGGTTCTAGGCCGTCGACGCCGGGGCCTACGGAGTCGACCTCGCCGGCGCCGTCCGACCCGAGGACGTGCGGTCGCTCGATGGGTACGCCCGGGATTCCCTCGAGAACGAAGCGGTCGAGGTGGTTGAACCCGGCCGCGCGAATTCGGACCCGGACCTCGCCGGGTCCCGCGGTCGGCTCGGGAACCTCCACGAAGCGGAGTCGGTCGAGGCCGCCGTGCTCTTCGAAGCCGAAGCCGCGCACGGGCTCACTCCGGTTCCGCGAACTCCCAGCGGGTGCCCTTCGCGTCGTCCTCGAGCCGGATCCCCTTCGCCCGGAGCTCCGCGCGGATGCGGTCCGCTTCCGCGTAGTCCCCTCGGGCCCTCGCCCGGGCCCGGGCGGCGATGGCCACCGGGACGACCTCGGACCAGGCGCCGCCCCGCCCCGAGGGCGGACGGACGAACAGGCCGAGGACCTCTTCGCCCCAGTCGTAGGGGGCTCGGAGGCTCTCCTGAGCCGCCCCGCTGAGTCGGTCGAGGGCGACCCCGGATTCCTGGATCCGGCGGGTCCACCCGAACAGGAGCGCGATCGCCCCGCGGGTGTCGAAATCGTCGGCGAGGGTCGAGTCCAACCGCTCCACCAGCGCCTCCGATTCTTCCTCGAGGTCGGCCGGAAGTTCATCGCCGGCGCGTTCCGGTCCTCCCCGGTCGAGGAGCTCGGCGAGCCGGTCCGCCGGCTGGGCGAGCCGCTGGTACGCCTCCCGCGCTTCGGGAAGGCTCTTCTCGGGGTCGAAGTCGAGCGGGCTCCGGTAGAGGGCGTTGAGGTAGTAGAGGCGGAGGGTCATCGGCCCGAACGCATCGAGCGCGCCGTCGATCGAGGCGACGTTTCCGATCGACTTCGACATCTTCGTGCCCTCAAGCAGGAGCAGTCCCGAGTGCATCCAGTAATTGACGAGCGGCGCCTGGCCGGTCGCGGACTCCGCCTGAGCGATCTCCGCTTCGTGATGCGGAAAGATGAGGTCGATCGCGGCGCCGTGGAGGTCGTACCGCTCCCCCAGTAGCCGTACGGTCATCGCGGTGTCCTCGATGTGCCAGCCGGGCCGGCCGGGCCCCCAGGGGCTCTCCCAGCTCGGCTCTCCGGGGGTGGTCGCCTTCCAGAGGACGAAATCCTCGGGCGAGCGCTTCCGTTCGTCTCGCTCGACCCGAGCTCCGGGGCGGAGGGCGTCCGTTCGCTGGCCGGAGAGCTTCCCGTACCCCGGGAACTTTGCGACCTCAAAGTAGACCGACCCGTCGTCGGACCGGTAGGCCACCCCGCGGTCGAAGAGCTGGCGGATCTGCGCCACGATCTCGGGAATGTAGTCGGTCGCAAAGGGATAGACGTTCACGGAGCGTACGCCGAGCCGCTCCATCGCCCGGAGGTAGCCCGCGAAATGGTGCTCCGCGAGGGCGAGCGGGTCGACCCCCTCCTCGCTCGCACGGGCGATCAGCTTGTCGTCCAGGTTGGTGACGTTCTGTACGTAGAAGACCCGGTAGCCCCAGCGGCGCATCGCGCGCGCGACCACATCGAAGACGACCATGGTCCTCGCGTGGCCAACATGAGCGGGCGCGTAGGGGGTCATCCCGCAGACGTAGAGCCCGACCCTCGGGGGGTGGATCGGGGCGAAGACCCGCGTTTCCCGGGTCATCGAGTCGTAGACCGTGAACCGACGCATCGTCAGAGCCCCTTCAGCGCCGACCGTACGTCCTCGGCGAGGTCGGCCGGGTCCTCGATTCCGCAGGAGAGCCGGAGCAGACCGTCCGTGATACCGTGGCGCTCCCGTTCCTTCCTCGGCACGCTCGCGTGGGTCATGGTCGCCGGGTGGTCGACCAGCGACTCGACCCCGCCGAGGCTTTCGGCCAGCGTGAAGACGCGGAGCCCTGCGAGGAATCGGCGGGCCGCTCGCATCCCGCCCGATAGTTCCACGCTCACGATTCCTCCGCCCCCGCCCATCTGCCGTCGGGCGAGGCGGTACTGGGGATGGGACGGGAGTCCGGGGTAGTGAACCGTCCGCACCTTGGGGTGACCTTCGAGGGCCCGCGCGACCGCACGGGCCGACTCAATGTGCGCGCGCATGCGGACGCCCAGGGTGTGGATCCCGCGCAGCACCAGGAAGCAATCGAACGGACTCGGGATGGCCCCCGCCGCGTTCTGGAGCCAGGCGAAGCGCTCCGCCTGCTTCGGGTCGCGGAAGGCGAGGGCGCCGCCGATCACGTCCGAGTGGCCGCCGAGGTACTTGGTGGTCGAATGGAGGACGATGTCGGCTCCGAGCTCGATCGGCCGCTGGAGGGCCGGGGTGGCGAAGGTGTTGTCGACCACGACCCGGGCCCCCCGTCGATGCGCGAGGTTCGCGATCGCCCGAAGGTCCGAGATCCGCAGGCACGGGTTGGTCGGGGACTCCACGTAGACCATGTCCGCCTTCTTCTCGAGGGCGTGGCGAACCCGGGAGAGGTCAGTCGTGTCGATGAACTCGACCTCTACCCCGAACTGCCGCCGGTGGTGGTCGAGGAGGCGCCACGTCCCCCCGTAGAGGTCGTCCCCCGCCACGATGCGGCTCCCCGCCGGGAAGTCCTCGAGCAGCGTCACCAGCGCCCCGAGACCGGAAGAGAAGGCGAGCCCGGCCTTGCCGGACTCGATCTCTCCGATGGTCGCCTCCAGCACGGCCCGGGTGGGGTTCCCGCTACGGCCGTAGACCCAGCCCTGGTGGCGGTTCGGCGCGAACTGGCGGAAGGTGCTCGACAGGTAGACGGGAACGTTCACGGCCCCCGTGTGGGGGTCGGGAGGTTGCCGCGCGTGGATGAGCCGGGTGTCGAAGCGCATCGGCCCTCACTCCTCCGACAGGTAGCCGACCAGGTCGTGGCGGGTGAGCACCCCGATCGCCTCTCCGGTCGCCGGCTCGCGGACGAGCAGGGCCCGCTCCTCTCGCAGCGTCCGGAGGACCTCCGCCACGGGGGCGTCCGCGGAAATCTCGGAGAACCGAGGGGAGAGGACGGAGGAGACCGTTCGTTCGAGAACCGTCTCGTCCACGAGCCCCCGGCGGAGGAGCTCGTCCTCCTGAACGCTTCCGACATTCTGCCGCCCCGCTAGGACCGGCATCTGTCCGATGTCATGGCGGCGGAGGAGCGCGAGCGCGTCCCGCACCTTGGTGGTCGGGTCCGCCGAGACCAGGGCCGGAGTCGGCGACTTGCGGGAGAGGAGCTCCCGCACCGAGGCCGCCGCGTCCAGGAAGCCCTTCTCCCGCATCCAGTCGTCGGAGTAGAACTTCGAGAGATACCGGTCACCCGAGTCCGGCAGGAGGACCACGACGGTGGACTGCTCCGGGATGGGCCGGCCGGCCAGCCACTTCAGCGCGCCGACCACCGCCGACCCCGAGGAGCCACCGACGAAGAGGCCCTCCTCGCGGGCCAGGCGTCGGGCCATGTGAAACGACTCGCGGTCGTTCACTTCCACGAAGTCATCCATGTACTGGAAGTCGATCGACTTCGGGACCATGTCCTCACCGATCCCCTCCACGAGGTATGGGACCGGGGTCGCGAGGGTATGGGTCTTGAAGTAGGGTCCGAGCAGCGAGCCGGCGGGGTCGACCGCGACGACCTTGACTGAGGGTCGATGCTCCTTCAGGTACCGACCAACACCGGTGAGCGTCCCCCCCGTTCCGACCGTGCCGATCACCGCCGCGAGGGTCGGCCCAACATCGCGGTCGATCTCGGGGCCGGTCGAGCGGTAATGCGCCTCGGCGTTGGCGGGGTTCTCGTACTGGTTCGGGTAGTAGGCGTTCGGTATCTCCCGGGCGAGCCGCTTTGCCGTCGAGTAGTGGCTCATCGGGTGGTCCGGAGGGACCCCGGTGGGAGTGACCACCACCCGAGCGCCGTACGCACGGAGCAGTCGAATCTTTTCCGTGCTCATCTTATCGGGAATGACGAAAACGATCTTGTATCCGCGGACCGCGGCCACCATCGCGAGCCCGACACCGGTGTTGCCGCTGGTCGCCTCGACAATCGTTCCCCCGGGCTTCAGGAGGCCCTTCCGTTCGGCTTCATCGATCATGGACGGTCCGATCCGGTCCTTGACCGAGCCGCCGGGGTTCAGGAACTCGAGCTTCGCGAGGAAGCGGTACGGTACGCCCGCCGTGACCTTCCTCAACGGGACGAGGGGGGTGTCTCCGATGAGGTCGAGGACCGACTCGGGGGCCTTTCCGCTCATGGGCATGGCCGAGCGAACCGGGATGCCGCATTAACTTTTGTCGGGAGAGGTCCGCCGAGGGGAACCGCCGAGTCCGGTCGGTTCGTACCCGTTCGTTCGCCTCGGCCGTGGGGCTTAAGCGAACCTCAGGGGCTCCCCCCGCCCGAGGCGCGATGCTCGGGTCGCTCGAGGCGGAAGTTCTGGCGACCCTCCGCGAGCTGAACGAGGCGCCCGCACGAGAGGTCCGCCGTTCGCTCGAGTCGCGGGGGATCCGGGTCGCGTACACGACGGTCGCTACCATCCTCTCCCGTCTGTTCGACAAAGGCTACGTGCGCCGGCGGCGGGAGACCTGTCGCGGCGGAGAACGGTACGTTTACCGTCCCGCGGACGTCGAGCAGAAATACCTCCAGAACCTCCTCAGGGCCGTCGTGACGATGTTCGGCCCCGCCGGAGTGGTCCACTTGGACGAGGAGATCTCGAAGCTTAACCCCTCGGAGGAGCGCGAGCTCCGCCGTCGGCTCGGCCTCGAGTGACCCCACGCCTCATGGCGGACGCCCTGGTGGCCGTGCTCTACCTGCCCGTCGCCCTCTGGGTCGCGGTCGGGGTGGTGCTCTTCATCGCATTCCGGCGGTCCGCGTCGGCGACGGTCTTCCGCTTGGCGGCGACCTTCCTCGGGTTCTGGGCGCTCCTCGCGACCACGGCGCTCGTCTGGGTGGTCGCGAACGGTGGTTGGTCCGCGGTCGTCCGGCTCCTCCATTCCCCCTCTTCCCTCTTCGTCGCGAGCGCCCTCCCGACGTGGGAGTGGGGAGCGGTCGGCGCCCTCCTGGTTTTCACGCTCGCCTTCCTCCTCGCGCAGGGCGTGGCTCGGGCCCTGCTCGTCCTCTACCGACCCCGCCCTCTCAACTGGCCGGGCGGGATTCCCGTCCCCGCGGCTCCCACCTCGCTCTTCGTCTTCAGCACTCCGCGGGTCGAGGCGTTCACGTTCACCTTGGTGGAGCTCGGCTCGAGGGGGCGGCCCCGCCGCCGGGACGTGATCATGGTCTCGGAAGGGCTCCTGGCCCGGTTGGAACCTCGGGAATGGCAGGCCGTCCTCGCCCATGAGCTCGGGCACGTGAGGGGCCTCGATGGTCGGTACCTCACTTTCTTCCGGACCTTCGCACGGATGATGCGATGGGACCCGGTCCTCGCACTCCTCTCGGACCGTCTCACCGTCCGCGAAGAGTTCCGGGCGGACCTTGAGGCGGTCACGATCACGAAGAAACCCCGCGCCCTCGCGCGAGCGCTGTTCAAGGTGAGCACCGAGCCGCCGTTCCGTTCCACCGGGGCGGCGGCCCTTCTCGGCACCAGCGGTCGGCGGGCCCGTCGACAGGCGGTCGAGCGGATCCGCCGGCTGGTCGCTCTCGCGGAGAGCGGCCAGTTTCCGGAGGAACGCGGTGAGTAGCTCGTCTCGAATGTCTTTCCTCACGGTCGTCTTCGCCGTCCTCTGCGCGGCCACGCTCCTCCTCGGTACGGCTCCGGCCGTCGCCGTCACCACGGGACGGGCCCCGACGCTCCGGCCAGCTCCGGACCCGGCGGCCGCCACCTCGCCCTCTGGGGGCTACCCACCCCTCAACACGAGCCTCGACCGCGATTTCGTGGGGAACCTGACGGCCCCCTCCCTCGCCCCGGGGACGACGGGGAGCCTCGAGTACACCGTCTCCGACCCGATGGCGGCCTCCCTGTCCTCCGTGCAGCTCTCGTTCGGGGTCTACGCGTTCAACGGATTCCCGGGCAACGCGACCTCGTTCATCCCGGTCGCGGGAGCCCCGGTGCTCACCACCCCGACGACATCGGGTCCGACCGCGAACGTGACGGTGGGGACCCTCGGTCCTGGAGCTCCGTTCCGGGGGTTGATCGGGGTCGTGACCTCGTCGTCCACCCCGAGCGGGACCTACGCGGTGAGAGTGGCTCTCGAGTTCGAGGAGAACGGGACGGCCTACCGGCTCGCCTCCCGTGGCTGGTTCAACGCGAGCCTCTGGGACCGCGCAACCCAGCTTCCGAACGGGTCGGCGACCCTCAACCTCTCGATCCTGGGCGTCTCGGGCGTGCTCCCGGAGACGGCCGTGCTGGTGTCGAGCTCGACGTACGAATGGGTCCTCGCCGGGGTCCTCGCGGCCGCGGTGGTGCTGATCGCCGCCGGGGCGTACGTCTATTTCCGTCGGGGCGGGTCGAGCGGGGGGACGCGGTAGGCGTCCGAACCCATCCAGGCCCCGAGGGCCTTCGGGAGCAGGCGGACCAGGGCGGGCGACTCCCGGAGGAGCTCGCGCGCGACGTGGGTCGGGAAGTCGATGTCGCCGAACGCGACGATCGTCTCGGCGAGCCGCCCGCCCTTGAGCGCCGCGATGAGCGCGTCCAGGTCGCGGTCCGAGAGTCGGGTGAAGACCCGGCGGAGGTAGAGGGCCCGTCGGAACTCCTCTCCGAACTCCGCTCGCCATGCGTGCTCGTACGCGGAGAGCGCGTGGGCGGAGAGGTCGTCGGCGCGGAGCGCGCGGTCGGCGACGTCCGCGGCGATCTCCGCGCATCGCATGCCGGTGAAAATCCCACCGCCCGAGAGGGGCTTCACCTGGGCGGCTGCGTCCCCGACCAGGAGGACCCGAGGCCCCGAGGTCCGGGGAACGGCGCCGATGGGAATCCCCGAGGCGAGGTACGAGACGGGGGGAGGGAGCGACCGTCCGAACCGACGCTCGACCTGGGTGACCAACCGACCGAAGTACTCGCGGGCCGACGTGCCGTCGGCGTCGGCGGCAATACCGATGCGGGCCCCGCCCGACCCGTCCGGAATCCACCAGCCGAAGAGGCCCGGGGCGAACCGCCGCCCCAGGTAGACCTCAACCAGCTCGGGGTCACCCGGGCTCTTCCCATATTCCGCTTCGAACGCCGGTAGGATCTCGACCGGCCGCCGCAGTCGGAAGGCCCGGGCGACCGCGCTCGTGACTCCGTCGGCCCCGATGATCAGCTTCGCGGCGACCTCGCGGGTACCGCCGTGTACGATCGTGAGGTGCGCCATGGCCCGTCGGTCCACCGGTCCCGAGAGCCCGTCGAAACGGGTACCGGTCTCCACGGTGGCGCCGGCCTTTGCCGCGCGGTCGGCGAGGTAGACGTCCAGTCCCGCGCGGTCGATGGCAAAAGCGCGCGGCTCCGCCGCGCGGAACGTGATGTCGCCGAGGCTCGGACCGAAGACGGCCGCTCCCCGCACCGGGGCCCGCACCATCGAGGTGGAGCCGGCGAGGTCGAGGACCCGACGCGAGACGAGGCCGGCGCATTGCACCGGCTGGCCGACCGTCCCGTGTTCCTCGATGACCAGCACCCGGTGACCGCGGGCCGAGAGTCGGGCCGCCGCGGTGGAGCCCGCGGGACCGGCGCCGACGATGAGGACGTCGACCTCGTCCACGGCGCGCCGAGCGCGGGGGGCGTAATAACCCCCGCCGATTCGCCCCTCAGCTTCCCCGCCACGGCGTGTCGACGAGGTCGGTCCGCTGCCGGGGTTGAACGGCGGACGCCTCGATCGGCACGGTCACGTGGGAGGCGAGCGCCAACCGGCCCGTCCAGGCGATCATCGCGCCGTTGTCGACGCACAGCGCGCGCGGCGGGGCGAACATCCGCCCTCCGCGCCCTTCGACCATCGCCCGTACCATCTCGCGCAGACGTTCGTTGCAGGCGACCCCTCCCCCGAGGACCACCGAGTCCCGTCGTCGGTGAGCGAGCGCCCGCTCCGTGATTTCCGTGAGCATCGCGTACGCGGTCACTTCGACCGAGTAGGCGAGGTCAGGGCGGGAGACTCCTTTCCCAAAGAGCGCCAGGCTCGCGGTCAGCATCCCCGAGAAGGCGACGTCCATTCCGTGGACCGAGTAGGGGAGGGGGAGGAGGTGAGAGCTCTGCCTTGCCTCGAGCTCGAGGGCCGGGCCGCCGGGGAACGTCCCGCCGAGCTCGATCCATAGCTTGTCGATGAAATTCCCGATCCCGATGTCGAGGGTCTCGCCCAGGACCCGGTAACGGCCCTTGAAGTAGGCGATGACCTGGGTGTTGCCCCCGCTCGCATAGAGGAGGAGGGGGTCGTCGAGCCCGCTCAGCACCCGGGCGATCTCCACGTGCGCAACGCAATGGTTCACGGGCACGAGCGGTCGCTCCCACGCGAGGGAGAGCATCCGGGCGACGGTCGCTCCCGCCCGGAGGCAGGGACCGAGACCGGGTCCCTGGGAGAAGGCGACCGCCTCGACCTCCGACGGACGAACGTGGGCGGACTCGAGCGCTTGCGTCACGAGGCGCGGGAGGACCTCCACGTGGTGGTTCGCCGCCTCTCGCGGATGGATCCCTCCCTGGGCGGGGCGGTACATGTCGGTCGCGAGCGACAGCACCTGGGCGCGGTCGTCCACGATGCCGACCGACGCGGTGTGCGCGGTCGATTCGATCCCGAGGAGGACCATCGCCGGGGGAGCGGTGCTGCGATTATAACGGGCGGCTGCCCGGGGCCGGGCGCCGGTCCGGCTCCTCGGGACACAGCTTGAGATACCTCCTCTCGCCATCCTTCCCTGACAAACATGGGTCCCTACGCTCAGCGCCGAACGGGATGGATGTGGGTGGTCCTGGGAGTCTCGCTCGCGCTCGTGGCGGTGGTGGCGTTCTTCGTCATCTGGCAGTGGCAGACCTACTCGTCGTCGGACCACGGTCGGTTCTTCTGGCCGTTCGGCGGCCTCCTTCTGGTCTTCCTGGTGCTGTGGGTCGCGTTCTTCGCGGTCCGGATGGCGTGGTGGACGAGCCGGGCCCGCCGGTGGCAGGGCGCCGGCCCGGGGGGTCCTTATCGGGACCGCGCGGTGATGATCGCGCGAGCGCGGTATGCCCGGGGGGAGATCACCCGAGAGCAGTACGACCGGATCATGACCGACCTCAGCCGCCGTCCGCCGAACTCCCGGATATAATGCGCGGCGCCCCTCCAGGGGTCCCGTCGGTTGCGCCGTCACTCGTCGGTCGATTCCAGGCGAAAGCAGACGCGAGAGCCTCGGAGCGCCGCCTGGATCCGGTCCGCGAACGCAAGGGACTCGTGGACCGTCACCGGCCGGCCCCAGTCATAGACGAAGTCGTACCCCTCGCTCTCGGGGCGGAAGCCCATGTCCTCGAGAAGGGAAGCGACCTCGGAGAACGGGGCTCCTTCGCTGTCGAGCTGGAGGAGGAGGAACGTCTTGGTCATCGGAAACGACCGGACCCGGCCGGCCGTCGGTAAGGGGCCCCCGGCGATTAAAAGCTCACTCGGTCAACCCGACTCCGGCGGCCAGGCCGGTAGCTCGGGCTCTTCCGGTTCTGCAGGGACCGGCTCCGCCGCGTGGGCCGTGATCCGGACCGCCACGCCCCGTTTCATCTGTGGCATCTCGTGGGGCGCGAGAACGAGGCGTCCCACCGCCAAGAGCTCGTCCTTCGCATCCACGACCAGCGCGGTCGTCCCGGGAGAGAGCAACCGGTCGGCCCCGGCTACGAACCGGGTGAAGAGGCTCCGTCCCTCGCGCACGAACGGAACGGCGTCGTCGGTGGCGACCACCCGCCAGCGACCGGCCCCCAGCAACCGGTGAAGGCGCTTCCCTCCACGGAAGGTTGGGTGAGGGAGCCCGTCCGTCCCGACCATGAACAGCGGCCCCTCGTCCGCGAGGATCGCCCGCAGTCGCCCGGAACGGCGCGATCGCTCCCCGCGCACGGTCGTCCTCAGGGCGTTCGCCACCGAACTCCCGTACTGGAACGACAGGAGCCCGTCCACCTGCCGATCGGTCCAGGCGTCCGTCCAGTCCCGCTCTGTCTCGACGTCCAACTCCGTCCGTTCCGCGACGGCGCGGGGGACATCCGAGGGCGGGTGGTGGCGGGGAGGATGGACGAACTCCTCGATCCCGAGGTACGGCCCGACGGGATAGACCTCCGAGAGCTCCAGCGGCACGTCGCCGAGCGGCGTCGGCACCTCCCAGTGGATCGGCGCGCCCGATCGATCCTCGGCCGGAACGTGGCGGAGGTACTCGGGGCGAAGTGCGACCCGGGGCAGCTTCAGCGGAGCCCCGCGCCCCGCCCGGTAGGCGCTCACGCGGTCGCGGAACCGTACCGCCGCGGGTCGGTCGCGGCTCTCGGGTCCGACCTCGCGGAAGGCCCGCCGGCTTTCCGGTTCGGCCGGGAGGAACACCTCGAGGTGCCGGCGAGCTTCGGCGAGACCGGCGCGGAGCGCGGGGTGGGCGGTCGCGCGGCGCTCGGCCAGCTCCCAGAGGGTCCCGTCCCGAATCGCCTGGCGGACCCGGCCGACCTCCTCTGCCGACATGACCAGGTTGTGGAACGCGAGGTGCCGCTCCCGGTCGCGAGCGACCCACCCGCGGACCTCGGTGAGCGGAGTGGCCGCGCAGAGGGCGCAGTGGCAGACCGGCTCGCGGATATCTTCGAGGGTCACCGTGCCTTCCGGGAACATGAGCGAGTCCCGCCGAGCGAACTTGTGGTACGCCGACGAATCGAACAGGTCGACTCCGAACAGCGCAGCGAACGCGAACGTCATCGGGTGGCCGGTGCCAAAGAGGTGAAGGGCGGCGCCGGGCGATAGCGCCGGTCGCGCCGCGGCGAGCGCGCGGGCGAGCTCCGCGAAGCGGTACTGCTCCATCAGCGGCACCACCCCCCCGACCGCGAGAACGTCGCCGAGGGCACTCGCGGCCGCCGCGGAGCGGGCGCGGAGCTCGGCATGGTCGCCTCCCTGGACCGGCACCGCGAGGAGACCGGGCCATCGCTTTCGGGCCCGTTGCGCGCGCTCTACCGTGGTGGCGAGGGCCGCCTCGGCCTCGGCGAACGGGAGGTCCGGTTCGGTGAAGACGTCCAGTACGGTCGCGATGTCCGAGCCGATCTTCGCTTGGAAGTCGACGATCTCGTCGGCATCGACCTCGACCGACCCGTACGCGTGTTGCTGGAAGGCACCGGAGTCAGTCATCACCGGCCCCGAGAACCGGAGGAGGCCGTGGATCCCGCTGCTTTCGGCGACCGCCCGCAGCGGAGGCGTTCGCCAAGTGATGTAGGAGGAGGTGATCACAGCCTTCAGACCGAGTCGGGCCGAGAGCTCCGAAGGCGGAATCGGCTGCCGGTCCGGGTCGGGGTGCACGACCGGTAGGAGGACCGGGGTATCGACAGCTCCATGCGGGGTGTCGAACCGCCCCAAACGGGCGAGTCCGTCCCGTTCAAGGACCTCGAATCCGGCCATCGGACCCTGAGCGGTCGGGGGCGATTAAGGATGGCGCGAACTCACCATGGGAGTGGATTCGTAGGAGGCGCGGATGCGGCGCAGCAGGTCGACCAGCATCGGAGCCGTCAGCTTTCCGGTGTTGGTGTTCTGGGGACTCGGGTGGAACGACGCCCACAGGAGCGGCCGTCCGGGTCCGAGGGTTGCGCATGCCCCATGGGAGAACGGCGTCGCCGGTCGGCCGACCCCGTACACGCGGGAGGCCGCCTCCCGCACGACGTCCCAGGCGAACCCACCGAGCGCGAGGATCGCCCGGGCTTCGGCTAAGCAGCGAAGCTCCCGTTCGAGGAACGGAGCGCAGTGCGCCCGCTCGCCGGGCAGCGGGCGGTTGTCGGGAGGCACACATCGGACGGCCGCCGTGAGGTAGAGGTCGGAGTACCGGAGGCCGTCTCCCCGATGGGTCGAGGTGGACTGGTTCGCGAACCCGACGGCGTGGAACGCGCGGACGAGGAAGGCGGCCGACCGATCTCCGGTGAAGACCCGGCCGGTCCTGTTCGCTCCGTGGGCCGCCGGGGCGAGGCCGACCACGACCAGGCGGGCCGTGGGGTCGCCGAACCCCGGGACCGGCCGACCCCAGTACTCCTCGGTTCGAAACTCCCGCTTCTTCTCGCGAGCGACTCGCTCGCGGTAGCGGACCAGGCGAGGGCACCGCGAGCAGGCGAGAACCTCCGAGCGGATGCGTTCGAGCGAATCCGTCACTGGGAGCACGACCCGGGTCCTTGCCTTATCGATGTCGATGGAAGGGACCAGCGGTGGTCACTCCCGGTGACCTACCCCTATAGAAGGAGGGAGGAATGCTCGTTCCGATGACCGAGACGCACGTGCCCCGCGGAGGCCGGGTCCGCCTGGGAGCCGTGGACGGGGACCTCCGGGTGGAAAAGAACGCCCGGATCGAGGCCGACGGCGCCGTCACGGTCGCCGGCCACGCCGAGTTCGACGGAAGCGCCGAGGTCACGGGCGACCTCGACTGCCGTTCGCTCTCCGCATCCCACGGCGACCTCAACATCCGCGGGAGTCTCCGCGTCGCAGAGTCGCTGGATGGGGACGATTCGGAGATTCACGTCGCGCGAGACCTGAAGGCCGGGCGCGTGGATGTGGACCGCGGCCTCCACGTGGGCGGAGCGGCCGACGCCCGAACGTTCGACGTCGGGGGGACGCTCGAAGGGCACGGGACCCTCTCGGCCGAGCGGGTTTCGGTCGGGGGCCGATTCCTCCTGGAGGGAAAGCTGACCGCCCGTTCCGTGGAAGCCGGGGGCATGATCCAAATCCACGACTTCGAGCTCGACGGTCTCTCCGCCGGCGGAACGGTCCGTATCGGCGGTGGCACCGTCCGCAAGGAGGTCGACGTCGGCGGTCGCTTCCGTGCGGACGGTCCGATCGAGTTCGGTTCGATCGATGTCGGCGGTGTGGCCGAGCTCTCTCGGACCTCGAGGGGAGGGTCGATCGATGTCGGGGGGATGTTCCGTGCCGACGAGGACCTGGCCTTCACCCATCTCGAGATCGGCGGACTGGGAGAGATTCGAGGGAACGGCCGGGGGGAATCGGTGGAGGTCGGAGGCCGGCTCGAGGTCGGCGGGTCGCTCGACGTGACCGACTCGATCGAAGTGGGCGGGTCGCTCACCGTCCGTGGATTGCTCACCTCAGGGTCCCTCGAGATCGGCGGCAAGTTCGAGGCCCGGCGGGGCGTGATCACGCGTCACGCCGAGGTGAGCGGAAAGATCCGGACCCAGGAAGGCCTGAAGGCGGACGAACTCGAGGTCGGTCGGAGGGGTCGCGTCGTAGGGCCGCTCATCGGTGGAAGAGTCCGGGTGGATTCCCGGGCCGAGGTCGAGGACATCTACGGGGAGGAGGTGGAGCTCGGAGACCACGCCACCGCTCGCCGCGTGGTGGGAGCGACCGTCCGACTCCACCGGCAGGCGGTGGCGGAGGAGGTCGTCTATCGCGACCGCATCGAGATCGCTTCCGGCGCCCAGGTGAAGAGCCCTCCCCGACAGGTCAGCGAGCTGCCGAAGACCCCCCTCTAGCCCGGTAGGTGACGATGCTCAACGAGGGGGCGGACGGCCGCGGCCGAGGGCCGCGCCGGCGGGAGGTGACGGACCTCTACGCCACGGTCCTCGAGGTCGTGAAGCGCTACCACGGGGCGGCACGGATCACCCGCGTGTCGTACGGCGCCGGGATGCCGGTCGACCGGCTGCGCGGCTTCATCGAGCGCCTGCTTCAGCTGGGGCTTCTCCGGAGCGAGGAATCAGACGGGCGGCCTGTCTACGACATCACCGCCCGCGGGCAGGAGTTCCTCGACACGTACTGGAAGATGCGGGGGTACGTTGAAGTCCTCGAGCCGGCCGAGTCGAGGGGACGCTCCCGCCGACCCGCCGGCCGATAGGCACGACGGAGGCGCGGGCTCACCAGTATCTCGGCACGTCTGGGTCCACAACCACCGACCATGCGTCGATCCCGCCCTCGAGGTTCGCCACCGAGGCGAACCCTCGGCTCTCCAAGAACCCCGCCACGACGGCCGACCGAATCCCGGTGTGACAGTAGACGATGAGGTCCCGATCGCGGGGAAGCTCGTCCACCCGCATCGGGAGCTCTCCCATCGGAATGTGGACCGACGGCTCGATGACCGCAAGACGGCGCTCGAAGGGCTCGCGGACGTCGAGGAGCAGCACGCGCGCAGCGTCCTTCGCCATCCGGTCGGCGACCGCTTCTGGCGAAAGCTCGAGGACCATGGGGTTCCCTGAGCGAACCCCGCATTTGAGCTAGCGAGCCCGAATCCGCCAGGAATCGACCCGCCCGATCGGCCGCGAAGCGGCCCACTCGGGACGCAAGGAATCCCTTCGTGACGAGCATCCTATATTGCTCGAGGGGCTCGCGCTCCCGATGAAGGTCAAAGACCCAGTCTGCGGGATGACGATCGAGGACACGCGGGCGGCGGCGAAGGGGACCTACGGCGGCCAGACGGTCTACTTCTGCTCCGTCGGGTGCAAGACCACCTACGAGAAGAAGTTCCCCGCGGCGGGGGCCTGAGGGGGCGGTTCGGCCCCCGCCTTGGGCCGGCCCAGAGAGCGATGGCGACCGACCCGGTCTGCGGGATGTTTGTCGACGAGCAATCCGCCGAACTCAAGCTCGTCCGCGAGAACCGCACCTACTTCTTCTGCTCGAGCCACTGTCTTCGGGAGTTCGCGGAGCCCGAGCGCGAGCTCCGCGGCCTTCGTCTCAAGCTCGCGGTCGCGTGGACCGCTTCCGTCGCCATTCTCGTTCTGACCTACCTGGTCCGTATCCCGGGGGACGCATGGATCGTCCTGGTCCTCGCGACGATCGTCGAGTTCTACCCCGGTCTACAGTTCTTCGCGAGCACTCGGGACGCGGTCCGGAATCGATCGTGGAACATGGACGTCCTCATCGCCGTCGGTACCTCGGTGGCCTACGGCTACAGCGTCGCCGTGCTGTTCCTACCTGGGCGTCTGCCGCCGACGCTCTACTTTGACGCCTCCGCGCTCATCGTGACCCTGATCCTCACGGGAAACTACCTGGAACATCTGACCCGCGAGCGAGCCCGGGGGGCGCTGCGCGCGCTGAGCGAACTCCTTCCGTCGACGGCGACGGTGCTCCGGGACGGCCGGGAGCTCGAGGTCCCGGTGGCCGAGGTCCGACCCGGCGACCGTTGTCGCATCCTACCGGGGGGTCGATTCCCGGCGGACGGAGTCGTGAGGGATGGGCGTTCGACGGTGAACGAGGCCCTGATCACCGGGGAGAGCCTCCCGGTCCTGAGGGGCCCGGGCGACCCGGTGGTCGCCGGCGCGGTCAACGGTGAAGGGTTCCTCTGGGTCGAGGCGACGAACGTTGGGGAGGACTCGGTGCTCGCCCAGATCGGTCAGCTAGTCACGGAGGCCGAGACGAGCCGCGTGCCGCTCCAGCAGTTGGCCGACCGGATCGCGGCTACCTTCGTCCCCGTGGTGTTTCTCCTCGCAGCCGTCGCTGCGGTCGGATGGTTCGTCGCGGGTACCGGCCTCACCATCGCGCTGCTGGTGTTCGTCTCGGTGGCGATCACGGCCTGCCCGTGTGCCTTTGGCATCGCCACGCCCGCCGCGATCGTGGTGGGAACGGGACGGGCCGCTGAAGAAGGGATTCTGTTCAAGGGAAAGGACTCGATCGAGCGGGCGAACCGCGTAGACCTCGTCCTGATGGACAAGACCGGCACGCTCACTCGCGGTCGACCCTCGCTGAGCGATGTCGTGCCTTTCGGCCGCACCTCTGCCGAGGAATTGCTCTCGACGGCCGCCGCCGTAGAGGCCGGCTCCGAGCATCCGTACTCGAGGGCGGTCGCGGAGGCCGCGGCGAGGCGTGAGCTCGCCGTTCCTCCGGCGGTTGCGGTCCGCTCGGAGCCCGGTCGCGGGGTTCGCGGGTCGGTGGACGGAGTCCCGATTGCCGTGCTGAACGAACGCGCCGCTCAGGAGGAGGGCATCGACCTCGGTGCGGTTCAACCCGTGGCCGACCAGCTGACCGCGGCCGGAAAGGCGTGCTCGGTCGTTCTGCGCGGCGGGGTGCCTCTCGGCCTGCTCGGATTCTCGGACGAGATTGCGCCGGGAGCGGCCGAAGCCGTGCGATCGCTCGCCGAGGACGGGCTTCCGGTCGTCATGGTCACCGGAGACCACCCTGCCGCCGCCCAGAGGGTCGCCGCGGCCCTCGGTATCGGGGAGGTCCACGCCAGCGTGAGCCCCCCAGGGAAGCTCGCCCTCATCCGTGAATTCCAAGCTCGCGGGCGACGCGTCGCCTACGTCGGGGACGGAATCAACGACGCCCCCGCCCTCGCTGCCGCCGACCTCGGTATCGCGATCGGCGCAGGTACGGAGGTCGCGCGAGAAGCCGGCGGCGTCATTCTCCTCCGGTCGGACCTTCGGGGAGTCTCCCTCGCGCTCCGGTTGGGACGGCGGACCGTCCGCAAGGTCCGCGGGAACCTCACGTGGGCGATCGGCTACAACTCGATACTCCTGCCGGTAGCGATGGGCGCGCTCGTTCCCCTTTGGGGGCTCGGCGTCTACTCGGTGCTTCCGATTACCGGCGCGCTCGCGATGGGCCTTTCATCGACCGCCGTCGTGGCGAACTCCCTCTCGCTGCGCTGGGTCGGCGGTCGGAGAAGGGCCCGGCGCACCGGACCGCGTGCGTCGCCTCCGCACTAAGGAACACATCTTATAATCCCGGCCTTGCCCGGTCCCAACGGAACCCGGTACTCATGACTCCGAGCCTCGAAGCGGTCCGTCTAACGAAGCGGTTCGGGTCGTTCACCGCCCTCGACCACCTGAACCTCAAAGTGGACGGCGCGAAGTGCGTCGGCTTCCTCGGCCCGAACGGCGCCGGGAAGACCACCACCCTGAAGATGTTCACCGACCTCATCTTCCCCACCGAGGGCGAGGCGTTCATCAACGGGATCTCGGTCCAGGAGGACCGAAAGAACGCGCTCTCGGTGTGCGGTGACCTCATCGAATCTCCCGAGATCTACCCGGCTCTCACCCCGCTCGAGGCGATGGAAATGATCGGGGCCCTCCGTGGAATGCCGCCGGACGCGATTGCCTCGCGAGCCGCGACCGTGCTCGACGAGGTCAAGATGTCCGAGTGGGCCACGCAGAAGGTCGGCCGGTTCTCGAAGGGGATGAAGCAGCGAGTGAACATCGCGGCGGCGCTCCTCTCCGACCCTGAGGTCGTCATCCTCGACGAACCAAGCACCGGACTCGACCCCCGGGGGATGGCCGAGGTACGGAACATCGTGCGCGGGCTCAAGAAGGAGAATCGCCTCGTCTTCATGAGCAGCCACATCCTGAGCGAGGTCGTCGACGTGTGCGACGAGGTCGCGCTGATCGACCGCGGGAAGCTCTTGTTCTACGACACGCTTGCGAACGTCTCGAAACGCCTCAACGCGAACTCCACTTCGGTGGACCTCACCTTCCTCGGGCCCGTGAGCGATGAGACCCTGGCCACCCGGGTAGGCAAGATTTCCGGCATTTCGAGCGTGTCGCGCGCCGGCCCGCAAAGGGCTCGAGTGATGATCTCGGGGGGAGCTGCGGGCCAGGCGCAGGTGCTCGAGCAGTTGGCGGCCGCCCACCTCGGCCTCGTGAGTTTCGAGCCCTCCCAGAGCGCCCTCGAAGAACTCTACCTCCAGGAGATCTCGAAGGGGGACTGAAGAATGGCGACGCCGACCCGAACCATCCCCGGTCCGATGACCGGAGGGACCTCCGCGGTGGTCCCCGGGACCTGGCAGCAGGCCCTCCTCCTCTCCCGCTACCAGCTCCGCGATTACCTGCGGTCGCGACGGTTCATCCTGATGATGATCATCGTCGCGGCCATCGGCGCCATCCTCTCGTTCATTCTCGCGTACTTCCACGGAACGGCGACGGTCTCGGGGCTGACCTCGAGCGCCGACGCGTTCTACGGGTCGCTCTGGGGCGGCGGGGTCTACGTCGTGATCATCTTCGCGGGAATCATCTTCGGCGGCGACGCGATCGCGGGCGAGTTCCAGAACAAGACCGGCTACTTCCTGATGGGACTGCCGATCCGACGGACGACCGTCTACGCGGGAAAGTTCCTGGCCGCGCTCGGAGCCTCCGTGGTCGCGATGGTGGTCTATCTGGTTATCTTGGTGGCCAACGGCGCGGTCTACCTCGGGACCGGGTTCTTCCCCGTCGCGCTCCTCGAATCGTTCGCGATCGCGCTGCTCTACCTGCTCGCGCTCCTCGGGGCCGTATTCCTCTTCAGCTCGCTGTTCAAGAACAGCCTCTACGCGGTCCTCGTGGTCGCGATCCTGTTCCTGTTCGGCTTCACCCTGGTGGAGGAGCTGATCATCGCGCTCGTCAAGATCGAGCCCTGGTTCATCATCGACTACGCGCGGATCACGATCACCTACCCGTTCCTCCAGACCCTGCCCCCGCACGTCACGACGGTGACGACGACCGGGCCGCGCGGCGGGACGACGACCTCGACCACCTACAACCCCACGTACCCGGAGGGGCTGGTGATCATGGCCGGCTACTTCATCCTGAGCGCCATCGCCGGTCTCTTCCTGTTCGAGCGCGAGGAGTTCACGTAGCGCGACTCGCCCGCCGAGGATTCAGGCCCGATTCGCCCCCGCACGAATCCGCGGTGCGACGTAGAGGGTCAGGATGGCGCCCGCCGGCACCGACGGGGCGACCAGAATCCCCCACACCATCATCGGGCTCGGCGTCAGGGCGATCACCGCGCCTCCGAGGGCGGTCGAAAGCAGGTAACCGGTGCCGACGATGGCCGCGAACACCCCGTTGTACGCGCCGATCTCGGTCGGCGGCGCGAGGTTCGACGGGAGGGTGGTGCTCGGGATCGACCCGAAGTTCTCACCGAGCGTGAGAATGAAGACGACCACGAAGAATGCGGGGACGACGGCCAGAGCGAACTGACCGACGACTCCGAAGAGGAGGAAGCCGCCCGCGTAGAGCGCGAGCCCGACGACGAACAGCGTGGTGTGGCGGGTGCCCAGCGAGGCGCGGGTCATCGGCGCCTGTCCGAAGACGACCACGAGCCCGTTGAGCGCGAGTCCGGCGCCCAGAATGCTGTAGGGGATTCCGAGCACCGTGTTGACGTAGAGCGGGAAGATCGTCCCCCACTGGCCGACCGTGAGCTCGGCCAATGCGACCGCTCCGCACAACGCGAGGAAGGGGCGGTCTCGGGAGAGGACGGAGATGGTTCGGCGGACCGATCCGGTCCGGGCGGGACCCGCGGAGGCCCCGGCGAGGGTCTTGACGCGAGAGAGGTCGTACGGTGACGGGTCGAGGAAGGCCGCGAGGAACCCCGTGCCCCCGAGGAGGACTCCTCCCGCGCCGAGGGCGACGGGGACGAACCCGAACCATCCGATGAGGGCACCTCCCGCGAACACCCCGATCGTGAACCCGACGTTCCATCCGACCCGGACCCATGTGTAGCCCATCGTCCGGTCCGACCCCTGAACGAAGTCCGCGACGTAGGCCGAGATCGCCGGGCCGGCGATCGTCCCCACCACCGAGACGGTCGTTGCGAGTCCGAGCACCCCGAGAAGCGAGCGGGCGTGCATCGCCCCGGCGAGGCCGAGGATCGCGACGGCCTCGCCGACGAGGGCGGCGAGAAAGATACGACGCCGCCCGATGCGGTCCGTGAGCAGTCCGGCAAACGGCACGATGAGGAGCGGTGGGACCCCCGTCAGGGCAACGAGGAGGCCCACCTCGAGGTAGCCGAGCGCGAGGACGTTTCTCAGGTAGAGGACCAGGAAGGGAAGGATCAGGCTCAGGCCCGTCGCCCGAACAATAGCTCCGAGACCGAGCCACCGGACGTTCCGGTCCATCGGAGCCTCTCTAAGAGCGCCGCCGAGCGGCGGCTCGCGCAAATCCTTATGGGTGGGACGAAAGTCGAGAGAAGGGTCGATGGGCGACCAGGACCTCGCGGACGGCCTCGCCGACCAGGGCTACCAGCTCACGGGTCGCCACAGCGCGGTCAAGCTCTGCTACTGGACCCGCGAGTCGCTCGTGAAGGGGCGCGACTGCTACAAGGGCCGTTTCTACGGCATCGAGAGCCACCGGTGCCTGCAGATGTCGCCGGCGATCGACTCGTGCAACCTCCACTGCCGCTTCTGTTGGCGGAGTCAGGGTTGGGAGAACGACAAGATGATGCCCGAGTACGACGACCCGGAGCTGCTCCTCGAGCGGTCGATCGGGGCGCAACGGAGGATTCTCTCCGGGTTCAAGGGCGACCCCGAGGTGAACGGGGCGCGGTGGTTGGAATCCCAGACCCCGCGGCACATCGCGATCTCGCTGACCGGTGAGCCGACGCTCTACCCGAAGATGAACCGATTCCTCGAGCTCTGCCACGAGAGGGGCATCACGACGTTCCTGGTGACCAATGGCACGAACCCCGACGCCCTCCGTGTCCTCGACCCCTTGCCGACCCAGCTCTACGTTTCCGTGACCGCTCCGAATCGTGAGGTGTTCGAGCGGCTCACCCTCCCGGCCCAGGACGACGCCTGGGACCGCCTGCTTGAGTCCCTCTCGATACTCCGCCACCTCCGCACCCGCCGAGTGGTGCGGCACACCTTGGTCCGCGGTTGGAACCTCGGCTGGGTGGAGGAGTACGCTCGGCTCGACCGTCAGGCGGGGCCGGACTTCATCGAAGCGAAGGGGTACGTCTACATGGGTCGGTCCCGTCAGCGGCTCGGGCGGGACCACGTTCCCGAGCACGACGAGATCCGGGAGTTCGCGCACCGCCTCGCCGGCCGGACCGGGTACGCCGTCCTGGACGAGTCCCCGGAGTCAAAGGTCGTGTTGCTGGGAGGGACGAGCGAGGGCCGATTCCTTCCCGGGTCCCGGCCGTCGATAGAATCGCTTCCGGTCGTCGGTGGCGCGGCCCCGCCCTAGATCGGACGCCAGTTGAGCACTTCGATCAGCACCGCGGCGGCGATGCCGAAGGAGATGACGAGGTACGGGTTCACCTTCAGCGCGCGCGTCTCCTCCATGTCGTAGTACTGGATGAGACCGGCTGCGCTCGAGAAGCCGGACCGCCGACTGTCGGGCATCGCCCGGTCGAGCGGGCGGGAGATATTTAAGGACTCTCCGAGCCGGCGGGGAGCTCAGCGCCGGAGGCCGGGCCCGCCCGCGTCGAGGATCGCGTCTTCGAGCGACTCACGGACCCGGTCGGACAGGGACGCCGAGACCGCGTTCGCACCGCCAGAAAGGAGGCGTTCGAAGAACGGACGTGGAGGGAGCAGCCTGACGGTCTTGCGCGACGGCACACCGGTCGTGCGTGCCAGCTCTTCGAGCGCGACCTCGCGGTCGGCGAGTGCGTCCACGAGCCCCAGCTTGAGCGCCTGGCTCCCGGTCCAGAATTCTCCGGTCGCAAGGGCACGGATCTCCGCGGCGGGGCGCTTCCGCTCCCTCGCGACGAGGTCGACGAAGACGTCGTACCCCTCCTGGGCGACGGCGAGGAGCTTGCCTCGTTCTTCCTCGGTCAGTGGGCGGTATCCCTGGTAGGCGTCCTTGTGGACCCCGACGTGCAGCAGCTCGACCGAGATCCCCAGACGGCTCAGGAGCTCGCGGACCGCGAGATGAGGGTAGACGACCCCGATCGAACCCACCTCAGACTCCGGGTAGGCGAATATCCGCCGGGCGCCGAGCGCCGCCATGTAGGCGCCGGAAGCTCCGATCGACCCGATCGAAGCGTACACGGGCTTCACCTGGTCGAGTCGCTTGACGGCGAGATAGAGGTCCATCGAAGCGATCGACTCGCCGCCGCCGCTCGAGATGTCGAGGAGGACCCCCTTCACCCGACGGCGTCCGCGGAGCCCCTTCAGCAGCCGAAGGTAGGGTTC
>DASPQC010000002.1:0-100627 GCA_035625165.1 Thermoplasmata archaeon | reverse complement strand
CGGTCGGCCGCCTCCCTCTCGCCGAGGTGGCGGAACAGCATCTCGAGGCAGAGGATCTCGGCGACCGGGTCCGCCCGGTCCTGACCGGCGTACTTCGGCGCCGAGCCATGCACCGGCTCGAAGACCGCGAGGGTGTCCCCGTAGAGGGCCCCGGGGGCGACTCCGAGCCCGCCCGCGAGGCCGGCACAGAGGTCGGAGAGGATGTCGCCGAAGAGGTTCGTGGTAACGAGCACGTCGTACTCTTCGGGCTTCTTCGCGAGTTGCATGCACATGTTGTCGATGAGGCGTTCATCCGACGGGATGTCGGGGTACTTCGCCGCCATCTCGCGGAAGGCGGTCTGGAAGAGGCCCCCCGTCGTCTTCATGATGTTCGCCTTGTGGACGGCGGTCAGGCGGCGTCGCTTCTCCCGCCGCGCGAGCTCGAAGGCGAACCGGAGGATCCGGTCGGAGGCCTTCCGCGTGATGATGTTGACCGTCTCGGCCGCGGTGTGGTCGTGGTCGACCCAGTGCTCGACGCCGGAGTAGAGCCCCTCGGTCGCCTCGCGCACGACGACCAGGTTGGTCTCGGGGAATCGCGTCCCCTCGCCGGCGATCGCGCGGGCCGGACGGACCGAGGCGTAGAGCTCGAGCTGCTGGCGGAGAGCGACGTTCACGGAGCGGAACCCGCTCCCGATCGGGGTGGTGATCGGCCCCTTGAGGGCGACGCGGTTCTTGCGGATCGAGCCGAGCACTTCGTCCGGGAGCGGGTTGCCGGACCGCTGGATCGCGAGCTCGCCGGCCTCGACCACGTCCCACTCGATCGAGAGGCCGGTTGCCTCGGCCACGGTGCGAGCCGCCCGGGTGACCTCGGGACCGATGCCATCGCCGGGAATCAGGGTCACGCGGTAGCCCATCGAGCTCCTCGGGGCGTGGCGAGCGTCACGCGGATTTAAGCAGCCGGCCGAGCGGGGGCGCCGGAGGCGCTACCGGTGGCCGGCGCGGTGATTCCACGAAGGACGAGCCGCAGCACCCGGTCCCGCACGGTGTTCTCCCCCACACCCGAGCTCCAGACCGTCACGACCGCGTCCCAGGTCGTGCCGGAGACATCCGCCACCTCGAGCTTCGGAGCGTTCCCCCGGCCCGGGACGGGTGGGAAGTCGTGGGCGAGCTCGTTCACGGCCTCCTCGACCCGCGGGACCGGCAGCGACAGCGGGAACGTCATCCGCACCCGGGTCGACTGGGACGGCCCCTGCTCGAGCACTAGAGCGCTCAGGACGACGCTGTTCGGCACCTTCGCGACGCCGCCGGAGTCGAGCCGGAGCACGGTGTAGATGAGCCCGACATCCTCCACCGTCCCGGGATACCCGGGATACATCATCTCGTGGGCGTAGCTCGGCGCGATCGCCCCGTAGCTCGACGAGACGAAGCTGACGCGGTCGCCCGGACGGAACGGGTCCGCGACGGCAAGGAGGATCCCGGCGAAGACGTTCGCGAGCACGGTCTGCGCGGCGATGCCGATGACGATCCCCGCGAACGCGCTGCCGAGGAAGATTGATTCGATAGACACTCCGGCAATATCGAAAAGGGCGAAGGCCGCCCCGATCACGATGAGCAAGTTGAGGAAGAGCCGGATGATGTGCCCTCGCGACCGCTGGCCCTGGCGGACGATGACGACGTTGGTCGCGCTCGTGACCGAGGCCGAGACGAGCCACGCCACCAGCACCACGGCGCCCGCCTCCAGCAACAGCACTTCGGGCGAGGTGAGCCCATGCAGGACGCGCTCGTTGAACACCGTGAACAGGACGAACAGCGCGACCGCGAGGACCGCCGTGAGGGCGAGATTCCTCAGCAGGATGGGCAGTGTCTTCTCCTCGGCCGAGGGCATGACCTTCGCGAGAGCGGGGGTCGGATAGCAGTTTTCACTCGGTACGAGCTACGTAAACAGTATTCTTATAACTCATAGTAATCCCATTATCATGCACGGCTGCGCGCATCCCGAGGTCCTCGCGAACGACTGGCTCCCGCCCGTGGCCATCGGCCGGGAAGCGGAGGTGGCCGACGTGGTTCGCCGCCTCGACCCTCCCGCTCCCCGGGCCCCCGCGCCGTGGATCGTCGGCGTGGTCGGACCGTCGGGCTCGGGCACCTCGACCGTCGCCCGCCGGGCCGCCCGCGAGGTCGCCGACCGTCTGCGTTCGGCGAGGGTGGGACCGTCCCCGAGGTTCCTCAGTGTCCGAGCGGCCTCGGTCCGCGGGACTCACGGGGTCGCGTCCGCCCTCCTCCAACGATTGGACGAGGGGTTCGATGGACGGGGCTTCCCGGTGACCGAGATCCTCGCGGGCCTCCTGCGTCGCCTCCGAAGGGAGCGGCGCCCGACCGTGCTGCTCCTCGACGACATCAAGGTCGGCGGACCCGACCTGGGTCCCGTGGTCCGGGCGGTCGCGGACCCGGACCGTTTCCTTCCCGAGGGAGAGAGCGGACTTCCCCCGGTCTGGACGATCCTCGCGGGGGAGGAGGAGGCCATGGTGAGCCAGGTGGCCACCTTCGGCGACCGATGCCCGGTCGGTCCGTTCGTGCCGTTGCGTCCCTACTCCGAGCCCGCGCTCTTCCAGATCGTGCGGGACCGCCTGGAGCGGGCCAGCGCGAGGCCGCCCCCCGATACCCTCGTCCACCGAATCGTGCGGCGAACGGTCGAGGAGGGCGGTGGGGTCGGCCGGGCGATGGAGCTTCTCCGACGGGAGCTCCTCGGGAGCGTGCCGGCGCGACGCGGGGAGCTCCGGTTCTTCGGCGGGCGCACCGTGGTTGCGGTGGAGCCGCGGGTGGTCCGGGCGATCGGCGCCGCCGTGGAACGAGCGACCGCCGGGGTCGGCGACGTCCGTCGGTTCGAGGCGGAGCTCGCCCGGTCCGAAGGCCTTCGCCCGCTCCCGACGACCACCCTCTGGCGGCGCATCGTGCGCCTCGAGCAGGCCGGCTACGTGCGTCGAGAGATCCGGACCGGGGGAACCGGCGGCACCCGCTCGGTCGTTCGGCTCCTGACCCCGATCGACGAGTGGGTCACGGCCCCGTTTCGTCCCGATACTCCTCGAGCGGTCGGACCGACCGGCGGGCCGGGCCCGGCGGAGGGGCCGTCGGCTCGGGGGTTGGGCTCCCTCGGCCTCCCCGGGGCTTGAGCTGAGAGACGACCATCTCGGCGAGCTTCCGGGAGCGGAGCGCCTGCTCGATCCGGTCGATGGGCGCGTTCCTCAAGGCCTCCCGGTCGGGGTAGCCCGCCCGGAAGAGGAGGCGCGCCCGGACCCTCCCGATCCCGCGGAGGCGCACCAAGTCGAGGAGCTCCTCCGTCACGCCGTACCGAACGCGGAAGGAGAGGTCATCGATCGCCCGGCTCACTCGCCGGTTGAACGCTCCCGCGAGCCGTCCGGCCGAGAAGAGCAGCCAGTCGGCGTCCTCCGCTTTCGACCGGAGGTCCCCCGCGCCGATCCCCCATCGCGCCGTGATCTCCACGATCGGGGTCTCTGAGACCCACGATTCGAGGACGGAGGCGGTCTTGAGGCAGGCGAGGTAGACGTCGAGGTCGAGGTCGAGCGGGGGCTCCTCCGGCTTCACGAGGAGTTCCTCCGCCTCGTCCGCGTAACGGGCCAGGAGGTCGGACTCCTCGCCGCGGCGGAGGAACAAGGGCGGAAGGTCGGGGGTGGCGGCCACGGCCGCGAGCAGCGGAAACGCCCCCACGCCGATCGGTGCCCGCTCGAGCACGTTCCTCAACACGATGGCCGTGAGCGGGTCGAGGTAGAGTTCGCTCGTGAGCGCTCCGAACCGGCTCGCGCGCAGCGAGGGCCCGGGGAGGAGGAGCTCGTGGTGCTCGAGGAATCGCCGGACCTCGATCACCTTCGCCTCGAGCTCGGGGAGCGGGAGGGTCCGACCGTAGAACGTGGCGGCGAAGAACGACTCCAGCTCCTCGTCCGAGCGGACCGCGCCGCTCGCGACCAGCGCGAGGAGGTGCATCCGCAGCGCCGGTTCCGCCGCGAGGCGGCTCACGACCGGTTCCGGAGGTGCGGAGAGGTACTCGTCCAGGAGGCGTTCCTCGTCGTCCGGTCCGCGCGCGAGCAGCAGTGCTTCCCCGACCGGGTCAAAGCGGGGCCGACCCGCCCGGCCGAGCATCTGCTGGACCTCGAGGGCAGGGATCCGGGCCTGAACGCCGAGCCGGTCGTCGTACCGCGTCGTGTCGCGGACGATCACGCGCCGGGCGGGCAGGTTGATCCCGGCGGCGAGCGTCGGCGTCGCGACCAGGACCTTCAGCGCCCGGTCACGGAACGCCCGCTCGACGACCCGCCGTTCGGGGTTCGTCAGCGACGCGTTGTGGAAGGCGACCCCGTGCGGGAGGAGCCCGGAGAGCCGGCGGATCCCCTCGGTCTCCTCGTCGGAGGAGCTCTGGACCTCCTCCGCCGCAGCGTGCGCGCGCGCCCGTTCCTCGGGTGACAGGAGTCGTCGCACGGTCGGGATGAGCGTCTCCGCGAGCTGCTCGCTCGCCCTCCGGCTGTTCACGAAGATGAGGGCCTGGCCCCCCTCCTCCACGACGGTCCGCACGAGGCGGGGGACCGCCTCGCCGGGGGGCTCGATGTCCCGGGTGGAGAGGTCGGTGAACGTGATCCGCCCGTCGAAGTAGACCCCGAGCTTGAGCGGCACGGGCCGGAACGAGCTCGAGATGTGCCGGCCGCCCATCCACTCGGCGACCTCCTCCGAGTTCCGCACCGTGGCGGAGAGCGCGACGATCTGGAGGTCGGGGTACGACCGCCGGAGCCGGGTGAGACTCACCTCGAGCGTCGGGCCCCGCTCGGGGTCCCTCAGGAGGTGGACCTCGTCCGCGACCACGACCCCGAGGCGGTCGAGCCAGGGGCTTCCGCGGCGGAGGAGGCCGTCGGCCTTCTCGCTGGTCGCGACCAGGACATCGAGCTTCTCCAGCCGCTCCGCGGGGAGGTCGAAGTCCCCGATCGAGATCCCCACCTTGAGGCCGAGCTCGGCGAACTTCTCGAGCTCCTCCGCCTTCTCGTGGGCGAGGGCCCGCAGCGGCACCAAGTAGAGACCCGTTCGGCCCTCCCGCGCGGCCCGGAGGAGCGCGAGGTAGGCGACCAGCGACTTCCCGCTCGCGGTCGGGCAGGCCAGGAGGAGGCTTTCCCCCGCGAGCACCGGGGCGACCGCCATCGCTTGGGGCGGGTAGAGATGCGTGATGCCGTCCTCGCGGAGGAGCCGCTGCCAGCGGGGGTCGAGAGCGGTCTCCTCGATCGGGACGGGGGCCGGGGGCTCGCGGGGGGGCCCCGCAGGTTCGCGCGCGGGGCGAGCTCGACGCGGCACGGTCGGACCAGCGGAGCCGGCTACTAAGGGTTGCGCGGCGGCGCGTCCGAGAGAAGGCTGCGGCCGAGGATGAGCTCCTGGATCTCGGTCGTCCCCTCGACGATCGGGAAGACGCGCGCGTCGCGGAGGAGGCGTTCCGCCGGCGTGCCCGATCGGACGCCCCGCGGGCCGGCGACGTCCACCGCCGACGAGGCGATGGAGACTGCGGCGCGCGAGGCGGCGAGCTTGGCCGCCGACGCCTCGGCGACGAACGAGCGGCCCGCGTCCTTGAGCTCGGCCGCCTCGCGCACCAGCGCGCGGGCGGCCGACAGGTCGACGTACGCCCGGGCGAGGAGGGTCCGCTTCCACTCCGCGTCGTCTTCGCGGACCTGGCGGCGCAGCTCCTCGAACGCCGAACGCGCGACGCCGAGGGCGCACGCGGCGATGCCGACCCTTCCCGAGGTGAGGGAGCCGAGAGCGACCGTGAGCCCTTCCCCTTCGGCCCCGAGAAGGCCGTCGGCGGGCAGGCGGACCCCGTCCATCACCAGCTCGACCGTCTCGTTCCCCCGAAGCCCGAGCTTATCGAGCCGCTGGGCCACCGAGAACCCCGAAGTCCCCGGCGGGACGATGAAGGCGGAGATTCCCCGGTTCCCGAGTGTCGGGTCCCGGGTCGCAAACACGAGGACGACTCCCGCCGTGGCCGCGTTCGAGATGAACATCTTCGTCCCCCGCAGGACGAAACCATCGCCCTCCCGCGAGTACCGGGTCGCGAGACGGGCGGTGTCCGACCCGACACCGGGCTCGGTCAGTCCGAACGCTCCGACCCCTTCCCCGCGGGCGAGCGGGCGGAGGTACCGGTCCTTCTGCCCGTCGGTCCCCCAGCGCAGGATCGGGTGCGAGCAGACCGAGAGGTGGACGGCGACCACCACCGCGACGGCGGCGCTCACCGCCGAAAGCTCCTCGAGGACCGCCGTGAGCGACCGAGCGTCCCCGCCGACCCCGTCCCACTCCGGTGGGATCCCGAGGCCAAGGAAGCGCTCTTCGGCGAGCCGTTTCACGAGCGCGGGAGGAAGTCGGTCGTCGCGGTCGATCGCCTCGGCCACGGGGCGGACCTCTCGTTCGGCGAAGGCTGCCGCCCTCGCTCTCCAGGAGTCGGCGGATGAACCGACCGGGAGCGCCATCGTTCGAGGGAGGACGACGAACGTTTAATGGCTGGCAGGGGGTCCTTCGTCTCGGCGGAGGAGCAGGGCGATGACCGCGTTCCCGAGCCCCAAGGACCGGTTCACTTCGCTCGACACGCTCGCGGTGTGCCGTGAGCTGAGAGCGCTCGACCGGGCCCGGGTCGACAAGGCGTTTGACCTCGTGGACGGAGGATGGTCGCTCGCCTTTCGGTCTCCCGGAGGCGGCCGGTCACAGCTCCTCCTGGTACCGGGCCGCTTCGCCGCCCTCGTGAGCCCCGGGCCCTCCCATCCCGACGAGCTGTCGCCCCTGGCCCGCGAGCTCCGACGGCTGCTCACGGGAGCGACCCTCCGGTCGGTCGCCGAACCGGCGGGAGAACGGTACCTCGAGCTCGGATTCTCGAGGGCCGAGGAGCCCGAGGGGTTGCTCCTGGCCCTCGAAATGTTTGGCAAGGGAAACCTGGTCGTCGCCCGGGGCGGCCGTATCGCGGCGGTCGCCGAGACCCGGCGGTGGGCCCACCGGACCGTTCGGGTGGGCGTCGAATACCTCCGCCCGCCCGTGCGTCCCGACCCGTGGGCGATGAACGCCGCTGCGCTGGCGGGGGTGCTGGAGCAGTCCCGGACCGACCTCGCGAGCACCCTCGCCGCCCGGCTCGCTCTCGGCGGGCCGGTCGCGGAAGAGCTGGTGGCCCGCGGGGGGTGGGGCGCGGAGACCCCCGCGTCGGCCCGGGCGAAGGAGATCGCTCCCGAACTGGCCCGCGTGCTGGGCGTACTGATTGACGAGATTGGGGACCATCCTCGGGGCTACCTCTACCGGAAGGACGGCGTTCCCGTGGACGCGACACCCTACCGGTCCGTCCGATGGCAAGCGGTCGAGGGGGTCGAGCTCTCGGAGCGACCCACGTTCTCGGAGGTTGCCGTAGAGTACTTTCCCGCGATCGTGACCCGGCCCCCGACTCCCGAGGAGGCGGAGCACGCGAAAGCCCGAGAAGAGCTCGAGCGACTGATCGGGCGGCAGCGGTCGGCCATCGAGGAGCTCGCGGACGCGGTCGCGGAGAAGAAGGCGGACGCCGACGCGGTGCTCGCCCACTACCTCGAGGCGGAGGCGGCCGTCGCGCGGGCCCGCGACGGCGGGGCGGGCGGGACCTCGGTCACGGTCGTCCTCGGCGACCGCTCGGTGGCGCTCGCCGTCACCCAGACTCCCCGCGAGTCCGCGCAAGCCCTCTACGAGGAGGCGAAACGACTGGCGGGGAAGCTCGATGGGGCGCGTGCCGCTCTCGCGGAGAGCCTCGAGCGGTCGGCCTCGCCGGAGTCCCCCTCGAAGGGGGCCGTACCGGCCGTGGCGGCCCGCCCTCGAAAGGCGTTCTGGTTCGAGAAGTACCGCTGGTTCATCAGCTCCGAAGGGACGGTGGTGATCGCCGGGAGGGACGCCTCTTCGAACGACCTCGTCGTCCGGCGGAATCTCAAGACGGGCGACATCTACCTGCACGCCGACATTCACGGAGCGGCCAGCGTGGTCGCGAAGCGTCCTCCGGGGACGGAGGGCGTGGGCGAGCGAACGCTGCGAGAGGCGGCTCAGTGGGCGGTCGCGTTCTCCAAGGCGTGGAGGGCCGGCCTCGCCTCCGCCTCCGCGTTCTGGGTCGACCACGACCAGGTATCGAAGGCGGGGGCGAGCGGGGAGTTCGTCGGGCGCGGGGCCTGGGTCATCCACGGCACCAAGCACATGATGGACGACCTCCCGACGGAGCTCGGCCTCGGGACGATCGACTACGGCGGGGCGACCCTCTGGACGGCGGCGCCCCCCGAGGCGGTCCGCGCGCGGGGGACGTTGCGGGTCCGGCTCCGGCCGGGACCCGAGCGTGACCGCGACGAGCGGGAGCGCGAGCTCTCTCGCGAGCTCGGGGTCCCCCGCTCCCTCCTCCAGTCCCTCCTCCCGGCGGGGGGTCTCACGGTCGAGCGTCCGTAGAGTCGCTGGACCTCGCTCACCGGAAAGCGGTCGCCGGGCCTCCGCCACGTGTGGCCGCGCGCGCGCAGCGCGACCACTTCGAGGCCTACCCCTTCGACCCTGAGTCGGTCTCCGATGCCGACCTCGGTAGTGGAAGCCGGCTCCCAACGCATCCCGGTCGTACGAGCCCCGTCGATGAGCGAGACCGGAATGGCGGGCCGAACGTCCGGGGTCAGCCAGACGGTCGCGACCTCCTCGACCGGGGCCCGCTCGACCGACCGCTTCGCCCTCGAATCGATCCGTCGGATGAGGAGACCGGAACCGGAGTCGGGCAACCGTTCCCCGACCGCGAGCTCCGTTCCCTTGGGAAGCCGCAATCGGGACCGATGCGAGCTCGAACCGGTCGACACGATCCGGTCCACCTCGACTTCCGCCGGGCGAGCCACCTCAAAGGGGTGGGTGAACCGACACTCACGACATCGCGCGATCCCCCGGCCGACCCGTCCGTCCGGAACGCTCCCGCGGTCCCAGCGAAGGATCCGATGGATCGTCTCGCGGTCGCAGTTCTCGCAGTGGAGGCGCGCCGAAAGGAGCCGGTAGGCGACCCCGGACTCCCGAGTCGCGGCGGAGGGCTCGGGGTCAGCCGCCATCGGACGGGGCGGAGTCCCTCCTTCGACCATGAGGCTTCCGGGGGGAGCGGACTCACCGTCCGTGGGATTCGGCCTTGGCGAGGATCCGGGGGACCTCGTCCGCGACTCGGTGGCGGACCGGCAGGCCGAGCATCCGCTCGGTCACGCTCCGGTCGACGGCGAAGGCGGGCTCGACGAGCTCGATTTCGCCGCGCGGGTTCGGGACGACCTCGATGCGGACCAGGGGCCGCTCGGGGTGGGCCCGCGCGTAGGCGGCCTGGACCAACAGCGCGAGCTCGTTCACCGAGTAGGCCTCGCCGCTCGCGACGTTGAAGGTCACGGCTCCGGAGGCACCGGCCCCGCGGAGCAGCCACCGGATCGTGGCCTCCCAATGGTCGACCACGTCTTCGATGTGAATGAAATCCCGGCGCTGGGTCCCCGGGGCGTTGACCCGAAGTTGCCTTTCTCCGGCCTGGTGAGCGAACAGTTCGAGCACGTTGCCCTTGGTGACGTAGCCCGCATCGGAGTCGTAACCGCCGTAGACGTTGCTCTGGCGGAGAATGGCCGCGCGGACCGCGCCATCCTGCCCGAACTCGGCGGTCAGGCGTTCTCCGGCCGCCTTCTGTCGTGCGTACTCGTGGGTCGGCCGGGCCGGCGTGTCCTCGCGCACCGGCAGGTGCTCCGGGGCGCCCACCACGGCGAAGCTGCTCGCGAACGCGACCGGGATCTTGCGCTCCCGGCACATCGCGTAGAGCCGTCGCGTCCCGTCGATGTTCACCCGGGCGCTCCCCTCGGGGTCGCGGGCGCATGCGACCACGCCGGACACCGCGGCCATGTGGAGCACGATGTCCGAGTCGGAGAGGGCCTTCAGCGCATCGTCGCTCGCGAAATCAAGGTTGGGCACGGCGTGTCCGGAGAATCCGACGTGGACGGGGCCCGAGCGGTTGTCGACCAGCCGGAGCTCGTAGCCGCGCCGCAGGAGGGACGGCACGAGAGCGCCACCGATGAAGCCGGTCGCCCCGGTGACCCCGACTCGGCTCATACGGGGCCGCGCGGCCCCCGATTCTCATAACGTTTCGCCCGGCCGGAGCGCCTTCGAGTAGACCTCGAGAAGGCGGGCGATGTGGTGGTCGGGAGAGAACTCCTCCCGCACCCATTCCCGCCCGCGCGCCGCGGTGGCCCGCGCGAAGCCGTACTGGTCGCGGATCCGGAGGATGGCGGCGGCGAGGGCCCCGGCGTCGCCCCGAGGGACGACCGTACCGAAGTCGCCGACCGTCTCCCGGAGGCCGCCGGAATCGGTGACGATCACGGGCACCCCATGGCCGAGCGCCTCGATGGCCGAGTTCCCGAGGTTCTCCCAGCCGAGGGACGGGACGGCGAGGACATGGATCCCCCCGAGCCAGGACGAGACGTCCGTGACCCACTGATCGGCCGTGATCCCTTCGCCTTGGGGAGCCGGGAGCGGGCCCGTCCCTCCGAAGCGGAGCTGGGTCTCGGGGTGTTCCTTCCGAACCGCCCCGAACGCCCGGAGCAGCACGTCGATCCCCTTCTGCGGGTCGAGGCGCCCCAGGAAGCCGACCGTGAACGGTCCGGACGCCACCGGCGCGGGGACCGCCGGGACGGGGATCATCGGGCGGAGGAGCTCGGTCGGCCGGTACCCGTGTCGTTCGATGACGCGGCGGGTCGCGTGGCTGACGCAGAGGTACGGCCGGATCCGGTCCCGGAGGAGCCGGTCGAAGAGGTACCGCTCGGCGAGGTTGACGGGCAGCCCGAACCCGACCTCGCATCCCGTGAACTGGCAGCGGGGCAGCACGCCACCAGGGCACTCGGACCCGTCGGGCAGCGTGAGGGTGGCGATCGGGCAGACGAGTTCGGTGTCATGCACGGTGAAGACGATCGGCTCCGGACGTCGCGCGAGCCAGGGGCCGAGGACGGAGAATCCGGTCTTGAAATGGTGGAGGTGGATGACATCCGGCTTCGCCTCCGCCGCGACCTCTTCGAGCCAAGCGCGAAGGCGGCGCCGCTCCGTCACTTCGATAACTGCCTGGCCGAACGGGGTCCGAGGGACCCGGTAGGCCCGGAACGAATCGAAGCCCGGGGGAAGGTCGTCCGTCACCAGGGCCGCGGTGACCGTGGAGTGGCCCCGGTCGGCGAAGCTCTTGGACACCCGGCGGAGGTAGATCTCGACCCCGCCGAGCGTGGCCCCATCCCAGCTGTGAATTCTCAAGATGTTCAAGGGTGCCCCTCGGTGGGTGCGAGCCTCTCCGGACTCGTTGCTAGGGCGGTCCACGTCGGCACGACCACTCCGTCAGAGTCCATCCGACGCGACAGTTCGATATGGGCTGTGCGGTAGAGGTGCCCCGCGCTCACCGGGGACCGCGTTCCCCCTCGAGGAGCATGCCTCGAGAGGAGTCGGTCGACCCAGGGCGCCGACGAGGGACCCCGTGGGGCGAAGGGGAAGGGTTTACTCCCCGCCGGCGTAGAGCGGTCGTGCGTGCGGTCCTGGCCTGCCATAGCTACCTCCCGACCGTAGGCGGGGTCGAGCGATTTGCGCAAGGCGTGAGCGAGGGACTGGCCGCGCGCGGCATCGAAATGACGGTCGTGACCCGGCGGGACCCCGGGACCCAGCCGTTCGAGAAGGTCGGCGGCGTCTCGATCGTGCGGGTCGGGATGCGACGGGCGGGCCGGTTCCACATCCCCGTGAAGTACCGGGCCACCCTCCGGCGACTCCGGCCGGACCTTTTTCACTTGAGTGGCAACCGGGTCTGGTGCGCGGACTTCTACCTCCCTTTCGCGGGTCGAGCCCCGTGGCCCCAGGTGATGACCGGCCACGGGTTCTACCAGTACGAGATGCACCGGCGCCTCTGGGACCGATGGTACTTCGAGCGGTACCTCCCCGGGCGAATCCGTCGATTCGAGGTCTACACCGCCCACACGACCCGTGAGCGAGATCAGCTGGTGAGCTGGGGGGTGGAGCCCGAACGGATCGAGCTCGTGCCGGCCGGGATTCCGTTGGCGGAGTTCCAGGAATCGCGCACCGACCCGGCAGTGGTCCGGGACCGGTGGAAACTGGCCACGCGGCACGTCGCCGTCTACGGCGGCGGCTTCTTCGAGAACAAACGCGTCGACCGCCTCGTCAGGGCCGTCGCGGCGACGCACGGCCGCTGGGGATTGGTCGCCTTCGGGCAAGACCGGGCCGGTTCGTTCTGTGACCGACAACACGTGACGGAGTTGGCCCGGTCCCTCGGGGCGCGGGTATGGATTGGCGGAGTCCTCCCGCGGGGCGAAGCGCTGGACGCCCTGAGCGCCGCCGACGCGGTCGTGCTCGGGAGCTCCTACGAAGGGTTCGGCCTTCTGCTCCTTGAGGCGATGGCTTTGGCACGGCCGTTCGTCGCCTACCGTGCCGGTGCAGCGCCCGAGCTCGCGGCGTTGGGAGGCGGGTTCTCGGTCGACACCGACGCGGAATTCCAGTCGGCGCTCGTCCAGGTGGAAGACTCCGGGACCCGCGACCGGATGGGGAGGCGGGGTCGGGAGGCGGTCCAAGCGTACTCGGTCGAGCGCCAGGTCGAACGGTTCCTCAGAGTGTACGAGCGTGCGAGTCGCATGGGCGGGTAGACGAACACGAGCGTCTGCCGATTCCGCGGCGCCCTCTCGAGGGTGGTGGTACGGCCCGACCGGGCCATGTGAGTCAAGGTGAGACCCCGACCGAATGGTAATGAGAATGGCGTGCGTACCGGTGGTTCCGGGGCAGAAACGATGGCTTCCCCGCGTCCCGCCAAAGGCCGAGCCAGCTGCTGATTGGAATCGCGATCGGTCTCGTCGCCGGTTTGCTTCTCGGGCTAGCGTTCTTCCATGCTGGTTCTTCGACCACCTCCTCGTCATCCGGAGGTACCGGTCCTCCGTCGTCGGGTCCCTATGTTGTGAGCCACGTGGCGGTCGCCGGCAACGCGACCAATCAAACGACCGGCGGTTTCAACGCCCTTGCCGGCAGCTTCGTCTTCGTTTTCGTGGGTTACGTCGCCGTGACTATCGGAGGGGGGTATCCCGTCGCCATCACGGACAGCCTGGGGGACCCGTACTTCCTTGTCTCGAGCACGGACCTCGCCGTGAACCACTCGGAGGACCTCTACCTCGGGGCCGCCGGTCGCTCCGACCCGGCCCTCACGGTTACGGTCTCGTTCGTCAGCGCCTACCCGATGGGGGGCACCGTCTCCGTGGTCGACGTCGCGAACGTTACACTCGGCGAGATCAATGCCGTGAACGAGTACGCGGCGGTTTCCGGTTAGGCTTCGGTGGACGTCAACTCCACCGTGGCCAAGAATCTCTACCTGCTCGGGGCGATCGCCCGGGGGCTGGCCGCGCCGATGACCGCGGAGCACGGAGAGACGCTGCTCGGCACCGGCTCGGCCACGACCGGCCCGTTCGAGGACGGGATGAGCTACGGAGCCTTCGAGTTGACCTCGGGGGGCGCGGTGACGCTCTCCGCAGGCCTCGCCGTCTCCTCGAGCGCGTGGGCCGCGATCGGGGTCGCCATCACCCTACCCACCAGCTAGCGGCGTCCCCCAGCGTCGAAACGATCTCAAGGCCAGGCCGAGGATCAACCGGGGGGGATCCCACGGGAGTGGCGCCTCCGCGCGGGCTCATCGAGGGCTGGCGCTAGCGCGAAGTGGGGCTGCCCGAATTTGAATCGGGGTCCCGAGCTCCCAAAGCTCGAAGGATGGACCAGTAGAGCGGACGGAGGTTGGTGCCTCGCGCCCGTAGCTACCCCACAGCCCCGCATCTCGTCCTAGACGGCGTCCACCCGTTTCAACGTTCGGCCGATGAGGCACTCCGCTGGCTCCGGGTCGACGGCCGCGACGTGGTAGCGCTGTTTCGCGGGGAGGGCGGGGCCGGCGCAGACCCACCAGCTCGAGCAGTCGAGGCGCTGGCAGGGGTACCGCGCGACCTCGATCGAGCTCCCGACGATCGCGCTCCCGGAGTCGACCACCACCGACCTCGGGACCGCCTTCACCTCGACCACGGCCGCGTCCGTTTCCTGGAGGGCGCACGGGTGCGTAACGGTGCGCACCTTCGTGACCGCGTACTTCCGGCCGGCGTCGAGCGTCAGGCAGGCGTGCCGATACGGACAGGTCCGGCAGACCGGGCCGCCGCCGTTGTAGATGAACTCGAACCCTTCGCGCGCCTGGGCCACGGAGAGGAGCGTGATCTCGGCCATCGTCACTCCACGACCCCGGTGTTGCTCGCGAGCCGCTCCGCCGCCTCGCGGGAGAGGCCGTTGTCCCCGAGGATGGTGTACCGGTCCGGACGGATCGAGTGCGCCATCACGAGGGCCCGCACGACCTCCTCGCGCGTGACCCCGAGCTCGCGGGCGGTGGTCGGCGCCCCGATCGTGAGCAGCGCGTTCTTGATGCGACGCCAGTCGCCGCCGTGCAGGTACATCATCATGATCGCGCCGACCCCGCACTGCTCCCCGTGCAGGCTCGGGTGGGCCGAGACGCGGTCGAGCGCGTGGCTGAAGAGGTGCTCGCTCCCCGAGCAGGGACGCGAGGAACCGCCGACGCTCATCGCGATCCCGGCGACCAGGATCGGGCGGATCGCAATCCAGATCGACTCCTCGAGGTTCGGCTTGATCGAGCTCGCGTGGTCGATGATCTCCTGCGCCGCGTACTCGCTGAGCGCGGCCGCGGTGCTCGAGTACTCCTCGTTGCGCAGGCGGACGGCGAGCCGCCAGTCGAGCACGGCCGTCACGTTCGAGATCACGTCGGCGCATCCCGAGGCCAAGAGGCGGAACGGCGCCTGGACGATCAGCTGGGTGTCGGCGATGACCCCGACCGGCACGGCCGCGGTCTGGCTCGTGACGCTTCCGGAGCCGTGGAGGGAGGCGCGCGGGGAGGAGATGCCGTCGTGCGCCGCGGAGGTGGGGAGGCTTAGGAACGGGATGCGGAGGCGAGCCGCGACCACCTTCGTGATGTCAATCTTGCTCCCGCCCCCGACCCCGACCAGGAAGCGGGCTCCGGCGTCCCGTACGAGGAGCGCGACGCGGTCGACCTCGGCCTGGGTCGCCTCTCCGGCGATCACGGTCGAGACCTCGAACCCGTCCCGGTGGAGGATCTCGGCGGCCCGGTTCCCCGCCAGGAGGGCGGTCTTCGGGCCCGTGATGACGGCCCCGCGGCCGGGAAAGTCGAACTCCCGGCAGGTCGACGCAAGGTCGTCCAGCACTCCGTGGCCGACCAGGACCACCCGGGGAAACACCATCCCCTTCGCCTTGCCGAACGGGAAGTCGGACGGCCCGAGATGGGGGGAGGGGGACGGATTCGGAGTTCCCATAGCTTAAGACGGCGGACGAGGGAAGAGCCCTCTTTAGCCTATCCGTGCCGGGACCCCCCCGGGGGCGCCTACCGGCCGGGTACGTCGCCCCAGAGCACCTTGTGCTCCTGGAGCATCACCCGCACGTCCAGGCGGTCGCGGAGGACCCAGTCGGCGAGGCGTCCCGCGTCCGACCCCCAGACCGGCTGGAAGACGATCGCTGCGGGACCCCGGTACTTCCGAAGGACGCGTTTCGCGTACGAGTAGTCGACGCGGTCGCCGATCACGAACTTGAGCACGTCCGACGCGGCGAGCTTCGGGAGGTTGGACCAGCGGTTGTGGTCCTGCATCTCGGAGGACGGACACTTCACGTCCACGCTGAGGACGACGTGCGGGATCCCCACGTACGGGCCGACATCCAGCGAACCGCCGGTCTCGACCACGGTCGTGACGCCCTTGTTCGACAGGCGGCGGACGAGCTCCAACGATTCCCGCTGGAGGAGCGGCTCGCCGCCGGTCAGGCAGACGTGCCGGGTGCGGTGGCGAGCGACCGTTCGGAGGATCGAGTCGATCGACTGCTCGTGGCCCGGGCCGAAGGAGTAGGTTGTGTCGCACCAGCGGCACCTCAGGTTACAGCGGGCGGTGCGGACGAAGGTGGTGCGGACCCCGGTGAGCGGCCCCTCCCCTTGCAGCGAGTGGAAGACCTCGATGATCCGCATCGGCTCCCCGCCCCGCCCCGAAGGTGCGGGGGGTTATCAAGCCCGGTCGACCCGGCCGGCGGGGAAGATTCCGTCAAATACACCGGCCGTGTCGAACGCCCGATGGACCGCGCGAGGGCCGAACACTGGCGGGAGGCCTGGAAGAAGGCCGGCCTCGCGACGGGACGAAGGGTCGAAGGGCGCGGGAAATTCTACGCACTGGTCGCGTACCCGGGGACGAGCGGCTTCCTTCACGTGGGCCATCCCCGCGGCTATGCCTACGTCGACCCCCTGGCACGGTACCATCGGATGCTCGGTGAGTCCGTGCTGCTCCCGTTCGGCATCCACGCCTCCGGGCTGCCGGCGGTCACGTTCGCGCAGCGCGTGAAGGACCGGGAGCCCCTGCTGCTCCGCCAGCTCAGCGACCGGGGCGTGCCCGAGAGCGAGACCCGTGGGCTCGAGGAGCCGGAGGCGGCGGCGAGGTTCCTGGGGGAACAGTACCGCGAGATCGTCCACGCGCTCGGGGCGCTGGTCGACGACTCGACCTACGTCACGACCATCGACGACGACTACCACGCCTTCATCCGCTGGCAGTTCAAGACCCTCAAGTCGCTCGGAGCCCTGGGCCAGGGGACCCACTACGCCTCGTATTGCCCGGTCTGCGGCCCGGTGGCCGTCGACCCTTCGGAGACCGACCTTTCCTCGGGCGGCGACGCCGAGGTGGTCCGGTTCACGACCGTGCCGTTCCGACTCTCGGACGGGCGGATCCTGCTCGCGGCGACCCTTCGGCCCGAGACGGTCTACGGCGTCACCAACCTGTGGGTGCACCCCGACCACCCGCTCACGGTCTGGCATCACCCGTCCGGCACCTACCTCGCCTCGAAGGCGGGGGTCGAACGGCTCTTCGAGCAGCACGGGGGCCGTATCGGCCACGAGGTCGTTCCCTCCGAGCTGATCGGGCACGAGGTGATGGTACCCTTCCTCAACGTCCCGGTGCCCGTGCTCGCCGGGACGTTCGTCGACCCCTCGGTCGGCACGGGGGTCGTGATGAGCGTGCCGGCCCACGCACCCGCGGACGCGGTCGCGCTCGCGGAGCTACCCGAACCGACCCGACGCACGACCCGGGACCCCCGGGTCCTCCTCGAGATCCCGGCCGACGTCACGCTCACCGCCTCCGAGCAGGAGCTGATGCGCGGGCATGGGACCCCGGCCGACCGGGCCCTTCAAGCGGTCGGCGCGAAGGGCCCCTCCGACCGCACCTCGGTCGACGCGGCGACCGAGCGGCTCTACCGGCTCGAGTACGTCCGCGGGCGGATGACCGTCCCCGAGCTCTCGGGGATCCTCGTGAGAGAGGCGAGGGACCGGGTCGCCGCCGACCTGGAAGCGGCGGGGACGAGCTTCGACCTCCAGGAGTTCTCGAAGCCGGTCATCTGTCGCAACGGCCACTCCGTCATCATCCGCCGGGTGCCGGACCAGTGGTTCCTCAAGTACGGGGACGAGGAGTGGAAGGCCTCGGTACGCCGGGTGGTCGACCGGCTCTTCACCTGGCCGGCCGACTACGGCCGGGAGCTCCCGACCATCCTCGACTGGTTCCAGGACCGACCCTGCACGCGCCGGGGCCGCTGGCTCGGGACGTCGTTCCCCTTCGACCCGGAGTGGGTGATCGAGCCGATCGCCGACTCGACCTTCTACATGGCCTACTTCATCGTGCGCCGGTTCGTTTCCGCGGGGCGGCTCAAGTTGGAGCACCTCACGGACGCACTGTTCGACTTCGTCTTCCGGGGGATCGGCGCGGGCGAGCCGACGGTCGACCGGGCGACGCTCGACGAGCTGAGGGCCGAGTTCCTCTTCTGGTACCCGCTCGACCTCAACGTCGGGGGGAAGGAGCACAAGCGCGTGCACTTCCCGGTCTTCCTCTACACGCACGCCCGCCTCCTGCCTCCCGAGCTCCAGCCGAAGGGGATCTACGTTCACGGCTGGACGACCGGCCCCGCCGGCGCGAAGATATCGAAGCGGGAGGCCTCCACGTGGGTCCGGATCCCGTCCGTCGAAGCCGCGATCGAGGAGTGGGGCGCCGACGCGATCCGGTTGCTCTACTCGCTCGCCGGATCCCCCTCGCAGGACCTGGAATGGGACCAGGCTCTGGTCGAGGCGAGCGTCGTCCGGATCGGCGACGTGGAACGGATGGCGCGGGAGGCGTTCGGTGCGGGTGCCGGGTCGCCCGAGCTGGATGCCTGGCTCGCTTCGGTGATGCACCGGACGATCCGCGAGATCCGCCGTGCGTTCGACGCGGCGGACTTGAGGACGGTCGCGGAGCTCACCTACGTACGGCTCCCGAGCCTCCTTCGGCGGTACTACGCCCGCGGCGGGGGGCCGTGCGAGGCGACGACGGAGGTGGCGCGGGCCTGGATCCGTCTCCTCTCGCCGATCACCCCCTTCCTCGCCGAGGAGCTGGGGGAGGGACGCTTCCCGACCCTGGTCGCCGCCGCCCCGTTCCCCGGGCCGGAGGAGTTCCCCCGGTCGGAGGTGGCCGAGGCCCGGGAGGAGTTCCTCGAACGGGTCGAGGACGATCTGAGGGCGGTCCTCAAACCCGGGCTCGACCGAGGAGAAGGGGCCCCCGAAGAGGTCGCCTTCTACGTCGCCGCTCCGTGGAAGGCGACGGTCGAAGGGTGGCTCCGCGAAACGGCCGGTCGGGGCGAGAGCCCGTCCGTGAAGGAGGTGCTCGAGCGTACGGGGGGCCATCCCGAGATGACCGCCTACCGCGCGGAGATCGCCCGGTTCGTGCAGCGGGTCGGCCCGCTCGTGCGGACCGAACCGCCGCCCCCGAGCGTTTCGGTGGACGAGGACGCCACCCTCCGCGCCGCCGAAGGCTACCTCTCGCGTCGGTTCGGTTTCCGCCAGGTGTCGGTCTACCGGGAGGAAGCGGCGGCGCCCCACGACCCCCTCCACCGGCGGGACCGCGCCCGCCCGGGCCGGCCGGCGTTCTATCTGGTGAAGGCCCCCACCGAGCGTCGTTCGGGCTAGCGCCGAGCCGGTCTCGTTAACGCGACGCGCCCTCGCCGCCGCGCGTTGCGTCTCCGCGGTCGGTCGCTCGACAGGAGGGAGAAGACCATGGACGAGCGATGGACCCCGGCCTTCCTCAGGAGGTCCCGCATCGTGCCCTCGTAGCGGAACCCGCAGCGACGCAGTACCCGGACCGAGTTCTCGTTGCCGGGAAACACCCCGGCCTCGACGCGGTGGAGGCGCAGGTGGTGAAAGCAGACGTTGAGGAGACCCCGCACCGCCTCGGTCGCGTAGCCCTGGCCGCGGTGACGACGTCCGAGCCAGTAGCCGACCTCCCCGCGGGCGTGCCGTTCGTTCAGCTCGTGGAGCCCGACCCCACCGACCAGGACGCCGTCCGACCGGCGCACGACGTAGAGCGAGAGCCCGGCACCGGCGAGGTATCGGCGGCGGGCATGGCGTACGTGAGCGAGGGCATCTCTCCGTCGGTAGGGGTAGGGGATCGTCATCGTGACCCGGGCGATGAGAGGGTCGCTGATCTCCCGCACGACCTCGTTTACGTAGCGAGCCGACGGCAGCACGAGCGCGAGGCGTTCGGTCTGGATCGGGAGCGGGAGGGTCCGGATCCGGTGGCGAAGGGAATCCCTCATCGGCGCGAATCAGCGGCGTCCGCGGGGTTTCGGACGAACCCGGGGCCGCGGGAAGTTGAGGTGCATCCGGGACGGGGTGGGATGGGCGGACACCCGACGGTACTTCGCTGACCGCTTCTTGGAGTAGCTCCGGTCGACCGTCCCCGAGATCTCGAAGTAGATCAGCTGGCCCACCGGCATCCCGGCGTAGACGCGGACGGGGAGCTTCACGCTCATCTCGAGGGTCCAGTAGTTGCAGAACCCCTCGTCCCCCTTCCCTGCGGTCGAGTGGATGTCGATCCCGAGCCGACCGACGCTCGACTTCCCCTCGAGGAACGGGACGAACCCGTGGGTCTCGGTGTACTCCGCCGTCACGCCGAGGTAGAGCTGCCCGGGGACGAGGACGTACCCCTCGTTCGGGATGCGGAACTCGCGCACCTCGTTCGGCACCCGTGCGTCGAGACCCGCCGAGCGGTAGACCGCGAGGTACGGCCCCAGGTGCACGTCGTAGGAGTTCGTGCCGAGGCAGTCCTCGCGGAACGGCCGGATGACGATCCGACCGTCCTTCATGGCTTCGCGGATCCGATGGTCGGAGAGGATCATCGCGGGACGGGCGCGGCGAGCCGGCCGCGCTATTTAACGGCGGCCGGCGCGGCCGGGGGAGCGTCCAGGGCGATCGCCGCGTACCCGACCACGTCCCGCATCCGGACGACCTCGCCGGAGTGGCCGTAGCGGAAGAGCCGCGTCGACAGCGGCCGGTCGGAGAGGGCCGAGAGCAGGACCGTGGTCGGGGCGATACCGCACATCGAGATGTCGTGCTTCGCCACCGTCTCGTAGAGCCGGGCGGCGTCCCGGGCGAGGATCGCGTCGATGGCGAGGTGGTCGAGGCGGCGCGCCGTCTCCGCCGGCACGTAGTGGGAGAAGTCGGTCGACGCGAGGAGGAGGACGTCCCGCCCCCGAGTCGCCGCGCGCACCACCTCTCCGACCGAGCGGAGGTAGTCGAGCGGTCCGAAGGGGACCTGGAGCGGGACGAACCGGGGGTGGGGCAGGACGTACTCCAAGAACGGCAGCTGGACCTCGATCGAGTGCTCGTAGGCGTGCGCCGCCTCGTCCGTGCGGACCGGCGGTCGGTCGAGGGCGTCGGCGAGCGCCGCGTCGTTCGCCATCGGCCCCAGGGGAGTGGACCACGGCCGGCGGGAGATCGAGGGGCCCTCGCTCGCCCCGTGGTGGTCGACCCCGAGGACGAGGACGCTCTCGGGAGGCCGTTCGCGCGCGACCTGGGCGTAGACGTGGGCGGCGATCGCCCCGGAGTACTCGTAGCCGGCGTGCGGCACCACGGCGGCGATGAGCGAGCGGGAGTTGGAGCGCCGGCGGGTCGGGAGCTCCCCCGGCCCGCGCGCGTCCAGGAAGCACTGCTCGATCTGCTTCGTGAGCGCGGCGGCCTCGCCGGGGTAGAACTGGCCCGCGACCACCGGGCGCCGGGCCGCGGTCGTCATCGGGGCCACCTCAGGAGGGCCCGAGCTCCCGGAGGAGCGCGCGGGCGTCGGCGTCCGAGAGCGGCTCGCGGGCGCCGGAACGGAACGGGTCGATCTCGCCGTACCGGGGGATGATGTGGAAGTGGACATGGGGCACGACCTGGCCCGCCGGACGGCCGGCGTTCAAGCCGAGGTTGTAGTTCGGCGTGAGCCGCTCGGTGCGGCGGCACATCTCGCCGAGCGTGCGCAGGAGCGCGGTCTGGAGCTCGAACGAAAGGTCGGTCAGGCGGGCCTTGTGGACCTTCGGGACGACCAGAAGGTGGCCGCGGCTCCACGGGAACAGGTCGAGGAAGGCGACCGTGGACTCGTCCTCGAGGAGGATGTGGGCCGGCGTTCGGTGGGCGACGATGCCGCAGAAGACGCAGGATTCCGCCTCCGCGGACGGACCACCCGCCATCGGGGCGGTGGAACGCCGTCGGGGCTATAGGATTGCGGGGGAGCCGGGGCGGGGGTCGGCCTCATTAGGAGTGCGTCCCGTAGAGGGGGGATGCTCCGTCGAACGGCCGCTGCCACGGCGGTCGCCCTCCTCGTGGTCCTCTCCTCGCTCGCCTTCGCGGATGGGCGGGCGATGGACCGGTCGCCGGCCGGGTCCTCCCTCCAACTGCCGGCGGGCCTGGTGACCGACTCCGTCCCGGTCCCTCACGGAGCCCGCGTCACACCCCTTCCGGCGAGCGCGCCGCTCGTCACCACGGTGACGCTCGGATGGTCGAACTCGAGCGCCCTCGAGACGTTCCTAAAGGCGGTCGAGACACCCACCTCGCCGCAGTACCGTCACTTCCTCACGTATTCCGAGTTCGTCGACCGCTTCTCGCCGTCCGAGTCGGCGGTCCAAGCGGTCGAATCGACGCTGCTCGCCCACGGAGCGAGGGACCTGACCGTCTCCCCCGACCGCGCGGTCGTCGGCGCGACCATGACCGCGGGGGAGCTCGAAGCGCTGCTGGACATCTCCCTGGTCGAGTACGGCCGTTCGGGAGCTCTGCCGCTCTTCACGGCGGTCGGCGACCCCACCCTTCCCTCGGGATGGACGGGGCTCGTGGACGGGCTGGGCGGGCTCTCGGACGAGGCGACCGCGAGCTACCATGCCCCGCTCGTCACCTCCCGTCTCACCCCGGTGCCCCTTCGGGCGGACTCCCGCGACCGACTCGGCCCGACGGCCTTCATCTACGACAACGTATCGGACGTCGACTTTTACGTCGGCTCCGACTACGCGCAGGCGTACCTCGCGAACCAGCTGTGGCCGGGAACGGCGACCGTCAATGACTCGACCTACCCCAAGGGGACCGCGGTCGCGACCCTGCTCGCGAGCTCGTACAACGAGAGCTCGGCCCTCAACCTGCCGCCGTGGGACCCGAGCGTGGTCGATGCCTACTTCAACGCCACCCTCTCCTCCGCCTGGCCGAAGCCGGTCCTCGGGGGCGTCCCGGTCCAGATCTCCGGGGCGCCGACACCGCCGCTCCCCGGCTCGCTCGGGAACTGGACGGATTCGACGGACGACGAGATCGAGAACTCCCTCGACCTCGAGATGGTGGGCAGCCTCGCGCCGGGGGCGACCGTGAAGAACTTCTACTTCCCGGCGAGCCTCCTCAACGGGACCCCGTCCTTTGGGAACGTCGCGGACTACTTCGCCCAGGACCTCGCCGCGGCGCTCGCCTACGACTACGCCCCGGCGAACCTCTCGGTGGTCAGCGGGTCGTTCGGCCTACCGGACCTCTCGGACAGCGCGTGGGACCACGAGCTCGCGGTCGCCGCGGCGACGGGCGTCACGGTCGTGCTGGCGAGCGGGGACGGCGGGGACGCCCCGAACAGCGCCCACCCGCTCCAGCCGTTCGGGCAGTGGCCCCTCTGGCCGGCGTCCGCGGCGTTCAACACGACCGGCTCGATCTCCGTGGGAGGGGTCACCCTGACGCTCGCGGGAGCGCCCACCGGGACGTTCAGCCAGGGCCCGCTCAACGTGTCGAACCTGACCTACGACTCGCACGTCGCGACCGTGAACGGCAGCGCCTTCACGACCATGGGCGTCTGGTACGACCAGAACGGCTCCGCGGCGGTCGGGTCCGAGGGCGGATTGAGCAGCGTCTACGACGAGCCGTGGTGGCAGGTCCACTCGGCGGCCCAACCGAACATCCTCAACGCGAGCAAGCTGGAGGGAGGAGGCGTCTCGGGCCGCGCGGGCCCGGACCTCGCGCTCCCCGCGAACCGGACGATCGCCTTCGTGCTCGCGAACGCCACGGGGACGGTCTTCTACGGCCTCCTCCAGGGGACCAGCATCGCCGCGCCGGTCCTCGCGGGCGAGCTCGCGGACGTGGTCGCGGTCGAGTCGCTCCTCTACCGTCAGTTCCACCCGCTCGGCTACATCGACCCCGAGCTCTACCGGATCGCGAGCTACTACACGGTGCATCGGGCCAACGTGACCAGCGACCCGTTCTACGACGTGGTCGACGGGTCGAACTACGTCTTCCCCGCCGGTCCCGGCTGGGACGCCGCGACCGGCTGGGGGGGCCTGCTCGCTCCCCGGTTCTACTCCGCCGACCTGAATCCCGCCGTTCGGAACTACTCCTACGTCGGGTCGAACCAGACGATCCCGACGCCGAGCTCGGGGGGCGGCTACCCGTGGACGACCATCTACCTGGTCGCGGGCCTCGGCATCGCCGCCGTGCTGATGCTGATCGTCTACTTCGTCCGTTCCCGTTCCAACCGGTTCCCGCCGCGCGTACCGCCCGGAGCCGAGAACGTGCCGTGGGGGACGCCGCCCGGACCGGTCACGCCGGGGGGCGGGGGCCCATCGGCGACGTTCGTCTGCCCCTACTGCGGGGCCGACCGTCCGGCCGAGCCGGTCCGCTGCCCCAAGTGCGGCTCCTTCTAGTGCGGGCCCGGGGCCCGACGGAGAGGTGAGAGGCCCGAGGTCAGGACGGGACCGGCGGGTCGGCGGGCGGAGCCTCGGGGGACGGGCCCTCGGGCGCGTCGCTCTCGGGGGCCGTCGGGACGGGCTCGCCGGGTGCCGGCTGGGTCGCGCCGGTCGGGATGGCCGGGGAGGAGGGGACGCCCAGCTTCTGCTCGAGGAAGCGGCGGATCTCCTCCGGGCGGGTCGAGGCGATCCCGAAGTACTCCGCGAACCGCCGCGTGGTCGTGAGCTCGAGGGTCGAGCCCTTGGGCTCGGTGTGGACGAGCCCGATCCCGCGGAGGCGCTGGACCTCCTCGTAGGCGAGGTCGCCGACCATCCGGACGAGGACGCTCTGGAGGATCGGCTGGTGGTAGGCGATGAGCGTCAGCGCCTTCACCGTCCGCGGCGGCATCTCGACCGGGGTCACCGCGTGGACGGTCGTGACGAACCGCTCTTGGAGCTGGAGGGCGTACCGGTCGCCGACCCGCCGCACCTCGAGGGCCGACTGGCGGTGGTCGTACGTCTGCTCGAGCGTGCGGACCGCCTTCTGGACGGCCCGCCAATCGTCGAGCGCGAGGGCGTCGGCGAGCTCCTTCACGCTGAGCGGCTTTCCGGCGGCGAACAGCACGGCCTCGACCTGGAAGACCAGGTCATCGAGCTTGGACGGCATCGGCTCCCTTCTCCTCTACGATCGGTTCTCGGTGCTCCGCGGTTCTCTCGACCAGGACGGGCGACTCAAGCAGCGTCTCCTGACGGAGCTCGATCGACCGTTCCCGCGCGAGGAACAGGACGGCGAGGAAGAGCGCGACCAGACGGTCGCGCCCGGAGATCGGGTTCCAGAGGTCGAGGAGCGGGAACTCCGTGCCGACCGGGTGGCGCTCCACGGCTTCCCAGGCGTCGGCGAGGTCGCGCTCGGGGATATCTCCATGGACGAGCACCTCGGGCGGCGCCTTCTGCTCCTCGCGCAGGCGCTCGCGGAGCTCCTGGACCCGCATCGAGCGCCGGGCGTCGGCCTCCGCCTCCCCGAACGCCCGGACGAGCTCGAGGAGGGAGACCGGTCGGCTGTCGGGGTGCCGGACCATCTCGAGGAGCGGGGGCGGTTCGGCCGACCCCAGGACGGTCGAGGTGAGGTCTGCGGCCGCGGCGCCCTCGACGGGGGCGAGGTAGCCGTCGTCCAGCGACGGGGCGAACGGGTCGACCGCGCCCTCCGGCACGTCCGGCACCGCTCTCAGGCGAAGTACCGCCTCGGACTGGAGGTAGAGGATGCTCCAGGCCATGTAGAGGAGCCGTCCGGCGATCGCGAAGTTGACCGTGCCGTCGGCTTGGACCCTCTGGAGGTACGACTGGGTGAACTTGACGAGGTCGATCTCCCACGGGTCGAACTCCTGCTCCATCACGAGCTCGAACAGGAGCGCGACCGCCTTGTCGAACGGGTCCGAGATGACGATGTGGACCCCTTCCTTGAGGTTCTCGACCAGCGAGAGGTATCGTTCGAGGAGCTGCGAGGTGTCCTCGCCCTCCCCGATGAGCGACCGGTGGAAGACCAGGTAGCGGAGGACCTTCTCGGCCGCCTCCCGCGGCACCGCGGTCGGGAGCTCGAGCTCCCGGGCCTCCGAGGAGCTGATCGTCACTTCGCCTCCAAGGGCGCGGGCGGCTCGAGCGCGCGGGCGTTCTCGCGGCTCTCCACGTCGTGGATGTCGTCCAGGTGGATCCCGACGACGCGGGAGACGCCGTCCCCGCGCATCGTGACGCCGAAGAGGTGGTGGGCGAACTTGAGCGTCACCTTGCGCAGCGAGATGACGATGAACTGGGCCCGCTCCGAGTTGCGCCGCAGCATCCGGCCGACGTACTCCGCGTTGAGGCCGTCCAGCGACATGTCGACCTCATCGAACACGTAGAGCGGGCTCGGGTCGTAGCGCTGCATCGCGAAGATGAACGCGAGGCTGGCAAGCGACTTCTCCCCACCGGAGAGCTGCTCCAGGCGGGCGACGGTCTTCCCGGTCGGCCGGGCCTTGATGAGGAGGCCCGCCGCGAGCGGGTCGTCCGGGTTCTCGAGGGAGATCTCCCCCTCACCGCCCGCCGACAGCTCGCCGTAGATCTGCGCGAAGTTCGTGCTGACCTGGCCGACGACCTCGACGATCTTCTCCCGCTTCTTCTTCTCGATCTCGGTCACGAGCGAGAGGAGCTCGTCCTTCTCCTCACCGAGCCGGTCGACCTCCCCGGTGAACTCGTCCGCCCGGGCCTTCTCGGCGTCGTACTCCTCGACGGCCCGCAGGTTGACGTCCCCCATCGACTGTAGCTCCCCCTCGAGGGTCGCGATCTTCCGCTGGAGCTCCTCGACCGACATCGGCTTCTCGTCCGGCTCCGGCTCGGGGAACTGCTTCAGCGCCTCCTCGCCGTCGCGGAGCTTGGCTTCCGCCTGGGCGAGCCGCGTCTCCTCCTGGGTCAAGAGGCCGCGCCGGGTCTCGAGGTTCGCCTCGACCTTCGCGAGCTCCTCGGTGATCTTGAGCCGCTCCGCGTCGAGGCCGCGCTTCTTCTCCGTCTGCGCCTTCGCGGCCTCGCCCTGCTTCGCCTCGACGGACTTCAGCGCCTCCAGCGCCTCCTTCGCCTCGCGGACGAGCTTCTCGGTCTTCTGGATCTCCTTCTTCCGCGCGGCGACCTCGGCCCGGGCCGCCTCGAGTTCGTGGAGGTGGGTCGCAAGGTTGGTCGCGAGCGCCGTCAGCGACGCGCGGACCCCTTCGAGCTCGCCGTTCACCTGGACGCGCTCCTCCTGGGTCTTCTGCGCCGCCTCCTGGAGGGCGCGCAGCCGGCCCGAGAGCGCCTCGGGGAGCTGGGCGAGGTACTGGTCCTGCGCCTCCTGAATCGAGCTCTTGAGGCCGGCGATCTCGCCGGCGAGCTTCTCGGCCGCCGCCGCAGCGCTGGCGAGCGCGGCCTCGGCCTTCTTCTCGGAGGCGACCGCGTCCGAGATCCGGTCGCGAGCGGCTTTGAGCCGTTCTCGCGCCGCCTCGATCTCCTTCTCGAGGACCTCGCGGTTCGACTGATGGGCCTGGTCCCGGATCGACCGGGTGGAGAGCTCCTCGGCGACGACGCGGATGCGCTCGCCGACCTTCTTGAGCTCCTCCCGCCCGGCCGTCTCGGCGGCGCTCTTCTCGCGAAGCTCGTCTCCGACCCGCTTTAACTCGACCGCGCTGTCGGCCCCGCGCCCCAGGCTCGAGGTGTCGAGGTAGCCTCCCGAGATCGCTCCGGTCGCCTCGATGAGGTCGCCGGACATCGTGACCAGGCGAACGCCGCCCATCTGGGCGCGCGCGTGGGAAAGGTCGTCCATCACGACCGTCTCCCCGAAGGCGTACCAGAACGCGGGACGCAGCGACTCGTCGAACCGGAGGAGGTCGATCGCGAAGCCCTGGGCGCCGGCCGCCTTTGCCACGACCATCGCCTTCCCGTGGGCGCGGCCCGGGAGCATCTTGTTGAGAGGGAGGAAGGTGGCCCGGCCCCGCTTCTCGTCGCGCAGGAGCTTAATGCACTCCTCCGCGACCTGGTCGGTCTCGACCACGAGCGCCTGGAAGCGCGGGCCGCCCGCGATCTGGAGGGCGGTCTTGAACTTGGGGTCGAACTCGGCGAGCTCCTCGACGGTACCCTTGATACCGGGGATCTTCCCCAGGTTCCGCTGGGAGAGGAGGAAGTCGACGGCCGCGAGCGCGTTCGGCCGGGCGCCCGACTCGGTGCGGGCCTTGAGCCGTGCGTCCAGCGCCATGTACCGGCGGTTGAGCTCGAGGACCTCCTGGGAGAGCCGCTCGACCTCCGCGGTCAGGCTCTTCTCCTTCGTCCTCAGGGCGTAGAGCTCCTTCTGGAGGTCGCCGGTGGAGCCGCCGTTCCCGCCGGCCTTCATCGGGCTCGCTTCCTTGAGCCTCAGCTCGAGGTCCTTGACCTCGACCTCGCGCTCGCGGAGGTCGTCCTCCGCCTGGCCCTGCGTCCGCTCGGCGGCCTCCTCCGACGCCTTGGCGGACTCCTGGTCGTGGACCGCCTCCTGCCAGGCCTTCTGCTTCGCCTCGAACTGGCGCTGGAGGTCGGCCTGGTGCTTCCGCACCGCGGCGAGCTTGTCGCGCGACTTCCCGGGGGTCGCCGTCACCGACTGGACCTCGCGCGCGTCCGCCTCGGCCTGCTTCTCGAGCGCCTGCAGGCGCTCGGCGAGCTTTAACTCCTGGGCTTTGAAGGTCGATTCCTGGCCCCGGTCCGCCTCGACCGTTCCCTCGAGCTCGGTGACACGGGCCGCGAGAGCGGCGAGCGCCTCCTGAAGGTGCTCGACCGTCTGGCCCTGGCGCGCGAAGGCGAGGCGCTTCTCGTCCAGCTCCTGCCGGAACTTCGCCGCGGCCGCGCCGCCGGCCTCCGTGATCTCGCGGTCGAGCTCGTCGATCGACCGGGTGAGCTCACCCTGCTGGCCGGAGAGCTTGCTGCGCCGCTCTTCGAGCCGCGCGAGCTCCGCCCGGGCGCCGTCGACCTGTTTTCGGCAGGTGGCGAGCTCGTGCTCGGCCATCCGGTGGCTCGCCCGGGCGAGCCGCGCCTGCGAGCGTCGCTTCTCGTCCTGGACCTGCTTGTACTGGATCGCCTGGAGGCGCTGGCTCTCGAGGGAGGAGAGCCGTCCCTTGATGTCCCCGAGGAGCGTCTGGATCCGGCCCAGGTTCGCGTCGAGGTCGGTCCGCTTGGTTTGGGCCCGCTCGAGCTCGTCGTCGTACTGGCTGATGCCGGCCAGCCGCTCGACCAGGCCCCGGCGGGGGATCGGCCCCATCGTGACGATCTTGTTGACGTCCCCCTGCTGGATCAGGTTGTAGCCGTCCCCGGAGAGGCGCGCGTGGGAGAGGAGGGCGTCGATCTCGGACTGGGTCGTCCGCTTCCCGTTGACGTAGAAGTAGGAGTAGTAGCCGTCGGGGTCGCTCGGGGCGAGCTTCACGTAGCGGGTGACCTCGACGCTCTCCGACTCGACCGGGAGGAGCTTATCGACGTTGTCGAAGACGAGCGAGACCTCGCACTCGGTCGCGGGCTTCTTCGAGGCCCCGCCGTTGAAGAAGAGGTGCGTCAGCCGCTCGGCCCGGAGGGCCTTCGAGCTGGTCGGGCCCAGGACGAAGAGGATGGCGTCCGAGATGTTCGACTTCCCCATCCCGTTCGGGCCGGCGACCCCCGTGAACCCCGGCTCGAAGGGGATCTCGGTCGAGCCCGCGAACGACTTGAAGTTCCGCACCTTGACGCGTTTCAGGTACATCGGGGGGTTCCTCCGGAGCTCCTTCCTCGCGCGTCCGCCGCCGACGGGCGCCCGTTTGTCGGACGTCTGTCAGCGCATCTTCCCGAGCCCTGTCAGCCATATTTAACAATACTGCCCCAAGGGCACTGTTCAGAATCGGGTGGTGGAGGGGTCTCGATTTTTGGGTGTCCGGTCAGCGGGTGGTGCGATGCCCCGCTCCGAGAGGGCAGACCGAAAGATGAGGCACATTTCAATACGCATAGGTTTGTCTGACAAATAGACCCGAACCCCCGGGATGGATATGGTCAGCGTCTGATCGTTAATGGTCGGACACAACCTCCGGGACAAGTGTCTGACACGAGGTTTTCGCCTCATCGTTCATCGTTCACGAGGGTGGAAAGTGATGGAGGCGCGGTCACCCTCCGTATTCCCGAAGCATGCGGACCGACGCTCTCATCCCTTGGGAAGATCAGCGGACCCCCGCTCTGGCCATCGTCGCCCGCGGGGACCAGATTCGAACGCTGTCGTCGACTCGTTTTGAGGTCCGCTCGCAGAGCCGTCCGAACCGGAAGTACGAAATATCGGTCCGAAGGGACCACTGGAGTTGCTCGTGCGCTTTCCACAGGTCGACCCGCCGAGTGTGCATTCACATCCTCGCCATTCACTATCACGACCGGCTGGAGGATCGATGGGCCGGCGAGAAGTCGGTCCGAGAGTGCTCCGAATGCGGCTCACCGCGCGTGATTCGTTTCGGCGTGAGGCACAATCGGTCCGGTGCCGTGCACCGATTTCTCTGCAAGGATTGCGGAGTCCGGTTTACGACCCGGGAAGGCGCCCTGAGACTCCGCCATGACGGCCGAACGGTGGCGCTGGCCCTCGACCTCTACTTCCGCGGTCTGTCACTGAGGAACGTCTCCGACCACTTTCTACAGGCGTACGGCCTCTCGGTCGCGCCGGCCACGATCTACGGATGGGTAGCGCGGTTTTCCCCGAGAGCGGCCCGATGGATGGACTCCCTGGGGGCGCGCACGGGCGAGCAGTGGAACGTCGACGAAACGGTCGTCTCCGCCGGCGGAAACCCGCGCTGGGTGTGGAATATAGTCGACGCGACCACCCGTTTTCTCTTGGCGACCCACGTCACGAAGCTCCGGAGGATGCGGGATGCACGGGTCCTTCTCCGCAACGCCAAGGCGGCGACCTTGGACCGGCCCATCGCAGTGTTATCGGACGGTCTCTCGGCCTACCACAGAGCCATCGGGCGAGAGCTCGCCTACCGTTCCGGTTCCGAGGTTGTGAACCCCCACCTCCGGGTCCCATCGATTCGAGCGGCGCGGTCGAACAATCTCGTCGAGCGCCTCAACGGCACCGAGAAGGACCGGGTGAAGGTGATGCGGGGGTTCCACGGGCGAAACGGTCCGAAACTGTTCATGGAAGGGTTCCGGGTCCACTACAACATGGTACGGCCGCATGCCGCCATCGGGACTACCCCCGGAGTGGCTGCAGGTCTCCCGGCGATCGAGGGATTCCGCTGGAAGGAGGTTCTTCGGCAAGCGGCTCGAAGGGTGCCCCCGGGTCAGGCCGAGATTGAATTCGTGGTGGGCTAGCTTGCGTCGTTCAGAAGGTACAAGACCTCAATCGGGCTCACCACGGAGAATTCCGCGGTTCCGGCTCCTGAATTGAAGAACACCAGCACGTCACCCGAGGTGGTGTTCATCGGCAATACCCAGTGGAAGCTCAGGAAGGGCCAGGGACTCGAGCAAGGAGAGAGGAAACTGGAGTAAAGCAACGTGACGCTCGGTGAATCGATCCCCGTCCGATTCGACTGAAACACCTGGAACACCGCGGATGGCATCACGGCCCATTCGGAGCTGCAGGCTGTGGTCATGGCCTGACCCCAAATCATGAAACTTGAGGCATTGGCGGGGGCGACAATGGCCCACGCGGAGTAACCGAAACCGGGCAGCTGTACGGTGCTCGGAGTCTGGAGAATCCCCCACCCTCGGTCGAATGACACACCGAAAGTGTGTGTGATGGTCAGAACGTCGGAGGAGCTTTCGGTGGACCAAAGGAGAAGGTATGTTCCCGGAATGAGGGGGAGGTCCAGCGATCCGTTGAGCGGATAGGGCCCCGGGCCCGGCCACCCTTCGAGGATCTGGGAGGCATTCCACACGATTACCGCAGTCGGCTGGGTCGACACCCACGACCCGGTGAAGGTCCCCGCCGCGCCGATAGTAAATTTGATTCCGGGGTAGGCCGAGGTGAGCTGGAGCTGAGCACACAGCGGCAGGTCCGGGCTCACCGGACTCAGGGAGAAATCTGGTATCCCCGGAGACGAGAGACCGTTGCAAGACGAGGGCGAGGGGATGGTCGAGAGGGTCGCGACTGAGATCGATGAGGAGAGGATGGCCACCCCCAGAACGATCGCGACCTTCCGCGACGCAGTCATGCTGCCACGGCCCAGGACCCGTTGACCCCACCCGGAAGCAGTCTCGGTCTTCTTAAGCATTGGACCGGGAGGATTCCTAGGCCGATCCGTTTGCGTCCGGGTCCGAGGAGTCCTCTCGACTCACCGGAGGTGCTCGGGAGCATCGCGCCCACCACCCGAATCGAGCCGTGGCGGCCGGCATGCCGGCCGCCACCCGCTTTCGAAACAGAGCCCCCTGCCGCCGAGGTAGGACGACTCGTTTTCACGTGGGTTTCCGAACTACGCCGAACAGCTTGCGCGGGCCTACCAAGACCCACGGGCGGAGGTGGAGTCGACGCGAGAAGTCGAGGAAGGCGTACGACGAGTCGATGTCGTCGGAGAGGAGCCAGCCTCCGGGCGAGAGAGCGGCCCACGCCTCCCGGTACTCGAACATCTGCCAGGGGTACCGGTGGTCGCTGTCGTGGAGGAACGCGTCGAGGGGCGCGGCGCGGCGGACCGCGTCGCGGAATACGGTGGTGCGACCCCGCGCGGGCAGGACGACGAGCTGCCACCGATGGACCGCGGGGGACTGGCGAGCCAGGCTGCCGACCTCGGTAGAGATGTCGACGCTCACGAGGCGGCCGTCCCCGTTCTTCTCGAGGGCATCCAGGATGATCCGGGTGGAGGCGCCGTCGGCGACCCCGGTCTCGAAGAAACATTTGGGTCGGGCGAGCCGGACGAATTCTCGCAGGAGCTGCTGGGCGCCGGGGTCGATCTGCCAGAGGGCCGAGAACTGCTGCGCCTTGAGCTCGGGGAGTTCCGCCGGGTGCTCGGTCGAAGCCCCCGTTCCGAACATCCCGTTCAGGAGGACGTCGGGGGCGGTGCTCGCCTCGACCGAGGAGCCTAGGTACTCCGAACGCGCGGGGACCCAGGCTCTGCGGAGCGCGACGCGGGAAATGTTCTGGACCGCTCCGGCGAGGCGCGAGCGGAATGCGTCGATCATCGCGGGACCCCGAGCCCCGCCCGACTACTCAAGGTTCCGGTCCCTGGTACCGAGGTCGCGGCACGATTTTCAGAGCGAGGGATTATGCCGTGTCGCCCTTACGGAAGGCGGGGAATCCGAAGCATGGTCGTTGACTTTGCGTTCAAGAAGGTGCCCAACCTGCGCGTGGCGAGCCTCCGGTGGAAGGGAGCCTACAGCGAGGCGACAATCCGGCGCCGTTTCGAGGAAGTTGAGCGCTGGGCGAAGTCCCGGGGCCTTCGGACGGGCCGCTGGATCTTCCGCGAACCCGGCTCGCGCACGTGGGAGGTTTCGATCGAGGTTCGCGGCGCCGCGAAATCCGAGGGTCCGGTCCGGGTTCGCGCTCTCCCGGCGGCCACGGTTGCGAGCGTCGTCTTCGACCCCGACGTCGTCTCGCCCAGGGTGGTCTACCACGGGCTCTCGGACTGGCTCCGATGGCGACGCAAGGAGAAGAAGGTCCGGTCGGTGGTCGAGTCCCGCGAGGTCTACTCGGGGAACCCCTGGAAGGACCGGCACGCCTGGTCCGCCACGGATGTCCAGTTCGTCGTGCGGCGGTAGCTCGGATCTCCGTACCTCGTCCGCTCTCGTCTCACCCGGCGAGAGCCCTCTCGATGCCGATAGGACCTGCGGCGGGGTCCCACACCGGATGCCTGCTAGCGTACGTGGTCGGCCCGAGGGAGCCGACGCGCCCGAGCTCTCAACCGAAACTGCTTCGCACGGGATTCCGCTCGACTGTCAGCTCGAAGACTCATGGGGTCGTGACGATCGATCCCGCAAATGCGGATAGGATCCCAGGGTCGCGTGATTCTCACGCGGGACTGATCGCGAGATAGTTCAGCGTCACCTGAGCGGAGCTGTCGAGCAGGACCCCCTGGACGTTGAACTCGATGGTGGGGCCCGGAAGGGAGACGTCGAATCGGAGCGTTCCCCAATCGGCGGTCGAGAACGCCCCGAAGGGGATCGCCCACCCGTAGAGGGAGGGCCGACCGAACGCCGAGGCACCGACCCACAGTACGGGCACGGACGAGTTAGGCGTAGGAAACCCCGGAGATCCGGCGACCTTCAGCGAGAGCGTGACCGAGTAGTTTCCCGACGGCAGACTCGAGTCCGGACCCTGCCAGACGGTGCCGGTGGTCCCGGGGGCGCTCTTCACCACGGTCGAGAAGGTCGCGTCCGGCTCCGTCGTCCAGTAGCCGGCATCCGACGCGACGATGGAGGGCCCGTGGTAGACCGCTCCCGGGGCCGGTTCGGGTCCGAGCAAGCTCGGGGGCCCGGAGTAGCCCGCCTCGAAGAGGAGCACCGGGCCCGCCGCGGTGGACCAGGCGACCCCCCTTACCCCGAAGAGGGACGCGTTGTAGAGGGCGTTCGTGATCCAGGGCGAGACCGCCAGCGTGCGTTCCTCCGAGAGGAGCACGTACGTCGGGAGATGGTCGAGGTCGAACGGCAAGGCGAGCGAAGGGTCGGGCGCCCAGAGGAAGGAGTAGGCGTTCGGGTCGTTCGCGACCAGCGGGAACAGGTCGTCGGTGGCGATCACGCTTCCGCCAGGAGGGATGAGGCTCACGAGGTCGAGCACGTCCGAGTAGCCCGCGGGGACGTCGTAGGAGATGCGGTACGCAGACCCGAGACCACCACCCTGCATCGCGGGGTCGGCGGGCGAGAGAGCGACGTTGAGGGCGAGCAGGGCCACGAACGCGGCGAGGACCGCCGTCGAACGGGTCGGAACCCGCCGGAGTCCACGGCGGGCCGGATCCGGACCTCGTACGGAGGCCGGGGAGGATGTCGTGAGGCCACGGACGACGCCGAGGGCCGTCGGGAGCCCGAACGCGAAAGCGACGAGGAGCGTAGCGCCGGCGATGAAGCCGTACTGGAAGCCCAGAGTAACGTAGTTCAGGTTCGAGCTGAACAGGGTGAAGGCGAACCAGGGGACGGAGGCGAGGAGCGCCCGGGGAGCGAACAGCGGCACGAACCCGAGCAAGGCGACCGCGAGGACCCAGTAGGTCAGCTTCTGCCCGAGACCCACGGAGAGATTGGACAGTGCCAGGCCGAGGGCCGCCGGGGTCGTCCCGATGACGTATCCCGTGGCGGGCAGCAGAAGTGGCTGGGTCCCGACGACGGCCGGCAGAAGGTCCACTCGGAAGACGTAGAGCAGTCCGTACGCGGAGATCGCGGAGACGAGAAGCACGAGGGAGGCCCGAACCCTCTTCGACCGGAGCCATTCGAGCAGGGGGAGAAACCTCGACCGAACAGGACCGGCAGTCTCGTCTTTCGCGAAAGTCCCAGTCGCCGGCCAAAGGAAGAACAGGGAAACGAACGCGAGGAGCACCGGCGCTATCTCGAGCGTGAGGAACGCCGCCGCGACCACGGCGAAGCCGGCCCAGTAGCGCCCCCGCTGCCAGAGAAGAACGATGGCAAAGATCTCGACCGGGAGGAACGCCTCCGGATGGAAGTCGTAGAGGTTCGAGGAGAGGGTCGGAGTCCAGACGAGGTAGGAGATGCCCGCGACCAGACCGACCTTCGTCGAGCCTGTGAGGTCCCGCGAGAGCAGGTAGAGCGGCACCGCCGCCAGCGCCACGATGGCGGACTGGACGGCGAACAGCGTCGTCTGGTAGGGGAGAGCGCCGTAGAGAGGAGCCAGGAGGTAGAACAGAACGACCGAATGCACCTCGAGGAGCGAACGGTAGCCACCGGTTTCCACGTCGGCGGTCTCGTAGAACGCCCGCCCGTGCGCCGTGGTCCACAGCGCCTGCTGGTAGAGTCCCTGGTCCCAGGTGGTCGTCTGGAATTCGAGGGCGCGGAGCCAGGAGAGCGTGAACGAGACGGCGAAGTAGCTGACGACGGCGACCCACAGCCAGACCGACGGCGAGATCGTCCCGAGCCGACGGAGCCACCGGCCCCCGGTGTGCTCGGGGGCGGAACCGGGCAGTTGCGGGTCGTTCATGACGCTCCGACCCGACCGTCGGGGTCGCGACGGAGCGTCATCAGGAAATGGTCGCCGAGCAGGCGGAACGGCCACCGCCGGCCCAGCGCCCGGTCCCAGCGGTCGAGTCGGGAGAACCCGGAGCCGAATCGCTCGACATAGCTCGCGAGGTCGGAGGGCGGAAGGAGAACGGGCACGCCCTCGGTCCGAACGACAGTGAACCACGGCTCGAAGACCCGCCGGACCTCGGCGGCGGAGAGCGCGAAGACGTCGACGCAGAACCGCGACGACCCGACGGGGGTGACGTGTCGCATCCGGCCGACGGCTCGACCCCAGCGGCCCGTGATCCCGTAGCCCGCGAGCTCGAAGGCGCACCAGCGGTTGTAGACCCCGGCCACGAACGGTGCTCCCGGACGCACGAGCTCGGCGATCGCGCCGGCGACGGGGCGGAGGTCCCCTTCGCAGTTGAGCGCGCCGTAGGTGGAGTACGCGCCGTCGAACGAAGCGGTCCCTTCCTCCCGGGCCAGGCGCGGAAGGTCCGACGCAGCGAGATGCACGGTTCGGAGTCGTTCTCCGACTCCCACCCTGACCGCCTTCTCGCGGACCACGTCCAGCATCCGTTGAGAGATGTCGACACAGACGACCTCGTGGCCTTCCTCGAGGAGTGGCAACGTCTCCATCCCCGACCCGCACCCTACCTCGAGCACGCGATGCGCGTCATGGAACGAACGCCGGAGTTCCTGGAGCGACCGGTCTCGGAGGAGCCGGTTGATCCGGTTGCCGGTGATGTGGCGGTCGTAGTCGTCCGCGACGTTGTCGAACTCGGCCTCGAGCCATGCGTGGTAGTCGCCCCCGGACGCGACTCCGTGGGGCGCGGCGCCCAGGCGGATGCGCAGCACCCGGGCGGGGTGAGCGTACCATCGCTCGAAGCCGGTCGGGCCGTACCGAGCCCGAAACAGGTCGAGGACGCGCGCCTTCTCGGTGGGGTCGGTGATGAGGCCGGCCGCGCCGCGGACGGAAGATCCCGCGACCCAGAGGGTGGCCCCGCCGTCTCGGAGGAGCTGGGTCGGCCAGCGGGCCGAACGGTCCCGTCCGACCAGGTAGATGAACGGCTCCTCCCGGACGAACCCCAGCGTGACCCGGCCGCTCGGCAGTTCGACCTCGAGGCGGTCCGGCTCCTCGCGTCCTGGGTCTCCCATCGATGGGCCGGTCACGGCGGACCTCCCCCCGCGGTCGCCTTCGTCCATCCGGGCATCAGGCCGCCTCCCATCGTTCCGTGTGGGGCGGCAGGTATCTCAGGTCGGCCACGCCGGCGCGGATGGACCCCGCGTACGAGCACCGGTCGCAGGTAAGCCTACCCCCCCGACTCCAGGTCGGCATCGGGGTCCGGCATTTCGGGCACGCAAGGATCTCCTCCCGAACCGGGAGCGACCCAGGACGGCCGGACCGGTTCTCGAGCGCCGCGAACCGCATCGGGAAGACGGGGGCGCGGCCGAGCGCGCATCCGAGCTGGACGAACAGTTCGGCCGGGACATGGCGCATGAAGTAGTACTCTTCGAGGCCCGAGACGACCTCCTTCTCGAGCCGGAACCCGGCGGCCGTCGCCTCTTGATGAAAGTGGGACCGTCCGGCCACATAGACCGGGAACGGGTCGGGCGCGAGCTCCAGCGGGCCACGGGAGAAGGTGAGTGACTTGAACGATGCTCGAGGGGAGGGATGGATCGCTCGCTGGATGTCGTTCACCACCGTTCCGAGCGAGGGCTTCGGGTTGTAGGAGACGATGAGCCGAGCGCCCGGGCGGAGGACACGGGCGAGCTCGGAAAGGGCGGCCGCCGGATCGGAGAGATGGTGGTAGACCCGGACCATGCTCGCGGCCGTGAACGCCCCGTCGACGAACGGCAGGTGGTAGAGGTTGGCCGCGACCCGGGTCACGTTCTCGTCCGAGGATCCGAGCGGTAGCGTGGCCAGGCTCTCCGCGTCGAAATCGGTCGCGACCACCTCCCGCCCCAGTTCGCGGAGCGGGGCGAGGAGACGGCCGAAGCCGGTACCGACCTCAAGGATACGACGGTGATCCGCGTCCGAGAGCAGCCGCGTGAGGATCGCCTGCTCGACCTCCGTGACCCGTTCGCGGCCGCTCCAGAGCGCCCGGAAGTCGAAGCGCCCGTAGTCGCTGACGTTCTCGGCCACCGCGAGCCACCTCACCGTGCGGTGGGGAGCCGCGAAGGGCTCCCCACCCCGTCCGCGGACCATCCGGCCCCGGCCCGTCCTTCGTAGCGAGCCCGCAGGTCCTCGAACCGCTGAGAGACGAACGCGAGCCGGTCCGGTGCGGCCGCCGTGCGGAAGACCTCGCCCGGATGACCCTCTCGCCGCGCGTGGTCGTTACGGCGCAGGCCGACCAGATGGAGATACGCGGCGACGATCGGGTAGACGAGGGCGCTCAGGGCGCGGACGAGCCCGGGCGCGGGCGAGGAGTCCGTTTCCCCTGGGGATCGGGTCCTGAGGTGGTAGAGGCGAGGGAGCTCCCGGGCCATCCAGGGGGCCCGGGCCAGGAGGCCCCGGTAGTAGGAATCCCCCTCCACGATCTGGGCGGAGAGCGCCTCTCGGGCGAAGAGCAGCCCGCTCCCATCGGATAGGTCGGTGGCGATGCGGGCATCGTCGACGACGAAGTTGAAGCATGGTGTCGGCCCGCGTCTTGACCGTCCGCGCCCTCGGCGCAGCCGCAGGGCCACCCACGTGGTCGCGAGGAACCACCAAACCGCTCCGGCGCGCGTGACGACAAAGAAGTCGAGGTCGTCGTCGGCCGTGGGCTCGCCGTACGCCGCGGAGCCGGTGATGCCCACGCACCGGACCCAGCGTCGGGTGAACGCGAGCGGGCCCGCCATCAGGTGGCGTGCCTCTTCTAGATAGTCCGTTCCCCGCTGGGCCCGAGTGGGGTCGACGGATGAGGCGTCGCCCGGAGAGAATGCCCGCCCCCGCGTCACGTCGGCGAGGTGGGGTCGGTCCTTGAGCCATCGTTCCAGCCCCGACGCGTCTTCCGGTCCACCCGGTGGGAGGAGTTCGACGAGCCGCTCGAGCGGTAGTCCGGTACCGAACTGCCGGGCGACGGAAAGGACCGAGACGACCCGGCGGTCGACCTCGGGTAGCGGGGCGGTTCCCGAACCGGCAGCCGCCGGGGCGGATGGCCGCGTGGTCTCTGGTGCCGGTTCGATGCGACGCCATCTCACGTGGTCCCGCCGTGGGGGGCAGCGATCCCAGAGCGCGAGGGCCTGCGAGACCAGTTCGAAGGCGAGGACCTTCCCGAAGTGACGGAGGCCCGACTCCCGGCCGATCATCCGCCGCAGGGTGCCCAATGCCCGGCGCGGCTCCTTGAGGAGGAACCGGCCGAGGGTGGTGGGGGGAGTTCCGAGTCGCTTCGTGACCTGTGCGTTCCCGACATGGATGCGACGCCGCTGTCGAAGATGGTCGCGAACGGTGGTCGGGACGTCGAGGGAGACCCCGGCCGCGGGCGCGTACCAGTTCCCCCCGCCGTTCTGGGAAAGCCAGACCGCGAAGTACGAGCCGTCGTTGATGATCCCTTCTTCGAGGTCCGGGAACGCGGGGAGGCTCACCAGAAGGAGCTCGTCCGAAAGGTGGGCTCCGCTCCCGTCGGCCAGGATCTCTAGGTGGATCTCGTGGTGGAGCTCCCACATCCAGCGCATGGTGTCGACCCAGCCGCCCTGGAGCTCCGAGGGAACGAACGGGCGCGCCATCACCGCGAACGGCCTCGAGCGGCCGGCGGTTCGCCCGAGCATCGCGGCCACGGCCCCCGGTGAGGCCTCGGCGTCCGAGTTGAGAAGGACGAGAAGGTCCCCTTCCGCCCGCCGGAGGACCTCCCGGAGGGCGGCGGCCTTCCCCCGACGCTCCGGTTCGACCACGAGCCGAACCCGGGGCTCGAGAGCGGCGAGGGCGGCTGCGACCTCGGCCGTCCGGTCGGTGCAGCCGCTCGCCACGACCCAGATGTGACCCCACTCCACCCCGTCGGGGAGCTCCTGACCCAGGAGGGATCGGATGGAGGCCTCGATCCGACGCTCGTCGTTGTGCGCGACGATCCCGCCCGCGAGGCGGAGGGGCCGCCCCAGCGGCGAACGCAAGGGATCCGGGAGTCCCACTTCCGGCGTACAGCTCCGCACGTCGGCCTCCTCGCTTCGAACGATTCACCGGGGACCGACCGATGTCTGCCTTGGTTCACTTCGGAGGCTTGCCTCGCCGCACGGCCAGGAGGACGGCGACGATCACCACGACGGCGACCACCGCGCCGATCCCGACCCACTCGAGCGTCGTCGGGGTGCCGGAGCTCGAAGGGGAGGAGCCGCCGCTCGAACTCGAGACGGCCATGACCCCGGTCATCGAGGGGAAGTGGACGAGGCAGACAAACTCGTACGTCCCGAGGGCGGCCGGGGCCGTGAAGTTCGCGAAGAACTTCGCCCCCACCGTCGTGCCCAGGCTCAGGTTGACGAGGGGCGGATGGGCGTTGAAGAACGCGGCCACCTCGGACGGGGTGTCGGTCGAGGGGATCGTCTGGTTCACGACGGACGAGAGCGTGAACGTGTGTTCGAAGTCGGCCATCTGAGTGACCACGATCTCGACGGAGGCACCGGGCGCGACCGAGAACGAATCCGGCACGAAGTTGATCGCTGAGGTCGCGGAAATGGTGACGACCACCGGGCCGCTCGCCGCATCGTTCGGGGGTGTCGCGTTCCCTCCCGTGGTGGGCGCGACGGTCGGGCGGGCCGCGGCGAGGCCCACGACGAGCGTCGACAGGAGGGCGAGGGTCACGAACGCAGCTCCCGCTCGGATCCGTCCAGCTCCCCGTCTCGCTCCCCTCGCCGTCATAGGCCCCCCCGCGACAGCGCGATCGAGCTCGGGGCCGGCCACCGTTCGGTCCAGAACGGCTCGGCCGTGCTTGCCCGGCAGCCGAGGTCGTGATGAAGGAGACCCGCCAAGGCCGCCGCCGGATTCGAGTCCCACGGCACCCAGACCAGGTGTCCGCAGCCCAGGCGCACGTTCCATCCTACCCGTCCGGTCTCTGCTCCGTTCCCTTCGTTCATCGGTCTTCCTCCACGTAGATCAGGTCCGAGGGCCGGCGGCGCAGCCGACGCGCCGACGCGGCCATCAGGAGGCTCACAAGGATCGCCGCCGCCGTCACCGCCAGCAGCTCCGGTAGCGGGATCCCGAGGACGGTCGGGGGTGTGACGATCCCGACATGCGCCGTGAATTCGAGGGAGCGGAACGCCCCCGCGGCCGTGCCGAACTCGACCGCTAGGGTCGCGGCGGTCGGGGAGAGCATCGACAGAGTCGGCGTCGCGCTGATACTGGTCGGACCGCCGGAGGCGAGGCTCGCGACGGCCGTGGAGTTCGCCCCCATCCGCTCGAGCTCCTGGCCGCTCGAGTTCGAGTCGCTCGAGATCAGCCAGCCCGCGGCGGTGGTGGGCGTGAGGTGCTCGGCGGCGACCGAGGTCGGCGAAGCAACGAAGAGGGCCGAGAGGTGGTCGCCCGCGGCCTGCCAGGTCCAGTTGGACACCGAGAGGCGGACAATGACGGTGTCCGTTGGCCCAACCGGAGAGTTCCCGTAGACGGGGAGGATGAACTGGACCCGAAGGTCGACCGAACCGATGGGAGTCGCAGGACCGGTGGCTGCTACGAGCGGCGCGTGGACCGAGAACGACAGGTTGTAGGCGGCGTCGGTCGACAGGTTCGAGACCACCCAGGTCGCGTTCGAGAGCTCCGCGACGGCGGCCACAGACCCGTCTCCGCGCAGCTCGTCCATGCCGCCGAGCGTCACCGAGAGGCCGGTCTTGTTGAGGTCGAGCGCCGAGACGACGACGGCCGGTCGCGTGCTGGCAAACTGACAGAGGACCAGCCCGTTCGTCCACGACACTGGGTCGGCGGCCCACACCGGCGCGCTCGAGGTCGCCGCCGCAAGGGGGGCTCCCGCGAGCAGGGTACCCAGGGCGATCGCCACCGCGAGCGCGGTCGCCGTCGACGGGCCCTTGAGGTGGCCGTCCGAAGCGGACCGCGGCATCGTCATCGAGCCTCCCAGGGGCGGTGGGGGTCTCCCTGTTTTTGGTCCAAACTCGGAATCCATTGGTCCAATCCCGCACAGCTCACGGCCGGAACAGTTCGGACCAGGTCTCGAGTACGCGTTCGACCCACTGGTCGGCCAGACTCTCACGGTAGGTCACGAGGAGGCGAATGACGCGCTCCCGGTCCGCGAGGGAGAACGTGCGCAGGCGTCCTTTCCGGCCCGTCTCGAGCATCCCGGTGTCGAGCAGTCGGCGGAGGTGCACGGAGATGCGCCCCGCGCTCAGCCCGGCCCGTTCGCAGAGGTCCGGAACGGTCGCTCCGGGGGCTTCGAGAAGGGTGAGAAGTAGCCTCCGGGCGGAGGCGGAGCGGGCAAAGCGGATCAGCCGCCGGTCCCCCAGCGGAACGGTCGCCACGAAGTAGTGGTCCTGGTGGCCCGCCCGCTCACGGTGGAGGAGCCCTCCCGCGGTCAGCCGGTCCAGATGGTAGACAGTCTCCCCCCAGCCCGTTCCGGCGGCCCGCTGGGCCTCGCGCGCGCCGATTCCGGGCGAGCGGCGGACCGTGTCGTAGAGCTGGCGGCGAGTCGAGAGCTCAAGCAGGTCCTCCTCCATCGCTCACGAACGACGCGGCCAGAGGGTCGTAGCGAGGAAGAGGAGCGTGACCACGAAGGTGAGGCCCAGGGTCGGGAGCTGGGGTCGGGCCCACGCCGGAGGGCTGAGCGGGAGCTCTCCCCAGGCCCAGACGAGGCCGAGGACAGCCAGGCCGACGTTCGCGGCACCGAGGAAGAGGAACCGTCCGTCCCGCGCCCGGACCCAGGCGGCCACCGGGGGTGCCGCGTTCACGAGGGAGACGCCGACCACCAGGACGGCCACGAAGAGCTCGACCAGCCCCACGAGCCGCGAGGAAGGGTTCCCGACGGTTTAACTGATTGGTCCAAAGACGAAAGCCACCGGCCCCGCATCCGCCCCCGGGAGGTGGTCCGCGGAAGTGCCAAATCCTTTTATTGGGGACAACACTCGGATAATCGAATGGCTCGCCACGCGGCCCAGGGGTAAGGCGGATCCGAGCGCCCCCCTCAAGATCTTCTCGGCGGTCTCGATGGACCTTTTGGACGCCCTACGAGCCCACCGGCCTTGCGTTTCCTACCACCCCCGGCCGGTCCCACCGGAGAAGTTGCGGGCGGTCCTCTCCGCGGCCCGTCTTGCCCCGAGTCAGTATAACCTTCAACCGTGGCGGTTCGTGGTCGTCCAGGACGACGAACGGAAACGGCTGCTCGCCCAGGCGTCGAACCGCGGCAAGCTGATCGCCGAAGCCCCTGCCGTCATCGTTGCCTTCGCCGTGGAGGAGGACATCCCCATCACGATCGGGGGGTACATCTCGGCCTACCCGCTGGACGTCGCGGTCGCGGTCGACCGCCTCCGCCTCGCGGCCACGGCCGAGGGTCTGGGAACGAACTGGCTCATCGAATTCAACGAGGAGAAGGTTCGCCACGTCCTCAACGTCCCGGAAGGGATCCACCCGATCGCCGTGATCCCGATCGGCTTCCCGGCCGAGGGGAACGGCGGGGCGATCCCCGTCGAGGACGGTCGGAAGAGCACGGACGAGATCGTCGGTTGGGACGAATACCCGGGCTGAGGTCGCGCCCGTGGCCGCCGTCACCTTCGTGAGCTCGAACGCGGGCAAGTGGCCCGAGGTCCGAGAGCTCCTCGCCGGGTGCGGCGTCCGGGCCCGCTGGGCTCGCCGGGTCCTCCCGGAGCCTCAGGCCGAAACGTTGGAGGAGGTCGTCCGGTCGAAGCTCGACGCAGTCGGCGGCATCTCCGGATACGTCTTGGTCGAGGACTCCGGGCTGTTCATCCCGTCGCTGGGGGGTTTCCCGGGGGTCTATTCCGCCCACTTCCTGAAGCTCTGGGGCTTCGGGCCGGTCTACGAGCTCCTGCGGCACCGGGACCGAGCCGCCTACTTCCGGACCGTGGCCGGGCTGCGAAAGGGGAACCGGCACTGGATGTTTCCCGGCGAGGTCCACGGGAGGATCGCCCCGCGGCCAGCGGGAACGAACGGCTTCGGGTACGACCCCATATTCATCCCGACCGGGTGGCGGCGGACCTTTGCCCAGGCCTCGAGCGACGAGAAGAACGCGGTCTCGCACCGGTCCCATGCCATCCGAGCGGCCGGTGAGTTCCTCGCGGACCGACCCGCGTAGTCCGGGCTTACGTCCGAGCGGTCCCGCGTCCTTTACGTAGAACCACCCGATGGGGGCCCGATGGCACCCGATTGGGGCCTTCGAGGGACCCGGGTCCTGGTAACGGCTGCGAGCCAGGGGATCGGGTTCGGGGCGGCCAAGGCGTTCGTCCGGGAGGGAGCCCGGGTCGTCGTGAACTCCTCGAACGCCGAACGTCTCGAGAAGGCTGTGAAGGCGCTGGGCGGCGGCGGCACGGTATCCGGGGTCGTCGCCGACCTAAGCGAACGCTCGGAACTCGACCGCCTGCTGGCCGAGACCGTTCGACAGCTGGGGGGTCTCGACGTCCTGGTCTACGTCACGGGATCCCCGCGGCCGGGCACCGTTCTCGAGCAGGGCTACGAGGACTGGGAAAAGGCGTCGCGCCTGCTGGTCGTCAGCCCCGCCTACCTCGCCCGGAAGACCGCGGAGGCCATGATCGCCTGCGGTTCGAAGGGACGGATGGTCTTCCTCACCTCCCTCGCCATCCGCGAGCCGATACCGAACCTCGCCACCTCGAGCGTCTGTCGCGTAGCGGTCGCGGGCCTGGTGCGGACCCTCTCCCGCGAGCTCGGGCCGAAGGGGATACGGGTCAACGGGATTCTTCCCGGGTTCATCGAGACCGACCGCGCTCGGGAGGTCCTCGAGGACCGGGCGCGACGGAACGGCACGACCCTGGCCGCCGAGCGCGCCGCGCTCGAGCGGGAGGTGCCCCTCGGGAGGATCGGGACGCCGGACGAGCTCGCCCGGGCGGTGCTGTTCCTCGCGAGCGAAGAATCGAGCTTCGTCACGGGAGCGATGCTCCCGGTAGACGGGGGCCAGCTGCGGTCGACCGGTTGACGGAACGGGCGCTCGCCCGTCAGGCCGGCACCGGTTCCACGACCTCTTCCGGTGCCACGAGGGCAGAGACTCTCGGCTTCCCGCGAACCGGCACGTGCGCGGCTTCGCCGTAGCGCAGGTACTCAGCGAACTCCTCGGGCTCGAAGTCGCACATCCGCCTCTCGAACGGGTTCCGGTTAATGAATCCCATCGGTCGCCAACCGATTAAGAAAGGGGGACCCGGGGGAAATGACCCCCGGGAAGCCAGGGAAAGGGTTGGCCGGTCGAAGGGGAGGGCGCTCAGTCCTCGCCGAAGTCGCCGCCGCCCATCCCGCCCATGCCGCCCATGCCACCGCCGGGGCCACCGGGGCCGCCGGCAGGGGGTGGGCTCGACTTGGACGCGATGACGTCGTCGATCCGGAGGATCATGACCGCCGCATCGGTCGCGCTCTCGATCGCCTGGCGGCCGACACGGATCGGCTCGATGACGTGGAGCTGGGCCATGTCGCCGACCTTCCCCTCCATCACGTTGACGCCGGCGGCGACCTGGCCGCTCTTGTGCGCCTTCCTCAGCTCGATCAGCATGTCGATCGGGTCGAGGCCGGCGTTCTCGGCGAGCGTGCGGGGAACGGTCTCGAGCGCCTCGGCAAACGTCTCGAACGCGATCTGCTCGCGCCCGCCGACCTTGGCGGCCTCTCCCCGGAGGTGCAGGGCAATCTCCTCCGCGGTGGCGCCGCCGCCGTAGACATACCGCCCGTCCTCGACCGCGACCGCGACCACGTTGAGGGCGTCATCGAGCGACCGCTCGATCTCGTCCAGGACGTGTTCGGTACCACCGCGGATGAGGATCGAGACGGCCCGGGCCTTCTTCGCGCCCGTGACGAACGTGAGGGCGTCCTCCCCGATCTTCCGTTCCTCGACCATGCCGGCGGTCCCGACGTCCTCGGGGCCGAGCTCGGAGACCTTCGAGACGATGTTCGCGCCGGTAGCCTTCGCGAGCTTCTCCATGTCGGACTTCTTGACGCGTCGGACCGCGTAGATCCCTTCCTTCGCGAGGAAGTGCTGGGCGAGGTCGTCGATCCCCTTCTGGCAGAGCACGACGTTCGCGCCGGAGGCCTTCACCTGGTCGACCATCCGCCGCAGCATGTTCTCCTCCTCCTGGAGGAAGGCGTTGAGCTGCGTCGGGTCGTTGATCTCGATCTTGGCGTCGATCTCGGTCTTCTTGATCTCGAGGGCGGCGTCCAAGAGCGCGATCTTCGGGTTCTCGACGCGGGCCGGCATCCCGGAGTGGACCTTCTCCTTGTCGACGATGACCCCCTCGATGAGCTGGGTGTCGGCCATCGAGCCACCCTGCTTCTTGATGAGCTGAACGTTGTCGATGTCGACGTAGAAGCCCGACCCTTTCTTCTCGGCGACGGCCGTGACGGCCTTCACCGCGATCTCACCGAGCTGGTCGCGGTTGAACGATACCGACTTCGAGGCCATCGAGGTCACGGCGATCCGCTGGAGCTCGGCGTGGTCGGTGATCGCGACCGGCTGGCTCACCTGCTGGAGCACCTGGAGGGCCTTCGAAGCGGCCAGGCGGTAGCCCTGAGAGATGATCGTGGGGTGGATGTTCTGCTCGATCAGCCCCTCGGCGCGCTTCAGGAGCTCACCGGCGAGGACGACCGCGGTGGTCGTCCCGTCCCCGGCCTCTTGGTCCTGGGTCTTCGCGACCTCGACCATCATCTTCGCGGCCGGGTGCTCGACGTCCATCTCCTTGAGGATGGTGACCCCGTCGTTCGTGACGACCACGTCGCCCATCGAGTCGACCAGCATCTTGTCGAGCCCGCGCGGGCCGAGCGTCGAGCGCACGGAGTCCGCGATCGCCTTGGCGGCCTGGATGTTGTTCGAGAGGGCTCCGCGGCCCTTCTCGCGCTTGGTCCCTTCCTTCAGCACCAGAATCGGGGTCTGTCCGGTCAGCATCGTTCTATCCTCCGAGAGTCATCTCGGCTGTCGGCGCGGATAGAAAAGCGGTTCTATTTAATAGTGACTATGTCGGCCCCCGAGCCGTGGCGGGCCCCAGGGCTCGGAGTCCCGTCTCGGAGGCAGGGGGTAGACGCCTCGCGGGTCAGGGAGGAATTCCGCGGACCGGGGCCTCCAGCCTCCAGCTGAAGGCGACCGTCACATCGGCCCCAGAGCCCCGAACGGTCACCCGACCGTCGCACGGGTTGCAGTAGAACTGCTCCGACAGGCTCGATACCGAGTAGCCGTAGCTCCCGTTCGGCTCCCAGAGGACAATCGTCGTGCTCGACCAGGTGGTCAGCGCGAAGCACCCTATGGCCGCGGTCCATCCGCTGTCTACCCCCATCCCGGTCTCCGTGAACTTGATCGGATAGGTCATCTCCGGCGTGAAGTTGACCATGACCGTGTGGCTGGTGTTGTCGAGCTGGAAGGCCCCGCAGACCGGGGCGTAGCCTGTTGCGTTCGCGTCGAAGGTATAGTTCCCGCTCCAGGACTCGGGGAACGCGATCGTCGAGTTCGTCGAATGCTCTATTTCTCCGTCGAAGTAGATGGTCCAACGGACCCCGGGCGTGAGTCCGTTCTCCGAGAAGGTGACCGTGACTCCGAGCGTCTTTGTGGGGGTCGACGGCGAGGGTCGGAGGCTTACCAGGGCGCCGACTCCGACCACCAACGCTACGACGACGACCACGGCGAACCAGAGCACGAGCCTCCGCCGCCGCGAGGGCGCGCGCGCCTCAGGGATCTTGCGGGCGTCGAACCACTCTTCCGAGGAAGGCCCGGTCGGAGGTGAAGGTGCAGATGGAGGAGCCGCGCCCGCCATCCTCCCGAGTAGGCGTTGAGAATACTTGAGCCTCCCCGAGTGAGGTGAGACCACACGCGCTCGGGCCGTGTCGCGTTCAATAGCTTCAGCCGGTTGCGGCGGCCGGCATGGTCGGCCCGGATGAGGGGAGCAACTACCGTCGCCTCTTCCGGAACCCGGGGTACGTCCGGGTCTTCACTGCCGGCCTGGGGTCGATTGCCGGCTCGGCCATTGCGGGGGTCTGCCTCATCTGGATCGTCTTCGCCCGCACCGGCTCGGCCATCGACGTCGCTCTCCTCGGGGCGGTCGGCGTCATCGCGGGGATCGTGTTCAGCGTCTTCGGCGGAGCCTGGGTCGACCGCTACGATCGTCGACGCCTCATGATCCTCTCCGACTTCGTGCGCGCAGCCGCGATGTCGGGCGTCGTGGCCGACCTGGAGCTCCGCGGCTTCGACCTCCCGGTGGTCCTCACGGCGTACTTCGTTCTGGGCGCCTTCTCCACGATCTTCAACCCCGCGGAGCAGGCGATCCTGCCGTCCCTGGTCGGGCCTGACATGGTGGCCGACGCAAACGGCCTCGTGCGGTCGAGCCGTTCCGCGCTCCAGTTCGCCGGTACGGCCGTGGGCGGGGCACTGATCGTCACCGTGGGGCCGACCGTTGGTGTCGTCGCCAACGCTGCGACGTTCCTCCTCTCGGGGTTCCTGCTGCTCGGGATGCAGGTCGCCCCGCACCTGCGGTATGCCTCGGCTGGCCTTCCAGAGTACTTTTCCGACGTGCGCGCCGGCTTCCGCTGGCTCTGGCGGGCGCGGGGGTTCCTTGAGCTCACCCTCTCCGCGACCTGCTTCAACTTCTGCTCCGGGATCATCGGCACGTTCCTTGTGGTCTACTCGACGGACGTCCTCCACGGATCCGGCCTCGTGTTCGCCTCCCTTTTGGCCGCGGAGGTCGCCGGCGTCGGGCTGGGGTCGGTCCTGGTCGGTCCGACCCGCGGGGTCCGTTGGGCGGGACGAGCGTGGGTCATCCCCTACGGCGTGGTCTCGCCTATCGTCGCGTTCTCGTTCATCCTATTCCCCTCGGCCCTGGTAGCCATCGTGGGGCTGTTCGGACTCGGCCTGCTCGGGGGTTACGCGGGGACTGCGTGGCTCACCGCGGCGCAGCTGATCGTCCCGTCGGAGATGCAGGGTCGCTACTTCGGGATCGACAACCTCGGAAGCGTGGTCATCGTCCCCGTGGCGCAAATCGGTGGCGCGTTCCTCATCGTCGCTTGGGGGGTCCAGTCGACCTTCCTCGCCGCGGCCGTCCTGTGGCTGGCGGCGGGGGTCGCGTTCCTCGCACCGCGGGCCCTCTGGAACCTGGGCTACCGGGGAGGCGTTATTCCCCGAACCGGCGCCGGCGCAACTGGAACGACCGGATCGCGCGGAGGAACTCGAGGCGGGTGAGCCCCGGCCAGAGGACGTCCGAGAAGTAGAGCTCGCTGTAGGCGGCCTGCCAGAGCAGGAAGTTCGAGATCCGCTCCTCCCCGCTCGTCCGGAAGATGAGGTCGGGGTCCGGGAGGTCGGCGGTGTAGAGACGACGGGAGACCGCTTGGGAGTCGATCGCGTCGGGGTCGATCTTCCCTTCCTTCACCTCGTGGGCGAGCCGCCGGATGGCATCCAGGATCTCGTCCCGCCCCCCGTAGGCGAGCGCGACGTTGAACCGGTAGCGGGAGTAACCGGCCGTCGCCTTCTCCGCGACCTCGATCGCTTCCTGGACCCGGGGCGGGAGCAGGGCCCGATTGCCGATGACGCGGACGCGGATCTGGTGGCGGTGGACCCGCTCGTCCACCGCGATGTCGCGCAGCGCGCGGTCGTAGAGGTCCATCAGCGCCGCGACTTCCTCGGGCGACCGACTGAGGTTCTCGGTCGATAGCGCGTAGACGGTGAGCACGTTGATCCCCACCTCGAGGCACCAGTCGAGGAGCAGTTCCGCGGTGTCCCGTCCGCGCTCGTGCCCATCCTTGACGTCGAGGCCGGCCGCCGCGGCGAACCGGCGGTTCCCGTCCATGATGATCGCGAGGTGGTTCGGGACCGGCCCCTGCCTCACCAGCTCCAGAAGCCGCTTCTCCGCGATACCGCGAAGGGCGTCGCCGATGGCGGCCCCGAGGTTCGGGGTCTCCCGCTTCTTCTCCTTGACCGGCTCCGCCACGTCGTAACGATGGGGCGGCTCCCGATAAGGGGGTCGGCCCGTCGGCGGCCGGGGGGACGCCCTGGTCGGGAGTTCCGGGCCCGGGGGTGCGACCCCCGGGCACGTTCGAACCCGAGTCCCAGGCTCGACAGACCTAGATCCTAGACCACTAGACTACCAGGGCAGCCCCGCCCGCGTATCCCGTGCATGGTATGAATCTTGCCACTCGCCCGAGCGGTTCGAGGAGTCCCCGCCGCGAGCCACGCTCTCGCGCGCGGCCGCGCGCGAGCGTGCGGGCGCGTTCGGCGGGGGCGTTCGGTCGATCACCGCCGACCCCCCTTGCCAGTGGAAGGCCCGTTTTATCTAGACGAACCGCCGAAAGGGGGCTCTGCTCGCGGAGGCTGGGGAACGATGCACGCGATTCGCGCCTGGTTCGTGTCGGTGGTCGCGCTCCTCGCGCTGACCCTAGCGCTCCATCATCTTGGCGTCGACCTCTCGGCCGGGGTCGCGAACTTCCTTCACGGGACCGAACACCTACTCGGCCGGCCCTTGATCTCGTTCTGAGCCGGTCCCCCCGGCCTCCGCGGCTATCGAAGGGGGAACGGGGCTTCCCGCTGCGCCCTTCGTAGCGCGCCCGCGACCTCGCCCGGCGCCACGACCCCGCCCGGCGTGATGAACGCCGTCACGTACTTCGCCGGCGTCACGTCGAACGCCGGGTTCCTCGCCCGGCTGGCGGCGGGGGCGAGGTGCCGGCCCGCGAGCACGAGGACCTCGTCCTCGCTCCGTTCCTCGACCGGGATCTGCGCGCCGGTGGCCCGCCGGTCGTCGAAGGTGCTCCACGGTGCCGCGACGTAGAACGGGACTCCGTTCTCGTGGGCGACCACGGCCTTCTCGTAGGTTCCGATCTTGTTCGCGAAGTCGCCGTTCCGCGCGATCCGGTCGGCACCGACCACAACCGCGTCCACTTGGCCGGTCGCGAGGAAGTGGCCTGCCGCGTTGTCGGCGATGACCGCATGGGGGATCCGCTCGCGCGCGAGCTCCCAGGCGGTGAGGCGGGAGCCTTGGAGCAGCGGACGGGTCTCGTCGACCCAGACGAACAGGCGAGCCCCGTGCTGTCGAGCGACCCGGATCGGCGCGAGCGCGGTGCCCCATTCGACCGTGGCGAGAGCCCCCGCGTTGCAGTGGGTCAAGACCCGGCGGGCATTCTTGAGGAGCGGGGCCCCGGCCGTCCCGATCCGATGGCACTCCTCCACCACGGCCGCGCGGTAAGCGTCGGCCGCCGCGAGGACGTCCTTCCCCGCCTCCCAGGCCCGACGCACCGTCTCGATGCCGACGAACAGGTCGTGGGCGGTCGGCCGCGTCGCGCGGAGGAGAGCGGCGGAGCGGGCCGGGGAGAGGCGACCCTCCCGTTCCGCCAGGACCATGCCGTAGGCGGCGGCGACGCCGATGGACGGAGCGCCGCGAACGGTGAGCGTTCGGATCGCCTCGGCGACCGCCTCCACGCGGCGGAGGCGGAGCGTGACCGTGCGAGCGGGGAGCTTTCGCTGGTCGATGAGGTGGAGCACCGGGTCGCGGAACCAGAGCGCGCGAACCGGCATGGAGACCCCTACGCGTCGAACGTATGGAGGAGGTCGAGCCAGTCGGGGGTGACGACCTTGGGGGAGCCGATCGCTTGGTCGAGCGGGATTCCTTTGACCGCCGGGCCCTGAAGGACGGCCACCTCGCCGAACCGGCCCGCGAGCGCGAGGTCGACGGCGCCGGCCCCGAGCCGGGTCGCAAGGATCCGGTCGAAGAGCTCGGGAGGTCCGCCCCGCTGGATGTGGCCGATCTGGGCACTGCGGGTCTCTACTCCCGTCGCCAGCTCGATACGTCGCGCGAGCTCTCGGCCGACCTCGCGTTCCTTGAGGAGTTCGTGGCCGAAGTCGTCTTTCCCGCCCGCGCTGCCCCGTCGCGGCCCGAGGTCGATCCCTTCGCTGGCGACCACGACCGCGTACCCGCGCTCCGCGACGGCGGCCCGGATGTGACGGAGGAGCGACTCTTCGTCGTACGCCTCCTCGGGAACGAGCGTCGCGTCCGCGCCCCCGGCGAGTCCGGTGGCCAGGGCGACCCAGCCGGCGTGGCGGCCCATCACCTCGAGGATGATCACCCGGTGATGGCTCCCGGCCGTGTCACGGAGCCGCTCCAGGGCGTCCACCGCGACCGCGGTCGCCGAGTGGAATCCGAATGTCCAGTCGGTCCCGTTGACGTCGTTGTCCATCGTCTTCGGGACCCCGACCACGTGACCGCCCCGGCGAAAGAGCTCGCGGGCGGCGGTGAGCGTGTCGTCCCCGCCGATCGCGATCAGCGCGTCGATCCGGTGGGCCGAGAGCTGGTCCACGACCTTGCGCCCGTCCTCCTCGTTTGCGAACGGGTTCGTGCGCGAGCTCCCGAGGATCGTGCCTCCCCGATGGAAGAGGTCGCTCACATCGCCCACCGAGAGCGGTCGGACGAGCCCGTCCCGAACCCCCTTCCAGCCGTCCAGGAAGCCGAGCGTCTCGTGGCCGAACCGGGCCGCCCGGAGGACGACCGCGCGGAGGGCCGGGTTGAGGCCTGGGCAGTCGCCCCCGCCCGTGAGCACGCCGAACTTCACGACGGTACCTCGAGGTACCCGCGCGGCGCCGTCGTCAGGAACTCGAAGCCGTCCTTGCGGACGACCACGTCGTCTTCGATGCGGACCCCGCCGTGGCCGGGGAGATAGATGCCCGGCTCGACCGTGATCGCCATCCCCTCCTCGAGAGGGTCATCGACCTTGGCGGCGTACCCCCACCCGTCGTGGACGACCAGTCCGATCGAATGGCCGACGCCGTGCGTCAGGCGGCCCTTCCACGGAGAGGCGTCGATGACGCGTTCGGCGGCCAGGTGGACCTCCTTCGCGGGCACGCCGGCACGAATGGCCGCGAAGGCCGCCGTCTGGGCGGCTTCCACCGTCTCGTGCACCCGCTTCATCTCCTCGTCCCTCGGCCCGAAGTGGAACGAGCGCGTGATGTCGGAAACATACCGGCGGTAGGTGGCGCCGAAGTCGCAGACGATCGAGTCGCCGGGCTTCAACCGGGTCTCCGCGGGGCTGTAGTGCGGCTCCGCGCTGTGCGGCCCGAAGGCGACGATGGTCGAGAACGACCGGCCGTTGGCTCCCGCGCGGTTCATCGCGTACTCCATCTCGGCCGCCAGCTCGAGCTCGGTGATGCCGGCGCGGAGGAGCGAGGGGATCTTCCGCCCGACGATCGACCCGATCTCCGCCGCCTTGCGCAGCAGCTCGATCTCGTGGGCGTCCTTCGTGACGCGGGCCTTGCGGATCGCCGCCGACGCGTCCACCCAGGACGCGTTCGGGATCGCCTTCGACAACTGGACGAACCCATCGTGGGTGAGTTCCCGATAGTTGAGGCCGAGCTTCGAGGCAGAACCGACCAGCTTGCGCACAGCCTCCTCGGTCTCGTCGCGGTTGGCGACGTGGACCTTCACGTGCGAGTCGTGCTTCGCCGCCTGGAACGCGGTCTCGGCCTCGAGCGGGGAGGAGATGACGTCCAGCTCGCCGTCCGGGTGAGCCACCGCGACCGACCCCTCGAAGAGGCCGGCGGGGACCCCGAAGAGGTAGAAGAAGCACTGGTCGAGGTGAGGGTCGACGGAGTTCGAGATGAGGAGTGCGTCGACCGGGTTCTCGAGGTGACGGAAGATCTTCTCGACGCGCGCCTTCATGGTGGGAGAGGCACCCAGGGAAGGGGTTTCAACCTTTGGGAGCGGCGGCCCGCAGGTCCTTCCAGGAGAGGAGCGGCTCCCGAGCCGCCCGGACCTCGTCGATCCGCGAGACGGAGAGCGAGTGGGGCGCCGTGCGGATGTTCTCGGGCGAGTCGGCGAGCGCCCGCTCGAACGCCTCGATGAATCGGTCGAGGTCGCGCTTCGACTCGGTCTCGGGGAGCTCTACCATGAGCGACTCCTCGACCAGCGCCGGGAAGTAGACGGTCGGAGCGTGGACCCCTTCGTCCAACAGGCGCTTCGCGAGGTCGAGCGTCTTGAAGCCCCGCTCCTTGAGCGGTGCGCCCGACAGCACGAACTCGTGCTTGACCAACGGCCGGAACGGCCGTGGGAGGAGCTTTCCCAAGCGGGCGGCCGTGTAGTTCGAATTCAGGACGGCGCGCCGCGCTACCTGCTTCAGCCCTTCCTCGCCATGCGAGATGGCGAACGCGTAGGCCCTCAGGTCGAGACCGAAGCTCCCGTACGCGGTGCGGATCTTCCCGATCGATTTCGGGCGGTCGTAGTCGAGGTGGAACCTTCGTCCCCGCTTTACCACGCGCGGCACCGGTAGGTACGGGGCGAGGGCCTCGCCCGCGGCGAGCACCCCCGCGCCCGGGCCACCGCCGCCGTGCGGCGTCGCGAACGTCTTGTGGAGGTTGAGATGGGCGACGTCGAAACCCATCCGGCCCGGATGCGTGATCCCGAGGATGGCGTTGAGGTTCGCGCCGTCGTAGTAGAGCATTCCACCCGCCCCGTGGACGGTCTCGGCGATCTCGAGGATGTCGCTCTCGAACAGGCCGGCCGTGTTCGGGTTGGTCAGCATGAAGCAGGCCGTGCGGTCGGAGACCGCCGCCTTCAGGGCCGTCACGTCGACGCACCCGTCCTTGGAGGGGATCTCGCGGGTCGTGAACCCGGCCATCGAGGCGGAGGCGGGGTTCGTTCCGTGCGCGGTGTCCGGGAGCAGCACCTCCGTGCGCCGATCGAGCTCTCCCCGGTCGCGGAAGTGGGCTCGCACCATGAGCAGCGCCGCGTACTCCCCGTGGGCTCCCGCTGCCGGCTGGAGGGAAACCTCGGAAAGCCCCGTGACCTTGGCGAGGACCCGTTCGAGTCTATAGATGAGCTCGAGCGCCCCCTGGACGGTCGCCTCCGGCTGGTACGGGTGGAGGTCGGCCGCCCCCGGCCGGCGAGCGAGGAGCTCCGAGACCTTCGGGTTGTACTTCATCGTGCACGACCCAAGCGGGTAGGTCGACGTGTCGATCCCGAAGTTCATCTGCGAAAGGCGGGTGTAGTGCCGGACCAGCTCGAGCTCGGTGAGCTCGGGCCACCGAAGCCCCTGCTTGCGTCGGAACCGCTCGGGGAGCCCCGCGATCGTCGGGACCTCGCCCGGCTCGGTCGAGGGGCCGATGTCCCACACCGAGGGCTCGTCCCACCGGGCCTGGCGGAACGTCATGCAGAACCCCCGGAAGCCGCCGCCGCACGGGCGGCGGTCACGTACCGCTGGATCTCCTTCTCCCCGACGGCCTCGGACGCGGCCACGAGGATCCGGGCGGGGCTGGAGGGAGCGCCCGGACGGGGGTCGGCGAGCGAATGGCCCCCCAGGATCTTCCGGCGGCGCAGGCGGTCGAGGAAGCCGGTGACGTCCCCCTGGCGGAGCTCGACCGTAAACTCGCTGAGGTAGGGAGCGTCGAACCGCGGCGCGCGAAGCCCTTCGACGCTGCCGAGCCCGCTTGCCAGGGTTCGGGCCTTCTCGGCCAGCGAGGCCTGGAGCGCCGCGAGTCCCTTGGGGCCGACGGCGCTCGCGTAGACGACGAACGCGAGGGCCATCAACGACTCGTTCGTGCAGATGTTCGAGGTCGCCCGGGAGCGGCGGATGTGCTGCTCGCGCGTCTGGAGGGTCAGGGCGTACGCCCGGCGTCCCTCGGAATCGAGCGAGGCTCCGACGATCCGTCCGGGGGCCATGCGGGCATGCTCCTTCCGACAGGCGAACAGGCCCACGTAGGGTCCCCCGAACGCCGGCGGGATGCCGAACCCTTGGCCGTCGCCGACCACGACGTCGGCCCCGTAGTTCCCGGGGGGTTCGAGCACGGTGAGCGAGAGCGGGTCGGCGACCACCACCAGCGGCACGTCGCCGAGGATCGACTTGAGCTCGAACACGCCCTCGTCCAGGTGGCCGAAGCCGTTCGGGACGTCGGCGAGCAGGCCGAAGACATCCTTCGTCGCGACCGCTCGGCGGACGAAGTCGAGGTCGAGGAGCCCAGTGCGGTCGTCGAAAGGCACCTCCTCCACCGTGAGGCCCGGGCCGCTTGCGTAGTTCTGGAGAACGCTCTTCTCCTCCCACGGGAGGCTCGCGGGGATCAGGAACCGGTGTCCCTCGTGAAGCCGGCGGCTGAAAAGGAGGGCTTCGGCGGCGGCCGTCGCCCCATCGTAGAGCGACGCGTTCGCGACGTCCAGCCCCGTCAGTTCGACCCAGAGGCTCTGGAACTCGAAGAGCGCCCGCAGCATCCCCTGGCTCGCCTCGGGCTGGTAGGGCGTGTAGGCGGTGTAGAACTCGCTCCGGGAGAGGATCGAGTCGACCACCGCCGGGGCATACCGGCAGGCGATCCGACCCCCGAGGAAGTTCGCGAACTTGGAGAGGGGGCGGTTGCGGTCGAGCATGCGGTCGACCTCGTGCACAACGTCGGCCTCCTCCCGTCCGGCACCGACCCCGAGCCGGCCGATCCGGGCCTTCTTCGGGACGTCGGAAAACAGCTCGTCGACGGACGAGAGGCCCAGCGCGCCGAGGAGCGCTGCCTCCTCCCCGGGCTCATTCGAGATCCAGCGCGGCACGAGCTTCTCCTCCGAGGGTGCTCGAGCGGGGCGACGCATAAGACGGTTCGCTCAGCCGGGAGCTCCGACCGGTCGCGGGGACGCCGGGCGAGGGCCGGGCTGGGTCCCGCCGGCATCGTCGGCCGGGGAACATCTCCGAACGAGTCTCCACCCACCGGAAGTCGGTAGCACAACGCTATGCCGACGCCGGCCTCCCGGCCGGGGAGGGCTCATGGCACGGGCGAGTCGCAGTCGGCCGCGACGGGAGCCACCATCGGTCGCCATCCTCGACGTCGCATTCCATCGAGCTTCGCTCGCCACCCCTCATGGCCAGTCGAAGGCGGAGCGCGACCGGCGGCGGGCCCGGCTGAAGGTCGTGCGGAGCGCGGCCACGGTGATCCGCCACCTCCGGCTCGAAACCTCGCATCTCGTGAGGCCGCCCCTCACCGACTTCCAGCGGGCGCTCGTCGCCGGGGCGTTCGGCGACGGGACCCTCGACCGTTCCCTCACCCGCCTCCGCCGGGCCGAGGAGCGGATTCGTGGGCTGGCGCGGTCGGCCGAGCAGGAGGTCGACCGGTCGAGCGGCAGCGAAGCATGGGGCACCCTCGTCCGTGCGTTCTACGGACGGCTCTCGAGCTTCGTGCGCGAGGTCGACCCCGACCTCGAGCGGTTGCGCTCGATCGCCGGATTCCTCGCCGAGCGGCCCCGGCTGGACCCCGGGTCCCCGACGCTCGTTATCGCCGGATTTCCGAACGTTGGGAAGTCCTCGCTGGTCGCCCGCCTCTCGAGCGCCCATCCCAAAGTGGCCCCCTACCCCTTCACCACCCTCTCGGTGGCGGTCGGCCACGCTGACCTGGGGTTCGACCGCCTCCAGGTGCTCGACACCCCGGGGGTTCTCGGGCGCCCGACCCGTACCAACCCCGCCGAGGCCGAAGCCGAGATGGCGGTCGAGAAGGCCGCGACGGTCGTGCTGTTCGTGATCGACCCGAGCGGGACCTCCGGGTATCCACCCGAAGAGCAGGAGGCGCTCCTTCGTCGTTGGACGGAGGAATACCCCGGGCTGCCGATCGTCTCGGTGGAGACCAAATGCGACCTCCTCCGTCGTCCCAACGACCGACTCCACGTTTCGGCGAAGACCGGAGAGGGGATCGAGGCGGTCTGGGCAGCGCTCCGCCCGCTCCTACGGCCGAAGGGTGAACTGCCGCCGCTCGAGGAGTCGATCGAGGAAGCTACGCCGGAAGCGGAGCAAACGTTGAAGTCCGAAACCGGCCCGCGAACCCGGCGCCGGAAGGGTCGCTGAACTGCCCCTCGTTCGCCGCTGATGACTCCGGCTAGAGAGAGAACGCCTTCCCGTTCTCCGGGAGAATCACCGTGGAAGTGGGCTCGAGGGCGTCCCGCAGCGGCTCGCGGTGGTCGCCGTGCATCAGGACGACCGTCGAAGCCCGCGTCTCCTTCGCCAGTCGCACGAGGTCGGAGTGGCCGGCGTGGGCGGAGAAATCGAACTTCATCACCTCGCACGCCGGGTGGATGGTTGTGTCGTCGATCGTGAGCGTACCCTCGTCGAGGAGCTGGCGGCCGTTGGACCCCTCGACCTGAAAGCCGGTGAGGTAGATGGAGCTCGCCGGGTCCCGGTAGAGCTCTCCGATGTAGTAGAGGACCGGGCCCCCGTCCAACATCCCTCCCGTGGTGACGATGACATCCGCCTCCCGCAGCGCACGCTTGCGGTCGGAGGGCTGCTCGACCAAGGTGATGTCGTCCACCGCTCTTCGGAACTTTCTCCAGTCGGCGAGGTACTCGGGGGCGGCCTCGTAGATCTCGTTGACCGCCCGCGCCATGCCGTCCAAGTAGGTCTCGAACCCGCTGGACGCCAGCGACATCAGTACCTCCTGGGCGCGCCCGACCGCGAACGCGGGGACGATCGCCTTTCCGCCCCGCTCGACCGTCTCCTCGACCTTGTCGCGGAACCGCCGCTCGGTCTCCCGGCGGTCGGGATGCTCGCGGCCGGAGTAGGTCGACTCCATGACGAGGACGTCGCACTCGACCGGCTCCGCCCCGCCGACCAAGTGGGTCGGGATCGTCTGGAGGTCTCCGGTGAACAGCACGTCCTTGTCGCCCCGGTAGAGGAGCATCGACGCGCCGGGAATGTGGCCCGCGGGAGTGAACTCGACCTCGATCCCGTGGTGGCGGAAGGTGCCGTGGCGGTCTACGGCCGTGAACCGCGCATGCAGCGCATGAATGTCGGTAGGAGAGTACGGAGCGAGGTAACCCTCGAGGCGGGCGACCTTGAGGGCATCCTTCGTGAGGAGGTCGGCCACCGCGATCGTCACCGGGGTCGCGATCAGCCGCGCTCGGGGAAGGCGGCTTAAGAGCGGGGTCATCCCCGAGTGGTCAAGGTGGGCGTGCGAGAGGAAGGCGAGGTCGATGTTGGTGGGCGCAGGCCGGGGGTACGTCGGGGGGTCCGTCGGGGTGAGTCCGTAATCGAAGAGCATCGTGCGCCCCTGGTCCCGCAGGACGAGGCCGAGCGAGCCGACCTCCGAGGCGCCCCCGAGAAACTGGAGTTCCATCGGGCGGGCGAAGAGCAAGCCCACTTAACGTCCCGGAGCCGCGGGCGTGTGAGTCGCCGCCGCGAAGCCACTTTAACGCGGGCCGGGTTTCCGGGCTCGTGACCCGCCGACCTTCTCCCGAGCTCGAGACCCTGTTTCGCATCGGCCTCGCGGTCCAGCAGGTCGTGCGCGACGCCGAGAGCTCTCCCCACCGAGCGGACGTGGTGGCGATGGGGGCGGACGGCTCACCGACCGAGGAGCTCGACCGGCTGGCGGAAGCCGAGATCCGGCGCGTGATGGAGGAGGAGGGGGTCGACTGGGACCTCGTCTCCGAAGAGATCGGCCATGTCCGGCGCGGCGGTGACCGTACGCTCGTGGTCGACCCGATCGATGGGACGACCAACGCCTTGCGAAACCTTCCGTTCTCGACGGTCTCCCTCGCGCTGGGGCGGAACGACCTCTCGGGGATCGACCTCGGGCTCGTGAGGGACCTCTACCGCGGCACGACCTACTGGGCGGTGCGGGGCGGCGGCGCGTTCCGGGACGGCCGACCGATCCGGACCCGGCCGTGGACCGGACGCGGGGAAGTCTTCTTCGTGAACCTGGGCAGCCTCGCGACCGAGCGGGCGCACCGTTTGGGGGCGAAGGCCCGCCGGATCCGTTCGTTGGGCTGCGCCTCCTTCGAGCTCCTGATGGTCGCTCAGGGGAGCGCGGACGGTTACCTCTACGAGAACACGGCGGAGAACCGCAACCTCCGCGCGACCGACATCGCGGCCGTCTACCGCATCCTCACCGAGGCCGGCGGGGGGCTCACGGACGCCCGCGGAGGGTCGCTCGATACGTTCCCGCTCGGCGTCGAGCGACGCACCAGCGTCTTCGGCTTCGGTGACATGGCCTTCGCGCAGAAGGCGAAGGAGGGAGGGTACCTGTGAAGGTCGGCCTCACCGCGAACCCGCGGAAACCGGCGGCCGTCGACCTCGCTCGTCGGGCGCTCGAGCAGATCGGCGACCGGGCGGAGGTGCTGGTCAGCAGCGAGGTGCGCGAGGTCGCGCCCGACCGTCCGCACGTCCCGCTCGAGGAGCTCCGCGCGGACGCCCTGGTCGCCTTCGGCGGGGACGGGACATTCCTCTACACGCTCCGCCGCTCCGAGCTCCCGTTGCTCCCCATCAACGCCGGAACCGTCGGGGTTCTGGCCGAGGTGAGCGTGCGCCAGCCCGGGGCCCTCGAGCGGGCGCTCGACCGCCTCCTGGACGGCCACTACTTCCTCGAGGAACGGATGAAGCTGGCCGCCGAGGTCGACGGCACGCCGATCGGCGACGCGACCAACGAATTCCTGATCCATTCGGCCGAGGTCGGCAAGATGGGCCTCTTCGAGCTCGCGTTCGACCACCACGTGGTGGGCTCGCTGCGGGCGGATGGCCTGATTCTCGCTACGCCGACCGGTTCGACCGCCTACTCGCTGAGCTCCTTGGGCCCGATCGTCGACCCGTCCCTCGAGGCGATCGTCCTCACCGCCATCGCTCCCTTCCGCGTTCAGGCGCGGGCGGTGGTGGTCGAACCCCTCCACCCGGTACGATTGCGCGCGCTCGAGGTGGGGCGGGGCGCGGTCGTCATCGCGGACGGCCAGGAGGAGTATCCGATCGCGACCGGGGCCGCCGTCTCGGTCTACCGCTCCCCGCGGCGGGCCACGCTCGTCCGCTTCGGCTCCCGCCTGTTCGAGCGGCTCCGCGGCAAGGGGATCCTTCCGTGGGCCGAACCCTCCGAGACGGAGGCGGCGGGTGCCGATCTTCCGCCCCGCGCGTAAGCGGCCCCCCGGGAGCCCAGCCCTCGGGACGACGCCGCGAGCCATCACGCGGCACGCTCTCGACAGCGCGCTCGCGAGCGCCCGGTCAGCCTTCCCGAACGAGTTCGGCGGCGTCCTGCGCGCCGACCCGCCGGGCGTGATCGCGGAGCTTCTCCTCCTGCCCGGCACGACCGCCGGCCGGCGGCACGCGAACTTCCAGCTCTACATGCTGCCGGCCGACCTCACCGTGGTCGGGACGGTGCACTCCCACCCTTCGGGCGCCCTCCACCCGTCCGACGCCGACCTTCGGCTCTTTCGCAACTGGGGTCGACGCCACCTCATTCTCGGCGCACCCTACGACCGTGGTTGCTGGCGGGCGTACGACGGGAACGGCGAGGAGGTGGGCCTGGCCGTGGTCGAACGCGCGAGCGCCTCCCCGGGAGGGCCGTTACCCGAGTACCGTCCGCGGGCGGTCCACCGACCGCCGGCCCAGGGGTTCCCGCAGGACGCCGAGTAGCGCCTCTACTCCCGCACCGGGATGGTCGGCATCGGGAGCCGGTCGGGTGTCCGGTTCGGGTCGACAATCGGCTTCCCCGGGCGGCGCGGGCTGCTCTGGAGCCCGTGGAGCTTCGCGATCACGTCGAGGAACGCGATGAACCCGCGGAAGGCACCGCGATAGAGGTTGGTGTGATTCCCCTCCCAGTCGAAGAAGTCGGACAGCATCCGCTTCGACTGTCGCAGGCCGTGGGAGAGCGCCCGCTTCAGCAGCTCCTGCTGGAGGGGCGAGAGCCGGTCGCGGCGGAACCAGTCCTTCGACTTCAAGTGCCCCAGCGGGACGAAGAACATCGGGACGAGGAGCGCCTTGAAGTCCCACAGGTCGTCGATAAGGTCGATCGTCCGTTGGACGTCGTCCTCGGTCTCCTGAGGCAGTCCGACGATGAACGTGCAGGCCGGGTAGACGTGGTTGTCGTTCATGAGACCGGCCGACTGCACGACCAGCTCGGGCCACTGGGAGGCTTTGAACGGCGCGACCTTTCCCGGCATCGCCGCGGTGATCATCCGAGGGGACCCGGTCTCCACCCCGACCTCGACCCCCCACCAGCCCTGCTTGTCGTCGATTAGGACCTCGGCGCACTTCGGAAGGAGCTTCGGCTTCGTCATCAGCGAAGCCACCGCGACGTGGCTCCAGCCGACCTGCTCGTAGTAGCGCTTCGCGAGCTTCAGGAGCGGGATCAGCTTCTCCTCGTGGGGCATGATGTTCGGGCTGCCGTAGAAGAAGACGTCGTCCGAATGGAGGATCCCCTTGCGGACGCCGATCTTCGCGTTGATCTTGAGCTCCTCCTCGATCTTTTCGAGGGAGTACCAGCGCGTCGGTCGGGTCGTCACCGAGCAGAACGAACAGCCACGGCAACACCCGCGACCGATCTCGACGAGACCGTTGACGCTCGGATACCGGATGGAGGAGATCTGCTCGACCTTCGGCGCCTCCTTCGGCCCGAGCACGACGTGCGGCGGGAGGAACTCGTCGCGGAGCGCCTTCCCGACGATGTCGCGGACGAAAAGGTCGGCCTCGCCCTCCACGACCGTGTCGATTCCGCCGATCGAGTCGACGAACTCCTGGATCCACGGGAGCTTCGCTCGGGTCGGGGGCGAGAGTTGCCAGGCGCACGGCCCCCCCGCGATGATCTTCATCCCGCGGCGGCGCGCTTCGAGGACCGCTGGCTGGGTCAGCATCCGCTTGAAGTTGACGCAGTTGAGGGTCTCCTTCCGCATGACGCCGCCGAACGTGGAGCTCGGCGGGTTGAGGCCGAAGTAGTCGTGGCCGGAGATCAGCAGGACCTTCGCCTCCCCCGGCATGTACCGGTCGAGGTAGCTCGGGTGGACGATGCGGGCGTCGAACCCCCCGTCAATCAACGCGGCCTCGATCTTCCGCATGCCGTAGGGGGCCTGCCGCGGGAAACCGTTCTCGTCCGCGGGCATCAGCGGGTAGAACAGTCGCTGGTAGACGCCCTCCGGGAAGATGTAGGCCGGGGTGGTCGTCCCGAAGCCGAGGAACTCCTTCCCGTGGTGGTTGCTCATCATCGTCCAGTCGCACGTGATGACAACTTCCGGCATGGAGTATCCCAACCCTCGACCGTGAATGGCTGAGGCCGTCCACGAAGTCGACCTTTTTATGTGTTACGAAGCAGAGTCCGCGACAATCGGACGGGCTCCCGGCCCTGGGAAGTTCACTCTAGGTCGGCGTCATCGTCGTCTCGCGGCAGGAAACCGTCCGAGAATTCCCCGGACTCGTCCCCCGGCTCCTCCCCGTCCCCGGCCTCATGGAAAGCAGGGTCGCGCTGGAGGAGGTGGATTCTCACGCAGTCGCGGTGGGCCGGGGCGCCGTTCCATGCGCTCGTCTCGGCCGGGTCGCCGAGCGGCTCCTTGCAGAGCACGCACACCTCGGGAGGGGGGCTGATCCACGAGATCCGACGAGGTTTCGCGTCCATCGACCCTGGGAGAGGTTGCCCGTCCATCCGAGGTACGGATGGACCCCTATAAACCCCATAACCCCCGACATCGTCCCGGCGGCGTGGACACTCTCACGGAGATCCGTCGCCGGCGGCTCGCCCTCGGCATCCCGCTGGGGGAGGTGGCGGCCGCCGTCGGCCGGAGCGACGCGACCCTTTCGCGGATCGAGCGGGGACAGATCCGACCGTCGTACGACCTCGTCCAGTCGATCCTCGCCTACCTCGAGCGCCACGAGACGCTCGCGGCCCCCCGCTTGACCGTCGGCGACATCATGCACCGAGGGGTCGTGACGGTCGACCCCGCGAGCCCGATCGTGACCGCGGCCCAGCGGATGGAAGGAGGGGCATTCTCCCAGCTCCCGGTGGTGGACGCCGGGCGGCTGGTCGGTTCGCTCTCCGAGGCCGCGCTGCTCAAGGCGCTCGCGGACCCGGCGCTCCGCCGCGGCCGGGTCCGGGAGGTGCTCGAGGCCGCCTTCCCGCTGGTGGACGAGCGGTTTCCGGCCGAACTGCTGCCCCCCATCCTGGGGCGGTATCCTGCGGTGCTGGTCGCGGCCCAGGGCGAGCTGAAGGGAATCGTAACGAAGGCGGACCTGATCCGGGGCCTGCGCGGGACGTCCCTGCGGCGCTCCCCGCCGAGCTAACGTTTCCCGTTCGCCGCCCGGACGGCGGAGAGGACCGCCGAGACGGCGAGGTCGGCCGCAATCGTTCCCACCGCGTCCGCGGTGCCTCCCGGATAGACCTCGGCGGGCGCGGGGCCGGCACTTCCCGTGGAGCTCGCGAACACCACGTCCCCGTCGGTCGAGCTCTGGTACGGGATGATCGCCCGGGCGAGTCCGGCGTGGACGATCGAGGCGACCCGCGCGAGCACCGGCCGGGAAACCTCGAGGTCGGTCGCCACGACCGCCAGCGTGGTCCCCGTGGAACGGGCGGGGCGCGATGAACTCGGGGAGGGAGGGACGATCGCGCCGCGCGAGCTCCGGGCTCCGGCAACCCACGCGCCCGTGGCCGGGTCGCGGATCCCACCATACGCGTTCACCACGGCGAGGACGCCGACCGACCCGCGGCCCCAACGGCGGACGGCCTCGCCCACGCCGCCGAGCATGCACCGGGCCCGTCCGCGATACTTCCCGACCGTGGCTCCCGCGCCGGCCCCGACGCGTCCAGCCGCTGCCGGGCCCCGGCCCGCTCGGCGGGTCGCCTCGTAACCGAGCGCGAGGTACTCGGGGATCGGGCCCGGGGTTCGAGGGAGGTCGAACAGGGCCGCCCCCGAGACGGGGATGATCGGGGTCGGGTTGCCGAACAGCCGGTGGCCACCGCCGGTCTCGAGAATCCGCGCCCGCACTCCCCGAGCGGCGTCCAGCCCGTAGAGGCTCCCTCCCGAGAGGAAGATCGCCCAGCGTCGGCCGAACGTCGAATCGAGGGCGAGCGACGCGGTGTCGTAGGTGGCGGAGGCCCCGCCGCGGACCTCCGCCACGGTCGGCGTGGCGGTGTCGAACCGGACGACGGTAACGCCCGAGGAGAGCCCGACCTCCTCGGCGTGTCCTAAGGCGAGTCCGCGGACCGAGGTGAATCCGCGCTCTCGAACCATGGCGGGCGAGGGGTCCCGGAGGAGAAAGCGCTTCGGTGGCCATCCGCCGAGCGTCCGGCTTATCTCCGTGCCCGTATCGGGGAGGGCGATGCCCGACCGCGCGAAGAAGCCGGTGCCGCCGTTGGTCGTGCCCCCCGGCTTTCAGGTCGTCCGCGACCTTCCCGCCGGTCGCCACCCGCTCTTGGCGGCGTTTCCCGGGCTCGACCGCATGCCGGCGGCGGTCCGCCTCGTCCCGGAACCGGAGGCGCGAGCGAAGCTGTTCGAGGAGACGTGCATCGCGGTCGTGGACGAGGACGTCTGGATGTACGTCGCGCCGCACGAGGTCCCCTCGATCGCCCGGCGCGGCTGGAAGCCCGTGATCTCTCCCGGCAGCGATTGCGTCGTCGTGGGGAAGGGGCACCTCGGGACGAGCCCGGCCCTGATGCTCTTCATGGACATCTTCCACGAACTCTGCCACGTCCTCCAGCGGAGGGGTGGAGCGAACCTCTGGGAACCGGGCGTGAGCTACGTCAAGCGGTGGACCGAGGTGGAAGCCTATCGGTTCGTGGTCGAGGAGGCCCGGAACCTGGGTGCTCCGGATGAGTTTCTGCGAGACTACCTCCGAGTCGAGTGGATCAGCCCCGAAGAGCACCGCGAGCTCCTGACCGAGCTCAAGGTCCCGGCGAAGTAGGGCCGGGGCCACCGGGCCCACCGATTCCGGTCGGCGGCCCGCGAGTCCGTTGCTTAACGAACCGACCCTTTATCCCCCGGCCCCCGGCTCGCGTCTATCCGCCGGGGGTCAGGGTCGTTGTCGATCGACATCAAGACCCGACCGACGCTCCGGCCCTCGAGCAGCGACCTCTGGTTCTTCGCCTACTTACCGCTCGCGATCTCGGACGGCATCGCGACGCCGCTCATCCCGCTCCTCGCCCTCCAGCACTTCGGCGCCAGCGCGTTCGCGGTGACGATCATCATCGCCGCGAGCGCGATGAGCCAGGTCCCGTTCACCATCCTCTGGGGGAACCTCTCCGACCGGGTCGCCCACCGCAAGTTCTTCCTGGTCGGGTCGTTCCTCGCGACCGGCGTCTCGATCATCCTCATCGCGCTTTCCCGCGACCTCCTCACCTACTTCTGGCTCAACGTCGTCGAGGGGCTCGCCTCGGCGGCCAGCGCGCCGATCGGGACGATGCTGCTGCTCGAGACCCGGCACAAGCGCTGGTGGCCACAGGACATCGGCCTCTTCGGCCTCATCTCCGGCCTCGGCACCACGGTCGGGCTCGCGGTCGGATTCGTCTGGCTGTTCGTCATCGGCCTCAACCAGCCGGTCATCCAGGTGATGACCGCGCTGCTGCTCCTCTCCGGCGTCCTCGCCCTCGTCTCCGCGGGGGTCGCCTGGGCATGGATCGAGGAACCGAGCACGCGGGTGGCCCGGCACACGGTCGCCGACTTGATCCCGCTCCACCGCGGGATCATCGAGCGGGCCCGGCACATGCGCCAGCGGGTGGTCGGCGTCCTCGACCTGACCCGTTCCACGGCGGAGCGCCTGCCCGGCCGGGAGTATCTCTTCCTCGCGGCCCTCGGTGTGATGAGCGTCGGCTTCGACATCTTCTACGGACCGTTCCCGGTCTTCCTCTGGCAGCGCGCCCACTTCTCGGACGCGGGGGTGTTCGTCGTCTACCTGGGCTCGGCGGTCGCGTCCACGGGCCTCTTCTTCCACTCCGGTAAGGCGGTCGACGCCCACTCGCCGAAGAACGTCTTCCTGAGCTCGCTCCTCGGCCGCTTCCTGCTGATGCTCCTCTTCCTCTGGGGGCCGGTCTACGTCCTTCTCGGTCTCGGGACACCGGCGCTCCTCGGCTGGCTCACGGTGCTGAACGCCTTGCTCGGGGTCACCTGGGCCTACATCAGCACTGCGAGCACGCTCTTCCTCGTCCGCCTCGTCGGGCGTTCCGCCCGCGGCCGCGCGCTGGGCCTCTACAACGCCGTGGCGGGGGCCGGGAGCCTCATCGGCACCCTGCTCGGGGGATGGCTCTATGCGGTGTATGGAGTGCAGTTCGCCTACTCCATTGCCGCCTTGACGGTCGTCGTCGGCGCGGTGATGCTCGTGCCGATCCCCTACCACATGTTCCAGGTGCATCACGCGGGGATGCACCGGCACCGACTCATCCGCGGGGCCCGGGCGACCGTGCCGTCCCCACCGTTGGCCCTTGGGCGGCGTCCCTGATCCGTCGCGGTCCGCCGACGCCCACCCGGGTCAGCGCACGGAGAACGCCATCTCCCAGGTCAACGTGCGAATGACGTAGCCCAGGGAGAGAAGGCCGAAGAACACCTCGAGGTCGGGCGGATAGTCGCGGATCTGGCAGGAACGGAACCCCAGCTGGCCGACTCCCACCGGGGTCTGGCCGTTCAGGATCGCGAACCTCCCGGTGAGCCGCTCGTTGATCGTGTACCCGATTCCCCCGTAATTGACCGTCATGGGGCCGAACGTCGTCGACTTGGTCCTCCAGTGTTCCTCCCCCACCTGGATCCGGATCTCGTCCGCCTTCGCGCGGTAGGAGACGGTCGCGGCGACCTCGGTCGGCGCCGCCGGGCGGAACACGTGGTAATCGGTCGAGAAGAGCGCGGCGATCCGTCGACCGAGGCCCTCCTGAGCGGCCTCTACAGGCCGGCCGAGCCAGAGCTCCTCTCCGACTCGGACCTCGATGAGGTTCTTCAAAACCCGGGCCGTCGCCTGGATCATCGGGTCGCCCATCGTCATCCGACCACGATGTAATAATGGCGGCGCCGCTCGCCGAGGGCGTGCCCGACGGGTGGGTGGAGCCGCCGCCGGTCGACCGGGCCCTCGGTCTCGGCTTCTACGTCTCGAAGTCGCCGGGCGTCCCCGGGCGGACGAAGGCGACCTGGGAAGAGTTCCGCGTCATCGAGATCTCGAGCTATCCGCTGCCGGACCCCGACGGCGCGTACGCGGTCCTGCGCGTGCGCAGCGGCGGATGGGAGCAGCACGAGCTCGGGACGGCGATCGCCCGTAGGCTCGGCCTCCCGGCCCGAACGGTCCAGTGGTCGGGGACGAAGGACCGACGCGCAATCTCCGAACGCCTGCTCTCCTACCGGGGGAGCCTTCCGGTCGGGGACCTGAACCTTCCTCGCGTCGAGCTCATCGAAGCGTACCGAGCCCGGGACGGCCTGGTCCTCGGCCACCACTACGGCAACGCCTTCCACCTCCGGGTCTCGTCAATTCCACTCGCTCCCGCGGAGGCGGTGCCCCGCTATCGTGCGGTCGAGGCCGACCTGCGGGAAGCGGGAGGGTTCCCGAACTTCTTCGGGCGGCAGCGGTTCGGCGAAGTACGACCCATCACCCACGAGGTCGGCCGCTGGGTCGTCCGAGGAGACCTCGCCCGCGCGGTCGATGTCTACCTCACGGAGCGCCCTCCCGGTGGTGCAGAGGGTGTAGGCGATGAGGCTCGCCGGGCCTACGCGGAGCACCGGGACGCCCGGCGGGCGCTCAAGGAGTTCCCTCCCGAGTACCGTTTCGAGCGCCAGCTGCTGGAGCGCCTCGCCCGCGGGGACAGCGGCGACCGGGCGTTCCGGGCGTTCGACCGGGACCTTCGTCTCCTCTTCGTCCATGCTTTCCAGGCGTACCTGTTCAACCGATGGCTCACGCGGCGTCACGAGTCGGGCCTGGCGCTCGGCCTTCCGGTCGAGGGAGACCGGATCCTCCGGCTCGGACGGGACGGGACCGTGCGCAGCCAGGACGCGGTCCCCGTCGGCGCCGACAACCTTCCGGAGTGCACCGACCTCGTCCGCCGCGGCCGTGCGCTGCTGGCCGGCCCGCTGGTCGGCTCGGCGACGTCGATGGAGGGTGTCCCCGGCGCCCTCCTTCAGGAGCTCCTGGAGGCGGAAGGGGTCCGCACCGACCAGTTCCGGTCCCCCGCGGCGCCCGAGGTGGCCAGCGCCGGCGCCTGGCGCCCGATTCTCCTTCCCGTGCCACCGATTGGCCTCACCCCGGACGAGGATGGGGTATGGTTCGCCTTCGCGCTCCCGAAGGGCGCGTACGCGACCGTCCTCCTACGGGAGTTCCTGAAGCCGACCGGGACGGAGCTCCCGCCCCCCGAAGAGGCGCTCGAATCTTCTCGAAAAGAAGCGAGTGGAGCCGAGCCTACTAATACCGGAGCCCGGGGTCAGCGCCAGTAAGAGCCTCCATGGTCCTCGAATCCCCGCGGCCGTTCATCTTCCCGAGCGGCGCCGGTCCTCCGCGGCCTCCGGACGTCGCGACGATGCCCCCGCGGATCCCGACCGGGGTCCCCGATTTCGATTTTCTGACGGGAGGGATCCCCTGCGGGTCGGTCGTCCTCCTGTTCGGAGAGGCCGGGGCCGGCCACCAGGAGTTCGCCCTCACTTCGGCGGTCCACCTGATGCTCCACTACGACGACCCCCGCCTCCACCGCTTCTTCCTGGGCAGCGCGAAAGGCCCGTTCGTCTACCCCGAATCGGTCGTCTACGTCAGCACCAGCCGCTCGGAAGACCAGGTGATCGGCGAAGTGCGGAGCAGCTTCGAGCCGCTCTACGGCGACGTGCTCGTCCGCCACCTTCAGTTCCGCGACCTTTCGGCCGCCTACTTCCGCGACTCGGTCGTCCCCGCCACCTGGGCCGCGGTGCCGAGCCCGCTGCTCGGCACCGGGGACGGGGGACCGCCGGTGGACGGAGGGCCTCTGCGCGCGCTCGCGGAGTCGGTCGACCCGGCAGGAGCGCGGAACCTGGTCGTGGTCGATTCCCTGACCGACCTCCTGATTCGCCGGGGAGTCGACGGAAGTGACGTCCTCACTCTTCTCAAGGGCCTCCGACGCCGGGCGAAGGAGTGGTCGGGGATCGTCTACCTCCTGCTCTCCGAAGGGGTGGCGCCCGCGCCGATGGAGCAGGCGGTCATCGACTCGGTGGACGGGGTCCTCCACTTCCGCTGGAGCTCGAGCCCGTCTCGGTCGCATCGGCAGCGGTCGATGATGGTCGAGAAGTTCATGCCCGTCCTGTCGCGGAGCTCGACCGACTACAACGGCCGGTTCGTGATCGGAGTCAACCACCGGAGCGGGTTGGTGACGACGCAGTATGAACGCATCTGAGGGTGTCCGAGCGAAGGTCGGGTCCGGCGTGTCGGGCCTGGACGAGATGTTGGGCGGAGGCTTCCCCGCCGGTCACGTGGTGCTCGTCACCGGGCTCCCCGGCACCGGGAAGACGTGCCTCGGACTCCAGTTCCTGATGGAGGGGGTCGGGCGCGGGGAGAAGGGGGTCTTCCTTTCACTGGAAGAGGACACCGGGCCGCTCCTCGAGAGCGCGCGACAGTTCCACTGGGCGGTCGACGCCGCCGTCGAGAAGGGGCTCTTGAAGGTCGTCCGACTCGACCCCAAGGAGACGCGGCAGAGCCTCCACCGGATCCAGGGAGAGCTCGGGAAGGAGCTCGAGAGCCTCGGGGCGAAACGGATCGTGGTCGATTCCGTGAGCCTGCTCAACATGCTCTCGGATGACGAGCCGAGCCGTCGCTCGACCCTCTTCGCGCTGGCCGGCGCCTGCCGGCAGTCCGGAGCCACGACGCTCCTCACTGCGGAAGCCGACCCGCGGCATCCCGAGGTGAGCCGGGACGGGCTCTCCGAGTACGTGGCCGACGGGGTCATCCTGCTGGGATACAGCACCGGGGCCGACGGCCACCGGATCGGGCTCGCTCTTCGCGTGCTCAAGATGCGGCGGACCTCCCATGCGCGGACGGTCCAGCCGTACACGATCGGGGCGAACGGCCTATCGGTGGATGCGAAGGCGGTCGACTTCGGGAGCGGCTGACCGACCGGACCGAGCGCCCTCGAGGCGGAAGGAGGGAACGATGACCCCGGGCGAAGCGACCCGGGACCCCGCGCCCACGAGGCTCCCCGGGGCACCGCCGCCCCGAGCCGTTCCGCCGTGGGTCCTCTACGTCGACCTGGACGCCTACTACGTGTCGTGCGAGCTCCGCTCTCGCCCCGACCTGGTGGGCCGCCCGGTGATCGTCGGGCCACCGCCAGCGGAGGGTCCCTCCCGCGGCGTGGTCCTCTCCGCGAGTTACGAGGCCCGGAAGTTCGGCGTGCACTCGGCCCTCCCTGCGGCGACCGCCGCTCGCCTCTGCCCGGACGCCGTCTGGATTCCCCCCGACTTCCCGAAGTATGAAGCGACGGCCCGGGACGTGCGGGCCCTGCTCGAGCGTCACGGGACCCGCGTGGTTCCTTACAGCATCGACGAAGCCGTCGTCCTAGTCCCCGCGGCCTCCGCGGTCGAGGCCGGGGAGCGCGCCCGGGCCATCCAGGAGGCCCTCCGCCGCGAACTTTCCCTTCCCTCCTCCATCGGGGTGTCGACCTCGCGCGTCGTGGCGAAGGTCGCGAGCGACCGGGCGAAGCCGGGCGGGGTCGTGGTCGTCCCCGCGGACGGCATCGCCGAGTTCCTGGCCCCGCTCCCCGTGCGAGCCATTCCCGGGGTCGGGCCGAAGACCGAGGCCCTCCTGCGGGCTCGTGGCGTGGAGACGGTCGGGGAGCTCGCCTCCCACTCCGCGAGCGAGTTCGTCCGCCCTCTGGGCCATTTCGCGAACGAGCTCGTCCGGCTCGCGCGGGGCCGCCCGGTCGAACCCCTCGAGGAAGGGGCCGGCCCCCGCTCGAGGTCGACCGACCACACCTTCGTTTCCGACGTCGACCAGTGGTCCCCACTCGAGTCGACCGTTCGGACGCTCTCTGAGTCGCTGGCCAGCACGCTCGAGAAGGAGGGGCTCCGCTACGGCGCGGTCGGGGTCGGGTTCCGTTGGGCCGACCTCTCTCGCTCCCAGCGCAGCCGGGCGCTGGCCGCCGCCCGCGAAGGGAGCGCCCCGATGATCGCGGCCGCCGAACGGCTCGCCCGGGAGCTGTGGGAGACCGAGGGCTCACAAGGGCGAAGGCTCGTGCGTACGGTCTCGGTTCGTGCGGAGCGGCTCGTCCCTCGGACGCAGCGCCAGAGGCTCCTCGAAGGGTATACCGCCGCCTCCCCCGACATTAAGTAAGCGACCTCGCTCCCGCCGACCCGAAGGGGGAGCCGATGCCCGAGGAACCGCCGGCCTCAGCCGTAGACGAGGCGGTCCGTCGTCTCCTCGCCCCGGTCGGCCCGGCGGGCCTTCCGGTCCCGGCGTACTCGGGCCGGTCGCTCCCGAACATCACCCGCTCGGCGGTGGACGCCACCGGGGCCGAGGTCGGAGACGACCCGCCCCTCTCGCCGCCCCTCGAAGCGGGTCTCGACCCGTTCGCGGGCCGCCGCGCGGAAGGGCCCGTGGTCATCTTCCTCGTCGACGGATTCGGCTGGTTCCCGTTCCATGCCTGGGCGAGCCCCGGCAATGGACCCCTGGCGGAACGCTGGGCCCGACTTGCCCATCCAATCACGACCATCTTCCCGACCACGACGACCTCGGCTCTCACGAGCCTCTCGACCGCGACCCCACCGGGGCGGAACGGGGTCGTCGGCTACCGTCAGTTCCTGCCATCGTTCGGCGTGGTCGCCGACCTGCTCAAGATGACCCCTGTCGGGATCGCCCCTCCCGATTCCCTGATCGGGCCGGAGTGGACCCCGTCGATCATCTCGGGCGCGCCGACCGTGTTCCGGCGGGGAGTGAAAGGTACGGCCCTCTCGCGGGACAAGTTCAAGGGGTCCGGGTTCACCCGCCTCCTCTACGACGGGGCGACGTACGTCTCGTACGTCACCGCCTCCGACCTCGCCCACCAGCTCACCAGCCTTCTGGGCCGCACAGATCCCCCGTCGCTCCTCTTCGCCTACTGGGACGAGCTCGACACCGTCCACCACGTGCGGGGTCCGCACGGGTCGCTCTTCGAGTTCGAGGCGGAACGGCTGGCCCTGCTCGTCCGGCACGTCGCCCGTGGGCTGGAGCCATCGCGTGCCCGCCAGACCACCCTCCTCGTCACCGGCGACCACGGCCTCGTCCCGACCGACGGCGCGGCCCAGCTGAGAGTGGACCGGGTGCCGGAGATCGTGCGCGAGATGGGGCGTCCATTGGCCGGCGACCGTCGCGCGGGGTACTTCGCGGCGCAGCCGGGTCGGGCGCCGGCGCTCCGGGCCGCGCTGGAGGAGCGGCTTCCGAAGGGAAGCCGCATCGTCGCCGTCGAGGAGGCGCTTCGGGCGGGCCTCTTCGGCCCTCCCCCCCACCATCCCGAGATCCTCGCCCGGATCGGCGACCTGATCGCGTTCGTTCCCGCCCCGCACGGCCTCACCTACTTCCCGCCGGGAGCCGTTCCTCCCTCGCGCGACCTGTTGGGCGCCCACGGGGGCCTCGCGCCCGAGGAGCTCATCGTCCCGCTGGTCGCGGGTTCGCTCTCCGAGTTCCTGGGATAGCGGGGGACCCCCTCCCGCGGGCTCCGGGAGCAAGGGTAAAGAGCCGTTTCACGTCAAAACGGGCGTGGCGGAGCTGCGCCAGCCGATTGTCTCGCTCCTCGGTCATGTCGACCACGGGAAGACGACCCTTCTCGACCGGATCGCAGGGAGCGTGCGCGCCTCGAAGGAGGCGGGAGGGATCACCCAGCACATCGGTGCGATCGAGGTTCCCGGCGCGACGGTCCGCCAGCTGTGCGCCGGGATCGTCCGTACGGATCAGCTCAAGGTTCCGGGGCTCCTCTTTGTCGATACCCCGGGCCACCGCTCGTTCGAGACCCTGCGCCGGCGCGGGGGAGCGCTCGCCGACCTCGCGATCCTGGTGGTCGACTCCCGCGAGGGCGTCATGCCCCAGACCCGGGAGTCGATCGACATCCTGAGGCGTGAGAAGACCCCGTTCGCGGTCGCGCTCACGAAGATCGACCTCATCGCCGGGTGGCGGAAGGCGGCCGGGGTAGTGCCGCTCTTGGAGCACATCGCCCGCTCCGGCCCGGACTTCGAGGCTGCGCTCGACAAGTACCTCTACTCGGTCGCGGAGGAGCTCGTCCAGCTCGGCTTCAGCGCCGACCGCTTCGACCGGGTGAGCGACTTCACCCGGAACGTCGGGATCGTCCCGGTGTCCGCGAAGACTGGCATCGGAGTACCGGAGCTGATCGCCCTCTTGGTCGGGCTCTCGCAGCGGTTCCTCACCTCCGAGCTCGCCCTGCTCCGCGGCGAGGGGGAGGGGACCATCCTCGAGCGGAGCGACCAGAAGGGGGTCGGGCCGGTCGGCAACGTCATCGTCTACCGCGGGCACCTGAAGGTCGGCGACGAGATCGTCGCCACCGGTCGGACCGAACCGTTCGAAACGCGAGTGCGGGGAATCTACCGGCCGCTGCCGGTGAAGGGCGGCAAATCGTCGAAGCAGGTCCGGTTGGAGTCGCTTCAAGAGGTGGGCGCCGCCGCGGGCGTCTACCTCGCGGCCCCCGGTATCGAAGAGGCGATGCCGGGGGGTCTCCTCAAGGTCGTCCGAGGAGCCGAGGAGGCGAGGGAGGTTCGGGCCGCGCTCGCGCGAGAGGCCCAGCCGGTCGCCGAGCTCGCCGAGAGCGGTATTGCGATCTACGCGGACACGCTGGGGGGCCTCGAGGCCCTCGCCTTTGAGTGTCGGGAGAAGAAGATCCCGGTCCATGAAGCCGGGGTGGGGCCGGTCGGCCGGTCGACCGTCATGCGGATCGCGGCGGTGAAGGACCCCACCCATCGCGCAGTCCTTGCGTTCAACGTGCCCCTCCTCCCGGATGCGATGCCGGAGGGCGTGGACGGCGCCGTCCACGTGTTCCGGGCCGACGTGATGTATCGGGCGATCGAGGAGTACAGCGCGTGGGCCACCCAGCGGGCTCGAGAACTCGCCGCCCAGCGCCGGATCGAGCTCGTGCACCCGGCGAAGTTCGAAGTGCTGCCCGGGTACATCTTCCGTTCCTCAAAACCGGCCGTGGTGGGGATCAAGGTCCTGGGAGGGACGTTGCGCCCCGGGGTCCGTGTCATCCACACGGACGGTTCGGAGGTGGGGGTCGTCCGCGCCCTCCAGGAGGAGGGAGAGTCGGTCCCGGAGGCGGAGGAAGGGAGGGAGCTCGCCGCCTCGATCGACGGGGCGGTGGTCGGCCGCAACTTGAAGCCGGGCGAGGTGCTCCTAGTCTCGCTGAGCGAGTCGGCGGCCCGCGCCCTCAAGGGTCAGGAGCTCACGCCGAGCGAGCGGGAGATCCTGGACGAAGTCGTCCGGCTGCATCGGGCGACCCATCCCTTCTGGGGTCAGTGAACCGGGGCCGCGGGGTCTACGTTTCCGGCTCTTCGGGGGGCTCGTCCTCCAGCTCTTTGTCCTCGTCGAGGTCTTCCGGTTCCAGGGGGGAGATCGGACCGTTCGGGTCGTAGACGGAGGGCCGGAGGAAGAGTCCCAGGAACGTCGCGATGCCGCCGATGCCCAGGAGCACGACACCTCCGAGCAAGATCGAGAAAGTCGCCCACGACGGGAGAGGGGCCCAGGGCGCCGAGTAGGTCTCCACCGCCTTGTAGGTGATGTTCACGGCCACAGGGTCGGCGTTCCAGGCCTCGACCAGGTAATACTCCGGAAGGGGTCCGGGGGCGACCCAGTGGCCGCTCGAGTTGAGGAGCCAGTTGACGACCGAGGGGGTGCTGGCGTTCGTGCAGGCCCCGAGCGGGGCGCCGCAGGCGAACGCCGGATAGACGCTGACCGACACCGATTTCGTAGAGGCCCAATCGAGCTCGAACTGTTCCGAAGCCCCTCCGGCCGTGGCGACCGGAAAGGCCCTGGCCATCGACTGGTTCGTGCCGATCACGATCTCGATCGAGGGCCACGCTTGGCGGACCCTCTCGGAGGTCGGGAGGAGCGCCACGGAGGAAACAACGCCCGCCCCAATGAGGGCGACGCCGATACCGACGACAATGAGTCCAGTCCGCACCGCGCGTAAAGTCCCATCAGGGCACAAATAGACTTAGGGGGCCCGCGAAAAGCCGTTGGACGAGAGTAAATAGCCCGGAAGCCATTTCCTTGACCCGTGGGCGACACCGGGGCGTCCCCTCCAGCCTCCGCGGGCGGGGTGCCTCCCTGCCCCATGTGCAAGAGCACTCACCGCATCGTCGACCCTCTCCGTGTCGAGACCCATTGCGCCGAGTGCGGACTCGTGTTCGACGACGCGGCGATCATGTCGACCGCTCCCCCGCCCCCCGAGGTCGCCGGGTCGGACGGCAGCGGTCGCGGAATCGGACCGTTCGCCCCCCCGGGAGGCACCCGCCGTTCCTTGGGGTCCACGCTCTCCCTTGGGAGGGACGGTCAAGGGCGTCGACTCGACTGGCACCGTCGCTACGAATTCCAGCACCTGAAGCGCGTGATGCAGCGGCAGACGTCCCGGATCGCCGACGGCCCGGTGGAGCGCTCCCCCGCCCGCAGCGAGATCCAGATGGCCGGCGACCGGATGGGCCTACCCGCGGTCGTCATCGCGGAGGCCGACCACGTCTACCGAGAGTCGAAGAACCGCGGCCTCTTCCGTGGCCGCAGCCTCCCGGCGAGCGTCGGGGCGTGCCTCTACGCGGCGTGCCGCCGCTTCTCGATCCCCCGGACCCTCGGCGAGGTCGCGACCGCCGTGGGCTCCCACCGCTCGGAGGTCGGGCGGACGTTCAAGGTGCTCCAGCGGGGCAGTGGCCTCACGATCCCCGGGGTCGGCTCGAAGGCGTTCCTCGGGCGCTACGCGGAACAGCTGGCGCTATCGCCCCGCGTCCGGTCGACGGTCGAGGCGATGCTCGACAAGGCGCGGGAGGACCCCGAGCTCTCGGGGCTGAGCCCCCACGGGCTGGTCGCGGCGCTCATCTATCTCGCGGCCGAGCGGAACGGGGAGCGACGGTCGAGGGCTCAGGTCGCCCGCGTCAGCTCGGTGACCGAGGTCACTCTGCGGTCGACCAGCCGCCTGGTCGAGCGGCTCTGGAAGCGAGAAGCCGTCGACGAGGCCGAGACGCCGAGAGGACCTACCGAGTGAGGTAGTAGCCGGCGGCCTTCTCCCGTACCTTCCGCCGCGCCCAGTTCTTGGCCTGGAGCTCTTGGAGCGCGTTCATCACCATCGTCTTCGGGAGCCTCGCGGTCTGGGTGACCCGCTCCGCGGTCCCCATCTTCTCCTCGCTCACCATTCCGAGATCCTTCATCGCCTTGTAGACCTTGACCGCGTTGGATGAGACCTCGTCCTCGATCGCCATGGGACCCCTCGGACCCGAGGGACCCGACCGGGAAGATAATAGTGGCGGCGCCCCCCGATGGGGGACGGACGGCTTATCTCGGAGCCGTGCCCTCCCGGCCGCAGGCGTCGACCCTCGCCGGGCGTCGGTCGCGTGGTGCCGAAGGGCCGACCGCGCGGGAGGAGGCGTCGAACCTCCGGACGATGGATTCCTCCAAGATGGTCCCGGTACTCGGGAGCGAGGCCGACCCGCTGTGACGACCCCGTCGACCACCGTCGTCTGGGACCCTCGGTTCCTCGACTACGACTTCGGGGGAGACCATCCGTTCGCCGAGTCCTCCCGGGGCCTCGCCGTCTCCCTGGTCGAGTCGACCCTCGCCGCCGACGAGCAGACCACGTTCGAGTGGGTCCGCTCCGTGGAGCCGAGCTCGCGTGCCGAGCTCGAGCGGTTTCACGAGCCCCCGTTCCTCGACTTTGTCGAGCGGGCGGGAACGGTCGACGAACCGATGTACCTGGACGCCGGCGACACGCCCTCGTTTCCCGGATGCTTCGTCGCCTCGGCCCGGATCGCGGCCGGCGCGCTCGCCGCCCTGCGCCGCACGACCGCGACCGGGCGACCGGCGGTTCACCCCGGTGGGGGGCTCCACCACGCCGCCCCCGACCACGCGAGCGGGTTCTGCATTTTCAACGACGTGGCGCTCGCGATCGCCGAGGCGCTCGAGACGGGCCGGAAGGTCGCGTACATCGACATCGACGCCCACCACGGTGACGGCGTGATGTACGGTTTCTACGAGTCGGGGAAGGTCCTCGACATCGACTTTCACCAGGACGGGCGGACCCTGTTCCCGGGAACCGGCTATGCGACCGAATGCGGCCGGGGCGACGGCCACGGTCTCAAGGTCAACGTCCCGCTCATCCCGACGGCGGGGGACGAGGCGATCCTTCCGATCTTCCGGCGCATCGTTCCCCCGCTCATCGAGGAGTTCCGGCCGGACGTGATCGTCCTCCAGCACGGAGTGGATGGTCACTACGGAGACCCGCTCACCCGGTTGCAGTACACCCCGGTCGCCTACGCGGAGGTCGACCGGCTCGTCCTCGAGCTGGCGAACCGCTGCGCCGGGGGCCACGTCCTGGTCGCCGGTGGGGGAGGGTACCGACCGGAGTCGGTGAGCCGGGTGCTGGCCCGGGCCACCCGGATCTTTGGGCGTCTCCCGGTCCCTGACGACGAGCGGCCGGTGCCCGAGGACTGGAGACTAAAGTTCTTCGATGCGACGGAAGCCGAAGCTCCGAAGTCGTGGGCCGAGACCCCCGCCGTCGTCCCGACCCGCTGGCGTCCCGAGCTCGAGGCGGGACTCATCTCCGAGCTCGAGTCGGTGTTGGGCCGTAAGTTTCCGAAACCTTAGAGCCGGTCGCCCCAGGTGGGCCGGTCGAGCCACTCTTGGTCGGTCGCTCGGACCCCGAGCGCGACGTCCGTCACCGAAAGCGATTCCACCGGGCCCCGAGCGAGGCGCGCCCGGAAATCAGCTCGGGCGAGGACGGTCGCTCCCAACTCTCGGAGGCCGCGCCCGGTCCAGTCGAGGAGATCACCCTCGTCGGCCGAGAGGGTGTCGAGCATCCAGCCCGCGAGGAACGAATCGCGCTGAAGGCAGTACTCCAGGTACCTCCGCAGAAGCTCCCGAGCGTTCTCCGTGAGCCGGGGCCGACGACTGGCAGGGATGGCGAAACCGATGGGTCGAGCCCCTCCGGTCTCGGCGAGCTCGGCCGCCTCCCATGCTCCCATGCGAGACCCGACCACCACCGGTCCTTTTCGGTGGTCGAAGTAGAGCGGAAGCTCCTCGAGCGGTCCCTCCGCGTTCGGGGGGTCGTCCACCGGAAAGTCCGCATCGGCGGGGAACGGGATCTCCTTCCGCAGCTCGTCGCGTATCTCGTCCTCCTCCATCCACCGTCCCTCGGCCTGAAGCTGTCGCGCGACCCTGCGACGACGGCGGACCGCCTCGTCGATCCGCCGGCCGGTAGACGCGGTCACGCGCGAGCGGAGCGAGCTAAGCTCCGTCTCGAACCCGCTCGCGCCCGCTCCATGACCCCCGGCGGCGACGTCCGAGGCGAACCGGTCCATTTCCACCCCGGGGCAGGAGAGCACCACCGTGGCCTGGAGCCGTTCGCCGACGTGTACGGTCAGAGGGAACTCACGACAGGGATGAGGTCGTGCCTCGTGAACTCTGCAGCGCAGGCCCGAAAGGAACTGGCAAGCGCCCCCAAGGTCTCGCGCGGCGAGGACCCGGTCGCGGCCGTCGACCAGCGTCCTCAGGGCCGGTTCGATGCGGCGAAGTCGCAGAATCTCGGGCTCGGTGGCCCGGGGAGTGGCGAAGCAGCAGAGGCCGCACCCCGGACGGCAGGCGTACCGAAAACCGTCGAGGAGCGCGACATCGAGGTCGGGGGGTCCCACATCGCGCGTCACGACACGGGCCTCGCTTCAGTGATGCCAGTCCACGAGAGGTCGTGGCCGGAGTTCCGCGCTGCCATGTTCCGCTCCGTTTCGCAAGGACGGGCGTAATATCGCTCTGGCGGAATGGCAGGGCATGGTACTGCTCGCGAAGGACATCATGGACCGCAACATCCTCACGGTGCCGGTCGGTACGGACGCTCTCACGTGCGCTCGGAAGATGGCCGAGGCTCGGAAGGGCTACGCGGTGGTCACCCGGGACGGACCGACCACCATCGCGGGGATCGTCACGGAGTGGGACTTCCTCGAGAAGGTCGTGGTCAAGGGGATGGACGCGGCGAAGACCCCGATCAACTCCATCGCCACGCCGGTGGTCCACACCTGTTCGCCCGACACGCCCACCGATGAGGTTGCCTCGAAGATGGCCAGTCTGGGCGTGCGACGGATCGTCGTGCGCTCCGGAGACCAGGTGGTCGGGATCATCACCTCGCGGGGCGTCCTGTCGGCGTTCCGGCAGTACGTCGACAAACTGACCGCAGAGATAGCGGGCTACCAAGCTCAGGGGACACCGCTCGGGTGACCGGAGCCTCGCCAAGGACCGCGAGTCCATGCCCCGTACCGTTCCCGTGGCGACCGGGTCCCGGGCGGGAGCGGTGACGGGCGTGCGCGAGGTTTAGACGTGCAGTACAAGTGGCGGGTCCTCTCCAACACGACGATTGCGACCCTGATGTCGTCGATCGACGGGAACATCGTGCTCATCTCGCTGCCGACCATCGGGCGCGAGCTCCCGGGGACGAGCGCGACGACCCTGCTCTGGATCCTGCTGGGATACTCGCTGCTCACGGCCGTGGTCCTGCTTAACTTCGGCCGCCTCTCCGACATGTTCGGCCGGGTCCGCCTCTACGTCTTCGGGTTCGCCGTGTTCACGGCCGGCTCCGCCCTCTGCGGCTTCTCCCAGACCGGCGTCGAACTGGTCGGCTTCCGCCTGGTCCAGGCGATCGGAGCCGGCTTCCTCTTCTCCAACTCGGCCGCGATCATCACGGACGCCTTCCCGCCCAACGAGCGCGGACGTGCCCTGGGGGTGAACCAGGTCTCGATCGTCGTCGGCGCCGTGGCCGGGCTCGTCCTCGGGGGGATCATCACCTCGACCATCGGATGGCGGTGGATCTTCTTCGTGAACGTGCCGATCGGGCTCATCGCCACGGTGCGGGCGCGGGTCGACCTGCGCGAGATCGCGAAGCCCGAGCAGCGGCCGCGGATCGACTGGGCCGGCAACATCGCCTTCGCGGGCGGGCTCACCACCATCCTTCTCGCAGTGACCCTGGGGTCGCTCGGAGAGGTCTCCTACTCGGACGCGCTGGTCGCCGGGGTCCTGGGCGTCCTCCTTCTGGGTCTGTTCGTCCTCCTCGAGACGCGGGTCTCCTCGCCGATGCTCGACCTCTCGCTCTTCCGTAATCGCCAGTTCTCCGCCTCGGCAATCTCGATGCTCCTCAACGCCCTCGCCCGCGGGGCGTTCACGTTCATCCTGGTGTTCTACCTCCAGGGCCCCCCGCGGTTCCTGAGCCCGTTCACCGCCGGGCTCTTTCTCATCCCGGTGTCCGCATCGCTCGCCACCCTCGGGCCGGTCAGCGGCTGGCTCTCGGACCGTTACGGACCCCGGGCGTTCCTCGTGGCCGGCCTCGCCGTCTCCGCGGTGGGATTCCTATGGCTCTCCACCATCGGCCCGGACGACTCGTTCCTCCAGCTGACCCCGCCGCTCGTCCTGGTGGGCGCCGGGATGGGACTGTTTGCCGCTCCGAACCGGGCGGCGATGATGACGGCCGTGACGCCGAACCGCCGTGGGGTCGCGTCCGGGATCGGGTCGACCCTCCTCAACACCGGCTCCACCCTCAGTCTCGGGATCACCATCGCCGTCCTCGCCTCCGTCCTGACCCGCCCGGAGATCCAGGCGATCTTCCTCGGCAGCGCGAGTTCGGCGACGCCGTTCACCGCCGGAGCCGGATTCCTGGACGCCATCCACTGGATCTTCCTCATCTCGGCCGGGATGATCCTAGCCGCCCTCATTCCCTCGGTGTTGAGGGGCGCGGCTCCCCGGACGTTCCACGCTCCTTCGGAAGCGGTGGACTGACCCGGGGTCCAGGACCCCGGGGATTCAGAAGCTGCCCTCGGGTAGCGCGGTCAGCGTGCTGGCGCCGGAGTGGCGCGAGCCGCCGTGCCATCCCGTCCGACCAGCGAGCCCACCAGCCCGATGAACGAGGAGGCATCCAGGGGCAGGCCGACGAACCGGACTCCCGGGTAGGCGGTGCTCTGTTCCTCTCGAGCCGGCCGTCCGAGTACAATCGTGGGAGCCCCGCGGTACGCCTCGGGCAGGGCTCCGGGCAGCCGGTCGAGCATCGCGGAGGTCGGCTCGTTGCACGCGACAATCACGGCCCCGACCTCGCCGGTCTCTCGAGCGCGACCCTTCCGACGGGGAAGGGGCAGCGAGTTCACGGGGACGACCCGGTAGCCGACGGTCTCGAGCAGGAGCTGCACCGAGTCCGCGAGGCTGGGGGTCTCCCGAACCAGCAGGATCCGGGGGGATTCCATCGGCTAGTATCACCGATGGGGGGTTCTTCCCCCCTGCGTCGAGTCGAGTTGACGCGCGGCACGGTGAGGGCGGTCGCTTTTAGGGCGTCTTCGCCATTCTCCGATTCGGATGACGGACCGGCACTGGTTCGACGCGACGTTCGAACGAGGGCCGATGGGCGCGGTCCTGCTGGCCCCCGACGGGCGGGTCGCCCGGACGAACGAGGCGTTCCGCCAGCTGGTCGGGCTCGACCGAGAGGTAATCGACCGCACCGTCGCGGAGCTGTTCGCCTCCGGCGCCGAACGGTTCGATGCCGCCCGGCGGGGCGCCCAGGCGGACGGACGGTCGGTCGCGATCACCGGATTCCTTCTCGAGCCCGCCCGCCGGGACCGGCGCCATACGGTCGACCTCGAGTTCTACCCCCAGACCGACGAGCGGGGGAAGGCGACCGGCGTCCTCGTCCTCGTGAAGGACCGCACTCCCCTCGGTCCGAGCGTCGCGGACCGGACTCGGCTGTTCTACCAGTCGTTCCTCCACTCGACCAACGCGATGGAGATCACCGACCGGGACGGATTCCTGGTCGACGTGAACCCGGCGTTCGAGCGGATCTACGGCTACTCCCGCGAGGAGGTGCTCGGCCGGCGTCCGAGCGTGGTGGCCAGCTCCCACACCGACCGGTCGGTCTACGAGCGGATGTGGGACGACCTCCTCGACCCGGCGATCGGCGCCTGGTCGGGAGAGCTCATCAACGTCGACCGGAAGGGGAAGGAGCATCCCGTCCTCCTGACGATCACGGCGATCCGCGACCTCGAGAACGAGATCACTCACTTCCTCGGGGTCGCGGTCGACCTGACGGAGCGGCGCGCTTGGGAACAGCAGGCGATCCACTCCGAGCGGCTCGTGTCGCTCGGGCAGCTCGCGGCCGGGGTGGCGCATGAGCTCAACACTCCGCTCGCGAACATCACACTCATCGCCGAGTCGATCCGCCGGCGGTCGAACGACCCCTGGACGCGCGCCCGGATCGACTCCGTCCTGACCCAGACCGACACCGCGGCCAAGATCGTGCGCGGCCTCCTCGACTTCGGGCGGCGGCCGGAGTCGAAGATCGTCGACTTTGACCTCCGCGACGCGGTCCGCACCGCGGTCGACTTTCTCAAGGACAAGCAGTCGCAGGACGTGGACGTCAAGGTCGACACCCCTTCCGAGCCGCTCGTCGTTCGGGGGCATCCGGACCAGATCGGCCAGGTCGTCACGAACCTGCTCAACAACGCCTACGACGCGCTCGCGGGGAAGGGCGAAATCCGCGTCCGGGCGAACGCCGCGGATGGGTGGGGTCGGTTCTCGGTCACCGACAACGGTCCCGGGATCCCTCCGGACGTGCGACGGCACCTCTTCGAACCGTTCTTTACGACGAAATCGGAGGGGAAGGGGACCGGACTCGGCCTCGCGATTTGCCGCGGCATCGTCGAGGCCCACGGTGGGACGATCGAGCTAGAGACGGAGGTCGGCCGAGGCACGACCTTCGAGGTGGGCCTCCCGCTCGTCGCGCGGCCCGACTCCGAGCCCCGCCGCGACGCACGACATCGTGCCGCGCCGGGGCCGAGCTCGGCGTAGCGTCGGACTTATCTAACAACCGTCCGTCGCTCGGCCCGTGCGGATTCTCGTGGTGGACGACGACTCCGTGTTTCGCGACGAACTCGCGACCCTCCTCGGGGACTGGGGGCACCGGGCCGAGCCGGTCTCGTCCGCTCCCAAGGCGCTCGAGCTCCTCGAGAGCGAGGAGGTGGACGCGATATTCTCCGACATCCGCATGCCGCGGATGAACGGGGTCGATTTCCTCCGGCAGGTCCGGGCCCGCTGGCCCCACGTCTATGTGGTGATGGTCACCGGCTATGCGACCGTCGAGACGGCGGTCGAGGCGATGAAGCTCGGCGCCTTCGACTACCTTCGAAAGCCGTTCCGCTCCGAGGACGTCCAGCGGATCCTACGGCTGGTCGACGAGCAGCGAGCGTTCTCCGCCGCCGAGATGGTCGCGAACGACCCCACCAAGCTCGCCGAGCAGTGGGCGAAGGAGCGGCACGATGTTCTCCTCGTGGGAGGTCCCGCGCAGAGCCCGGGGGCGGGCATCACCGTGGCCGACCTCGGCGTCACCGACTCGTCCCAGGGGATCAAGGGGACCGTGTTTTCGTTCGTCGAGAGCCACCGCCGCCCGGCCGTCATCCTGACCGGGGTCGAACGGATGTTCGAGTCGCACCGCACCGAGGAGCTCGCGGACGTGCTCGGGACGATCGTCCAGGAGCTCCAGGGGAAGGCGCAGGTGGCGGTGGGGTTCGACCCCACCAAGCTCTCGGACGCCGCGGTCGCGGCCCTTCGGACCGCGATCTCCTCCGCGCGCGTCCACGGAGCCTTGACGGCGCTCGCGAACCCGCTGCGCCGGCACATCCTCCGCCGCCTCTCGGAAGGAGCCACTTCGTTCACCGAAGTGATGCGCGCGGCGGGGATCGAGGATTCCCCGAAACTCTCCTTCCACCTGCGGACGCTGCAGGACGAGGGCCTCATCGTCCACTCGAACGAGGCCTACCAGCTCACCGACATGGGTCGGGAGGCGGTGCGGGTGCTCGCCGAGGCCGACCGGCTCGGGGCCTCCGACTCGGCGCGGGCCTTCCTCTTCTCCACGGTACCGAAGCCCAAGGCGCCGGCGCGCCGCGGTCAACCCCGCTCTCGCTCCCGACGCTAGGGCACGACGAATCGCGGCCTTGGAGGGCCGGGTCGTCGAGCACCCCTTAGGAGCCGTCAGAGCACCGCGACGACACCGCAAAGGACTACCGAGGCGAGGCTCACCCAATACGCCCCCTTCCAGAACCCACGCGACGCCTTCGAGCCCATCACCCGTTCGTCGGACGCCAGGAGCCCGACGAGGACCCCGGGCGCGATGAGGATGAACACGAGGAGGACCATGAGGTCGAGAACCAGCGCGAGGGGGTGGGGGTAGAGGAAGGGGATGATGACCGCGGGAACGCTCTCCGCCGTGTAGACCCAGAACGCCCGACGGCGGGGGAGTCCGACCGCCTCGACGACGCCCCAGGCGCTTCCGAGGGAGATCACCACCAACGCGAGGAACGCGGCCGCGATGAGACCGATCGCGAAGGCGTAGGGGAGGAGCCATCCCCCCACCGAGGCCAGGGCGGCGGCCGCCCCGGAGGAGGTGAAGAGGTCGGCGGAGGCCGGCATCCCCGCCCCGAGCATGAGGAACGCGACCATGAGGAGCTCGCTCACGACCGCGCCGATGAGGGTCTCCCGCCGGACTCCGCGGATGGTCGACCCGGCCTTCTCCGCGGTCGCCGAGGACTGGTAGAACAGCATGAACGGCATCACGACGGCGCCGGCGTTCGCGGCCAGCAGGAAGACGAACGAGGGGTTCGCCGAGAAGACCACGGGGCTGTACGGGAGGACCCCACGGACGAGGAGCGCCGACCCGACGGTCACGACGAAGACCGCGGAGACCCCGAGCAGGATCCGCTCAAGCCATGCGTACTTTCCGCGGGCTACGAGGCCGATGTGCACGACGAAGGCTACCGGGAGGGAGAGGTAGAGCGGCACCCCGAAGATTCCGAAGGCGAGCCCGATCGCGGCGTACTCCGCAACGTAGCTCGCGACATCCGCGAGCGCGACAGGAACCGCCAGCGCCACGCTGGCGCGCGAGGAGCGGGTCTCCCGGACGAGCTCACCCAACCCCTTGTGGGTGACCGCTCCGATCCGCCCCGCCGCCTCCTGAACGAAGAAGAGCGGGACGATCAGCATCACGAGGAACCAGACGAGGTCGTAGCGGTAGGCGATCCCCGACTCGAGGCCCGTGAGGATGCTCGCCGCGTCCACGTCGGCGATCATCACGAGCCAGGCGGGTCCCCAGGCACGTAGCGTCTCCCCGGAGACCACCCGGTCGAGGGAGTTCCGAAAGCGCGCGACCACCGGGAGATTCGTCGCCCACGAACCGACGCCGGTCGACGGGGAGGTCTCCCCGGCGGTCACGGGCCCCACTCCGGGTCACCCGCGGAACTCCGCCGGTCCATGCGGCCCTCAGAAGGCGTTCACCACGAAGCCGAGGACAAAACCGGTCAAGAGTCCGAAGTAGACGAAGCGGTTTCGGTAGTAGGTCTCGAGCCGGCTCGGAGCCGGACGGAACGCGATTCGGAGCATTGGCAGGATCACGTAGAGGATGGCTCCGATCGCCAGCGCATCGAAGAGGACGTCCAGGGCCGTACTATTGTAGAAGTATCCGACCGCGCCCCCCAGGATGGTTGGAAGTCCGCCGATCAGGAAGAAGCCGGCGACTTGGCCGACGTTGCGCGAGCGGACTCCGAGGAGGGGGGAGACGATCGGGAACCCTTCGGTGACGTTCTGCAGGAAGAAGCCGAGGAAGATCACCGCGAGGAGGCCGATCTCCCCGAGCGACCAGGCGCTGCCGAAGACCAGGCCCTCGGTAAGGTTCTGGAGCCCGATGCCGACCGCGATGATGAGGGCCAGGCGGGTCGGACTCGTCCCTTCGACGGCCGACTGAGCAACACCGTTCGCGAGCGCGTCGTCCCCGCGTCGGAGCTCCGCGGGAGGCCGCTGGTCGATGGCGTAGAGCAGCGCAAACACCCCGACCACCGAGGCGAGGAAGAGCACGTCCATGGACGGGAGCGTCAAGTAGACCGCGCTCCCGGAGAGCAGCGGGGCGACGTCCCCGAAGATGTCGGCCAGCAGGAAGACGAGGATCCCGATCGCGGCGGCGTTCAGGAACGTGATCGTGCGGCTCTGCATCCGCTTCGCCAGGATGACCGGTAGGGAGAGGAAGATCGAGAGACCCATCGCGACCGTGAGCAGCAAGAACGTCGGGAAGTCGCTCATCGACCGCTACTCCCGGGTGCTCCCCGGCACGATATCCACGACCTTCCGGCGGCCCCCGAGCTACCCTGAGTCGACATGAGGCCCATTTTGCTCACCTGCAGGTGAGTATTTGTCCGTTGTGTACGTGACCGGACGACAGGATTATTCACAATGTGAAGGCCTTATCCCAGCGCGGGTTTTGTCGGAGAATGATATGACCGTCTCGAGGAATTCGCCCGGCTCCTGGATTCGGCTGCTCCAAGCCCTGGTCGCCCGAGAGCTCGTGGAGGAACTCGGGGTCTCTTCCGCGCACGCGGCGGAGGTCCTCGGCCTCGCGCCCTCGGCGGTCTCCCAGTACCTCTCCGGACGTCGACTGAAGGGTCCGTTTCTGGCCTACGCTTCGAACCCGGAAGCCCGTCGAGTGGCCCGCGAGGTCGCCGAGCGACTTCGCGACCCGGCGCTCAGTGTGGGTTCGAGGATGCGGACGATGCTCGATGGGGCGGCCACCCTCGCCGAGCGCATGGGCGAAGCGAGTGGCGGCGGGCGAACCCAGGCCCCAGCGGCGGTACCGTCCAGCAGTCCGCCGACCCGGAGCATGGCCCTTTGGCTCCGCCACCGCGTCCGGGCGGAGCAAGCGGCGGTAACGATGTGCATGCGGCTCGCGCAGAAAGCCCGGGACGAACTCACGCGGGCGATCTTCCGCCAGATCGCATCGGACAGCCTGCGGCATGCCGAGATCGTCGCGTCTCTCGCTCCGTACCTGGACCGGGGGGTCGTCCGCGCGCACACCTCGGGCATCACGCGCCGCGAGGTCGAGGCGCTGATCGAGGGTGAACGCCGAGCGGAAGCGAGCGCGGACGCCGACTTGGCGGCGCATCTCGAGGGGACGATGTCGCTCCTCATCGCGAGCATGGAGGCCGACGAACGGAAGCACGCCGACCTGCTGCAAGGGCTCCTTCGCTCCGGCTTTGTGGAGTGACCCCCCGAGGAAGGAAAGCCGGCCCCACGAGCCGAATATGTAGCCACTCGCGATTCCACCATGGCCTTCCCGACCGAGACCGGAGAGAAGCACAGAGGAGCGTGAGAACGTTGGAGCCGAAAATCGGAATCCCGGAAAAGGACCTTCACGCCGAAGTCGAAACGCTGAATGGACTCTTGGCGGACCTCTTCCTGCTCTACACGAAGACGCGGAACGCCCACTGGAACATCGTGGGGCCCCACTTCCGCGACCTACACAAGATGTTCGAAGAGCAGTACGAGATGTTGGACGACGAGGTCGACGACGTCGCGGAGAGGGTGCGCGCGCTGGGAGGTTTCGCGCACGCATCGCTCGGCGACTACCACCAGCTCGCGCACCTCAAGGACAGCGTCGCGACCGCCCCCTTCGGGCCGAAGCCTATCCTTACTGAGCTTCTGAACGACCATGAGACCGTGATCCGCGAACTGAGGGACGCGGCCGATCGTTCGCAAGACAAGCACCGCGACATCGGAACCGCCGACTTTTTGACCGGACTCGTGGAGGCGCACGAAAAGACGGCCTGGATGCTCCGCGCGACGCTCGAGCAGGTCTAGCGGGCTCGAACCGGCTCCTCTGAGACCCCCCGGAGGCGGCCCGTCGCACCTCCGGGGGATTCACCGCGAGTGGAGGAGCGTAACCACTCCAAGCCCAACTGCGGTCAACCCGGCCGAGACGTAGAAGAGGGCGGTCCACCCGAGTGGGGCGGCGAGTACCGGATAGGCGAAGAGGATCAGAAAGCCTCCGACCTGAGAGAACTCCCAGACGATCGAATTCGCGATGCCGGCCTGCGACGGCTCGACCGCCCGCGCCGAGAGCTCGAGTCCAAGCGGGAGGGCCGCGATGAAGAAGAAGCCCAGGACGAAGAGGCCGATGGCCTCGGTCGCCGTCCCCGAAGCGTTGCCGAGGAGAAGCCAGACGATGGCCGAACCGACGAGCGAGATGAGGAGCGGGAGTTTGAGCCGGTGATAGCGGTCCGCGAGTGCGGGAATCGCGATGGCGCCCAGGATGCCCCCGAGGATGAAGACGCCCCCCAGCGTGCCGGCGTCACCGGTCCCCACGCCTCGGGCCCCCAGCAACGGCTCGATCCACGTGGCCACGGCGTTGAAGATCCCGATCCCTAGGAAGAAGAGGACGGAGAGCAGGACGAGCTCGCGATTGCTGAGCGCGACGCGAAGGTCCCCTGGGCGCACCCGGTCCGTCTGCTCGTCCCGACGGCCGGATTCTCGACCCGCGACGAAGAAGACCGCCAGTGCGACGACCGAGAGCGCTCCGTACGCGTAGAGGGTCGAGCGGAGGCCGACGGCACTCGCGAGGCTGGGCGTGACGCCGAGCCCGATCAACAGGCCCACGAAGACCGAGAGGGTCCCGAAACCGGTGGCCAGGTTGGCCTCCGACGCGGGGAACCATGCCCGTACGATCTTCGAGATACTGTTGAGGATGAACGGCTGGCCGACGGCGCCGACGCCTTGGAGAGCGAGCAGGGTCGTGAAGTCGGGAGCGAGCGGCCGCAGCACGCCGGAGACCGCGAGAAATCCCCCCCCAAGAAGAATCGCTTTCCGAAACCCGACCGAGTCGATGAGATACCCCACCGGCAGGGAAAGCACCACGTAGACAATCGGGTAGATCGCCGAGAGCAGGCCGATGTTGTCGGTCGTCGTGTGGTAGGTCTGGGCGGTGAGCGAAAGGACTCCCGAGAAGGTGATCCAGAGCGCTTGCGGGACGATTCCCACGAGGAGGTAGGCGGCGAGCACGACCCAGCGGTACCGCTCGGGCGGTCGCGGGGCCGTCACGTCCATCTTCGAAGTACCTCCACGACCCGCGCGGTGCTCGGCAGGACGGCCTCCTCGAGCGGCTCCGAGAATGGGATGGGCACGTCCGGGATCGCGACCCGCGCGAACGAGCGGAGTCGAGCCCGGGTCGGCTCATGTTCGAGCAGGAGCGCCGCAATCTCCCCCGAAAGTCCGTAGCTCGAGTAGTCCTCGTCCACGACCAGGACGCGACCGGTCTTCTCCGCCGACCGCCGCACCGCCGCGACGTCTAGGGGTTTCAGGCAACGGAGGTCGACGACCTCCACGTCGAACCCAGAGTCCGAGAGCTCCTGGGCGGCCTCGAGGGCGAGGTGAACCCCGTACCCAACGGACACGATCGTGGCGGACGACCCCGGGCGCACGACCTTCGCCGCTCCGAGGGGGACCGTGTACGGTTCCTCGGGGACCGCTCCTTTCGTCCCGTACTGCATGAACGGCACGCCGTAGAGCTGCTTGTGCTCCAGGAACACCACGGGCCGCCCCCCGCGTGCCGCGCTGAGGAGCAGGCCCTTCGCGTCGAACGGGTCGCTCGGGACGACCACGGCGAGCCCCGGGAAATGGGAGAAGGTCGCGTAGAGCGTCTGACTGTGTTGCGCCGCGTCCCCGTAGTAGCCCCCCACGGGGGCCCGGATCACGACCGGGAGGTTCGCCTGTCCCCCGCTCATATAGCGAAGCTTGGCGAGCTCGTTCACGATCGCGTCGAGCGCCACGAGCGCGACGTCCGCCAGCTGCACCTCGACGATCGGGTGGAGCCCGCCGAGGGCGATTCCGACCGCCATCCCGAGAAAGGCGCTCTCGCTGATCGGGGTATCCCGCACCCGCTCAACCCCGAAACGTTCCTGGAGGCCCTTCGTCACCCAGAAGGCGCCGCCCATGCGGCCGATGTCCTCCCCGAGAAGGATGGTGCGGTCATCCTCGGTAAGACGCTGGGCCAGCGCCTCGTTCAACGCCTCGTAGAGGTAGAGCTCCCGCGCCACGGTCCCCTCACTCCGAGTCGGTGGTCGCCGAGGTGACGTCCGGGAACGGCGCGGCTCGGGCCGCCTCGAGCGCACGTTCGGCCTCCTCCTTCACTTCGGAGGTCAGCGCCTCGATGCCGGCCCGATCGAGAACTCCGGCGCGGAGGAGGGATTCTTCGGTCCGGCCGAGCGGGTCCTGCGCGACCCGCCGTCGCTTCTCCTCTTCCGCCAGATACTCCTCGAAATCGACCACTTCGAGGTGGCCGGAGAGTCGGGGCACCTGGAACTCGATCAGGGCGGGCTTGCCGCCCGCTCGAATCCGGTGCACGATCTCAGCCGCGATTGCCCACACAACGGTAGCGTCGGTCCCGTCGGCCACATAGGCATCCATGCCGAACCCACGGCATCGTGCGGCGAGCGGTCGGATGGACGAGAGGTCGGCCGTACGGGTGCTGAAGGCGAGTTCATTGTTTTCGACGACCAGGAGGAGCGGGAGTTTCCAGGCCGGAGCGAGGTTGAGGGTCTCCAGTACTGCTCCCTGGTTCATCGCGCCATCTCCGAGGAACGCGACGCCGATTCGGCCCAAGTTCAGCTGCCGGGCGCTCAGGGCATACCCGGCGGCGATGGGCACCGTCGCGCCGACGATACCGGTCGTCAAGAACCCCCGGTCGAGGGCCGTCAGGTGCATGTGGCCCCCCTTGCCGTGACACACTCCGCTGTCGCGCCCGTAGATCTCGGCAGCGAGGGCGGTCGGGTCGACCCCCTTCGAGAGGGCGACCGCATGGCTCCGATGCGTCCCGACCACAAAGCACGGTTCGGCAGCGTCGACGACCCCCGCCGCGACGGCCTCGTGTCCGGCGGAAAGGTGGAGTTCCCCACGGAACTCGACCCGACCGTACGCTTCGGTGAGGCCGGTCTCCAGCGCCCGGCAGAGGAGCATCGTGCGCAGGTAGGCCCGGGCGCGGTCGTCCGCGATCTCCCGGGACGCGGAGTGGGACTCGACCTCAGGCGAGACCTGGAGGTACGAGCAGCGTACCTGCATCTACCCGGACCCGGAGCGCGCCCGGAGGAGGTTGAGCCCGTAGCCCAGCGCGAACAGGGCGGTCACGACGCAGAAGATGTTGATCACGAGCTCGATCTGGACTCCGCCGTTGTTCGCGAGCCCCGAGTAGATGTGGTTCTCGAGGTCGAACGTGATGTCCATGCACGCGAGGTAGAGAACGGCCGCTCCCCCGGCCCCCAGGAAGAACGGAGTGCGAAGCGTGTCCCCCCTCAGTACGGTCACGGCCGCGAGGAGGCAGGCGAGGGTCGCCCAGGCGTCCGCCACCGGGAACGCGTTCTCGAATCGGACGTACCAGACCGCCGTGCTCGACTGGACACCTCCGACGAAGAAGTAGAGGACCCAGTAGACGACCGTGCCGACCACGAACACGAGGAGCAGCGCGAGCAACACCCAGGTGGCCGCACTCCGTCGCGCCATCTAGTTCGCACCCACGATGTTGCTGGCGGCGAAGGCACCGGCAAACTCGGTCGGGACCGTGCGGAGGATCTCGAGCCAGCGGTCGGTCGACTTCGACATTTTGAGGATCTGGGCCAGGTTCCCCTTGAGTCGCAATCGTCGCGTCAAGAACGCTCGCGTAACGCTCTGGCGGCCGAGCACCACGTCGACCCAGATGCCGTACGGCGCCGAGATCGTCATCTCGGTCGGGCGCTCCCCGACCCAGACCTCGGTGATCTTGCCGTCCTCGGTCCGATAGCCCACCACGTTCCGCTCGGTAACGCCCTTCGCCGGGTCGGCGTCGATCACCATCGTGTAGCTGACCGTCTCGCCCTTCGCGAGGGTCAGGTACTTCGGGTCGACGTTCGTCCTCCGCTGGACCTCCTCGAGATACTCTTTCGATGCAAACCGTGTCATCTGCTCCCTCCGTGAACCTCCACCACCACCTTGCCGTCGACCGACGTCGGACGCGCGAGCGACGGGAATCCGTCCTCGATCGCCCCGGGAATCCCCTTCACGGTCCGGGTCACGATGAGATCCCCCCGGACCCTCCGACGAGCGAGCAGGTCGATCGCCGTCGGGATCTCGTTGAATCCCAGGTAGCTCCCCCGGACCGTGAGCTCTGACATGACGATGCGGAGGTAGTCCGCGGTGGCGACCTGCTCGACGATGCCGATGACCAGGACCTCTCCGGCCGGGCCCACGAGGTCGTACGCCGATTGGACGGCCTTCGCCGCCCCCGAGGCGACGAAGACGACATCGAACCCTTCACCGCCCGTCAGGACGTCGCCCTCCGTCGCGGGATTCTGTACGGAAGGGTCCACTCCGTGGTCCGCTCCCACCTTCCGCGCCAGGGCGAGGCGCGCGGGGTTCGTTTCGAACACCGCGACCTGGCCCGCCCCGGAAGAATGCAAGAGGTCCGTGAGAAGGAGGCCGATGGGTCCGGCGCCCACGACCGCCACCGAAGCTCCGGGGCGGAAGGAAGAGATTCGCACGGCATGGACGACGTTGCTTAGCGGGTCGATGAGGGGTGCGTGGTCGAGCGCGATCTCCTTCGGTAGCCGGTAGACCAACGACTCCGCCGCGCAGTAGTACTCGGCCATCGCGCCATCGGCGTTGACGCCGATGAGCTCGAGAGACGTGCAGAGGCTCGGCCGGCCTGACCGGCAGCAACGGCAGGTGCCGCACGGCACGGTCGCGGCGGCCGTGACTCGCTCCCCGCGAGAGAGCGCGGAGACCTCGGAACCCACCTTCTCTACAATACCGGAGAACTCATGCCCGATGATCGTCCCCTCCGCGTACCCTCCATTCTGGTACGCTTCCAGGTCCGAGCCGCAGATGCCGACGTGGGAGACCCGGATCAGGACATCGCGGGGGCCGGGCGACGGGATCTCCCGTTCCTCGGGCCGAATGTCCCCGGGGCCCCAATAAACGGCGGAGAGCACACCCGCACCGCGACGCAAATCGGCGAAGTGCGATAAGAACGCTTGGTTCCCCCCGGGGGGCTTGGCCCGGTCGTTGCGGTGACCGCTCGGCCGCGCGTCATTCGTCGAGCCGAAGGTACCGAGCGGTCCGCCGATATCGGCGGACGACCCCAGCGCTCGGAGCTGCCTCAGTCGGACTTATTCGAAGGTGCCGTGGCTACTCGAAGCTTCCCTTAGCGGATCGGGGCAGTCCTCGTTCTGGACGGCGCGCTCTTGGCCGTCGCCTCGTTTTACTTTCCGTGGTAGGACCCGAGATCGGTTGGTACCCTCTGCTCGCGGCCATCGTCCGGCTCCTAGCTGGAGACTCTTTGGGCGAGCGGGGAGAACATCTATCAGTCCGCGACGTTCCGTACAGATAGTGTTCGTATACCTCTTTGAAGACGCCAAAGGGCTGGACAGGTTCGTCCTCGGTGGGAAGGGGCTCGGCCTCGTTGAGATGACGTCCATCGGCCTGCCCGTCCCCCCGGGCCTGGTCGTCACAACGGAGGCGTGCAGAGAGTACCTCCGGACCGGGAGTGTTCCCAGCGAGCTGTTCGGCGAAATCAGGTCGAAGCTGTCCCAGCTGGAGACCACGACCGGCAAGACGCTAGGTGGCACGGATCGCCCTCTCCTTCTGTCCGTGAGGTCCGGGGGCCCGTTCTCCATGCCAGGAATGATGGATACGATTCTCGACTTGGGTTTGACCGACAGTGTCGCCGAGACGATGGCCGCCCAAGTGGGCGACAAACGCTTCGCGATGGACGCCTACCGACGACTAATCCAGATGTACGGTTCGACGGTGCTCGGCATTCCCAAAGTGGATTTCGAGACCGTACTCGACCAGAAGAAGAGGGTACTCGGGCTCGGACAGGACGCCGAGATCCCCGCCGGCGCGATGGAGGATGTTGTGCGCGCCTTCAAGAAAGTGGTCCTAGAGAAGTCGGGCACACCGTTCCCCCAGGATCCCTGGCAGCAGCTCGAGAGAGCGGTGGGTGCGGTCTTCCGGTCGTGGGAGAACCCAAGGGCCCGGGAGTACCGGCGGTATTACAAGATCGCGGACGACCTCGGGACCGCGGTGACCATTCAGACGATGGTCTTCGGAAACAGCGGGAAAAACTCGGGGTCGGGTGTAGGGTTCACCCGCAACCCCAACACGGGGGAGAAGAGGCTCTACGGGGAGTTTCTCGTGGACGCTCAAGGCGAGGACGTCGTGTCCGGTTCGAGGACCCCCGTCCCCATCGATTCGGTCGGCGGCTCCTTTTTTTCGCAGCTGGAGCGCGTGGCGGAGCGACTCGAGCAGCACTTCCGGGACATGCAGGACTTCGAGTTCACCGTGGAGAGCGGGCACCTCTACTTGCTCCAGACCCGGACCGGCAAGAGGACCCCCCAGGCCGCCGTCCGGATCGCCTATGAGATGGCGAAGGAAGGGTTGGTCACGAAGGAAGAGGCGGTCCAGAGACTGGACCCAGCGGACGTGGAACGCTTGCTGCACCGGGCCATCGACCCCTCCGTCCGGGTCAAACCCATCGCGAAGGGGTTGAACGCCTCCCCCGGCGCCGTCTCGGGAATTGTGGTCCTGGATACCTCGGTAGCGGTCGCGATGGGGGCGAGGGGGCAGAAGGTGATTCTCGTCCGGCCCGAAACGACGCCCGATGATTTCAGCGGGATCATCGCGGCTCAGGGCGTCCTGACGGCGAAAGGGGGACTGACGTCGCACGCCGCGGTCGTCGCTCGGGGCATGGGAAGGCCGGCGGTGGTGGGTTGCAGCGCGATCACCCTCGACCCCCTCAAGGGCTTCTTCACGGTCGAAGGTGGCGAGGTTGTCAAGAGTGGGGACGTCATTACGATCGACGGCACCTCCGGCACGGTGATGCTCGGCGCGGTGCCTACGGTCGAGCCCAAGCTCACACCGGAGTTCGGTAAGCTCCTCGAGTGGGCGGACGACCTCCGGAAACTCGGGGTGTACGCGAACGCCGACACTCCCGAGGCGGCCGCCCGCGCACTCGAGTTCGGCGCCGAGGGAATCGGGCTCTGCCGGACCGAGAGGATGTTCAACGCACCGGATCGGCTGAAGATCATGCACGAGATGATCCTCTCGGAGACCGACGAAGAGCGGAGCCGCGCGCTCCGGAAACTTGCCCCATTTCAGGTGAGCGATTTCGTCGGGATCTTCCGTGTGATGAAAGGACGCCCCGTCGTCGTCCGGCTGCTGGACCTGCCCCTCCACGAATTTCTCCCCCGACTGGAAGCTGTACTGGAGAAGATCGAATCCCTGCGGAGCCATGGTGCGGAGCCAGCGGAAGTCGAACGGTGGCTGAAGCTGTTAGGGAAACTCGAGCACCTGATGGAGCACAACCCAATGCTCGGACACCGCGGCTGCCGACTTGCGGTGACGTATCCTCTCATCTACGATGTACAGGTGGAGGCGATCGTCCGCGCCGCAGTCCAAGTGCGGCGAGAGGAAGGGGAGACGGCCAGGGTCCACATCATGCTCCCCATGGTGAGCGACAAGGAGGAGCTGGTGTGGCTGAGGAGGGTGATTGACGCCGCCGCCAAGAGAACCCTCACGGAACTCGGCGAGGCCCTCGAGTACAAGGTGGGGACCATGATTGAAACTCCTCGGGCGGCCCTCACCGCAGGAGATATCGCCCAGTACGCCGATTTCTTCTCCTTCGGGACGAACGACCTAACTCAGGCAACCTTTGCCTTCAGTCGGGACGACGTGGAGGCGAAGTTCATGGCGAAGTACCTGAAAGAGAAGATACTCCGCGATAGCCCGTTTGAGGTTCTGGATGTCGAAGGCGTGGGGAAGCTGGTCGCCCTGGCGGTCGCCGAGGTGAGGAAAACTCGCCCGAATCTCGAGGTCGGAATCTGTGGGGAGCACGGGGGGGACCCGAGGAGCATCGACTTCTTCAATCGCATAGGACTGAACTACGTCAGCTGCTCGGGGTTCCGGATTCCGCTGGCCCGGCTGGCGGCCGCCCAATCGGTGCTCAAAGGAGAGAAGGTACCCACTTCGGTCTGACGAACTTCTCCGGCCCGGAGTCGAGCGGCCAAGCCACGGGCGAGTTGTTTGAGATCTACGTGTGCGAGGGGACCATCCGGGTTTCGTGTCGGAAGGCCAGATTCTCTGACGGGAAGCCCGAAGCGAGTTCGCTGACTAATCCGTCAGGAAAGGAAGCAGGCGCCACTCGATTAGTGCCGCGACTCGCAGTGGTCGCAACTCACGTTGCACGTAGCCCCGAGCGAATCCGCCAGATGTTGCATCACAAAGGGGTACTTTCGCAGAGATGGCCGAGGTCCTCCTCCGACTACAGAGGCGGCGGAGGGACGGGAGCATCGGGCGACGGCGGGGAGAGCGCGTCTGTGGGGGGAGACCTGCTCCTGCGGCGTCGGAGCGCGACCACGGCCACTACGACCAGGAGCACCGCCGCCGCGATTCCGGCCAGTAAAGCATACGCCACCGTGGGCGGGAGGCCGAGAAGCTTCGGGGAACCCGTTGCGTTGGTCGGTGGAGTGGTTTGCGTGACGGTGAACGCAATCGACTCGGGAACGTTAACCCCGTTCACGTGCACCGTCCCAGTGCTGGGGCTCGCGGAATAACCCGGGACCGCTCCGATCTCGAACGAATAACTGCCGTTAGACTCGGTAAAGTTGATCGAGATGGAAGACGAAGCCAACAGGGTACCGTTCAGAGTCACGCTCCACGAGGTTCCGCCTGTTAGACCGGACTCCTCGAAGGCAACACGGTACTGGCCCGGCCGAAGGGCCGGAGAGAAGGAGATGTCCCTGCTTGCCGGCCCCCCGGTCACCGCGACACTACCCCCTGCGGGGTTCGCGATGTACCCCCGGGGTGGGCCGATCGAGTACGGGTAGGTGCCGTTGGGGACGGCGAAGCTGATGGTGGTTCCCGTCGAACTGTCGGACGGGCCGCCCGTGAGGTTCACGTACCAGGTCGCACCGCTCGGTAACCCGCTCTCTTGGAACGTGAGCGCGTAGGTGCCGCGACTGAAGGTCACGGACACCGCCACCAACCCCCCGCTAACCGTGAAGGCCCCTCCGTTCGAAACGTACGACTTGTTCGAGGTGGCCACGCTGAAGTCGTACGTCCCATTGGGCTCGGGGAAGGAGAGAGTCGTTGTGAACGAGGTCGTCGAGGGGCCCCCCGTGACGTTGATCCACCAAGGAGTATCCGAGGGCAGGTCGTGTTCAGTGAAAGTGACCTCGTAGGTCAACAAAGAGAACGTAACGGATTCGGTCAGGGGTCGACCCTTCAAAGTGAAGCCTCCGCCTCCCGGGGACGGCTCGTACTGTTTGTTGGCGGTGGCGATGGTGTACGCATAGGGGCCGTTGGGCAGGTCGATGACGGCGACCCCGGTGGCCGAGGCGACGGGTGCTTGTCCCGTCACGTTCAGATACCACTCCGTCCCCGAAGGGAGTCCCGTCTCGGTGAAGGTCACTGTCGAAGTCCCGCCCGAAATAAGCGAGACCGTGCCTTGGTGGAGATTGCATACGTACGTGATTCCGTTTGCGCTGTCGAAGGTGACTCCCGTGGGATCGCTCCCGACCGCCACGGTCGCCGTGACCATGTCCGTGAGGTCCGAAATCACGCTGACGTTGTCCGAGAGTGCGTTGGTGACGAACACCTCACCCTTGCCCTCATCGTACGCGACCGCGGCGGGGACTGACCCTGCGGTGACGGTCGCCACGACCTGGTCCGTCGCGTCCGAAATCACACTGACATTGTTCGACATCTGGTTTGCGACGAACACCTCCCCGGTCCCGCTGTCGTACGCGATTCCCAGCGGGAAGTTCCCTACAGGGACGTTCGCCGTGACTTGGTTCGTCGCGTCCGAGATCACGCTCACGTTGTGCGCGACCTCGTCGGCGACAAACACCTCCCCCCTCTCGCTGTCATAGGCGAGCCCTTCCGGACCGAAGTCGAGCGGTAGGGCCACCGTCGCCACAACGGTGTTGTTCACGCCCGAGATAACGACGACTTCGCCCGTACCGGGGGCGGCGCCCACGGCCGTGACGAAGATCTCGTCCTTCCCGCTGTCGTAGGCAATGCCGATTGGATCCTTGACGGAGATGGGAGAACCCACCTCAGTGTTCGTTGTCCCGTTGATGGCGGTCACCGAGCTTGAGGCCTCGTTCGCGACGTAGATTTCGCCATTGTCGCCGTCGTACGCGGCGCCTAAGGGTTGGTCTCCGACGGGGATCGGAGAGCCGACCAGGGTGTTGGTGGTCCCGTTGATCACGCTGACCGTGCTCGTAAGTGTGTTCGTCACGTACACGTCTCCGTTCCCGCTGTCGTAGGTTTCCGCATACGGAAGGCTTGCGAGCGGGATCGTCGCCACCACGCTGTTCGATGTACCCGAAACCACGCTCACGGTGGTCGAGGCCTCGTTGACCACGAACAGCTCCATTGCTGCGCTGTCGTACGCCAACCCGACGGGGAAGGCCCCGACCTCGATCTGGTGCGCGACGGTGTTGGTCAGATCATCGATCGCGACCACATAGCCGTCCAGAGTGCCGGTCACGTAGACGTACTCGTTGTCGGGGTCGAATGCCACGCCGCCCGGATCTTCAAGCACCGTGACATTGGCAAAGGCAGTGAAATTTGTGAGCGAGATCACGCTGACGAGGTTCGTGTTACCGTCAGCGACATAGACTTCGTTGACGTCACTGTCGTAAGCGACCCCCCCAGGCTCAGGCCCCACGGCGACGGTCTCCAACACTGTGTGGGAGACCGCTCCAATCACGCTCACATTGTTCGAGCCCCCGTTCGTGACGAAGACGAAGTTTCCGGACGAGTCGTACGCGATTCCATCGGGGCCGACTCCAACGGAGATTACCGCCAGCGTCGCGTCGTTCGAATCCTCGATCACTACCACCTGGTTCGCGTCGTCTTCCGTCACGAAGACCGTGTTTTGCATATCGTCGTATGCGACCGCGAAAGGGCAGGACCCGCTGGCCAATGGAATCGTCGCCGTGACCGTGTCCGTCGCGTCGGAAATGACGCTTACGTTGTTCGAATGGCAATTCGCGACAAAGATCTCGTTCGTCCCGCTGTCGTACGCGATCCCGTCAGGAACGGTTCCCACCGGGATGGTCGCGACCGAGGCGTTCGTCGTGGCGTTAAACACACTTACACTGTTCGATTGGGAGTTGGCAACGAACACCTCTCCCTTCCCACTGTCGAAAATGGCGGCGGTTGGGTAGCTGCTAACGGCGGCTGGAAGGTTTCCGGAGACGAGCGTATTGTTCGTCAAGACCAGGGTCTCATTCACAAACGGTATCGCGGAACCCTCCGCAGGGCCCCGGGTAGAATTCCGGGCGGAGGGAGCCGAGGGGTGGGCCGGGGTCGATGCTCCGCCGTGCAGCGAGTTGCCCAGAAGGCTCGCAGATACGCGGCCTTCGATTCCGGTAAGGTGTTGGCGACCTTGGGAGAGATCGATGAGGCTGGCCGAGCCCGATATCGTTACGATCAAGCACACGACGGCGACGAGAATCAAGCGTCGAGAATCCTGACGAAGCTCGATGCCCACCACGACAGCACCCTGACCCGGAGACCACCTCCGTATCGCGGCCAGGTCCTAAACCTGTGGGTCCCGCGAGTGGGATTTTCACCTCCTTCCCACCAGGGAGGTGCAGCCCCAAGCGGGGATACCCGCCAACCAAGTCGAATGGGCAGCATAGCCCCGAGCGGATTCACTTGCTCGATCAGAACGAGGAGGATCCGCCGGCGCCGGGGGAGTGGGAGACCCCCAAGTTGAGCGGCGAGGGCAATCGAATCCAATCGCGGTCAGTACGTTTCGAGGTGTAGGCCGGGGATTCGCTGGAAGGCCCGGTCTCGGGTTACGAGTATTCCTCGGTTCTTTCGTACAACGGCCGCGATGAGGAGGTCCAGATTGCCCACCGCCAGTCCTCGCCGATCCAAGTCCCCACCGAACCTTTCCGCCTCATCGGCCGCCTCCTCTTCGAGAGGGAGGGCCGGCAGGCGGCGGGCCAGGGTCAGGCTCCGCTCGAGGAAACGACCCCCCTGTCGATAGCCTGCTCGGAGAAACTCCGCCAGCGCCCGCGCGGGGATGGCCAGGGGTTCCTGCTGCGACTCCCATTCTCTTGCACGGTCTGCGGCCCCGGCATCACCGCGGAGAAG
>DASPQC010000001.1:0-2715 GCA_035625165.1 Thermoplasmata archaeon | reverse complement strand
AGGAGGAACATCATCGCCCCCAGGTCGGCGGCGAACGCCACCGATGCATCGGCACCCACCGCGCTCACCGTTACCAAGACGTAGAACAGGAACGGCTCGATGGCGACGCAGAACAGAAGGGCCACGTTCACGATCAGGGTCGCCGGCGTCTCGTAGGGCAGGACCACGACGATCCGTCGAAAGCTGAGCCAGACCAAGATCACGATGAGGAAGCTGAATCCGAAGTAGTAGATGCCGGAGAGCAGCGAGGAGCCGGTCTGGGGTGTCCTGGCGACGAGCATCAGGGACCCGATCGAGAGCGCCAGCCCGAAGACCACGTCCGAGATCGAGCCGATCCCGACCTTGAACTCGGTCGGGAGCGAAGGACCTCCGGTCCCCGCTCCCGAGAGCGAACTTACCGTCGGTTCAGCTGGCAGGGGCATGGCTGGATCCGTCATGGAGGCTTGGCCCTCGTGCAAGGAGCTGTCGCCGCTCCTCTCTCCAGTAGAACGCCTGCGTCGCGGCCAAGGCGAACCCGATCGCCAGGACCGTCACGATGACGAGGTCCGTGAGCGCGGTCGAAGGGTTTCCGAACAGCAGCGCCGCGTTCAGCCCGTTAATCAAGTAGTAGAGCGGAAGAGCGTGGGCTACCGGTACCAGCGAGCTGGGGAACATCGACACCGGGTAGAAGGTCCCGGAGAGGAACATCATCGGGAAAGTGATCAGGTTCCCGATCATCGCGGCGACCTCGGGCGTCTTCGAGACCGTGCCCGCGAGGAGCCCCATGGAAACGAAGAGAACGGGTCCGGCAAGGAGGTAGGGCAGGGCGAGCACCGTGAGCGTGACGTGAGCCCCGAACAGCACCGTGCCGAGGCCGGTCAGGAGCAGGGTCGATACGAGGGCGAGCACAACATACCAGAGCAGGGTGGCGAACAGCCACTCGCCGCGCGTCAGCGGGGTAAGGGAGAGCTCACGGAACAGCTTCTCACGCTTCCACGTGGAGCTCAGGTTGACCATCTGCATCATCGGGCTCACCAGCACGGAGAATCCGATGAGCCCAGGGACGAGGTAGTCGATGTTCGTGAACAGATGGCTCCCCGCGTTGACGTTGATCGAGGTCACGAGTGGCGAGCCTCCTGCGAGGTGGAGGTTCATGCCGTTCGCAACACCTTGCACGGCCCCCTGGACTTCGGCGCTCGCAGCCCCCGAGGAGGGGTCAGTGAACAACATCAAGTGCACCGACGAGCCGTTCAACAAGGCCGAACTGAACCCCTCCGGGATGACGAGCCCCGCTACGAGCCCGTTATGGGCGACATAATCGGAAAGGTTGCCGACGGCAGGTGAGACCAAGGTAACGGCCACCACTCCGGTGGCGTTCAGCCCGGCCAAGAACTGCTGGCTCATGACGGAATCGTGGTCGAGGTTCTCGACCGAGAGCGGTACTCGGCTGCTCCCCGTGTTGGAGAAGATCGCCCCGAAGAGGAGGATCAGCACGACGGGAAAGACGAGGGTCATGAAGACCCCGAGGCGACTGCGCAGGCAGATCCGAGCGAAGGTCGGGAAGTAGGCCAGCGCCCGGCCAACGTTCATGTCCCCACCCCCTCGACCGTCGGCGTCGCAGAGGCACCATCCTCGAGCCGGCCCACCAACCGGATGAAGACGTCCTCGAGCGAATCGTTCACCGTCGAGAAGGTCTCCCATCGCAGCCCGCTGGCCGCGACGGTCTGGAGTATGGCGAGCGCATCGTTCTTGGAGCGCAGCTCGACCTCAATCTCGCCGTCCCGTCGGGTCGTCGGGAGCCCGAGAGGCTGCAATCGGTCCGCAAGCGATGGGTCTCCGACGACGCGAATACGCTCGGGCCGCCCGTACTCGGAGATGATCGCCCTAGGGGTCCCCGTCACGATGATCCTTCCAAAGTTCAGGATCCCGATCCGGTCGGAGAGCTGCTGGGCCTCCTCCAGGTAATGGGTTGTGAGGAGCACCGCCCGCCCTTCGGCCCGGAGCCGGCGGATGAGAGTCCAGATCGAGCGACGTGCGCGGGGGTCGAGGCCGGTCGTGGGCTCGTCCAGGAAACACACCTCGGGATCGTTCACCAGGCTGAGGGCGACACCGACCTTCTGATGCTGCCCCCCCGAGAGCGTCTCGTAGTAGTCGTCGGCCTTGTCGGTCAGCTCCACGCGCGCTAGGAGCTCGTCGGGGTCGGCTCTCGTCTTGAAGAGTCGCGCATACAGCCGGATCGCCTCGCGTGGAGTCAGCTTGGGGAAGAAGTGGAAATCCTGGGGAATCACCCCGATTCGCGCCTTCACCTGATCGAAGTGGGTCCACGGGTCGACCCCGAGGACCTCCGCGTCACCACCCGTCCGGCTCCGGAGGCCCTCGAGAATCTCGACGGTGGTAGACTTGCCGGCCCCGTTTGGCCCAAGGAGGGAGAAGACCTCCCCCGCGCGGACCTCGAAGCTCACGTCGTCCACGGCGGGCAGCCGGCCGTAGATCTTCCGGAGATGTCTGACCTGGATCACCGGAGTCGACGGGGTGCGGCTCGTATCACGAGGGCTTACGACCACGGAATCTGCCGGCGGATTGGTTGAACGAGATGGGGTTCGTCCTCGGTGTCGAACGTACAGGTCGCTCACGAGGCGAATCATGGGTTTCGCACCTCCCTGCGGTGGTCGGGGTTCCGCGTCATGGGTTCTGCCCAGTGGGGGTATACACTGGGTTGGCCAAGTTACGGTACGG